>NZ_AUMU01000002.1 GCF_000430845.1 Chryseobacterium gregarium DSM 19109 | reverse complement strand
ATTAAAATTGATAATGGACCTGAGTTTATCAGTAAAGCATTAGACAGATGGGCTTATGAAAAGAAAATAGAACTGGAGTTCTCAAGACCGGGAAAACCTACTGATAATGCATTTATTGAGAGTTTTAACGGATCATTACGCGATGAGTGTCTTAATGTAAATTGGTTTCTCTCCTTAGAAGATGCACAGCAGAAGTTGGATGTCTGGAGAGAAGATTACAACAGCTACAGACCTCATAGTTCGTTAGGAAATTTAACACCAAATGAATTCATCATTAACAGTCAGAAAAATCAAATTTCTCTAATTTAGACTGTTCCATATATCGGGGGGAGGTCAGTAGGATATGATGTAAATCTTAGTCCTTAAATAAAAAAAAGAGAACCAATAATTTGGCTCTCTTTTAATTAAAATTCTCTAAAATTATATTTATATTCTTTTCCGTTTTTCTTTTTTAAAATTAATATTTTTTGAAATGGTTTCTTATATATACTATCACCTGCTTCAGCAATTACTTCAAAAATATTATTGTTATTTAAAGAGCTTGTAAGTGGGTAAAAAACATATTCATCATCTTTGAAAATAATTTTCACTCCTTTGGCATAATAATCTGTAGCTATAAGCTTATCATTTAAATTACTACTATTAAATTTTATAAAATTATCTGTGCCTTTTTTTTGCAAATGATTTCCACTGTAAAAATAAGATACTATAACAATAGTAAAAAAAACGATGAATAAAATATATTTTCTTTTTATCATTTCTTAGCTTTTATTCCAAAATCTTTTATCATGTATGTATTTGAGAATCCAGCTGCTGCATTTACAGGTACTGGTCCAGCTGGCGCACCAACACCGATATTCATTTGACCACTTATTAATTGATTTCCATCACTTAATTTTGTTAGACCAAATGTAACTGCTCCTTTGCCTGCAAAAGCCCCTCCAACAGAAACCCAATCTGTCGGCTCATCTCCTTTAGCGGAATTAGTAACTAACATACTTCGTGTAATGTTTGAAGCATCACCAGTATAATTTACATTACCTATATTAATAGTTGCTCCTGTACTATAACCACCACCAACAGATGGAGTTGTCGTAATAGCAGGCAAAAAACTAGCTTCAGGACCATGAACAACCCAATTCGCCTCCCAACTAGTTCCACCATCTCCACCAGCAATTCCAGAAAATCCACCGCCAACATTTACAAAATCTCCAGTAAACCCTCTTACAAGATCACTATCCCAAGTAATTCCACCAGCATCACCAGAAGCATTTACTATGGCTTCCCAAGGATTTCGGGAAGTTATTGTTCTTCCAAGAGAGGTAGTCGTAGCATAACCATTGGTTATTGTTTCTCCGTTTCTAGTAATACTTCCGTCACTGTTTAAGATATTATTATTGCCACCTTCAACTATGGAAATAGAACCTCCATTTGCCTTTTGAGTAAGATTGGTTTGACCAGCTCTTTCTGCACTACCATCATGCCATGCTATATTACCTGTTTGATCATCTTCGTACCAATCTTCTAATCTCCCATCTGGATCAATAAAACGTAAAGGATTATTATAAGCATAACGATATGGGGACCAGGCTCTATTTACTTCCGCAAGCGGATCTACAACACCCCAACGCCCTATATCTGGCATATAGAATCTCGCACCATAATCATACATGCCGCTTTCCGTTTGCAGTTCCTTTCCGTTGTACTTGTATTGGTAAGATGGGTTTCCTGCCAAAGGATTGTAGCCTTCATGCTTCAATCCGAACGGATAGTAATTATTTTCATCAAGAATTTCTGTGCTGCTGACCGTTATTGAAATAACTTAAGCGTACATTTCTTACTATAACCTAAATTTTATTACAAAGCAAATTGGTCATGTTTTTTTTTCCATGCTTCAATCCATCTTATCTATAAATGCAATCAGTAGTATTGCCTTAATATATTTATCATGTATTGGAATAAGTCTCTGATTTTGTCGAGTATGATAAATCAGTTAAAAATATAATTAATATTCTTTTCGAATATAAACCCAAGAAACTAGATTATCCAACTTATTAATAGGTTCTTTTGTAAATATACATAGCTCTTCCACTTCTTGAAAATCAATATCTGCACATATTTCTGCTGTTACCTCGCTTATATTCTCATAATCTTCTTCATTGGGTTCTCTATCCAGATAATAAATAACTTTAAGTCTTTTTTTTCCTTCATATCCTACTGCAATTGCTCTGATTTCAGGATATATCATACCCCATAAAGCTCTTTGTATGGATATTAACACTTCTCTTCTAAGTTCTATTTCTTTATTCATAATTTAAATTTTAAGGATTTGAAGGCACTATATGCGCTCCTGTTTTAGAATTATGTATAATTCCGTTTGTTGTTGGTACATTAACACCATCCTTTATAACCGTACCAATGTTTTTTCCAAAATCAACCTGTGTTTTAACATTATTAATTACTCTTGAAGATTTAATATTTCCCGAATGGAAAGCATCTAATAATGCTTGTGCATCTTCAACTAAGATACTTCTACCTATTGTATAATTATTATGTCCAACTATATGTTTTCCTTGCTTTCCAAGATTAATTAATTTATTTATTCCAGAAGCATTACCATGACTTGCCTGAATAAGCATTGCCATGAGCTGAATATTCCCAACAGCGTCCTGAGCTTTTTCATCTTGATAACTCATGTAAGTATCAAAGGTAACCCAGCCAGCTGAAGCTACGATATTGCTTCCACCCATTATAAAAGTACCCATTGCAAAAGCAAGGTTTCTTTCAAATTTTTCTGTTGCAAGAGCTGCCTTACTTCCTCTAATACCTGCGGCCAATCTATCTTCAGACGCATGATATGCATCCAGATTGTTAATTCCCATAAAGGAAAGGGAAGTATTTATCGGTTTTAACGGGGCTTGTACAACAACTTCTTCAATTAATTTACCCCCTTTAGGTCCATATATCCTTTTTGGATCAGGATCTTCTCCGATCATTCCTGTAGGATCATTAAATCCAATGGGATTTCCATTTACATATGCATATGGAGTATATTCAAATTGTAATTCACTCAACGGATCCACCACACCCCATCTTCCGATGTCCGGCATATAGAACCTTGCACCGTAATCGTACATTCCGCTTTCCGTTTGGAGTTCCTTGCTGTTGTATTTGTACTGGTACGAAGGGTTTCCTACCAAAGGATTGTAGCCTTCATGCTTTAATCCGAACGGATAGTAATTGTTTTCCTCAAGAACTTCTGTGCTGCTGCCATTTTTGAAATAACTTAAACGTACATTTCCCAGATGGTCAACATAGTTGTAAATATACTTATTTTTCACAAAATCATAATACCCTTCTGCGGTAGCCATAAACTGTAAATCCATAGGTAAGATTCCGTCCGGACTGATCGATAAATTCTGGTCAGTGCTGTATTGGAAACCATCCAGGTAATCCGTATACGTTACTGCTCCTGCAAGGGTATTCCCTATAAAATAATTGTGTATTTTGGAAAGTTTTACCCCATCTGCCCGATAAGTATAATTGGTGTTGACGTAATACATCTTCCCTCTCCGGGAAACATACTTGTTAAATTTCAGATAATCGGGAAGATTTAAAAAGTTGTATTTGATCTGAAGGATCCCCTTATCTTCATGGGAGGTCATGTTCCCGTTATTGTCGTAGGGAATGGCAATGCCGGAGGTGTCGGGATATCCGTCATACACCGTTGAAGCATCGGTAACAGATTTCAGCCTGTTTCCCTGCTGCTCATATACATACGTAAGATTATCGATCAAAAATGCCGGTGCGCCCTGCTGGGATTCCGCCGATCTTTTCAGATGGGAGATATTCCCGTTCAGGTCATAATCCGTTTTCTCGAAATACTCCTTGGCTGAAGGATTGGTATCCTTCTGGTAGAATCCTGCCGATAGCCTGTTGAGCCTGTCGTACACATAACCGTATCTTCTCAGGTGGTCTCCCTGGACGGTATTGGTTCTCCAGTCTACTTCGGCAATATTCCCGTTGTATCTTGGGAGCACTTTTAAGCCGGCATCCAGAGCATCGGGTGTTTCCAGCCCTTCCACCTGGTTGTATTTGATCTCATAGCCGAAGAGCTTCCCGCTCAGGTTCTTCGGGTCATTGATTTTGGTCATCCAGCCCCGGATGTTATACGCATAATCAATGCTCTGAAGCGGATTTGAAGCTACCGTTCCCCCTACTTTCTTATTACTCAGCTGGGAAAGCTCATTGTAGGTGTTTTGCGCTAAGATTTCAGGGGTATTGCTGTCTATCTGATGGGTATGGGTAAGCAGCCTGTTCTGGGAATCATAGGTAAAGTTTTCCGTGATGACTCTGTCCGTATCGGCAGCAAGCCTTTTATGCCGGGTAATGCTCTGCTGGACTGCCCCTGCAAAATCAAGTTTGGATTCTGTCTGGGTACGGCCTCCCAGGTGGTTGATGGAATGGGTGAAAACCACCCTTCCCATCGTGTCGTAATAGGGGTAGTTCTTCGTCCACCTGGTATCCTCGATGTTCCTTACATAGGAAGCCGTGGGAAGGCTGTTGGTCGAGGCATCGTTCTCTGCGCCCGTTGCCTGGCCCAAAGTATATTGTCCCAGGACCGTTGCCGGAATGGCCGGGGCTTCCGACGGGTAAGTGTCATAATAGTTAATCCCAAGCAATACCGTTCCGGTGGAAGGATACGCCAGGTTCCTGTAATATACATTCATGCCACTGATCACTACAGGATTCGGGACACGGTCTTCGTTATTCAGGGTATCGGCAGGCAGGCTGTTTAAATATGCCTGTACCGCCGTGCGCGATTCGGTACTGGGATAGAACCCGGTAAGCACGGTCCGGTTGTAACCGTCGTACTTGGTGAACAGCCAGCCCCTGGTGTTAAAGGTGTTGACAGCGGTTCTTAAGATCCCGTCCTGGCTCAGTACCAGGCGGTCCTGTTTATCATAGACCATCCATTCCCAGTCCTTGCCCGGAAGCTTTTTCTCTACCAGGCGGCTCCTTCCGTCGTAGCGGTACTGGTAACACAGCTCATTGAGAACAACATCCGTTATCGTATTGTTCTGGGCAATCTGCTGCACGGCTTTGGGAGAAAGCACATAGGCCAGCTGGTTGTAGTCGTTGTAGACGTAATAGGTGTCTACATTTTGACCGCCGTCATTCCTTCTGACCAGAAGCGTCTGCCCCTGGCCGCTCTTAAACTCCGTGACCGGGTTCCCATCTTCATCCGTTACGGTATTCTTATACAATGTAGCAGCCGGATAATAGCCGGAATTCTCTGTAGAAACCGACAGTGCGGAAACACCGGTGGACACGTTATTAACGGTACTGGGAGTGGTAACCGCCCTGAACTTCTTTACCTCGTTCCCCAAATTGGCATCATAGGAAAGCTTCTGGGTCTTCCCGGCGCTCATCTTCCAGGGCTCCCCCGGGGCAGCCTGCTGCAGGACCCGGTCCAGGGGTGAGTTCTCCACCTCTTTCTCAGAATAGGCATTGCTTACCCCGTAATAGGTATTGGCACTGCTTTCATTCACGATCCCGGTATGGATCATCGAGTTCTGGGTAGGGGCAGGGACCGGAAGGATATCCTTGACCTTCCTCCCGAACCCGTCATAGGTCACCGGGGTGACCAGGTCTTTCCCGGCAGGGGTGGATTTGACGCTGACAATCTGTTTGGCCCTTCCCAGGCCGTCGAAATAGGTAATGGCTTCAGAGACTTTCGTACAGTCGTCATTAAGGCAGGTTTTCGACTGCACATAGTTCTCCGTATTGGTCTGGGCATAGGACATGGATGCCAGGGCGATGGCCAGCACCGGAAGTGTCTTGGTTAGTATCTCGGTTCTCATGGTTATTATGGCTTATAGTTGTATTTATATTCAGCAGCCTTCTTATCGGTGTAAGCTCCCGCACTGTTTTTGCTTCTCACTCCCGTTTCCTTAAGCCTGTTCGCCGCATCATAGGCAAACACCTGGCGGATCCCGGATGGCGGGGTGATCGAGGTTACCCCGATCAGCGGGTCGTAGGTATACGTGGTTACTTTCATACCCGCCAGCTGGCTGTTTTTCCTGAAGCTGTTCAGGGCATCCAGAAGCAAACCTTCTTTGGCAGGGTCCGCCGCATCATTATCGGAAGCCGTGACAATGGCAGTCGGGGAAACCAGGGAAGTCAGCTGGTCATAGGTGATCCCTTCCACCTTGGCAATCGGTTGGGTCTTGTTGTAGCCCCAGACTATCGTTACCGGAATGCCATCCTTGGTCGTGTACTGAAGAATATTACCTTTTTCGTCGTACTTATCGTAAGAAGCTTCCGTGGACATTACCCCCGTCAGCTGGTCCGATGATTTTACGGATAACGGAAGGAGCAGGCTGCCGGCCTGAGGTGTAGGAACCGAGGCAGGATAAAGGGTTTCGGTTTTCCCTAAGGTTTTGGTCACCCCTTCTTTGGTCTGGGTCGTAGTGGTTTCCAAAGGAATGCCAATCATGTTCCGGTCAATCATCAGTTGGTTGCCTTTCTCGTGGGCGTAGCCGTAGTTGGTTTCGGTTACTGTGCCATCCGGCAGTTCTACCTTTTCTTTCGTCATCTGGTGATGGCTGGGATGCAGGCTTTTATATTCAGTTTTAGTAATAAGTTCTTTTCCGTTCAAATAGTCCTTTGTTTCTTTAGAATAATCGGGATCATCAAAGTTTTTGAATTTATAGTAAAAGAATTCTGCTCCTAAATAGACTTGGTTTGGCCCCGTCATCATATAAGTATAATCTTTAAGTTTGATTACCCTGTCGAAATCCATTCCATACACTAAGTGTAGATTTTTACCTGCAGTCATGACATCTTGATAATCATACAATTCTATCTGTTTATCTGCGTAATTAACAGATCTTGATTTACCATTCATTGGATGCTCATAACAGGGAACTGAAGCAGATTGCAAACCATCACCAATGCCATTATTAAAGAAACAAGAACCTGAAAAGCTTCCCCACATATACCTGTTGTCAAAACCATGTGAAATAGCATTGCGGTCATTGTTAATAGGATTTATTCTGAATTCTTTTGCCTCTGTATAAGAAATTAAAGATCCGTTTCCTGTTTGCATAGGAAACCTGCTTTGCGAAGCCATAAACGTTCTACCTGGTATTGCTTGAAGAAAATCCAGCTCAAATAAAGATAATCCGGTTTCAATACCTTCAGCTTTATAGTCATATTCTTTTATAACTGGATTTAGGGTATTTTCATAATTTTCAATCCTTTTGATCCTTAATCCTCCAAATGGGACTTCGGTACCATATGGGGTAATTTTAGCCAATGTGGTATCGATTACCTTATTTTTAAAGCTGATTGTAGCTTCATGCTGGTTATAATCAAAAACCTGAGTGTAAGGCAGTGCTTTTCCTGAGTATAATTCAACTTTTAATTTCAACCCATTAGTTAATTTATTTTTTGGGATTTCTAATGTTCTTGATACATCATTTCTCAGTAAGGACTTTGGGATAATAATTTCATTATTATTATCGATAACGGAATAATAAATAGAACAGCTATTGCTTAAGGGAAGTGATTCAGCCGGGTAAATACATTGGTTTGTAGTTGTAAATATTTCAACAGGCTGCATTCCTTTAGTTGTTGCTTCATTTGCTGAAATTGTTAGGGGATATTGATATACCTTATTAAGCATCGGCGTAGTATTCTCATTAGTTGAAAAAAGATGATCTTGAACAATAAACGGAATAA
Organism: Chryseobacterium gregarium DSM 19109; assembly: GCF_000430845.1. GTDB lineage: Bacteria > Bacteroidota > Bacteroidia > Flavobacteriales > Weeksellaceae > Chryseobacterium > Chryseobacterium gregarium. The sequence continues at coordinate 436,937 of NZ_AUMU01000002.1, read as the reverse complement.
TATCATGGGTTTTTTGTTGCAGTGAAGTATTGTAATCATGAAAAATACCTCTGTTGCTTTCAAAATGAAATTTGGTTTTTCCTCCGGTAGGATAAATGATCTCTTCTAAAGAACCTGCTTTTGTAAAAGCAGGCTTCACATCTCTGTTATTTTCTTCTGTCATTACCACATCAATACTTGGTGTCAGGCCAGGATTATTGTCCTGTCCGTTATAATATCCCCACCAGTCTCTTGCAAAAGACAAACGGTTGGGTAAAGCCAAGGTATTGTAATTAAATTGATAGGATACCGGCTTTTGAGTTTCAGAATTGAATATGATTTTCTTTAGCATCAATCTTTTAGAAATATCATTATCATTCTCAAATCTGTTGCAGGTATATTTTGGTGAAGATGACATGCTGGTCATGTAATCATAATCAAATGACACCCTGTTTATTAGGCCTGCTTTATTTTTTATTTCAATAGTGTTTAGTTTTTTACCATAAGTAGTGTAATCCAAACGCCCGTCTTTATTAAACAGAACCTCTCCAAAATCTCCCCATATTCTGCTTATATATAAATTTCTACCCTTAATTTTGGAATAATTGGTGTAAACTACATTTCTTCCGTCATCAGGGAAAGCAGTTTCATCAACTGCAACTGTTTTTGTTTGGTTAACGAGGTCGCAATCTTCGTACAAAACAGGATCATATTCGAAATTCAAAGTACGGTTATTGGGACTTATTATTTTTGATAAAGCCCAAGTGCTTCTGTATGTCTGATCTTTTACCGGTGTTTCAGTGCCTATTGAGGTTCCGCCAATCGTATAGGTATGTTGTGAGATTATTGTATTACCCATACTATATATATACTGAAACCCTTGGGGGCTGGTGATTTCCCAATTCCCGGAAGAGGTAACATAGTTAATCTTATAATCGGAGTCGGGAAATTGTACAATATGCCCAATCGGATGCTGTGTATCTCTTTCCTGATTAACCATAAAGGAAATACTTTTCCCGTCAGGAAGTGTTATTCTATAATCATCGGACTCTAAATCCAGTTGTCCCTCTCTGAATCGAGTACCTATAGTACTGCATTGTGGACAAACTGAAGGAATGTCAGTTAGACGAACATTAGGCCCAATGGTACTTTCCAAATTATAAACATTATCAACGGTATATTGAGTTTCATAAAAGAACCCTTGAGGAAGATCATCAGGAACTTGTCTTACATTTCTTACAAGAGTGGGAACGGATAAATTCCATCCCAAACCAACCCATGAAGATCGTTCTCCAACAGTTATACCTGTACCATTGTAAGATAATCGTACATCAAAATTAATATCTCCTTCCTTAATGCTGTAAACAGGAACCGAAATGTCAGGACTTCCGGTATATAGTGATACAGGAGTTTCAAAAGATTTTAAAATAGCATTTATTTCAGGAGGTTGCGGGGTTATATTTTGGATATGATCCATTTTCTGCCCGTAAATATTTAAAAATGCATTTGCGATAAGTACAGTTGTTATCTTTTTCATGTGTGTTTATTTTTTAATCAGTTTCGAGCTCGCGGATTTATTCGTATCGGTTTTTACACTGACCAGATAAGCTCCCTGCACCAATGCCTGGGTATTGATCTTCGTTACTTTGTTCTTAGTCTTCAGGCTCTGCAGCTGCCTTCCGCCCATATCATACAGCGTAATATCCGCTTCTTTAAAGTTAAACCCAATCTCCACATAGGCATAATCACTCACCGGGTTCGGGTAGATCTTAATATCCTGCTTTTCTATTAACTGGTCGATTTGTTTATCGCCAAGTTTTACGATCTTCCAGTTCTCTTTCCCCAGTTCCTCTGCGCTCGTTCCCGCCAGGATGATTGAACCATCTCTGTTGAGTTTAATATCTGACAATCTCTCTTCTCTTTTGCTGGATTCTCCCTTCACATGCTTCCGCCACTGCTCATTCCCGTTCTGGTCAAGGTACAGCATCCAGAACGTCTCATCATTACTCTCTATCCTGCCTTCAGCCTGCGTATACCCGCCTATCAGAATTCCCGTGGTAACATCTTGGCTCTTGGTTCTTGTATCTTGATTCTTATCTCTTGTATCCTGTCTCTTTGCCACCACACTCATCCCCATCAGCACATCCCGGTTCTTAAAGCTGTACGACTTCTGCCAGATCTCTTCGCCTTTTTCATCCAGAGAAATTAACCATAAGTCAGTTCCTTCTTCAATCCCAACCGTTTTATTACCCGACCGTTCCGATCTGGATTCCCCGCCGATCAGATAGCCGGTTGATGTTAAAGCTAAAGTCCGCAGATGGTCATCGCCGCTGCCGCCGAAGTTTTTCTCCCATTCTACCTTGCCGTCTTTACTGAGCTTAATGATCCAGTAATCGCCCTCGCCGTAGTTTTCGGTTTTCTTTGATCCGCCGGCACTGCTTCTTGAATAGATGCCCAGTAAAGCCCCGCCGTCTTGGGTCGGGACCATCTTTTCCACTTCATCGAGGCCTTTTCCGCCTAAGATGAGCTGCGAGATTTCTTTCCCGTTTTTATCCAGCCTTACAATCAAAACATCTTTGGAGCCGTACCCTTTTCCCGTTGCCTGAGCGGAGCCGAAGGCAACATTCCCGGCTACAAAGAACCCGAAATCTGTCGTCTGGATCACGGCTCTTGCCTCTTCATCCGAAGCGCCGCCGATGGTTTTCTGCCATAATTCATCCCCGAACTCATTGATCCGGATCAGCCAGAGGTCCGAGCCGCCTTTGGAATCTTCCTTTTTATCCAGGCCTTTTCCCGAATAGCTGGTACCAACGGCGAGAAACCCGCCCTCCTGGGTATTGACGGTGGCGGATAAGAAATCATGGTTCTTTCCGGAGAAGTATTTTTCCCAGACCTCTTCTCCCTGCGGGTTTAATTTTATCAAATGAAAATCGTAACCATTGTTCTGCTGCCCGTTGCCGGCTGCCGTTTTTTGGACTGACTGAATGGAGCTTCCGGTAATTAAATATTGCTGGTCAATGGTGGTGGTCACCTGCGAAAGGAAGTCCTGGGTAGAGGATTTGAGGTCCTTCTGCCAGACTATATCCTGGGCATACGTCCCCAGGACGGCACACACGGTAAGTGCACTCATGTAGAGTTTTTTCATGCTTGGTATAATTTGAGTAATTGTTGTTATTAATTTTTAAATCGCTGCAAAAGTATTGTTTTTAATTCACTATAAGGAAATGTAAAACGTCAATTTAATGTGAATAATATCAGCTGTAAATTTTACATTATTCTTATTTATTTTTCTGAAGCAAAGGTATATGTGCAATGCGACAGAACTCGTCGTGTTTTAACAAAGATAACATTTCAAAATAAGAAAGCAATTATTTATTGTTTAAAATCGATTAATTATTGTTTTTAAGAAGAAGCTTTTCTTGAAGTTTCCCGAGTCCTTATCATAAAGATGGAAACTTTTTGGGGATTTAAATAAAAAAACAGCACCATTAGAATCCTAATGGTGCTGCCTGTTTTATCTTATTGTTGATTTTAATACATCTGGTTTCAGCTCATTGCCTTTTCATCGGTGAAAAACTCAAACCCTTGTTTTTTACTGATCAGCTGTAACGGATACATTTTGGGTTGGTACTCTCCGTTTAACACTTCATTCAAAGCCTGCTTTTTATTCTCACCGAATGCCACCACCAGGATATTTTCGGCCTTATTGATGATCGGGGCCGTTAAAGTGATCCTGAACATTTCCTGAGGTTTCAGGTAATAGGCATCCACCCATTTTTCAGTTTCATCCAGAATACTTTCACCCGGAAACAGAGAGGCGGTGTGGCCGTCATCGCCCATTCCTAAAAGAATGAAATCGAAGACCCCTTCATCGCCCAGGACATTTCTGATCTCCTGCTCATATTCCTTGGCATACGCTTCCGGCTCAATGTCGTCTTTGTACATCGGGAAAATCTGGTCTTTATTGACCGGAACTTTGTTTAAAAGCGCTTCAAAAGTCATTTTCGCATTGCTTTTTTCATCATTCAGAGGAACCCAACGTTCGTCAACCCAAAAGAAATACACTTTATTCCATTCGATTTGTTCCGCGTATTCCTGAGTGGCCAGTAAATTAAAAATCGCTTTGGGGGACGAGCCTCCGCTGAGTGCCACCGTAAAACGGTGGTGTCTCTCAATCGATTTTTTTGATAATTCAACAAAATGGCCGGCTGCTTTTTTATATAAGGTATCTAAATCGTCAAATACGGTAATATTCATGTTCTTTTTATTTAAATTTAAAACATCTTAAACCCAGCTGTGGCCTTGCCTCTCAACCAGGGCAAAACTTTCTTCAGGGCCCCAGCTTCCCGCTTCATAATCGGGAAATGATGAATCTTTTCTGCCTTCCCAGGTTTCCTGGATGGTTTTCACCACATCCCAGGCTTCCTCTACCTGATCGGAACGCATAAACAGGGTAAGGTCACCCATCAGTGCATCCAGCAACAAGGTTTCGTAAGCTTCAGGGGTATCTTCCTGACAGGCGAAATTATCGAAGATCATCTCCACGGGCTTTAAGACCAGGGAAAGCCCCGGCTGTTTTGCCATAAACTGCAGCCTGATGTCCATCAGAGGCTGGATATTGATAATCAGCCTGTTGGCAGATAACTGCTGTGAGCTCTCGGAGAATGTGGAATGCGGAAGCGGCTTAAACTGGATGGTGATGTAAGAATGCTTTTCTTTCATTTTCTTTCCGGTACGCACGTAGAATGGAACATCCTGCCACCTTTCGTTGTCGAGATAGAATTTTACGGCCACAAAAGTTTCCGTATTTGAGTCCGGAGCGATGCCGTCTTCCTGGCGGTAGCCTTTGGCTTTAACGCCGTTGACGGTCCCTTTTCCGTACTGGCCCCTTACGGCATAATGGTCCACTTTATCGGAAGAAATCCGGCGGATGGATTTCAGGACATCTACCTTACGGTCCCTGATTTCCCCTGATTCTATGGAAGCCGGCGGTTCCATGGCCACCATGCAGAGGATCTGCAGCAGGTGGTTCTGGATCATGTCACGGAGTGCCCCGGTCTGTTCGTAAAAACTTCCCCTCGTTTCCACCCCCACTTCTTCAGCTACCGTAATCTGCACGGATTCGATATGCTTACAGTCCCACAACGGTTCGAAAATTGAATTCCCAAACCTGAATGCCAGTATGTTCTGTACCGTTTCCTTCCCCAGATAATGGTCGATCCGGTAAATCTGCTCTTCTTCAAAAGTCTCGGCCAGCAGGCTGTTGAGCTCTATCGCCGACTGTTTATCGTGCCCGAAAGGTTTTTCGATGATGATCCTGTCCTTTTCGGAATCGGAAGCTAACGAAGTATTTTTGATATGGTTGGATATCGTAGAAACAAAATCGGGACCGATGGATAAGTAAAACAACCGGTTCCCTCTTTTTCCGTAGACCCCGTCAAATTTTTCTAATTTCTGGTATAAGTCCTGATAAGAACTTTCTTCATCCAGCTGATGCCGGAAATAGGTGATATGGGCCTGGAATCCCGCCCAATCTTCCGAACTTACTTTCTTCCTGGAGAACTGTTCGAGGTTTTTCCGGATGTAATTCTTAAAATATTCATCGCTGTTGTCTGCTCTTCCCAAGGCCAGAATATTGAAGCCTTTCGGCATTCTGCCGTCGATGTACAAATTGTAAAACGCCGGAAAAAGTTTTCTTTTGGCCAGATCCCCTGTTGCGCCAAAAATAATGACGGTCGTTGGCTGCAGGACTTTATTTTCACTCATTTTTTGCGGATATTAAATGGTTGCAGTTTGCCAAAGGGTATGGAAAACCCCTTCCCGGTCGGTTCTCTGATAGGTATGGGCTCCGAAATAATCACGCTGGGCCTGTATTAAATTGACCGGCAGGGATTCTGTAGTATAGGTATCAAAATAGCCTAAAGCAGTCTGGATCCCCAAGCTTGAAATTCCGTTTGAAACGGCAAATGCCGCAGTTTTTCTTAAGGAGGAAATTTTATCCTTAACGATTTCGGAAATATCCTGATTGAGTAAAATATTAGATAGATCCGGATTTTCTGAATAGGCGGCATAAAATTTCTTCAATAAGGCAGAACGGATGATACATCCCCCTCTCCATATCTTCACCACATCTTTTAATGGAGTTTCAAAACGGTATTCTTCAGAAGCCTTCACCAGTAAAGCGAGGCCCTGGGCATAGCTGATCAATGTCGCCAGATACAGCGCCTCCCCTACTTCTTTGATGAACAGCTCCGTATTTTCAGGGCTTGCAATTTCGTTTTTGGCGTATAACCGGGAAGCTTGGCTTCTCTCTTCTTTATAAGCGGATAAGATTCTTGAGGTCACCGCCGTATCAATGGTCGGGATCGAAACGCCGATTTCCATGGCCTGCTCGGAAGTCCATTTTCCGGTGCCTTTGGCGCCGGCTTTGTCTAAAATCCGGTCAACAAGATAACCGTCTTCCAGATCATCTTTTTGTCTGAAAATATCCCTGGTGATCTCGATCAGGTAAGAATTCATCTCACCGCTGTTCCATTGCCTGAACACTTCGTATAATTGCTCGTTATTCAGGTTGGCCCCTTTTCGCAGAAGGTCGTACGCTTCACTGATCAGCTGCATAATCGCATATTCAATTCCGTTGTGAACCATCTTCACATAGTTCCCGGCAGCCCCGTTGCCCATATAGGCCGTGCAGGCTTCCCCATTCACTTTTGCAGCAATGGCTTCCAGCATCGGCTGGATTAATTTAAAGGCTTCCAGATCGCCCCCGGGCATAATGCTCGGCCCTCTTCTGGCTCCCTCTGAACCTCCGGAAACCCCGATTCCCATAAAATGGAGATCTTTTTCCTTCAGATCAGCCACCCGCCTCTCGGTATCCTTGAAATAGGAATTCCCTGCATCAATCACGATATCACCGGGACTTAAAAGAGGGGTAAGGCTGTCCAGAACCGCATCCACAGGAACGCCGGCAGGCACCATCAGGATAATTTTCTTGGGGCTTTCCAGTGCAGCTACAAAATCCTGTACCGTCGCCGTACTGATGACTTTCGTTGCAGGGGTCATGCCTTCCTGTAATTCTCTTATTTTTACCGCGTCAAGGTCAAATCCTGCTATTGAAAAGCCGTTATCGGCAATGTTGTAAAGGAGGTTCCGCCCCATAACACCGAGGCCGATCATTCCGAAATTATATCCTTCCATTGTACTGATATTATATGAATTCTGTTATCAGCCCATAAATTTACGGAAATGCCGATGATGAAAAAAATAAAAGAATATAAGAAATCCGGAAATCCTTGTAAACCATTAAAGGGCAACTGAATACAGCCGTTATTTTTTAAGGGGTTTTCTGAAGGGATGTATGATAAGTGACACCGATGGGCTTTAAAAATTCTGATTGCTGCCGCGGAAAACAGAGATGATGATTCTGTGCCGCCTAGAGGTTTTGAGTAAACCCCTCTCTTAAGTAGTGTGCTGAACTCTGTGGCCGGATAATCCTTTGACAAAACAGCCGCAGCCTGAACAGAGTCTGGAAAAAAATCATACCGGGAAGCTGAATACGCCTGCCGTTCCCGATACATTTTTTCTTTTATTTGATTCATAAAAATTCAGGCTGATAAAAATTATATCATTCTGAATTCAGATGATGGCCGGTTCAGAATGATTTTAACTGCTCATCATAATATACAATCGCATCATCAATCACAGAGGTTATTCTCGGGAAATTTTTATACCGTTCCCCGAAAACTTCAAGTCCGGTAAATTCCGTAGAGATATTGCTGGAGAAGGTACTGGTCAGGTTAATCGTTCTCAGCACCTGGCTTACCTGAATCAGGGTGTTGATTTTATTGTCAATGGATAACTGCGGTGTCAGCTGCTTTCTCAGATCCTTGAGTTCATCCAGCTGCTCTTTGGTTACCTTTTTTTTCTTCTTTCCCATGAAGTAAAATTACATGTTTTCAGAGCCGGATTTTTTTATTTAATGTTAACAAATTGTTACGGGAAGGAATAATGGCCAGGTAACCCACCAAACCGTTTTGAAAAAACCGGTGAACGACCCGGATCATTGACCTGAATGGGGTGCAGTGCATTGATGACAGCCGGAAAATAGGTAACCAGCTGACATTCTGTTATTTTTACCATCTTCAGGACACTCATGAATACCCCACTTCCTTTTCATTCCGCACCGTTATCAGTGCAGGCGGGTTTCCGGGCCTGAAGAAAACGGAACGGGTCAGGAATGCTGTTTGGGGAATTGCCACGAAGTTGGTGTTACCGGGTTTGGTCTCCTTAAACATTTTGGGGTGGCCTTGGCTGTTCTGTCCGGGAAGGTTTCCCGGCTTTTCAATGCCGGTGAATAAAGAAAAACATCAACAATATAAAGGAAGGTTACGCCGTTTTGGAATTCGTAATAGTTTTAAGGAATTGATGAATTTATTTCAATCAAAATAAAACGGCATGCACCTAAAACCGGCATCGCCGCCATCATCGGTGAAAAATGGTTTTGGAAAATAATTTTACATAAACTCATGGCCGGGGCTAAGATTCCCTGGAAAAACCAATAAATAAATAAAAAAAAGAGCAGATAAGAAATTATCTGCTCTTGATATAACCTATAGGGTTGTTAACCTCAATTACGCTATTTTAACGTTAACGGCGTTAACCCCTTTGTTTCCATTTTGTAAATCGAATGTTACGACATCGTTTTCACGGATCTCATCCACTAAACCTGAAGAGTGTACGAAAACATCCTGTCCACCTGTTGATGGAGTAATAAAACCAAATCCTTTGGCATCGTTAAAGAATTTTACTGTTCCTTGTTGCATTGTATATGTATTAAAAAATTATTGTATTCTGTTTGTTAAAGGATTCCATATCCCGGTGTCCTGATTCGCATCAAAACGATAATAAATTTTTGAGAGAAAAATATGGATGTTTGGAATTTAAGAGTGAAAATCGAACGTCTTAAAGAAAGTGCATCTAAAAATTAATGACAAAATTGAGCGTCTGTGGGGCAATACATGAAAATGAGCTTCATATTTACCCAGGCAGCAGCCTTATTATTCTACAAATATAAGCATAATAATCGGATGATGCAAATTAATATCTTATTTCATCAAATATATCGAACGGCATCCCATTCATCCACTGCAAAGCTGATTGCTGCCATTCCGTTGAATCCTCCTCATTACGAATGCGAAAGGGCTGAAATCCGGAATCACCCTGCCTTGGGTATTTGACAACCTTTTTAATCTGACCGGCACCCCTTCATCCGGGCCTCTCACAAAAAATCCCCATCCTTCCGGATGGAGATCAGACTACATCAGTAGATAACATGTTACATCGGGGTTAGGGCGCCGGGGTATGCCCTGTGGAAAGCCGGCGCCTGTTAAGCGTTGTTGAAGTACACTCCGAACCGGATTTTCTTGCCGGCATCCTCATCCGGCAGCGTACTGTCCGCCATTAGGCCCGTCCTGCCTGCAAGCGCTTCTGAGATTCCGGACATGGCTGAAACTTTATGGCAACAGGCCGCATGGGTCTGTCTGCTGCCGGGAGGGTCCTGCCACGCCGGATAGATCCCCTTTCCGGGCTGTGGGGCTGCGGCGATGCTCTTCAGCGGCCGGGGAAATCCGGTGCCCCGTCTGGACTTCACCGGCCGGAGCAGCGGGCGGCACCTGGCCTGCTCCGGATGAAGTCCTGTCCAGGCCGTTTGGTGCCCGCTGCCGTTCCTGCTTTTCCTGAAAATCTGCCGGGGTCCTTTTTGTGATTGGTGCCATGGGGTTGCTTTTTTGGGTTAACGGAACAAAGGTATCACCGGTTTTTGAATTGGCCATGGCCTGAACAGGTTTTGGCAGCTTGTGTCCGGTTTTGGCAGGTTTTGGCAGGTTTTGGCAGCCTGTGACCGGTCATATCCGGCATTTCTTCGGGTCCGCTTCGGGTCTTCTTCGGGTCGGCTTCGGAAAACAGGGGTTTTTCCGAAGAACTGTCGAAGAGCACCCGAACAAGTGTCGAAGAACACCCGTAAAACCGGGCCTTTTCGACAATTTATTGATAAATCGTCAGTTTTTTGTGTATTTGTTTGAATATTTCGCAAATGGATGATGTCCTTTTTTTTGGATAAATCGGCAGAAATTTTTACTGCATGAATGTTTGATGTTTATAAAATTTGAAATTGCGGGCCGCTGGTGGTGAGATGTCCATAAAAACGGCACCATTTGCCTCATCTGCGAAAGATTAAAAACTTGTGTTCGCTTACTATGGTTCAATTTTGCTTTTTTTATTCGTTCTTTTGCTTCTGTCCAGTCTAATTTTTTATGAATCAGCGAACCCTTGCGGGTTTGCCTTGATGCAAAAGAACCAAAAAGATCAAGACTTAAAACTTTTACGCTATAAATTGAGCCTGCGCTGGAAAAGTTTAAAATTGACTCCCGTTGGTCGTCTAACCACTCCGTTAGGTTTGCGCGGATTGGATATTGGTTTTTTAATTCAGTATTTCAGCCGCGCTTCGGACAGAAAACTTTTTTTCTGTGGCCTATCCTTTTCAATTTGCTTAACGCTAAAAGTTTTTAGGCCGTTTTTTACTCGCGGTCGGTGTTGTTATTCTGTATGCATCATCATTTTATAAACGCATTTTTCATTGTTTTGCGTTTTCATTAAACTTTCTTTAGACCATGCGCTTTCCCGGGTCGCCAAACTTTTGGGAAAGTTTTTTATTTTTTCTTTTACCTTGATGTAAAAGAACCAAAAGATCAAGACTTAAAACTTTCTTAACGCTACAAATTGAGCCAACGCTGAAAAGTTTAAACTTGCGCGGATTGGCTATTGGGTTTTTTAATTCAATACTCTAGCCGCGCTTCAAACATAAAACTTTTCTTGGTGGCCCCCTACTTTCAATTTGCTTAACGCTAAAAGTTTTTAGGTCGTTTTTTACTCACAGTCGGTGTTGTTATACTATGTTCATTATTGTTTTGGGATTTCATTAAACTTTCTTTAAACCATGCGCTTTCCCTGTGATCGCCAAACTTTTGGTAAAGGGCTTTTTTATTTTTATGTTTATTCGTTCATTTGTCTTGATACAAAACGAACCAAAAAATCAAGACTTAAAACTTTTACGCTACAAATTGAGCCAAGGCTGAAAAGTTTAAACTTGCGTGGATTGGATATTGGTTTTTTAATTCAGTATTGTAGCCGCGCTTCGGACAGGAAACTTTTGGCTCATTATTGCTTATTTTTTATTGGTTTCGCCGAACCATAAATGGTTTCTTGGTTGCCCCCTACTTTCAAATTGCTTAACGCTAAAAGTTTAATAGTCTATTGGAGGCTAAACCATTCAATCGCGTCGATCGATAAACTACAGACGGCAGTTCGAGTAAAAATTATTTGAAAAATAATTTTGTATAGAGAACCGGTGATCGATTACGCTCCAGACTTCTAGGTCATTATTGGCTTGTAGTCGATGCTGTTATGCTGTGTTCATCATTATTTTGGGATTTTCATTAAACTTTCTTTAAACCATGCGCTTTCCCTGTGATCGCCAAACTTTTGGGAAAGTTTTTTATTTGTTCTTTTACCTTGATGCAAAAGAACCAAAAGATCAAGACTTAAAACTTTTACGCTACAAATTGAGCCAACGCTTGAAAAGTTTAAACTTGCGCGGATTGGCTATTGGGTTTTTAATTCAATACTGCAGCCGCGCTTCGGACATAAAACTTTTTTTCTGTGGCCTACCCTTTCAATTTGCTTAACGCTAAAAGTTTTTAGGTCATTTTTTACTCGCAGTCGGTGTTGTTATGCTGTGTTCATCATTATTTTGGGATTTTCATTAAACTTTCTTTAAACCATGCGCTTTCCCGGGTCGCCAAACTTTTGGTAAAGGGCTTTTTTATTTTTATGTTTATTCCTTCATTTTGGATTGATCCAAAACGAACCAGAAGATCAAGACTTAAAACTTTTACGCTACAAATTGAGCCAAGGCTGAAAAGTTTAAAATTGACTCCCGTTGGTCGTCTAACCACTGCGTTAGGTTTGCGCGGATGGAGTATTTGTCTTTCAGTTCAATCTTGTGGCCGCGCTTCGGACAGAAAACTTTTTTTCTGTGGCCTATCCTTTTCAATTTGCTTAACGCTAAAAGTTTAAGGTCGTGGTGTGGTTAACAGTTAGAATGGTCAGTTCCATAAAGAAATACTCTCATATTGTTTATAGGTTTTATTAAACTTTTTTAAACTATGCTCTTCCCGGGTCGCCAAACTTTAGGGACAAGGCTTTTTTTATTTTTATATTTATTGAGTTCTTTTGCCTTGATGCAAAAGAACCAAAAGATCAAGACTTAAAACTTTCTTAACGCTACAAATTGAGCCAACGCTGAAAAGTTTAAAACTTGCGCGGATTGGCTATTGGTTTTTTTAATTCAATACTCTAGCCGCGCTTCAAACATAAAACTTTTCTTGGTGGCCCACTCTTTCAATTTGCTTAACGCTAAAAGTTTAAGGTCATGGGTGTTTTCAGTGACGAAAGTCGTTAACCCAAATGCAGGTTTTTAATTCATTTTTGGCAGTTTTGTTATACTGAATACTATTCTTTAAGATGTGGCGGGTGCGGGGGCCTGAGCATGGTGCTTATGGGTTCTTCTTTCGAGGATGAGCTGGGCGGCATCGAGCATTTTGTTCAGGTGGATGAACGGGGTGACGGTATCGCCTTCGGGGGCATTGCAGAAGGTGCCGAGGGAGAAATACACCGCCTCCGCCAGGAAATGGTCAAAGTCCCTGATGCTGAATCTGCCGAACGCTTTCCGGAACACCAGGAACGGATCCCGGTATTCGTCCTCCGAAAGGGAACCCAGCACCGGAGGCGGCACCGGTGCTGCCGGAGGATGGAGTGCCCATTTCTTTGTTTTGGACTGCAGGCCGTAGCCGGCGCGGACAAACGACCGGAGCGACAGGTAAAAGTGGAAGACCACGGACGGGTTGTCTTTCATCAGGACTTCCCGGTTCCGGGCGTACGCCATCATGTCATAGAGCCTGTTTTTGGCGGCTGCCGGTTCATGGAACTGGAAAAAGGTGTCCATCAGGCTGAGGGCAGAATGTTTCCTGCGGTCTGTCCAGCCTCCGGATTCAAAATCTCTGTTTTTCTTTTTCATAGCAAGATGTTTTTGGGTTAAGGGCCTGCCGGCATTGCGGTTCCGGCCGGGCAGGCTGCAAGCGGGCGGCCGTCTTCAGACGGCTGCGCCTGCAGGGTTTTCATGGTTTGATGATGGTACGGCATGCTCCTCCCCCGCTCTTTCTGCGCAGCGTTGGCTTTTGCAGGAAGGGCTTTAGATTTAGCGGGCCGGTTAATTTCTAACGGCCAAAGTTTGTCGTTTTGATGATTGAGCCTGTTGAAGCCCCGCAATAGGTTGTACACCCTATCGTTCAATGTCATTCTGAATGCAGCGCAGCGAAATACATTACAGGATCTCCGGCGGCATCCATATTTCAAAAAGCAGGCTTAGAAGGGTTGCAGAATACCGGACGGCATGAAAATAAAACGGCATGGATTCTACAATATCTGAATCAGAGGTACTGGTATACCGTGCACACAGATAAGAGAACCCACGCCTAGGTCGTGAGCTTCCGCTTATCTTCTCGTGTGCTAAAAATTACCAGTTTTCTGATACGAGATTCTAAGCAATAGCTTCTATTGTTCGTTGAAGTATCGCAAAATTACTTTAATCAGTAATCTTTTCCAAATATAGATAAAAATCACAATGTAAACCAAATGGATTACAATTATTTTTTCTAAATATTTTAAAATTGCTTCATGAGCAAACTTACCAAATATGATATTGAGCTTAGAAATAAAATAACTCAAAGGTTAATAAATCTTAGAGAATCCACCGGATTAAGCCAAAGTGAGTTTGCTAAACTTCATGATATAGACCGACAACAGGTCAACAGATGGGAAAGTTTTGAAAGTGAGCGTGGTGTTACAATCTATACCATCAATAGGTTTTGTACACTTTTAAAAATTACATTGCAAGAATTTTTTAATGACTCTTTATTTAAATAATACTGACGAGAGTTGGGATTTTCCCTTATTTGATTAGAAAAGAGATAATTTACTTTTAATCATTATAGTTATATAAATACAATATAATATCAGCGATCTCAGCTTTTAAGAATTGCAGTGCCTATTATATATTCATTACAGTCTACGTCAAGTAATTCATCCTAAAAAGTGAAGTCGGAATAAGGACAGTATTAGCAAAAAGAAAATCTTAAAATATAATCTATTAATCCCAGACGTTTCATTTTGAAAGATCATCACCCGAAATATTTAGTTTAGACTGTCATAAATAAACCCTTAATTTTACCCACGCACACACTTTTTCAACCATGGGACACCCTTTAGATTTTAAACTCCTTCAGCCTGATGAATCGATACAGGATTTTGTCTGTTGTTTTTCGTCGCTGCGGAACTTCTCCAACCGGCACCAGGCCGTGGTGGTCCCCAACGGAAGGATTGATCTGATTTTTTCAAAAACCAAAGATAACAGAATACGGGTTGCATTGCTGGGGCTGGAAACCCAGCCTAAATACCCTGACCAGGAAGTCTCGGATTTCTGTTCGGTCAGTTTCAATCCGCTGGCCATCGAATACCTCTTCGGCTTTCCGGTGGCGGATCTCCTTAACAGCGGAAAACTGATGCCGGATGATTTCTGGGGGTTCACAATAGAAGACCTGGATCATTTTGAGGTATTTTGTGAGAAGATGACCGGGAAAATCAGTTCCCTTCTGCCTGAAGAAGTGGATGTGCGTAAACAGAGATTGTTTGAACTGGTTTTTGCTTCGGACGGCGAAATTCCCATTGCCGAGCTCTCCGAAAAGATTTCGTGGAGCCCGCGCCAGGTCAACCGGTATTTTACCCGGCAGTTCGGGCTCCCGCTGAAGGCTTACTGTAAAATCCTCCGCTTCCAGGCTTCGCTGGCCCACATCAAAGACGGCACCCTGTACCCCCAGCTTAATTTTACCGACCAGTCCCACTTCATCAAAGAGGTGAAGCGGCTCTCAGGGGTTTCGCCGAAAGAGCTGCACCAAAATAAGAATGACCGTTTTTTACAATTTTTAGTCTACGGCCCAAAATAACTTTGCCGCCTAAATCTAAAGATATGGGATTACAGAATAAAAAAGTGGCCATCATAGGCGGCGGCCCCGGCGGGCTGACCTTAGCCAGGCTTCTGCAGCTGAAAGGCGTTGACGTGACCGTTTATGAACGGGATGCCGACCGGAGTGCCCGGGTACAGGGAGCGCCGCTCGACCTGCACGAACATTCGGGGCTGGCCGCGATCCGGAAAGCGGGATTGCTGGAGGCGTTTAAAGACCATTATATGCCGGAAGCCGACAAAACAACGATTACCGATGAACAGGGCAACGTGGTCTTCAGCGACCATGACCCTGACGTCGTCAGAGAAGAAGATTTCGGGCACGAATATTTCCGCCCTGAAATAGACCGGGGCGCTTTACGGAAGATTTTACTGGACTCGATACCCCCTGAGAATATCATCTGGGACTGCCACTTCCTGTCCATGGAAAAACAGGGCGGCGGCTGGCTGATGCATTTTAAAAACGGATCGGAAGCGTATGCCGACCTGGTGATCGGGGCCGACGGCGCCAACTCGAAAATCAGGCCCTACATCACCGATATCAATTCGTTTTATTCCGGCATCACGATGCTTGAGGGCAATATTGATAACGCTGAACAGAAGGTTCCTGAAATCGCCGGGCTCCTCCGCGGCGGCAAGGTAATGGCTTTCGGAAATGAAAAGGATATCCTGATGGGACAGAAAGCGGACGGGGTCATCGGGTTCTATGCGAGCTTCAAAACCGAAGAAGGCTGGGTTTCAGAAAGCGGTTTAGACTTTTCCGACCGCTCACAGGTATTGGAATGGTTTAAGAAAGCATACGCGGAATGGAGCGACCTCTGGTACCCGCTGTTTGAAAACACGTCGGTCCCTTTTATCCCAAGGCCGATCCGCTGCATGCCCCTGGACCAGGACTGGGAGACACTCCCGAACGTTACCCTCATCGGTGATGCCGCCCATGTGATGCCGCCGTTTGCAGGGGAAGGCGTCAATATGGCGATGCTCGATGCCCTGGAGCTGAGCGAAAGCCTGACCGGCACCGGTTATGTTTCGGTACACGACGCCCTGGCATCCTATGAAACCGCCATGCGGAAAAGGGCTTCCGTGATCGCCAGTGAATCCCTGGAAAACGGCGAAAGGATGCATGATGCGAATGCGCTGTCGACGATGACGGCATTTTTCGGCGGACGGTAAAAAAGGAAAAGCAGGAAGACCGGTTTGTGCTGCCGGCGATAAAGCATGCGGCGGCAAAGACCGGTATGATCATTGTAATGAAATTTCTAAGTGTAACCCGACCAACCTACTCTACCCACACGGAAAAACGCCCTGTGGTTTTACCGTCTGCCATATTGTTTTTGCCGACCGTCAGCCAGACTTCGCCGGATGCCGGAACCTCATAAGTCATCTCACGCATGAAGGGGCCATCCATTTTCCCGTCCGGCAGCCGGATCTGGTTAAACCTGATGTTAAAATCCTGCTGTCCGGTAATGATCTTCGCCGTTATCCCAGAGGCATTGAAATGGGTGATTTTCAGGATCAGTTTATCCTGTTTTTCTGTAAATTCTTCATCGATGGCAATGGGAAGATGTCTGCCGTCTGCCATCCTTACGATCGTCCGGTCTTTTTCTTTACGCATGTCGTCGGCATGTGTAATGCCCTGCGTGG
This sequence comes from Chryseobacterium gregarium DSM 19109, assembly GCF_000430845.1. GTDB lineage: Bacteria > Bacteroidota > Bacteroidia > Flavobacteriales > Weeksellaceae > Chryseobacterium > Chryseobacterium gregarium. The sequence goes on along the minus strand of NZ_AUMU01000002.1, from coordinate 420,181 downwards.
CCGGAGCCTTGCTGACCAAAGAATCTCGTTTTATTCCATGAACAGAATCAGATACTGGCTGTGCAGCAACTTCCCTGCCCGCTGTGACAGAATCTTTAGGGGAGGTGTCAGAAACCGGAGTCCCTTTTTTGCATGACAGGACCACAAACGGTAATATTAATAAGCCATATATTTTCATAACCATTGTAATTTGATTTTATACCACCGGCTGAATTCAAAGTTTCCAGGGACGGGATGAAATGATCGATCCATACCTCAATGTTAAAAGGTTGATCATGATGAATCTTTTAACATAAAATTGATGATCTAATGGTTTACCTCAATTGTATATTGTATTCCCTTCACCCTTTTCAACAAATATTTTTATTGAAATGAATTGACGTGATGGAATTACATCATAATTGCTGCAAACCTTTTCTTCTCGTGTTTTGAAACATGATGATTCTGCCTGATTGATATAGCGGTAAGCGAAAACCATTCCATAAAACTATAGGTATTCTTATGAATAAGCAGACCTGCTCTTTCTTCACCTGAATTTTAAAACGGGAAGTCCTGCACAAAACAACAGGTTAACGGTTTTCATGGGATGTATTGTTGGGAATTTTATTTTTGAAATAAGAAGAGGGCTTTTCAATACAGTACAGGTACCCTGTTCCGGCAAGGATGCAGGCAGAAAAACAAATAAGGAAGGCGAAGCTGCATGATGTTGAAATGCCAGTATGGGCCAGACACAGCTGGACGAGATGAATTACTCCCTTATGGGAATGGTATACGGAATAGGAAAGCAAGGCAATTTTTGAGGTAAAAAAACTTTTTGTTTTGCTTAAAAAAGATGATGATGAGACCGTTATTTTTTTTGATACATTTTCGATGCTCCTTTTTTAAAGGGGCATTTTTATTTGATTTTGGCACATTGCTGAATTGCATAACAATACCTCTCGGGGCAGTGAGAGGTATTGTAAATTTGAAAACGAAAGTATTTACTTGTGGTGTGGTGTGGTGTGGTGTGTGAAAAAATAATTTCAAAATTTATACCATCAAACCGTTTAAATCACTAAATATTGATTTTTGTGGTATTTTTTCTTGTAAAATTGAAACATCCACAATTAAATCGAATCTTAAAGGTGATTTTGTTTCTTTTCTATCTCAATCTTTCGGAATCTTCCGGCTGTTCAGAAGCCTGGACACGATTACGCTGGCTGTTCCGGGCTCATTGGCCGGCTGATCGCGGGTAACATGATGGTTTTGGACTGAACGAAAGTTCAGATTTTTTATTGAGAATGTTCAGAAATATTTCATCTGTCTTCTTGAAGGCAACGGCATTGATCCTATTCAATAATTCTCCAAAACATTTATGATACCGCCTGGAAATATAATCTATCCAGATGAAATTAAAATTTAATGAGGATTTGTAAAAGATATTATATTTTTTCATATCTTTAAACTACTCAGTGAATTATTAGCACCATCAGAAACTTTCTTAAAATTCTGATCCATCTGAATGTTACGGCGACCTTCGCCGATATTTTATTCCTTATCAGGATGTACTGCCTTAATTGTATTGTACCGTATTGAATTATTTTTATAGTATGACTGTTCTGTTGTATTGATGCAGCCACCATAGGCTGTTGAGACCTCTGCTGACATGTTACTCCCTTCATTTATAAACCGAATAGCAGCTTCCAAATAATGGTTGATAGGGTTCTCAGCACTAAATCAACAGATCATCACATAAAATACTTTATAAAAATGTAATCCAAAAACGCATTATGTCCGGCGTTAAACGGACCCATAACTAATACCTCTATTACACATGTTAAAAAAAAGCTACCGCCTTTTAATGGCAAGTATGGTAATGTTAATGCTTGTTACCGCCTGTAATCAAGACCATATCATTGCCGACCAAAATGATTCCAACCCCGCACGCAGCACTGAAGGCAAAATCGTTACGCTGAAATCAGGAGTTGAAGTTCTTCTGAAGGATGGAAAATATTATCTCTCTGATGATATTCTCCTGTCTGACCAACAACTTAAATCGCTGGATGAGTACGGTGATATAGCACCGCCAAACGCTGCGCCTCCGGGCCCTGAACTTAAAGTACACCCTGTTACCGGAATGCCCTTATCGGGAGATGCCGGAAAAGCAGTAGGGCAATATCCCACTTCATATAATATGTGGGCTATGGTAAGGTACGTATACGGCCCAAGCCTTTCATCAGTCCAGAGAGACATCATGAGACTGGCCATTGAGCATTGGGAAGCCAATTCAAATGTACGGTTCTACAATGCTACCGGAATGCCAACCGTTGATCCTACCTATGGCTTCGCCTATCCTTACATCGAATTTGTAAACGGCAACAATGTAAACAGCTCGCAAATCGGACGGAATGCCAACGGCGGCAGACAGGAACTGAAGATCCAGAGCGCACCATGGGTTTTCCCTGAGGTGGTCGGTGCCGGAATTCATGAGCTGGGACACGCTATCGGTATGGACCATGAGCATAACGCCAATGACAGAGATAATTTTATTAATTTAAACCTCAATAATGTCTTACCTGAAAAACGCTTCAACTTCAACAGACGGACTACGAATTATTATCAGATCGGCGCAGTTGATTTTCAGTCTGTGATGATTTATGATTCCCAGGCTTTCGCCAGCAGCCCTAACCTGATCGTAATGACGAGAAAATCCGACGGCAGTACATTTGCCGGAAATAGCGTAACATCAGGCACAGACAGGCAATGGGTGAATAATCTCTATATCCCCTACATAGCGAGATCTGATGTCTACCGGGAACTGGCAGATATCGTTTATAAACCGGACAATACCGTCATGACTGCGCAGGAAAGGCTTCAGCTCCAGTCCCAGCTCAACAGCGGAAATCCATATCCACCTGCCGGGGGAAGAATCCCTAACGATCACAGCCGATATCAGTAAAGCTTTCTAAAGAAGCAATCAAAAATATCTCAATTTCGTGATAATTTTTAACTTTGCACAGATCAATCAAATAGTATTTTTATGAAAAGTTTTATAACCGGAATCAGTATTTTATTTCTCTCGCTTTTATGGGTGGGATGCAGTAAGGATGACGACTCAAAAAGTGTGAGAGAGGCAGAATTTGATATCTCATCCGCTTATGTGGATTGTAATCTCACGTTTGACCCGAACACTTCTCAGAAATGTCTTACGGTTACAGAATCCGGCCAATCAAGCAGCTATACGATTGGAGATGGCTCTATAACAGGGTTTGATTATGAACCGGGTTATAAATACCGGGTACAATTAAGATTAACCAAACTTGCAAATCCTCCCGCTGACGGAAGTGATACAGAGTATGAACTGATACAGGTTATTTCAAAAGTAAAAGTGGATTAGTCATATTCTGTAAAGGATTATTTGCCCAAAGCCTATAATAAATACATATAGCCTTATCCAGCCATTTATTAGTAATGGCTGGATAGGGCATGTATAGATAGCTAAACACCTCTACTCCATATATCCTTTTGTAACTTTTTTCGGTTTATAGATAAAACAAACCATAGATAGCTTAAAGTGAAAGTTAGGTTCAAATTATTACTCAATCGGATTAAAAAATGATTCCGACTGGTTTTTAAATTCTTACAACAGCATCATTTAAAAAAAAACCACTTCAGGCTGAAGCGGTTTGTTAAAAATATATCTTGAAAAAAGGAATGCTATTGTGTATATTTTTGTTTTAAAAGCATTATTTCTTTTGGCCCTATTCCCATTTCTATCTGGAAAAAGTTTTCGATACTTCCGTATTTTCCGGTGATGGCTGCAAAAAAAGTCCTGATGAGTTCCGGTCTCAGTTCCATTTCGGCCTTAACCTGGTTTTCGCTCAAACCGGCCATCTTTGAAAGCCCGGAATACATCTGCTGCATGGCCGGGTTTTTCGCCAGGTAAAAATTAGAGGCTGTATAATCATTTTCAATGACCTCCTGCGGAACGCCTAATATCTTAAGAAATAAGGCAGAGGCCATTCCCGTCCTGTCCCGTCCGCCTGTACAATGGTACAGCAATGCCTCATCCGGCTTCAGAGTCAGCAGCTGTACAAATAATGCCCTGTACCGGTCCCCGAAATACGGCAGCCCTCCTTCTCCGTACATACCGGTCAGGAAGTTTTTCTCTTTTAGCAGCTTTGCCATATCCTGGACGTTCGGAAGGTTTTCGCTTCCGGCAGGACACAACAGGTAGCCTGTATTTTCAGGAAGCCTGTCCATTGCTTTTCTGGCTTCTTCGGTCCCTCTGAAATCGACCACTGTTTTTATCTTTTTATTTTTGAAAGTGACCAGGTCCTTATCCGATAATTTGTTGATCGCATCGCTTCTGTATACTTTTCCTAAGACGACTTCCTTTCCGTCTGCTGTTTTGTAACCGCCGGCATCCCGGAAATTATATGCGCCATCCATTTTTACAACACGTCGGAGGCTGTCACTGATCTGGGCATTGATTATGGTTGGTCCCAACGCAAACAATGCAACTGCTGATATTACTTTTTTCATCTATAAATAATCAAATTTTAATTAAAATATTTGCCAGCGGACCCCCATCTGCCCCCTGCTTCCGTACCATTCCTGAGACGTGATCCTTTTCTTGTTGTCTCCCATATACTGTCTTAAACTTTCGTTGCTTAAATTATTCAGCTCGATAAATAATTTAACCTTTTTGCTGATGTCATAGCTGGCAGAGAAGTCGATGGTGAAGTTTTTGTCTGACCAGATGTAATAATCCGGACCTAATGCCTGATTAAACGATTCGACGGATTTTCCTCTGAAATTACCCGCCAGACGGACCATCAGTTTGCTATTTTCATAATATAAAATGGCATTGAATAAGTTCTTGGCCTGATTTTGAAGTGATGATTTATCGATAATATCACCAGAAGTTCTCGGGACATCCACCTTGGAATCGATAAAGGTATAATTGAGCTCTACCCCGAAACCGTTACAGAATCCCGGCAAAAAGTCAAAACGCTTGTTGATTCCGGCTTCAAACCCATACAAGTCGGAATCCTGAAGGTTTTTGGACTGGGTGACCATATAATCGGTTCCGCCTACATTGAGCATCGACGTATCAGAAAATACAATGTCCGAAATCTTCTTATAAAACGCGCCTCCGGAAACAATCCCGATGTTGCTGAAGTAATATTCCCCCATCAGATCAAAATTCTGGCTGAACGTGGGTTTTAAATCCGGATTTCCGCGGGTGATCCGGTTCGGGCTGGCCGTGTTGTCGATGCTTGATCCGGGAGAAAGATCCCCGAAATTAGGCCGGATAAATGATTTTGTGTAGGCAAATCTTATGTTAGCCTGCGGCGTGACGTTATACCGCAGATGCAGCATGGGTAAAAATGCATTGTAATGGCTTTCCACGACAGACGGACTCAGAGAAGTGACTGCAGGGGTTCCTGATACGGTAGATTTTGTCCCATTCAGGGTTAATCTCGTCGATTCGTTTCTGAACCCTCCGATAATTTTAAGTTTTTCAGTAGCTTTAATCTCTGCCATTGCATAGGCCGCAAAAACAGATTCCTCTCCGGTATAAACACTGGTGGCATTGGATGCCGCATTAGAGAAATCCCTGAAATTGTTCTGCTGCAAAAATTCCGGCGAAAATAGCTGGAACAGCTGATCTTTTGCAGGGGGATTCATAACGTACGAATTGTAATTACCGTTCAGTCCGCCCAGAAAATCGGTTCCTTTCGGAGGATTTGTTGTGGATAGCTGGGAAAGGCTCAACAAATTAGCCGTGGTCGGGGCGTAAACGGCATTGTACCCATAGGTGCTTTCCCGTTCTTTATTCCGGTATTTGGCTCCGATTTTAAATGAAATATTTGAATTGATGTCATATTTCAAATTGAGTCTTGCAATTCGGTCTCTTTCATTATTGTCCAGTTTTGCAATGACCAGTTGGGAAAGCAACAATTTATCCGGGCTCATTACCTCATTGGGATCTTTTATATCAGAGCCGTAATCTTCGTATTCCCCACCTACTCCGTTCGGCGAGTCAAATCCCCAATACCTTTTGCCGTCACTGGAAAGATTATTGAACCCACCCGATATTTTTTGCCGGAAGGTCGCGATAGGAAGGCCCTTTACACTGTTTGTGGGCGGAGTATCCAGGAAATATTTTGCGGTATAATCGCTGACTGCCCAATCGAGATTGAGCCTGGAAGTAATGCTGTGCTCCCCGCCCAGTTCCATTCCGTATAATTCGGTCTGATAATGGGAATACCTGAAGTTGTACTGGTACCTGCTGTTTGTATAATCTACGTAAGATTCGTAAACAGGCCGTATATCATCAAACTTATTGAACATGCCGCGGAAATAGACTTTATGGTCAGCATTGAATTTATATTCCAAACCGCCGTTTAGGCCAATGGTTCTTCTTGTCCCCATATATCTTTTCATCATCACCGTGTTGATGGATTTTCTCTGGGCTGCATTTACCAGGCCTGTGTTATAGGTGGCATCAAACGAATCTGCGCCCCACTGCCTGTCCCAGATGGCACCCGACAGAAGCACCCCCAGCTTATTTTTGAAAAAACGGTCTCCATATACAATGGAGCCATTATAAGTGGCATTCTGCGAGAACGTATTGTACCCTCCGGCACCGCTTACACTCAGGGTTTTCCTGGCAGGAGCGGTCCTGGTAATAAAATTGATGCTCCCGCCAATGGCATCCGCATCCATATCCGGGGTAATGGCTTTGGCCACCTGCACATACTGAATTAATTCCGAAGGCACTACATCCAATACAAAAGACCTGTTTCCTAAAACATTTGCGCTGGGAAGCCTGTTCCCGTTTAACAAGGCAGAAGTCCAGGCAAAAGGCGTCCCTCTCACGGTTGCCTGATCGGCTTCTCCGTGATATCTTGCTACCGCAACCCCCTGCACTCGCTGGACCGCTTCGGCTGCGTTCCGGTCCGGCAGCTTTCCGATGGCATCAGCGGCAATTACGTCCATAATGGCGTTGTTGTTCTTTTTGATTTCGTAGGCTTTGGCCTGGGTCAAAGCATTTGACCTCTTTATCGTAACTTCCTGAATGTCGTTAACTTTTTCGTTCTTTACCTTAGTCTCCGGCTCAATGGCAATGTACCCAATGTCGTTGGTTCCTTCTTTTATGGTAATGGGGAAAATTTTAGTCTCGTACCCGATGTATTCTACTTTAAGGCGAACTTCTCCAAGTTTTGGGGAAAGTATATTGAAATCTCCGTCTATCGAGGAAGCTGATTTTACATCAGCATCTACAATGGAAATGTTTGCCCCGGGAAGTGAACCGTTTGTTTTCCCGACAACAGTTCCTCTGATAGTCTGGGCCTGGAGGGTTCCTAAAGAAGCCAGAAAGAAAAAAGCGGATATCTGCATGACCTTCTTTTTCTGTTTCGGGCAATGGGTGAAATTTGGACTGTTCATCATGACTTAAATTTATTTCAGGGCAAAAGTGTAAAGATTTCATCTTCTTTTCGTCCCACAGAAAAAACCAGCGGGCCCCGCGTGCCACTCGTTGGAAAAGCACGTTTATACCATTGATTAACAAAACATTACCTCTCTTTAACGGTTTGTTATTTATTCATGAACCCAATATTAATCCGCTATGGAATTTTTAATAAATAGATAATAATTCAAAAGCGATAAAGTGATGTAATTGTCATTGATTTGTACAAAATAAAGGATGCAGTATATTATTATCATAGGAGCATTTCAGGCACTTGTTGCACTTTGGCTTTTGCTGGCCAGGGACAGAAAAACATCCTCCAATTATCTGTTTATTTTCCTGCTTTCTGCCATTGCCGTGCACCTGATCATCAAGTTTATTATTTTCAATTATGTACCTGACCGGAGTATCAGGCAGCAAATGAATACGTTTATCTCCGTGTGTTATGGTCCGATCATCTATTTATACGCATTAGGAAAAACAAAAAAAGGCTTTCCGGTCACAGAAAAATGGTATGTTTTTCTCCCGTTTTTTGTTTTAATGGTTGCCTACTTTACCATTTCCGGTGTCTTTTTGATTCTGAACAGGGTTGATAAAAAATTGTTGGATTTATATAATAATCTTAGCCTGAGCTTAATATTCGTCATTAATCTTTACTATCCTGTAAAGAGCATTTTGATTGCCGGTAAAAACAAAGGGACATTGCTTCATCCTGTTGAGTACGGCATTATTATGAAGATTTCGTGCTGTATTCTTTTTATAGAATCCTTTATTCCCGTTTCCAAAATACTGGAGCTGGGTTTTCCGCAAAATACAGGCATGATCAATATCGTGATCAGGAGCTTCACTTATTTCACCTTACTGGTCATCTGTCTTTTAATCATCAGAAAAAGCTTTAGGGTGCAAAACGGAAATCCTGCAGCCGCTGTTTTACAAAATCAGACCGAAACAGAAATAACGGATTTAAATGAAGAAACACCTGCCCACACCATAGACTATGAATTAAAATTCAGAGAGCTGTGGCAAAAACTGGATGAACCGGTACGGATGCAAAAACTTTTCCGGGATTGCGAACTGACCTTGGATCAACTGGCTCTCAAGACCAGGATCAACAAGTATCAGATCAGTGAAATGCTCAACGGTTATCAAAAGAAATCATTCTACCAATATATCAATGAATACAGAATCGGTTATTTTAAAAGCAGCATTGAGGAAGCGATAGAAAAAAATGAGACGATCAACTTCCTGTCCCTTGCTTACGATGCGGGTTTTAAATCAAAGTCATCTTTTAACCGGTATTTTAAAGAAATTAGCGGAAAGACGCCTTCAGAATATTATAAAAACCTGATTAAAAACCGAAATAGAGAAGTGGCCTGAGATTTGGACCTCCCCTGTCAGTCGGTTTAAAGCGGACTTCCCCTTACCAATCAGCATTTGAAAGCTCTTGAATCTTTTTAATTTTACAGATTCATAACTGATCAACGGCCATACAGAATGTTTACTCCAAGGTATCCTACTGTATCTTCTCCAAAAAAAAGCAAAGCGTCAAAATATAAAAGACGTCATGCCTTCTCAATACTTACCTATTTTCCGCTTTCTGCCCGGATCACGCTCAGGGTCTGCTGGGTAATCCCAAGGTAGGAGGCAATATGGCCCAGGGGGACCCGCAGGAGGATGCCGGGATAGTTTTGAAGCAGAATCTTATACCTTTCCTGCGCCGTTTGAAATTTTATCGAATGAAGCTGGTCTGAAAGCTGCTTGATCGCTGATACGGCCAGGAAACGCGACAAGCGCTGAAGTTTGGGCTCGGTATCCACATATTGTTCGATCAGGGAAAAATCCACCGTCCTGATCACACTGTTTTCGACCAGTACAAGGTTATAAGGATAATACTGGTTCAGAAAAACATTTTCAATAGGGGTATAGATGGAGCACTCCTGAAGAAAATGATGGGTGATATCTTTACCGTCTTTCAGATAATATAACCGGATCAGGCCGCTTTCAAGATAGAAAAACTTCTTTGAGTTGCTTCCTTCCAAAAGCAGTTCATGGCCTTTCGGCAGATCTTCTGTTTCGAAAAGGTGATCGAGCAAGGTGATCAAATCACCCGGGAGCCCAACAGTTTCTTTAAGATAGTCAACCAGTTTCATCTGTTTTTATAATTTTTTATTTAACATTGGAAGGTCCTGATGATTGAAAGACAGGAACTCTGCATGTCTCATACCGTAGGTTCATCTCACCCTTTGCCAGAACAGGGACCTCTTCGCTAAGATAATAATTCTTAATAATTGAAACATCACATTAATTCTGTATAAGGGCAGACAAACAGGCTAAACAAATCAATGTGGGAACCGGGCATTCATGCTTACTCAAAAATATCAGTTACAAAACGGTTGTTTTGTTCAACATGCTCTTCCCAGTGTTTTAATGAAGTTTCAAAATCTGAATCGATGATCTCCTGATAAATTCTGATCAGGGTCTCCCGGACTGCCGGGGCCATGTACCTGCCATCGCCACAGAGATAAACAGTGGCCCCGTTCAGGAATAACCGCTTTACTTCTTCCCTGTGTTTCCAAACCGTGTGCTGTACATAGGTGATACCATCCTGGGGTGCTGCCGAAAAAGCGGGGAAAACCCGGACTGCATTTTCTTTTTCCCAGGTTCGCAGCTGATCTTGATACAGGAAGTCTGTATTTTCTGCACGGCATCCGAAAAAGAGCATCATTTCCCCGGCCGGCTGCCCGTTTGCTTTCTGGATGGCACGCTCCTGGATAAAACCTCTGAAAGGAGCGATCCCGCTGCCTGCGGCAATCATCATAACAGGACGGGAAATATCCTCAGGAAGATGAAAGGCTTCAGGCGACGGTTTTACCTGTACGGTAATTCCCGACCCGGCAGGCAGGTCGGCCAGATAACCGGATGCCGTCCCTTTAAACCTTCCTAAACCGGAAAAAGCCGGTGCGTCTGTTACTGCTACCGTTAAAGTGCAGTGCTTTCCGTTCCATAAAGGAGATGAAGAAATAGAATACCGGCGGGCTTTCATGGCGGGCAGCATTTCTAAAAACGTTTCAAACGGAAGTTCACAGGCGGGATTCAGCTGCAATAGGTCTGTAAGGCTCAGCCTTTTGTTTAAAACCTCACTGCGATACGACTCATCACCGGCATATCGGGCCAATCTTATTCTCTCCGGCGGGCACAGGGTATATTCAGTCAGCTTATCAATCTGTTTTTGGGTAGCTACCTGATTTAACTCAACGTACTGACTGATCAGGTCACCTGCTTTAACGGGATAGCCTTTAGGGAGTGGTGTATTTGCATTATCCGTATTGACAATAACCTGGCTATCAAAATCCAAATGGAACCTTTTTAATAAGGCAGCCACCTTATCGGGTGGATTTAACGGCAATACAGACAGGTAATCACCGGCAGTATAAGTCATGCCGTCCGGTAATGCTATTTCCAAATGCCTTTTTGAAGGGGTATCCGGCCCGGACCTTTCAACCAGTTCTTCATTAACAACCACAGTGCCGCGTTTCATGTCCGGTTCATTTAAAATGCTTGCCCTTAGATCATTTACTACCGCTACCGAGTAGCTGCCCGCCTCTTTTATTGTATTCACCTGTAAAGAAAAACGGATGGCAAGATCCCGCCAAAGCGAGTCATACCATCTTTCAAAGTCCCCAAACAGATCATGCTTTGCATCCGCTTCGCCACGGGGCCTTAGCCGCTTCGCCCCCAATTCATCTAATCGATGGTCTATATAGGCAGGCACTGCCTGATACGTCCTGTTCCAATCGGTATTCCCGCACCCGAATACAGCATACTGAACGCCCTGTAAACTGTCATCCTGTGCAGATTTCAGCCAACTGACAAATTTTCCGGCATTATCCGGAGGCAGCCCTTCATAAGATGCGGTTATCATAACCACTGCTCCGGCGGCCGGCAGGTTTCCTGCGAAGCTGTCCAAAGCGGCCATTTTCGTGTCATATCCCTGTGCGGTCCCGTCTTTTGTGATCCGGTAGGCAAAATCCTGGCACGTTCCGCTGTTGGACCCGAATAAAACCAGTAATGGAGTATGATGTGGCTGCGGGTTTACTATGGCTTCAGGTTCTGCGGCCGTTTGCCCGGAATCAGCACGAACGGCATCCGGGCTGACCGCTTTGACCCTACGTTTCACCGCCTTAACAAAGAAGCCATCCGGTTTAAGGGTGAGGGACTCTTTTATTTTTAACTGGTAGCCGGGATCGGTTTCATGTAAGTCAAAACGCTGAAGGATCATTGCCAGTACAAGGGTAGCCTCCTGCATTGCAAACGGACGGCCGATACAGGCACGCTGGCCGTTCCCAAACGGTTTATAACTTCCGGGCAGCATCTTATTGGTTTTTTCAGCATCAAACCTTTCAGGCTCAAAGGCTTCTACATTGCCATCCCAAGATTTGCTGCTCCGATGCAGAGAAGGCAAAAGGACCAGAACCGCTTCGTCCTTTTTAATCCCGTACTTGCCTCCGATCACGGTGTCTTCGTAAGGATAAAGGCCAAACAGAGGAGCGGTCGGCCACAGGCGAAGACTCTCCTTAAGTACCTGATCCACATAGGCCAGCTGGCTTAGATGCTCAAAACGGGGCGTATCATTTCCCAGGACCTCATCTACCTCTGCCTGCGCCTTTTTCAGCTTTTCCGGATTTTTCAACAACAAATAAACCGCAAATGATAACATGCCGCTGGTGGTTTCATGCCCTGCAATAAGGAAGGTCAGCATCTGGTAGACAATGTTCCGGTCATCAAGGCCTTCTCCCGATAAAGGGTCTTTGCCCCGCAGCATCAAAGACAGAAGGTCGTCAGGCCATTGCTCAGGAGGCAATTTCCTCCGGTTGGCGATAATATCGGCTGCCACGGTATTCATCAGGCTGATTTCCTGTTCATAATTTCTCTTCGTAATAAGCATCAGCCTGTTTATGATGGGCAGGCGCCTGATGTAATGGCTGGCTTCCTGCAATGCATGTATCATAGCGCCTACAAAAGGATGCATCTCTTCGTTGTAGAAACTGTTGAAACGGAAATCGAATGCGCAGAGTGCTATGGTATCAAGTGTAAGCCTGGTCATATTATCGGGTATATCCAATGATGCTTCCGGTCCTAACCTTTCCCATTTAAGCAGCAGTTGTTCCGCAATATCCAGCATTTGAGGGAACATGGTTTTAATCGCGCCCGGCCCGAATGCCGGAACAAGAATCCGGTGCGCTTTTCCCCAGTTGCTTTCTCCGGTATAAGCGGTGAACAGTCCATCGCCTCCCAGGTCTCTTATTTTCTCAAGGGGTTTATGCACTTTCTTGTCAAACCGTGATTCGTCGCAGACTTCGGCTACCAGGTCCTGATCCGAGATTACGACTGCCGTCTGGTCTCCAACCTGGAATTTAAAAATGCTGCCATAGGTATCAGCCAGCCGCATTAAGCTTTGTACAGGTGCATCCGCATCTAAAGCCAGAACATTCTTTATAATAGGGTATACTTTGGGTTGAGGTATCTGCTCCATCATTGTTTCCTTTTTTTCTTATATAAAGATCAGGACATAAAAGAAATTATTTTTTAAGATATCTTAAAAAATGATTCTGTTTCATTAATTTAGTCAGATCTGAAAATGGGAATCGGCGGATATTGTAATCTTCCTTTAAAAACCGGAGCATTTAAAAATATAGTTTTTAAATTTGGGCAGATGATGAAAACAGTACATTTTCAGAAGTTCAGATTATGATGCCATAATAAGCTCACCGGGTATACAGAACAAGCTGAGGGTTTAAAGAGCATAATGGCTGCAGGATAACAGCAATATCATGAAGAAAGTTTTAAAAAGACGATGATCAGCTTTATTTTGGAAGGCTTTTCGCTGATCTTAATTTATATACATGATAAACCCATGAAGAAAACCGTATTATCTTTATTTTTATTCATTGCCGGTATTTCGTGCTGTGCACAGACCTATCAGCCGGTTACCAGCAAAGACAAAACCTACCTGGCAACGGTCAAGGGACTCAGTTATACGTATAAAAACGGAGTGGTTACCTTAAAAAATAACGGCAGGTATAACCTGGGGACCGTCAGCATTATTGCGCATTCCAAAGTCGACCGTAACCTGTTCGGCATTGCTTTATTTGAAGATGGGCTGGAAAAAGGCTCAACCCATAAGGCATCTGTTTATTTTACCGGCGGCCTCGGAAAGGATGCTCCTGAGATTCCACTGAAAGAGATTGATCAGAACAAGCTGGTTTTCTCATTTGATACCGCGACAAGGGCAAAATAACCATCTTATAAAAAGACCGGTTTAGGAACAGGAATTTAAATCACCCTAGGACCATCGTAAATGAAAGGCAATATTCTCGACTAAAAATTTTAGGGTCCCCAATTTGCGATTATATCGAATACCACTGCTTGATAAACTGGCAGTAATTTAACGATATAGGCTTCGTTATGTTGTATCTATTCTGACCAAACAGCAAGTTCGTAGCCGTCAGGATCCGTAAAATGAAAACGCCTGCCTCCGGGAAAGGTAAAAATATCTTTCACGATATTCCCTCCCGAGCTGATCACTTTATTTTTCGTGGTTTCGATTGCATCCGAATACAGAATGGCCAAAACGGTTCCGTTAACGGGCTCTCCATGAGCAAAGCCGCCATCAACATAATCGCCTTCAAATGCAGTATAATCCGGACCGTAATCCGTAAAATTCCAGCCGAAACATTCTTTGTAGAATTTTTTTGCCGCCTGCAGGTCTCCCGAGAGAAATTCAATATACTGGATCTGGTTATTTTTCAGTTTAGCAGAAATAGGTGTCTGAGCCATGATGTTTTTATATTTTGTTATGCAAATCTAAGAAACAATACAGCTCCGTACTTTGGAAAAATGCGACATGATTAAAGCTGGGTAGGTGTTGATCCTGTATAACTCTTTATAGAATTAGCCAGATGCGCATGGTCGTAATATCCGTATTCAAAGGCTACCTCAAGCATACTTTTATGGGATGGTTTCTGTTCAATAGCCGCTTTTACGAACTGAAACCGGGTTAAATTAATGAACTCTTTCGGACTGATCCCAATATGCTGTCTGAAATGTCTTTCTAACTGCCTGGCCGTACAGTAATGCCGGCCGGCCAGTTCAGTTACACTGATGATGCCTTTATATCTTTTAATATCTTCTATGATCGGTGTCAGGATACTGACCGGACGGGTAGAAAGTTTTTCAATAAAAAACTGATTGAGATATTCATGGCCATCGGCTATAATCCGGTCATGAACAGGCGAAAGCTTTTTCTCAAACGGAACGGTCATATCAGTAACCTCATACAGAGATGCAAATCTGTAAAATGATGGAAAGGCAGATGGCTTAAAGCGTATTCCCAGGAGGCATGTTTCAGGATGCAATTCAGTGGTCTTGAAATGCCTCATCGTGCCAACCAGGCAAGCCTCCCCATGTTGCAGAGGTAAACGGCTGTTGTCCATTTTGCAATCCTTTCCCAGGTTTAAGATCATATCGACGCAGCCGTCAGGCAGTATTTTGCCAGATACCGGTGCTGCTGAATTATTAGTTACTGTCCAGAAAGCATCAATATAGTCTATCAGACCGGGATGTGGTTTTATCTCTTTATAGCCCATCATGCGAAATTAATCTATTTCTATGGTTTTCACGGGTAGGTCCTGATCACTTTTAAACTGTATTAATAACCCGATCCCACGAAGGATGTAAGTAAGCCCCTACTTTCTTTATGCTTCATGCATCAAGCATAAAGGTGCGAACATCTCTATTCTTGTCAATTATTTTCGAAGGAATATCCAAATAAGTATTTTATTTAATAGTTATCCTGCTAAGTTTCCTGACTTTTTGATGCAGGTGTTAATCATTGCTTATTTTTTTGTAAATTTCATCATCCGGTTTTCATAGATAATTCCGACCAACCTATAATTAATAGCCATGAAAGATAAAACTAAAAGCACAGTTCCAAAGGTTCCGAATACAGCCGAGCTGCAGGAACAATTGAAAGATTTGCAAAACGGCGTTTCTGAAGAATTGTCAAAATTAAACGGTGATGATCGCCCTGGAAAAGTAAGTAAAATAGTACAGGGCAGTGGCCGTAAAGGAGGTTAATGCATATCGGGAGCCTCGCAACGGTACTTTGAAAGACAATAGGTCTTTCTGTGACGGCCCGAGTTTTTGAATCTAAATGTATTTCCTCCCCGTCTCATATCAAAGATAAAACAACATGTAACGTCTTTCGTCCTACAAAGCACGGCAGCAGACGAAAAAAAATAATTCTTTGACCCTCTATCTATTTATCAAAGGAAATGGTGGGCTTGAGAAAATAATTTTTGATGAAATATTGTTTATCGAAGGAGTAGAAAATTATGTATCCATTGATCCCGAGAACAAAAAACTTATCATTCATGCAACCATTAAAGGTCTTCTTGAAAAACTACCTGACGTGGAATTCATTCAGATTCATAAATCATACATTGTTGTCAAAAATAAGGTCGATAGCATTGAGGGCCCTACCCTATATAGCAAAAAACATCAGTTGCCGGTGAGCAGGTATCAGCGCAAAGAAGTTCCGGCTAAAATTATCAAAGGATGAATCCCTTTTCAGCCTTAATCCATTAATTGATAATGTCTCCTTTATTATTCGCCAGCTTCTCCCGCCATTGCTGTATTTGTTCAGGAGTTTGTCTTAGCCATTCTGTTACTTCACCAGTAATCTTCAACGGCTCCCGGGTGCGGTAAGAACGCGTCGGGTTGCCCGGGAACTTTTTATTGGTCACATTGGGATCATCTTCAAAACTTCCGGTGGGTTCAACAAGATAAACCCGTTCCGCACCCGCTCCACCGGCCAGCGCAGCAGCGAGCCCTGCCCCGTCAACCAGCGCTGTAAAGTAAATGTGGTTCATGACGAGTTCCGACTTATAGTTGGAAGTACGGCCTGCAGTCAGAAGATCACCCACTTTCAGATCTGCTCTTGTTCCGTGATAAAAGGGACCTTTATCGCTGAGCCGGTTTATCGAAGCTAAAGCTAAGTCGTGATGCCTTTTTGCATTATCCATGTCGCCAAGGTATTCGTAATAATTAGCGATGCTCGAATATAAAACAGTCAGAAAAGACCCTTTGACCGTTTCATTATCAGTCTTCAAAGCATGTTCCAATGCGGTTTCATACCAATGTATTTTCTCATGAACATCTTTCTGCAGCCGGGCAATGTACCAGGCAGAAATGAACTTTTCAAAATCGTCAGATGCTTCATTCCATGCCTGGAGAAATACCTGAGCAGCTTCTTCAGGACTGCCTGTTTCCTTCAGGTGCATGCCTTTCATACAGAGTTTGATGACCGGATTGTTGGGGTTGAATTCCATATTTAGAATATTTATTCACAAAAATAACGGAAAAAAACGCCTTTTGTATATAGGGAAGCTCATGCGCATACGTCTATAAATGATTTGGCGTAAGATTATTTTAGTGTAAAATGACACAGTAAATACCAATAAAGCATATTATGCTATTACTTTGGTAGTAAGCATTGGCACTATATCAATTTGATGAAAAATGGTCTTAACCAATTACCTATGGACAGGATCAGTATGAAATTTATTTCTCCGTGTGTTACAGATATAATGATCAAAAAGATCTGCCCGAAAAAACCTAATCTTCATTTACAGTGCGTGCATTACTCGTAAGTCTTGACTGCAAAATCCGGTATACGATCTTTTTCTCCTCAGTTTCAAGTATCAATCCCACCGGATACCGTTGTGTTTCAGTCAGAAATGTCAGCGTTCTGCTGCAATCCCGTTCGGGGGGATAAATAACCGAAATAATATCTTTGTATTTCAGGGAAACGTAATCAGAAGTAAGCAGCGGACCTCCCTTATCCTTTATTTTAAAGCGAATTTCATTTTTGCAGATCAACATCTGAGGGCTCTTAAAGCATCTTTTCAATTTTATAAATTCATATCCCATAAACAGCAATGCCAAGGCCATCACCCCAAGATATATCAGGCTTTCCCTGATCCATAAAGATGAAAAGGTCTCAGGCTCGTAAAGATAAATGAATACGTTAGATCCTACCAGTACGAGAGCACCCAATAATAAGAAAAATGCAAATAAATAAAACCTATAGGCAGGAATGTAAATATGGATATGCTCACCCTTCTCTATTATATTTTTGGCTTTGATTTCCTCCATTCATTATCCTTTAAAACTTTATTTTTCTCATCTATTCAAATGGCATACCATATTTCACAATATAGTGTAAAAATTAATTTGAAATCAATACATCAACTTATAAATTTGGTGACTAAATTACTTATATGACCGGCACATAGCTTCTATTTCACAAATACGTTTTGTAATTACAATAGGAATTTTACGATCAGATTTAAGCGAGAGACAATTTTGGCAGGCGGATAGTTAACACTTACTCCACTTACCAGATTTTTACCATCCTTGACGTAAACATATGTGAGAACCCATTGTGTTGGTTTCCCGCTGTTAAAATGCTCAGGGCAAAAGTAATAAAAATATAATCATCTTAAACCAGGCGAGTGTATTATGGCCATACCTGTTTTTTATTGTTTTCTCTGAGGTAATGAAAAATAATAATCCCACCTATTAAATACCGAGAAAAGGAAGAATACATTGTCAGATTTATATTGGGTAAGCAAAGTATTCAAAATAATGAATAAATTAAAACTACATTTTTTATCCGACAATTAAATAGTAATACGAAAAATCCACCATTTTAAAATAATTAAGTTATAAGTACAAAGGAAGATTACAGTACGCCTGAAAATCCGGCAGCTATAAATTCTATTTCTCAATTAATCTGAGAATCTGATCACATTGTGTTTTCCTCAAATTAATTCTACAATAAATCCACTTATTAAAATTGTTAACTAATTAAAGATAGCCGCTTAATCAATTCGCAGACGCCGCGTCCAGGTTGAACCATCGAACTCCATTACATCCTTCCCCCCTATGGACAACATGATCCCATCAGCTGCGCTCAGGAGATAACAGGTCTGTACAAATTCGTCCCCGAAATCAACAGGTACGAGCTTGTCGTCTTCGAGCCGATAGACGAAATTGGTAGAAGACACATATAACTGTCCGTTGAAAACCTCGCTTTGTCAATCCCTTAATTCCTCCGCTTCTTTATGCTGTATTCTCTAACCCATATTTCATCAAGAAACATTTTGCCATCCTGATGCTTTTGGTATCCCGTATCTATATTGAAAGAATTTTACAACATTTTTTCCTTTCCTTGTGGTATTTTTTTTATCTTGTAGAAAAAATAAATCATGATTACAGTCGGAATTATCGCTGCTGTTTTGGCGATTGCTGTCATTTGGGCGGTCTCGGTGTACAACGGGTTGGTGAATAAAAAGGTCAACGTGCAGGAAGGGTGGAGCTCGATAGATGTGTTTCTGAAAAAGCGGAATGACCTGATCCCTAATCTTGTGGAAACAGTAAAAGGCTATGCATCACACGAATCGTCGGTTTTGCAAAATGTAATAGAAGCCAGAAATCTTTCCGGCAGAGCGCAGTCTGCCAAAGAACAGGGCGCAGCGGAATCTACTATGCAGAATGCGATGATGAACCTGTTTGCGGTGGCAGAAAACTATCCGGACCTGAAAGCCAACAGTAATTTCATCTCTCTCCAGCAGGATTTGAATGCCCTGGAGGATGATATCGAGATGGCAAGAAGGTACTATAACGGCACGGTAAAGGAGAATAATATTGCGATTGATGTCTTCCCTTCCAACATGATTGCCAATGCTTTCAAATTTGAGAAAGCCGAATTTTTTGAAATTCAGAATGCGAGTGAGCGCGAGGTGACGAAAGTTAATTTCTAACTTCAAATAATGAAATCCTACTACGCCAGTTTTGATGCTTTCCCCACCAGCAAAGGTGCGTCTACGCACATCAGCCACAGTTTGCAGGCCCTGTCCGAAATTGCGGATAAAGTAGATGTGTACTGTCTGAAAGGCAATTCTGCTATAGATGCCAAGCTGGCGGAAAATGTAGAAATCTATCCTTTCTTCTACGAAGACGACGCTCAAAATTACCTGGAAAGGGCCCGGCTTTTTTCTGAAAAAGTCTACAGCTGCACGAAACTTTCCGATGAAAAAGGAATTGGACAGTTCCGTGATATCTGGAGCGGACTGGGAATGATCAATCAAGCTCATCTCAAAACAGTTTTTGAAGTCAATGCCCTGACATCCATAGAACTGCCGGTAAGATTTCCCCTCCTAACACCTTCCCTCATTGCTGAAATCCAGAATATTGAACTGACCTGCCTTGAAGCCTGCGATCATATCGTAACGCCGTCTGCAGTCACAAAAAAATATCTGACCGAAAAATTTTCGATTGCTGAGGATAAAATCTCTGTCATTCCCAATGGTGCGGAAACAGTCCCAAAAACAGAAAAACCGGCTGGCCTTCCTGTAGATTATCTCGTTTACTTCGGAGCGTTGCAACCGTGGCAAGGATTGGACATTCTGCTGAAATCTTTCCGGTATCTGAAAGATTATCCAAACCTGAAATTGGTTATTTGCTCTTCCGTTAAAGAAAAGGCAACAAAACCTTACCATAAATTAATGGAGAATCTTGGAATTCAGGATCAGGTCATTTTCAGATATGAACTCGATAAAGATGCGCTCTACTCCATCATCCAGCATGCAAAAGCATCCATTGCCCCGCTAAAATTCGGAGACCGAAATGTGGTGCAGGGGTGTTGCCCGATCAAAATCCTGGAATCTATGGCCTGTAAATCGCCTATTATTGCCGCAGAACTGCCCGTAACCAAAGAATTGCTGACAGAAGACGAAGCCTACTTTTTCTGGCCGGAAGATGAGCTGGATCTCAGCCGTTGCATCCGTTTTGTTTTGGATAACCCGGAGTCGGCAAACGAGAAAGCTGAACATGCATTCAACAGGTTCCGGCAGCAATTTACCTGGAATCATCACAATGAAAAGCTACAAAAAGTATATCAAAACCTAATGTAAAACTATGGCAGAATATTATAATATCCAGTTGACTACGGAAGATATGGCGCCTATTGAAAGAGCGCATCTGCACCGTGGCTTCAGTTCAAAAAAAACACCTCTGAAATGGATCAGATTCTTCAGAATGTGCGTTTTGCAACGCGAACTGTCCCTCAAAAAGAGAAAGAAAAAAACCAATACACTTTGGATTGCGTATGCTATTATTGCCATTGCAATGTTCTTTCTGGTTCCAGGTTACTTTATTGCAGTCAACATTATTTTGTTTGTGGTCGTTCTGGTGATGGATTTGCGATACAGAAAAGAATTCAGAAAGAATTATACTGATGGCTATGACTTTTTCTCGGATTACTTTTCCGCCTTATTCACCTTGATAGAAGAAGAGCTTCCACAATTGGGCACGATCCATTTTACCGCAAATGTGAAGGAAACATTGGCAGGCGTAGAACATTTGAAATCTACAGGGGACGCTACATTTGAAACACCTGGTTTCATCTCCGGCAAAGAGGAGTTTTATGAAAAAGAAATTGGACAGGGATACTGCACACTGAAAGACGGTGCAGAAGTCAGCTTCAGCTTTGTGGAAAAAGTGAGAAAACGCATTATCAACAAGAGAGGACTCAGCGGGAAAAGAAAAACAAAGGAGAAATACAAATCTGTCTATCCTTTTATTCTGAAGTTAAAACTTCCGAAATCCATCTATCAGCTGAAAACCGACATTGATAAATCTGATATCCAGCTGGAAGAAGATGAATCTTTTTATTATATGAAAGCGCGGAGAAAATTTGATGTTAAGGACGAAAATCCCGATGATTACAGTGCCTATCAGTACAATTCCACTCCTTTGTTTTCCGTAGAATATTTTTCTTTGGAGGTCGTTAACCTGTTTAATATCTGCTACGGATGCTTTACCTTAAAATAAGACTGAGATTATGGATCAAAATATAAATTGTCAGGAAAAATTAGGTTTGTTTCTCGTGGACGACTGTCCTGCTGTTGCCACGGAACAATGCGCAAACTGCAACAAAAATGTTTGCAAAAACCATATCTTCCGTCAGAATGAAAATGGCAAAGATCAAAAACTCTGTCTGACGTGCAAAGCCGTTCTGGATCCCAGGCTGACTTCCAAAATCGAATTATACTCGCCGGACCGGCCCGTCTGGAGGAAAAAAATGATGAACAGGTTCCATACCGAATATCCGTTTCTGGTGACGATGGCAAGCCAGTACGGCGCACTGTTTGACACGGTTTTGTTCACCGATTTTTCCGATCATTCCAGTGACTCTTCACCTTTTGACAGTTAGATTTTATGAAACTGTTGCTGGTAACCCAAAACTATCCTCCGTCCAGAGGCGGAATGGCAGAATCCTGTGGAAGGATTGTCCGGAATCTGAAAAGAAAAGGTTGTGAAGTCCACGTCCTGCACTTTTCCAACCGGCAGAAGCCTTATGTGGTAAAAACGGAAACCGGTGGAAACTACAGCGCGCTTGGCATCTATGATACCGAAGAATATACGCTGAATCTGGCGACATTATTCCTGGAAAAGAAAAAGGAATTTTTAGATGTAGATGCCATTATAGCTTTTGGCGGATACCTGCCTATGATGTGGACGCCTGTCATCAGCCAGTTTTTTGGAAAACCTTTATACACCTGTATCCGGGGAAATGATTTTGACGAAGGCTTATTTTCCAAAAAGAGAAACTCACTTTTCTATGCCCTGGAACATTCGGAAGCGATATTGTCTGTCTGTACGGAGAAACAGGGGAAAATTGCAAAACTTTTCCCTTCAAAAAAAGTGTTTTATACACCGAACGGAATTGATGCCTCTTTTTGGAACCTTAATGAAAATGAAAGAAAGAACACGTATCAAAGAAAGCAGGACTTAACTGACAAAAAGGTGATTCTGATTGCAGGACAGCTTAAATTCAAGAAGGGAATCCGGCATTTCATCGAGTCTTTTGACCAGTTTCATTTTAAAAGTGAATACGAACTCTGGATGATCGGTGATCTGCCCGAAGAAGTTAAACTTTTTATCCATAATTTTGATCTGAATGTTAAACTCTTTCCGTTTGCCTCCAAATACGAAATGCGCAGCTTTTATGCGATGGCAGATATGGTCTGCATCCCTTCTTTATATGACGGAATGCCTAATGTTTTATTAGAAGCCGGCGCATCAAAAAAGCTGATTATAGCTTCCGAAGTCGGCGGGATTCCGGACATTATCCGGCAAAAAAAATCGGGGCTTTTATATCATCCCTTGGAAGCCAATGCATTGCTGGATGTTTTGATTCACTATCATCATTTAACTGAAAATGATCAGGAATTAATGAAAAATGAGATTTACAACACGGTCAGTCAGAAATTTACAGAACAAAATGAAATACAAAACTATCTAAACCTATTCAAATTATGAAAAAAATTACAATCCTGTTTTTAGTGTCTTTTTTAAGCTTAAATTCCTGCAAAAAGGAGACCCCAACCAGCAATTCTTCGACGACGGAGAAAACAGAAACCAAAGCCGGCAGCTATTCTGCAGATTATATTATTTCTGATAAAAGCGGGAAAGCAATCGGTGGTTTTACGGTGAATCCTCCGAAAGTTCAGTTGGGGTCGGAAACGTATACGGCAAAAGAAAAAGAAGACAAAAGGAAATATTACAGCAATGGTACCCAGCGCTATGAAGTAAAACTCAAAGATGATACATACAAGCTGAGAGATGCCGGTTCCAAACTCCTCTGGAAAGTAAAAACCTATCCGGACAAAATTAAGATTGCCGATAACGAAGAGAATCTGAATCCTTATGAAGTCAGAAGTAACAACGGCGCGATCGAAGTTTCCAAAGACGGAAAAGTCATTAACACAATGAAAGTTGCTGGAAATGAAATCTCTGTAAACGGGCAGCCAGCTTATAAAATTTCTAAAACCTCCGACAGTTTTGCATTGGGAATATTGAGTATAGATCAGATTCCAATGGATCAAAGATTATTACTTCTTACCGAATTTCTTTATCAGAAAAAGTGATATTGATTTACGCATATGGTTCAGGATTAGGTCATCTCAAAAGGGTGACCTCTTTTCTGAAACGTCAAAATTATGCTACGGAAAACTGCATTTTGCTGACCAATTCGGAATTTTCAGAATTTTGGGGTTCAGAGTGGAATGTGATGGTAAAGGAAGATTTGTTTTTTTCTTCTGCGGAATTTTCGCCTTTTGTAGAGAATTTAATTTCTGAAAATAATATCAATACCGTTATTGCAGATGTTTTCCCTGCAGGATTCTATGGCGAATTGTCTTCATTATTAAGTCATTTTCAAGGGGAAAAGATATTGTTATCGAGGATTTTATCAGATTCTTATTTTGAAAAAAATCGCAGCATTCCTGATTTTGATGAGATTTTTGTAATGGAGGAAGGCGTAGATCTCTCTCAGCTTCGCTCCGGAAAAATATTATATCCAGATTATCAGGAAAATCTTTCAGAAGGAATTTCTATACCGATTGAAATGCCTTATTATCTCATCATCCACAGTCAGCCTTTGTCTGAGGTTCTTCATCTTTACAGGCTCGCGAAGATGTACAGGACCCATCAGAAAATTCTGATTTTAACAGCAACGGCTGTTCCGCAGGAAAATATCAGCCCTGAAGATGTGGTTTTATTTCAACAAAAACCTTCTCAATCTTTGCTAGACAATGCGGATAAAATATTTTCAGGCGCAGGTTTTAATACCTTTCACATGTTGGTTCCTTATCACAAAAAATGGATTTGCAGTCCTTTTCCGAGAACATTTGATGACCAATTTCTGAGAAAGGCCATTCATCATAAAACGGACTGAATATTTGCATAAATAGGTGGCAGAAAACCTCAGCTTTACTCCAATAGTGAAGACATTTCCAAAATTTCGGGTTATAGCGGATCACGGGCCGGCAAGTTCAAAGGATGTTGAATCTTGTTGCTTCTAAAACCATCAAAACAAACCTCTCCTCTTTCTTCAACTCTTCCAGGTCCTGAACTTTACTACATTAGTATATCTACTGTTAACAAGCTAACGATGGTATAATAGTTGCCCTTAATCAAGCAAATTAACTTTTACGCTATGGTATTTAATCCTACTTTATTAAACCTGTTAGAAACCAATGATGATTTAAAAAAATCGTACGCTGATCAGGGTAGCTTAGGATATAATAAACTTATTGCGTTGCCCGTGGTCGTGGCCTTTATCGCAGCATTTGGCGCTTACTTTTTTTATGATATGTCAAAAACAGACCCCACCTATAATATCTATTTTCAAATCAGTACAGCAATTATCGTCATTTGCGTTATAGCGGCAGTGATGATACAGGCAGGGGTAAAAAAGAATGTATTAGGTAAACTGGATGATGTAAAAATATGCCTGGCTAAAAAAATATATGGGAACGACCAAACTAAAGTTTATTACAGCCTATACACAACCGGTAGGATGAGGCATGATGAAGATTTCCTGGAAAGTATGGCTGATAAGATTTTCAATATCGATGCAGAACCGGACAAACAGCTTCAAAATAAAATAAATAAGATGTTCAGGCCGGATCTGGAAGGAATGAATGCTACACCAATCCTGCTGCCCCTTGCGTTCACCAATGGAGAAAAGGTCTATAAAAAGGAATTTTCATTTTCCTCAATTGACCCACATATGCAGGAAAGCATTCGGGAAAATAATGATAAGTTTATTGTTTTGTCATTTCATAGCGGGAATGCAGTGCTTTTAAAAAGCATCCCGAATCCTTGATCTGTGTAGAGTATCTAAGAAATTGTATTTTGTGTCTAAAATCAATCTTTCCGATTAATCCGGATTTTGATATATAATTTGTTAGTCTCCATATATTCATAAAAACCTTTTATATAGTCAATAATTTCATCTTTACTGAATTTTTTGGTGCTAATATATTCTTTAAAATCGTTATCCGTTTCTTTAATGACCTGTTTCAAATCATTATAATTCCAAGCCTGGTTTTAAATTTATATCTCATACAGTCATTGATGAACTTCTCGTCAAATTTTACATCATCTTTATTCTGAACTTGATTTAAAAGTCCCAAAACAATTCTCGTAAACTTTAAATTCATACGCTTGCTATCCCAAAAACAGATATAACAATTTTATTTTTCCGTTCTCAATCAATGCCACATCTGCCCCGGTTGCCACCGATTGCTGACCGGGAATTCCAAGCTGCCAGCTGATGTGCTGAACGTTGTGATTAGACTTGGGAGATTCTGTAAGCACAAACTCAAAATCAGAAGGCCAGTCCTGTTGTAATTTCTCAATAAGATTGTCAATGGCTGAAAAACCTACAAAAGGTTCACTGTCATCACTTTCAAAAAATGTGATATCCGGCGCGTAAGTTTTCTCCATTAAGGCAAGCCGCTCGGCCGAATTGCGGTTGTTCCAGATTAATAATAAGCTGTCCTTTAAAAGATTGGATGATGTATTCATGTTCATTGATTATATTGTTGCTTACATTATACCGGTAAAATTATGAATACTTTACCCGTTCAGCCTTTGACTTTTATTAAGAAATTCCATTGACATTTATCAATCCATTGTCCTGATTACTTCTTCAGCATATTTTTGCGGATACGGCTTAAAGTTTCAGGGGATATTCCAAGATATGAAGCGATCATAGCCTGAGGAAAACGGTTCATTATTTCCGGATACGATGTAATGAAATTATCATAGCGCTCTTCAGCACTCTGGCTTATCGAAGAATGAATGCGTTTCTGTGTAGCCACAGTCCCTTTTCTGTCAATGGCCTTCACCATCAGATCAACTGCAGGGAGCTGCCCAGTAAGTTCCTGCATCAGGCTGTGTTCGATCATCAGCACTTCAGAATCTTCCAGTACTTCGATGTTGTACCGGGAAGGTGTATTGAAATTGTAACTTTCATAATCTCCCAGCCACCAGTTTTCTATCGCAAACCGGATGATATGCTCCTGCCCTTTTTCATTCACCGAATACATACGTCCGGAACCCCTGATCACAAACGACATATACTTACATACATCGCCTTCCTGCAACAGGTATTGTCTTTTGCGTAAATGTTTTGCCTTGAAAGTGGACTGTAGAAGCATCTTTTCGTCTGCATTTAAGAGCATTGCAGATTTGGATTCGATATAGCTGAAAAACGGCTCAAAAGAAATAGTGGTCAAGAGAAGTTTAATTAATTATGAAAGTAAAAATACAAAAACAATCGCTACGGATTGATAAATGTCAATAACAATTTACTGCATTTGTCAAGGACCAGACAACTGGCTTTCTGCAACTTTGTCCTGTCAAAACATAACAATTAAACAGTAAAAAAATGGGAAACATTCAAAGCGGTATAATCCGCATCAACAGACAAGGCCCGCCTTCGGTACTTGAATACGGTCTGGAAACCATCAGTAAGCCGGGAGCAGATCAGGTTCTGCTTCGCCAGGAAGCCATCGCACTTAATTTTGTCGATGTAATGTTTCGGAGCGGCAGCTTTCCCATCAGCAGCTTTCCTGCAACCATAGGCGTTGAAGCGGCGGGTGTGATCGAGGCAGCCGGACAGGAGGTTACCGGTTTTGCCGTAGGTGACCGTGTAGATTATTTTTCCTCACTGGGAGCATATGCGGAAAGACGACTGATCCATGCCAAAGATCTTATAAAACTTCCTGAAGATGTTTCCTTCGATCAGGCAACTGCCATTTTAGCAAAAGGTCTTACGGCGGGAATGCTTGTAAAGCAGGCCTACCGGGTAAAAGCAGGTGATGTGGTACTGGTTCACGCAGCAGCAGGCGGTGTAGGCTCCCTGGTAAGCAGGTGGGCAAAAGCATTGGGTGCTACCGTTATCGGTACGGTGGGAAACAGCCGTAAAAAAAGCTTTGCACTCAGCCACGGGATTGACCACGTCATTACGCTTGACTCAGAAGACTTAGAAACATCAGTACTATCTTTTACCGGAAATAAAGGCGTCGATGTGGTTTTCGACGGTGTCGGCAAAGATACCTTCGGCCCCTCTCTTACTGTTGTAAAAAACGGGGGAACGATAGTGCTTTTCGGTTCTGCATCCGGAACGCCTGATATTGATGAGGCTGTTCTGCAGAAGAATAACATTAAGCTCGTCCGTCCGGCATTGGGCAGTTATCTCCCTGATCCGGCAAGTGTCCAGCAGGCATCAACCGAAATGTTTGAGGCGTTACGCACAGGCATATTCGGTGAGATCAGGCCTGCAATTTATTCTCTAAAAGATGCCTCAAAGGCACATCAAAATCTTGAATCGGGAGCAACAACCGGCTCTGTCATCTTTCATATTTAATTAAAAACCATAAAAACCATGTCTAAATTAAAAAATAAAACAGCATTTGTAACAGGCGGAAGCCGCGGCATCGGAGCAGGAATCGTCAGACAGCTGGCAGCAGAAGGAGCCCATGTAATCTTCACGTACGTACATTCAGAAGAAAAAGCACAAGCGCTCGCTGAAGAAATAAAAAAATCAGGCGTAAAAGCAAAAGCCATTAAAGCCGATACCGGGAATAAGCAGGAAATAGATGCAGCCCTACAGCAGGCGTCCGAATGGGGCATCGATATACTGGTAAACAGTGCCGGACTGTTTATTACAGGAACCATCGACAGCAATGATACCGATGTGTCGGCATTACAGCTTCAGTGGGAGGTGAATGTTCACGGGGCTGTACACACCGTACGGGGCGTTTTACCTTTTATGAAAAGCGGCGGAAGAATTATTTCCATAGGGTCCACCGGTGCGAGCCGCTCCCCTTATCCCGGAATCGGAGATTATGCAGCTACAAAAGCAGCATTGGCAGCCTACACACGAAGCTGGGCAAGAGATCTGGGCAGCAGGAATATTACGGTGAATATCATTCAGCCGGGCCTGATCAATACCGATATGAACCCTGCCGACGGACCTTTCAGTTCGCAAATGTTACAGTCTGTCGCTTTAGGCCATTATGGAGAGCCGAAAGATATCGGAATGGCCGTTGCCTTTCTGGCAAGCGACGAAGCACGATATATCACAGGGGTTACCTTAAATGTTGACGGTGGACAAACCACCTAGAACAGCGACAATTGATAAATAAGGAAATCCGGAGAAAGATCTTCGGATTTTAATTTCCCTAGACAGAAGTTTAAACGTATCAGAAGAACTTCCTGTATCATTTATATGATCACTTATCATCGATGAATATAAATTAAAAATGGACTGCCTTTGAGACAGTCCATTTTTTCGTTGCTAAAACGGGTCGGGACAGCCTGAAATGGGAATAATACAATTTCCAC
Source organism: Chryseobacterium gregarium DSM 19109 (assembly GCF_000430845.1). GTDB lineage: Bacteria > Bacteroidota > Bacteroidia > Flavobacteriales > Weeksellaceae > Chryseobacterium > Chryseobacterium gregarium. Next base: position 391,395 of record NZ_AUMU01000002.1, on the reverse strand, counting down.
TGATACAGGGATCGGGCGGACATATTTTTCCCGGCCATATGGCCGGATCACTTGTGCCGGGAAGGCTGCAGGTCACAGTTCCACCCCGGATTGATCTTAATCCTTTTCTTGAAATTTTTTGTAAATTATTCATATAAGAGTTTTTTAGTATCTTAAATTCCCGGGTTTTATTTTACCGGCGGTGCCATGACCGAGTAAGTGGATATCAACTTTTAGCCAATGTCGCAGGATACCAGATACGCGTAAGGGGTGGCCACGATTTCCCGCTAAATTTCCTGACAGAAGAATACTATCAGCCGGTTTTATCATTAACCTGAGTTATCACACTCGACTCACCCGATTTTTGACATTATTCACGTAAACAACGGGAGAAACATTGGGGTTGGTCTCCCGCTGTTCAATCGAGTATCAATTTTACGTTCTGAGTTTACAACAGGTTTGATTTGGGCATACACGGAGCTAAAAAAAAGAAATTGGAATAATGGCAAATACCTTATCATTTGTATTTATTCTACAGGTATTTTTTTTACTAGTTTTTCAAAGGCCTCTCTTTTAAGATCGATGATGTTATCATTGTAGGCAGACAATACATTCAACTGAAATTGAGCTTCATCATTGAGGATGTTTTGCTTTTTTAACAGGAACTCTAAATAGGTGGCATAGGTTTGTGTACGGTCATTAAAATCATCGTCATAAATGCCGATTTTTGAAAATTTATTTTTAAGAAAACCGACGGTTTCTTTTGGGAAATACCCGTACATCAGTTCAGCGGTTTTTACATCTTCGAAATAATGGCCATCTTCCCAAAATCCTTTATAGCGGTTTTTCTGTTCGGTTGTTAATACCGTAGCTTCCGGCACCCTGGCCTTATAATACAACATAAAGTTTGATGATGGCAACAAGATATTCTCAAAAAACATAAGATTTGAATTTACGCCAACTCCCAAATTGGCCAGATATTTCTCGATGTATTTCTTGCATTTTACAGCCTCATTTTTCTCTTTTTTAAGTACATCCATCCACAAAATAAAATCTTTTACCCTGGGAATGTCTTCTTCATTTATCGTTACATCATATAAAACCTCAGCATAATCATCATGCTCCCTGGCAAACAGTAATGTCACCTCGGTCGGTGGTTTTATATTGTCATTAAATGAAAACGGGATAGGGAATCGAGGGTTTCTAATGTTATGATCAAAATAAGAGTTGTTAGAAGATGTTTTGATAACCAATTTTTGCTTTGCTAAATCGTACTTTCCCTGTTTTAAGTAGGATAAAATTTTAACACCATCCATTAGCAGGAGGCTTTCATTATCTGTAACAGGTAATTTTTTATCCGATTCAAATGCGTCTGGATAATTGTTATCTATGATCACAACCACATTGCTGCTTAGCAGTAATTCCCGTAAAGATTTAATTTGCCCGAATGTCACATTTGATAAGCAGACAGCAAAAAAGGCTAAGATATATTGTTTTTTCATTGGTTAAGGTTATTTAAGAATCATTTGGGCATTTTTACCCGCTGCTCCCATCGTTAATGCAGGCATGATTATGATGTCCGCCCAGTAAAATTCTTTTTGATAAGGATTTTCAATATTGAGGATCTATCACTGTTTCCTTATACAGTGCTAAAAATATTCTTATTGTTTAACATCTCTAAATTCTAATGGCACACTTAATGTAGATGAATAAGTAGCTTCATCTTTGTTCCACAATGGCATTTTTTCAATTCTTTCTTTTATGGCTTTGATCAATTTTTCGTTGTCTGTGCCTTTAATTTCTTTAACTGTCGTTTTACCGTGTTCATCAAAATTCAGTATCAGGGTAATTCTACCCTCAACAGAGCCAACCGCTTCCATATGAATAACAACAGACTGAGATTGTTTGTAAGGGACACCGTTTTGCTTTCATTTTCAAAAGAAAGGTAGTAAAAAAAGCATTCATGCTATTGAAAAAAGCGTGTTTTTGTGAACACTCTTCAACTTGTCCCCTTCTCCACTCTGTAGATTGACCAATTAGGCTTATATTTGGGCTACAATGCAAAAAACACCGAAACATGCTTCCTAACATTTTTTTCTTGCATGGTTCGCAACCTTACCTCTATGAAAGCGACCTATAAGACCTTCTCCAAGCACCCTTTATTGTTAGGTATTGCCTGTTTCTTAATCCTATTCACTGTGAGTATTACCTTTTGGGCCATCAGTATGATTTTTCTTCACGGTTCCACACTTCCATTAACCATATTTCTGATCTATACACTTATCTGGGCTGTTGTCCTGCTGGCAGTTATGTGGTTTCTCACCCACTCGGTTCTACCAATCGTAAGGATTGATGCCTGCGGTGTCAAAGCCTATTCCCTGTTCTGGACCAGGAGCATTGCATGGGAAAACATACAAACCAAGCGGCTCATCAAAGTAGAGAATCAAACTCATATCAATGGTACCACGGTGTATTTTAGTGGCTGCAGATCTCCAGAAACAAAAAATATTGCGATCCTGAACAAAGGCCTCAGGGTAACAACATACATTGTTGTTTCAGAAAAAATATGGCAGATACCCGCCAGTGCTCTCCTCAGAACAATCTATGGACATAAAACAATTGCCGGCAGATATGCCATTGCCTTCCAGTTTGACCAGCATGCCTGGGAACTGATCGCTGAACGTGCAGGCAAAAAAGCTCTTTACTCCACTTAAGAGAAAACAACAATCAACCGGCATTAGGTGTACCGAAGGTAAAATAAAGATCCGGTTGAAAATAAGCAGATTGCCGGTACAAATCGGATTGTACGGATAATCTGTTTTATATATTCTCTGAAATGCTATAATCTTCCCTCGCTGTTATTTATTTTTATACTTTTCAAAAAGGATTAATTGTTCCTGGTTTTTATCTTCTAAAGCGATAGAATAAGGACTGTGACTTACCCCCATGGGCTGCTTTTTCTTGCCGACTAAAATTTCTCCTACCTTGTTTTTAGTATACGCATCTGCACCATGTTTTAATAACAGCTCTATAATTTCCAGATTATTGGTATAACAGGCAGTCCATAACGCATTATTGCCGAAGCCGTCTCTAATATTGAGGTCGGGTTTATACTTTAAAAAAAGTTTGAGCATATCAAGCTGCTCATCAAGTGCGGCGGATTGTACAAGAGTTTTAAATCGTTCACTTTTATATCTGTAGTTTAAATCTCCATGATTTTTAAGCAGGAGTTCAGCCATTTCAAGATCATTTTCTGATTGGGCCCATGCTAAAGCGGTCATTCCGGTATCATGCTCAAAGTTGACATCCGCACCATCCTTAATCAGGGCGTTCACTTGATCAAAATCCCTTTCTTCAACAGCATCTAAAAATTCTTCGTCCATAATAAGTTAATTTATTTATGTAAATGACTCATATTACCTACCGGATTTTCTGACATGTAATTCTTGTGATCCCAATGTTTGTCTAATCATTGTTTCAAGGTAATCCTTCCGTATTTATAATCAAAATGCTCCTATTATTTTTTTTGGTTTCCCCATTTATTTTTTAAATAGACAACTATTTTGTCTAGCATCTTAAAGTAAAACCGAACTGGCTCCTATAATTTCCCTTAGCAAATGATCGGGGTAAAATCTGTTTTTTAAAATAGGACTCAATCACAGCATGAAGTTCTACAATATCGTTTTGGGTCAGTTGTTTGCACTGAATAGTTTCAGCTTCCCTGTTCACTTTTATTACCGCACCTTTTTCATTGATGGTTAGGATGTAGCTAAAAGAAATTTTATCGCAGTCGCTGCAATTAGTTGTAACTTTTTTGGCTTCTAAGAAAGGGTTCAGGCACTCAGTAAGAAACTTCATCCTTACATCATCATGCCAATCTAGATCCTGTTTTACTTCGTCCATATCTATCTTTGCTGTATCCAGCTGCGGGGGACTTGTTTTGTTTATGATGTTTGAATCTCCAGACCTTTTTTTTACCGGGGTCTTTTGCTTATTTCCATCCAGATTACAGGATGATGCCATCATAGAACAGCAGCACAATATTCCTATATTTTTTAATATTTTCATTTTTATCTTAGAAGTGTAATCAGCTATTTTTTTATTTGTTGTTATACGCGCTCAATCAGCAGTTGAATATCAACAGTACCATAGGTAACATTCGTTGCCTTGTGCACATTTGATTTTCCTGCGATCACCGAATGCCTGTAATCGCCGGATTAGCGATACGTTATGACGTGATTATTTATTACAGGTATCTCCCAATGCAGGCTGAAGCTGAAGTATTTTGATTACGATTTGGTTCCGGCTTGTATGACCTGTCATCGTATCACTTCTGTTCGGACGGGAGCGAATTTATAATCCGTTTTATAATAGATGGATATTCTGTCTGTTTCGCCACCAACTCCTCTGACTTGTAAAAATTTACCATCTACATACTCTACCGTTAAAGTTTCCGTTTTTGATTCTGTTTTATTATTTAATCTTACTACGTTATCCTGATTGATTGAGTAGGTTCCTTTGTTAGCCAAACGGTCATACACCTTATATTCATAAGTGTTATCCGCTTTGAAGATAAAATTGAAATTTTTGACCACTTCTTCCGGTGAAGCTTTAAAGTCTTTCGTTATCTCATCTAACTGTGCTTTTGAGTAAGACGCGTCAGCATACTCCACAAAATACCAGGAGCCTATAATTTGTTTTTTGTCAATTTTAGTGAACGAGCAGCTAACAGATAATATTAATGATGTCAATATTAGTTTGCCTTTTAATTTTGTTTTCATATGGTCTGTATTTGATGTAGTATCGGGATTGCAAATCACTTCTAAGGCCCGTAGTATGCAGCCGGCAACAATACTACAGCATTTTTTATGATTAAGAATGCTGCGTACTTGACAACATTAGTACTTTCAAAACGGCAACCCTGATGCAGAACTGCTGTAGTAAATGTAATACTCTTTTTTTACGTACCCAACAAGAATCTGGCAATTGATGCTTAATGTAAAAATACCGATTACTCTTATGGTAGACGAAGTCATTGATAAACAGTCTGTCAGCAATGCCCTTAAATTTATAAAATGAGACTAATAGTGGCGTGTCAAAAGCCAAGTAAATATTTGGAAGCAGAGGTGATTTTTGGCCTTCACATCCCTGCCCTATTGAAACTATAACTGTCTTTCTTCATTCCCGAAATAATATGCTGTCTATGAGTCAGTCCCCGGTCTGCGATTGTATTGGTAAGCTGTTGTAACGATTCCCCATAGTCGGTTATTCGGTATTCTACAGCAACGTGCTGTGTTTAATACACGCCGTTCAATCAATTCGTTCATTTCCAAATCCTTTAATTCGCAGCTAAGCATCTTGCCGGAAATACCTTAACCTCTTTCAACAATTCAGAATATCGCATTGGCCTGAAACACAAACATACAACAATGGACATTTTCCATTTTCCATTTAAAATGTCCATTGTATTGCTAATCGCCAATATCTTTTGGCTGCAGTCCGTAATCAGATCAAATTTCTGTTACATAACATTCACCTGGTTACCCGTTTGTCACTATAACTTTTTGTCACTTAGTTACAAAGACACACATCTAAGTTATAACTTTGTCCGTCTAATTGTTAATGATAATAGAATGGAATTAATCAAAAATTTAGAATGGCGTTACGCTGTCAAGAAATACTCAGATGAGTCAGTCAGCGAAGATAAAATCGATCAGATTATCGAAAGCATTAACCTCAGCGCATCGTCATGCGGGATACAGCCCTACCGCCTGTTGGTAATAACCAACCCTGGAATAAGACAAAAACTGGCAGAAGGGTCCTTCAATTCTCAGATTCACGCTTCTTCTCATTTACTCGTCTTTGCAGCATTCAATGAAATAACCGATGATTACATAAGAGACTATGTTCAAATGATGGAACAGCAGCGAAATTTGGAAAATGGAGCCCTTAACGACTTAAAAAACATGTTGACAGGCTTTTTCTCCACCCAAACACCAGAACAAAATGCAATATGGTCAGGCAAACAAGCGTATATCGGTTTGGGCACAGCCTTAATTGCTGCCGCAACGTTAAAGGTAGATGCTACGCCAATGGAAGGATTTGATCCGAAAGTATTTGACAACGTTTTAGGTCTGTCGGAAAAGGGTCTGCACGCTTCAGTTATTCTTTCTTTAGGCTACCGGGATGCAGAAAATGATTTTCTTGCCTCCATGCCAAAAGTCCGCCTACCAATCAATGAATTTTCAACCAGAATAAATTAACCTATTAAGGCAGAAAGATTTCTAATAATCCAGCTCTTGAAGATTGCCAGTCAAAACCACAGATATCTGTCAGGGCTCATGGTAATACGAGTAAAATGACGGCTATACAATCATTCCTTAAAACACCGTTTGGAGAAGGCTATTAAGCTTCAGCCCGAAGCAGGTATGTAGAAAAGCTTTATCTTTGCATGTTTCGGATAAAAACCTGACAAATATATGCAAAGAGACATCGAAATTAAACTCGCCCCCAGCGAGGCAAATCAAGAGAATGCACTTCTTAAAGCCCTTTCGACCGCATTAGGAATTGATAATAAGCGCATTAAAGGGCATAAGATTCTAAAAAGATCCATTGATGCGCGAGGCCGGAATGTAATTTACCGTTTGCAGGTGAGGGCCTTTATTGACGAGATTTTTGCCCCTGAATTATACACTGTAAACTATCCGAATGTCAGTAACGGAAAACCTGTTTTGATTGTTGGGGCTGGCCCGGCTGGTTTATTTGCTGCCTTGCAATGTATTGAGAATGGTTTAAAGCCAATAGTGTTGGAGAGGGGGAAGGATGTTAAACAGAGACGCAGAGATCTGGCTGCTATCAATAAGCAGGGGCTTGTCAATACAGAGTCGAATTATTGTTACGGGGAAGGAGGAGCCGGAACTTATTCTGATGGTAAGCTATACACAAGGTCTAATAAACGCGGCGACATTAATAAGGTGTTGGAGACTTTTGTGCAGCATGGTGCGGATCATGATATTTTAATCGATGCCCGTCCACATATCGGTACAAATAAATTGCCCCATATCATTACCGCTATCAGGGAAACCATTTTAAATGCCGGTGGTGAGGTGAGGTTCGACCAGAAGGTTACGGATATAAAAATTGAATTTGGAAAAGTAAAAGGAGCAGTGGTTAATGGCCAAGAGCATGTGCCGGCAGATGCCGTAATTTTGGCTACAGGGCATTCTGCACGTGACATCTATGAGCTGTTGCATCGGAAAAACATATTAGTAGAAGCGAAGCCTTTTGCTCTTGGTGTGAGAATAGAACATCCACAGGCTATTATAGATGCCGCGCAATACCATTGTGATATACGAAGTGAGTTTTTGCCTCCTGCTTACTACAGTTTAGTGGAACAGGTAGGCAGCAGGGGGGTATTTTCTTTTTGCATGTGCCCGGGTGGTATTATTGCACCTTGTGCAACTCATGAAAATGAAATTGTGGTTAACGGATGGTCTCCCTCCAAAAGAAATAATCCTTTTGCCAACTCTGGCACGGTAGTGCAAATTACCCTGGAGGACGTAAAAGGGGAAGATCCCTTGCGGATGATGAGGTTTCAGGCGGAGATAGAGCAGCAGGCATTTAAACTTGGTGGCGGTAATTTGGTGGCTCCTGGACAGCGGATGGTCGATTTTGTTGAAAACAGGGTTTCAGTGGATCTGCCTAAAAACTCTTATCTGCCCGGTACCCATAGCGTAATGTTAAAAGATACTCTGCCTGATTTTGTAGCTTCTGCCTTAAAAACTGCCCTTCCGGAGTTCGGTAAAAAAATGAAAGGATATTACACCAATGAAGCAATTTTAGTCGGTGTGGAAAGCCGGAGTTCTTCGCCGGTACGGATACCCAGAGACAAAGAGACCTTCCAGCATCCTCAGGTAGCCGGATTGTATCCCTGCGCTGAAGGTGCGGGCTATGCAGGCGGAATTGTTTCTGCGGCCATCGACGGCATCAACTGCGCAAATGCGGTTTCAAAGTACGGCCAGATTTAAAACTTTTAGCATTTCAATTGTATTAGCTAATTTCCATTGGTTTAATATGAAGTAATTTTTCATCTGGTATTCTATAATATGTATGTCCTGCGAGAAATACATAAAAGGGAGAAATATAAATAATAAATATCTCATTAAAAATATGGTTTTTTGAAAAAACTTAACGGTTATCTAAAGCCTGCTTTTCGTCAGCTCAATACATTGTCAAAAATAATATTTCTAAACTAAAGAAGGACAAGCCTTATGACTGGATTTAACTTCGTAATTCGCGATACTAGAAGAGATATTTGCTTTTGATTAGGATGGTAAATCCTGTCTCGTTTACAAATTCTATTACCGCCTAGTTTGTTTCTTGGAAAGTCTCTTATATCCTCCTAGGGACTTGTCCTAATATTTCGAAAAAAGACCTTTAGTTATGCCGGAAAAAAGACCTGAATAACAAATAAAAGAGCAGGGAATAATGATGTAAGGATGCCAGAAATACAGATAACGCCAACCGTAGCCATGGCTTTCATTTATATAGGTATAAACCAAAATTCCTACTGCCAAAGCAACCAATAACAGCAGCCCGGTCACATTAAGCGCTATAATGCCCTTTTTTTTAAAAGAAAGATTAATCAAAAATTTCTTGCTGTAAGAAATAAAGACGATGAGCCAAAATGCCGTGCCCATGCCAAGCAAAATGGATGCTGTGCTGGCAGATGTATGAGCCATCTCATAATCACTTTTATGATGTCCTGCGTAATGGAGAATGAGCGGCAGCCCAATCGCAAAAAACAGAAAAAAGATGATCCAAAATATTCTAAAGCCATTCCAAAATTTCATAGAACCAGTTTTTCAGAGATTACAATAACGCTTCATGTTCCTTGCTTAAAGATAAGTAATATTCTATTCGCAGAGATACGTCATTTTATATCGATGAGTTCATGTAAAGCATATCATTGGATTCGTAATTTTCAACAAAGGATCTTAGTACATATGCATATCAAAATTAGTGGTTCTTCCTCAATTATGAAATTGAATAAATAAGAATCCGCCACAGCTGTGAGACGGCTTCTTATTATTGTAATTGCAATCTATACAATCTAAACATCATCTATTTTCCGATACAGAACTTAGAAAAAATATTTCCCAGCACTTCATCATTGGTCACTTCTCCTGAGATTTCACCCAGGTGCTCCAAAGCATTTCTCAATTCGTAAGCCAATAGCTCAGTGGAAATCTGAGTTGTGATGGCTTCTTTCACTTTATCGACTGCTTCCAAAGATTTTCCTAAAGCTTCATAGTGACGCTGATTGGTGATGACAACATTTCCTTCTTGAGATTGCAATTGCTCAACATAAGAAGATAATTCATCCTTCAAGTCTTGCATATTTTGATTTTCTACTGCTGAAATGGTAATAAAATCAAAGTCTTGCGGAATCTCATTTCTAAAAACACTTTCCACCGATTCATATTGATGCGGTAAAACTTCATCAATTTTCGTAGCACAGATTATCAATTTTAAATCATCTCTCTGCAAAGATTTGATCATCTCAATATCTTCAGAAAAATTTTCTGTGGCAGCATCGGCGAGGTAAACCAGAATATTTGCATTCTCTACTTTTTCCTTTGCTTTTTTCACGCCTATTGCTTCGATTTCGTCTACCGTATCACGTAATCCGGCAGTATCAATCAAACGGAATGCATGACCTTTGATGTGAAGAATTTCTTCAATGGTATCTCTTGTCGTTCCTGCAATATTACTTACAATCGCCCTTTCTTCTTTCAATAGAGCATTCAGTAAAGTCGATTTTCCGGCATTTGGTTTCCCGATAATGGCGACTGCGGTTCCGTTTTTAATAGCATTGCCGTACTGGAAACTTTCAATAAGAGAATTCAATTTTGCTTCGATCTTGTCCAGCACTTGATTCAATGCCGATCTGTCAGCAAATTCTACATCTTCCTCCGCAAAATCCAATTCAAGCTCAATCAAAGAAACAAAATTTAATAAGTCTGTTCTTAAAAACGAAATTTCATTGGTGATTCCGCCTTTTAATTGATTCAGTGCAACTTTTCTTGAAGCTTCATTATCAGAAGCAATCAAATCTGCAATAGATTCTGCCTGACTCAGATCTATTCTTCCATTCATAAAGGCACGCATCGTAAACTCACCCGCTTTTGCCATTCTCGCTCCGTTCTTAATCAAAACTTCAAGAATTTTCTTCGCAATATGCGGTGAACCGTGAAAAGAAATTTCCACAGAATCCTCAGCTGTAAAAGTTTTCGGAGCTTTAAAAACCGAAACCATCACTTCATCAATCACCTCATCACCATCTTTTATAAAACCATAATGAACGGTGTGTGATTGGGCTTTTTCGAGGTTTTTACCATCAAAAATTTTCGCTGAAACTGAAATAGCATCATCTCCCGAAATTCTGATAATTCCAATAGCTCCGATTCCGTTGGCGGTTGCCAATGCGCAGATTGTGTCGTGATTCATAATACAAAATTACGGAAATTTCGCAGGCTAAAAAATTCATTTTCTATCAAAATACTGAACTTAAAACCCTCTCCTTTCAGAAACTTCTTCACTCAACAACTCCCCGATTCTAAAACGCTTAAACACTCAACTTTTTCAGGAGCCGGGAACCTGCTGTCCGCTATATCTTTTTTGCTGTGCCCTTCGGCTACGCTCAGGGCACAGCAAAAAGGATGTCGCTTCCATCAGGGCTAAAAATCCAGACCAAAGTTCAATATTATTGATCAAAAGGAAATAATCAACATTTTTTGTAGCTTATTCATATTAAAAAAATCACGGGACAATGAAGAAAGTTATTGTTGAGATCCAAAAAATATGATTTATATTTAACAAAACAACCATATGGGAATCATTGCATTAGTTTTAATCTTAGTCATTATTTTAATATTTTTTCTATCCAGAATCCCAAACCTGACCATCACCAGAAAAATAGTGATTGTAGTTTCTGTTTTGCTACTCTGCATCGTTGGTGTAGCAATTATTTTTATTACAGGTTTTGAGAGCGGTAGAATGCCAAGAGAACTTGAAGTCGAAAATAATCAGAAAATTTCCAATCATAATCAGATTAATTCAGAAAAGAAAAATAATCAAATAAGTGCTCAAAACAATCTGTCTCAAGACTCATTGAATGAAGTAATGTTAGAAACGACGTCTTGTTTAACGGAAAACTTACAAGATTTTTTACAGTCAAAGAATTTGAAAAAACTTTCGGAAAAGCTGACAGCATTAAATTATTGTCAGAAGAAGAACCATGCACGTATATCTTTGACACAGAAACCCCAACCAACAGCATTAATGACAATAAGTATTTCTACAAAGATGGTTCGAGATTTGAAAATTTCAAAGATAAAGTTGCTGTGGACGAATTTCGATTTCTTAAAAACAATTTCATCCTCTTCAAAAGCAAAAAATTGAGTACTTTGACCACGATCACTGATCTTCAGAAAATATTTCCAAATGCAGTCAGAGATATAGGAAATATGGATGTTTATGGTGAAGGAAAATTACAGGTTATCCAGCTGAGAGAAGACCAAAACAATATTTCTGACGGTCACATCAATACATTTCTTAAAAACGGAAAATTATACTTTATGCATTGGTGGTTTCATTGTTAAAATTAACAACATAAAATTCTCAAAATAAATTAAATAAAAATATTATGAAGGCTATCATAACAATCATTTTTGTCATCTTTTGCACAAGTTGTGAAGGAAAAAAGAAATCTGAGAAAACAGAGTATCCCTCGATGAAAATCGAAAATTCATCACCGGAAATCAACGTGGTAGATTCAGCGAAAGTTAAAGAGATTCTTCAAATTCCAGCTATTAGATATTCTGTTTCAGAGAATGGTTACTCATTTAATCTGCCCTTTAATTACAGGATTCACTACGCTCCTTCACAAAACAGCCAAAACAGTTATTACAAATTCCAATGGAAAGTTACAAACGATTTCACGATTGACAGCAATTCAAATGGTTTTAAGAGATTTTCTGTTGTTAATTTCATCCCATATCTTACCTCTGCGCCTCAAGAAGGTGATTTTTTAATTGCAAAAAGTACAAACAAGATTCCACTAACAACTGCTGATTTCCTACAATCTGTTGATGAAGTTTTGTATAAAGATGAGAACAGCGCAATTTTCAGTGATTACGGATCATTAAAAGCCTTCTATTTTGAATATCTTCCCAAAACGAAAGAATATCTGATCTATTTAAGCGATACGCCTTTTCAGAATAAGCGACCGGAAGCAACATCTGATGAAATAATAAATCAGTTGCTGCATCAGATAAGGATGGCTAAAAATATTTTAAAACCCATAAAAAATCAGGAAAAAAGCTGGAATTCTTATGAAAATCAACTCTCTATTTTAGAAAAAGATTTTTTCAAAAATATGAAGGCAGAAACTCTGAAAACTTTTGCTTCTGATGCGAGTTTAAAATCATTTTCACCTGCTGATCAGGGAAACAATCGCTATTACACAGTTTTCAAAACAAACCCAGAAACTGAAGCTGTCTGGAAAAAACTACATTCGGTAAAAAATAACGGAATATTGACCATCACAGAAGCAGACAAAATTTTCAAATATTTAAGTGAAGAGAATTTCAGATTCTTTTACAATTCAGATTATCAGCAAACGGACAAAACAGAAAATAGTGTGGTTTTTCAAAGAAAATATCAAAATTCATATTGTTTAGTCACCAAAATAAAAAATAACAAATTGATAATCATGAAAGAATTTCCGGCTTTGGAGCAAATGACTCCTGAATATTATAAAAATGAGATTGAATTTTACACTTCATTATTTGAAAATTACAATTAAAATTTCCATCAAATCACTCTCAACATGAAAAATGTAATTGCACTTCACTTATTGTTTCTAATGATTTTACTTTTCGCTTTGCAGTCTTGCGAAAAGAAAACTGAAAATTTAAACAAAGAAAATTCGACATATAAAAAAAATGAACTGAAAAAAGTTATTGACACTTTTAAAAGTCCTTTGAGACCTAATGAAAATATCCAACTTGAGAAAATCTTTCTTGACACCGTTCAATTTGTAAATTTTAATGATAATGGGGATGATCGGCAGTTTATTGTGAAGAAAAATAAAGATACAGTACGTTTAATATATAATAATGATGATCCGAAATTCATCCGTGGAGACGAGTTGGAAATCAAATGGAAAATGGACAGTCTGAGACCTGCAGGTGATCCCGAATATCTGGATTACAGTGAATATTTAATTTCCGCAAAAGTCATTAAACCTTTAAAGCTAGCAGATAAAAAAGTGAAATTTCTATGGCGAAAATTTCAGTACGATAAAGAATTATCAACAGACATTAATACAATTATTCTGAATAAGAATTATATCAAATCTATTTCAGACCCCGAAAAAGCTGCTTTAGCTTATGCCGCTACTTTCATTGGAAACGAATGCGGATGGGATGGGAAAGCCGATGACAACAGAGGAAATTTGAAGTGTAAGATTCTTACTGCTTTAAATTTAGGCTATCAGTGTTCTGACCAACATTTGGGTTTTCTTCGATTTTGGTTTCGAAATAATCAAGAGATTATGAAGGAATTGGAGAACTGCCCGACAACTCCCGACGGAGCAACTGTTCAGGATACTTTCGACGAAATCAATTTACAAATTACCGGAAATAAAATCACTGTTTTCTTCAAAGCTAGTGGAGTCAATTTACGTGAAGGAAAATCCTGGAACTGGACTGAAAAACATTTTTTTGAGTTTAAGAAAAATGAGTTATTGCTTTTGAAGAAAGAAATTTCGCCAACTCAACACAGCAATTTTGAAGTTGAAGGAAACTAATGGAAATATAGTCGTTATCAAAATAAAAAAATCATCCCATTGCTGAGATGATCGAAACAAAATTAATTTAAAGTATATGGTTAGTGATTTGATTCTTTAAATTTGGTATTCCAAAGATAAAATCAAATTTCTGGTTCCGAAACAGGGAAAACACCCTAAATGTAATCGCGGAAAACAGTCATATAAAACAAAACTCTGCATCACTCGATGCAGAGTTTTTTAATATCTTTAATTTATTCTTACAAAGGTTTTACCAACTCAAGAAACCAATCCTTCACCTCACCTTCTAGATAAGGAGCCAATTTTTCTTCACACTTTCTGTGATAATCATTCAACCAATGAATTTCTTCAGTTAGCAAAATTTCTTTCACGATGGTATCTTTAAAGAACGGACAGAACGTTAAAGTTTCAAACTCATAAAAAGTCCCGAAATCGGTTTTCTCCGCTTCTTTTACGGCAATCAGGTTCTCATGGCGGATCCCGTATTGCCCTTCCACGTAAAATCCGGGCTCATTGGAACACACCATCCCCGGCAGAAGTTCCTGCGGGTTCATGTCTTTCCTGATGTTCTGCGGGCCTTCATGCACATTCATAAAACTTCCTACCCCATGGCCGGTGCCATGGTTATAGTCTTTCCCGTGCATCCATAACGGCAGCCTGGCAATCGCATCAAGCTGTACGCCGCGGGTGCCTCTCGGGAATTTTACCATCGACAGACGGATCAGTCCCTGTAATACCAGTGTAGAGTTTGTCCTGAACTCATCAGACACGGCACCTAATGCCAGCGTCCTGGTAATGTCTGTTGTCCCTTCCAGGTACTGCCCTCCGGAATCCACTAAAATGCTTGCATCATTAATTACCTCCTTGCTGCCTTCAGTTTTCGCCGAATAGTGCATAATCGCACCGTTATCTTTGTACCCTACAATGCTTCCGAAGCTCTCTCCCACGAAGTTTTCCCCTTCCGCACGGAAACCTCTCAGCTTTTCACCGATGGAATATTCGGTCATGGATTCTTTTCCGGCATTATGGGTCAGCCAGTACAGGAATTTCACCATGGCCACGCCGTCCCTTACCATAACGGTCCTGAAGCCTTCCAGCTCAGTTTCATTTTTCTGGGCTTTCATCAGATTCCCGGGAACCGCAGCTTTGATGAATTGGTTATCTTCTTTTAATATTTCGAAAATCGCCTGGTTGCTGTTCGGGGAAACCAGGACTTTTTCATTCTTGAATTCCTTCAGGCAATTAAAAAACTCTTCATAAGGCTTCATCTTTACCCAGGCTTCATCCATTTCTTTTCTTGACTCCACTTCAAGCTTTTCCAGTTCAGTAAACAACAGGGCTTCGTTCTTGGTGATCACGATATATCCTAAAAATACGGGATTGCTTTCCACATCGCTCCCCCTCAGGTTCAGGGTCCAGGCTACATCGTCCAGGCTTGAAATGATATGTACCGTTGCTTCCTGCGACTCCATTTTCTGGCGGATGGCGGCAATTTTATCGGCAACGGATTTCCCCGCCCTTTCCACAGGATGTACATAGATGGGGTTTTTGGAAGGCATGCCTCTCTCTTTCCAGATCTCTTTTAAAAGAGGAGCATCAACCAGGGTTATCCCTTTTTCATTGAGCTTCCCGGTCAGCAGTTCCCAGTTGGCGTGGGATGTTGCCAGGGCATTTACCGCTACTTTAGCATCGGCAGGGAGCTCGGAAATAATCCAGTCAATATAATTGGGAGTCCCTTCGAGACCGTCCTTGAAAAGGTCGATGCCTGAGCCGTCAAGTTCCTGGGCTGCCTGCGTATAATATCTTCCGTCCGTCCATAACCCTGCTTTATCTTTGGTCACTACCACAAAACCGGCAGAACCTAGAAATCCCGAAAGCCAGGCCCTTTCCTGCCATTCTGCGGGAAGGTATTCACTCATGTGCGGGTCTGCAGAATAGATGATAAATGCATCAACCTTATTTTTCTGCATTTCTTTACGAAGCGCAGCTATTTTTTCCTTTGAAGTCATTTTTTAATGAATTTTAAAGAGGTGAAGTTACGAATTTTTAAGTTTTCCAACAGGATTATGCAGACTTTTTAAACATCATTTCCGCAAAGTTTTATGCCCTTTATAATCAGCATTTGTCATTCTTTACTAATTTCTGTAATGGTAATAAGGACTGAATACACCAGCAAAATCTTTCACAATTTAATCTCCTCTTTTCAGGCTGACAAAAAGAGCGGCAATGCTGATTTATAGTTTTTACAGGCTTATGTTCCTGCCCATATAATTACCCTATTCATCACCCAATGCTTCCTTCGAAACCTACTTCTTATTACCTATTTGACCAACTTCCTGCCTACCCTAAATAGGGGTTATTAATAAAACCTTAACATTTTGGAAAGGTTATTGCTACATCATAAAATATGGAAAACCAGAATTACAAAAACCACAGAAAATTTTATCCGCCCCACCACTTTATCTACCTTCCGTTGCTGCTGATCTTACTGGGTACGGGAATTTATAAAAGTATGGACGATGAGCCTAACCGGCTTTTGTGGATCCTGTTCTCCGTCGTTGTTTTTCTGGTGCTCTACCTGGCCATTATGGTACGCCAGCATTATGCCCTGGGACTTCAGAACCGGCTGGTCCGCCTTGAATTCAAACAGCGGTATTTCGAAATTTTCGGACAAAGGTCTGATGAAACCGAAGAAAAGCTTAGCTTCAGCCAGATTGCTGCGCTGCGGTTTGCCTATGACGATGAATTTAAAATCCTTCTGGAAAAAGCATTAAAGGAAAATATCTCAGGGGATGACATTAAAAAGTCCATTACCCGGTGGAGAGCCGATTATCAGAGAATTTAAAATAAATAATAAACACTTAAAACAGAACATTATGAAAAAATGGAGCTTATACAGTTTAACGGTATTGAGTTTATTAACCCTTACCAGCTGCGAGGCAGTAGAAACAATTTTTAAAGCCGGCATGTGGTGGGGAATCATCGTGGTAGTCGGGATTATCGGTATTATTTTATGGCTGTTCTCAAGAGGAAGGAAATAAATTGATCTTATGGAAAATTCAGACTTAGAAATCATTTCCCATCTGAAGCCTTCTAAAATTGTAAAGATTATGAAAGATCCGGTTGCTTCTGCAAAGGCGGTACATCTTATTTATACCTCCGATGCGGAAACAGCCGGTATTACCCGGAAAAAGACCGGCAAAAAATTCTCCTATTACAAAGACGGTAAAAAAATAAAGAACAAGGAAGAGATTACAAGAATCAACAAACTGGTGATTCCTCCTGCTTGGGAGAATGTATGGATCTGCGCGCTTGACAACGGCCATCTTCAGGCTACCGGGATTGATGTGAAAAACAGAAAGCAGTACCGTTACCATCCTTTATGGAGCGCCCTGAGGAACCACACCAAGTTTTACAGGATGCTCAAGTTCGGGTATGCGCTGCCTGAAATCCGCCTTCATGTAGAAAAAGACCTTGCCTTAAGGAATTTTGAAAAGAGAAAAGTACTGGCCCTGATTGTCAGCCTGATGCAGCGGACCAACATCAGGATCGGGAACAACGCTTATGAGAAACTGTACGGCTCTTTTGGTCTCACCACTTTAAAAGGCAAACATGTTCAGATCAAAGGGCAGAAACTTACTTTTTCCTTCAAAGGCAAAAAAGGGGTGATGCATAATATTGACCTGAAAAGCAAAAAACTGTCCCGCCTGGTACAGAAATGTAAGGACATTCCGGGAAAGGAGCTTTTCCAGTACATTGATGATGAAGGGAACCGGCACACGGTTGATTCCGGAATGGTGAACGACTACATTAAAGAAATCAGCGGGGAAGATTTTACGGCAAAGGATTTCAGGACATGGTCCGGAACGGTGAGTGCCTTAATTGCATTCAAGGAAATCGGCTATGCCGAAACCCATACGGAATATAAGAAAAAAGTAAAGGAAGCACTGGAAATCGTAGCGTCGCATCTTGGGAATACCAGTACCGTATGCAGGAAATATTATGTACATCCGCTGGTCATTAACCTTTACGAAAACAATACCATTAAAAAATACCTGGATGAACTGGAAGAAATAGAGGAAAACGACGGGAAAGCAGGCTTAACGCACGAAGAAAAACTGGTGCTTAAAATCCTGGAAACCGAAAAAATGTAGTTCCTGATAGATCGGTAAGAATGATATAACAGGATGAATCAATTTCCGTGACCTGTAGCCGGCACAAAGTCTTCACCTTGCTTTATTTCCATCTTTTGTCCGTCTTCATCAAACGAAATATCAAGAGCGCCTGATAAAAATCCCGACAGTTCACCAACACATTTCTGATAGCGTGATGTAATGGTAAATGGTCTGTACTTTCCTAATATTACATTTGTGCCATCATTTGTTTTCATGATCTGGTAGGTTCCTTTTATTACGGTTTTACAGCTTTGCTGGTTAATAGTAATCTGGAAATGATTTCCGTCAACAAAATACAGCACATCAGATTTCATCTTATCCCTATTTTTATCCAGATAAAGCACATCTTCCTGATAACTTTTCAGGTTAAAATACCATTTTGAACCTTTTAAAGTAGTGTTTAATAACTGATCTTCAGGAAATTCATAGGGTTGTACTTGTGAAGCCACAGGAACCTCATGAACTTTTTCTTTTTGATGCTGTGCGAAAACAGTTTGTGAAAACATGAAGGTGAATAATACAATTTTTCTCATTTTACGGAGTTTTATATCTACTAATTTAATCATTTTCTAAACAAAAGGCTTAAATAGTTTCTATCGATTTTTTGTCCAGATTAAATGTTGTAAATTTGTATCATTAGCAAATTAAATAATAAAACATAATATGTCTAAAGCAATATCGCAGGTACCATTTGCAGTTAATGAACCGGTAAATTCTTACATACCAGGTTCTTCAGAAGTAAAAAGTCTTATCGCCCAGTACAAAAAAATGTGGGCCGAAAAGACAGAAATCCCTATGGTGATTGACGGAAAGGAAGTAAAAACGGGCGACAAAGTCCAGTTACAGTCTCCCCAGGACCATAGCCACGATTTCGGTTTTTACCACAGAGGTACGATGCAGCATGTGGATGATGCCATAAACGCAGCACTGGCTGCAAAAAAACAATGGAATGAGCTGGGATGGGAGCACCGTGCCGCCATTTTCCTGAAAGCAGCTGATCTTTTGGCCGGCCCTTACAGGGACGTGATCAACGCAGCAACCATGATCGGACAGTCTAAGAACGTTCACCAGGCTGAAATTGATGCTGCCTGTGAGCTGATTGATTTCTTAAGGTTCAATGTAGAATTCATGACCGAAATGTATTCTGAGCAGCCAGTTTCCGACAGCGGGATCTGGAACCGTTTAGAATACAGGCCTTTGGAAGGGTTCTGTTTTGCGGTTACGCCTTTCAACTTCACAGCGATTTCAGGAAACCTGCCTGCCTGTATGGCCATGCTTGGAAACGTTGTTGTTTGGAAGCCTTCCGACAAGCAGGTCTACTCTGCCAAAGTAATCATGGATGTGCTGACGGAAGCAGGACTTCCTGCAGGGGTCATCAACATGATTTTCACAGACGGAAAAGAAACGGCTGAAAAAGTATTGGCACACAGAGATTTCGCAGGTCTTCACTTCACCGGTTCTACGAAGGTATTCCAGGGAATGTGGAAAATGATCGGTGATAATATCCACAATTACAGAACATATCCGAGAATTGTAGGTGAAACCGGCGGAAAAGACTTCGTGATCGCTCACCCGTCTGCCAACGTGGAAGCGGTGGCTACGGCTTTGGTAAGAGGTTCTTTTGAATATCAGGGACAGAAATGTTCTGCAGCTTCCAGAGCTTATATTCCACAGTCGCTTTGGGCGGAGGTGAAAAAAGTGATGGAAACTCAGATCAACTCAATAAAAGTCGGTTCTCCGGAAGATCCTTCCAATTTCGTCAATGCGGTGATCGACAAAAATTCTTTTGAAAAATGCAAAGGCTATATCGACAGGGCCAATGAATCAGGTGAAGCCAATGTGGTAATCGGCGGTAAAGCGGATGATTCCAAAGGATGGTTTGTATACCCGACGGTCATCGAAACCACAAATCCTCAATATGAAAGTATGGTGGAAGAAATCTTCGGGCCTATCTTATCCGTGTATGTTTATGAAGATAAAGACTGGAAAGAAACGCTTGAACTGGTTGATTCTTCTTCTCCTTATTCTCTGACAGGGTCTGTTTTTGCACAGGACCGTTACGCAGTCAATGAAGCTTTCAAGGCATTGGAAAATGCTTCAGGAAACTTCTACATCAATGACAAACCGACCGGAGCCGTAGTAGGCCAGCAGCCTTTCGGCGGCGGCAGGGCTTCAGGAACCAACGATAAGGCAGGGTCTAAAATGAACCTGTTAAGATGGACTTCCGTAAGAAGCATCAAGGAAACTTTTGTATCTCCTAAAGATTACAAATATCCATATCTTGGATAAGATAACGGACCGTAAATAATTTTATCAGTTAATCAATACAGCTCCGGGATTTATTTCCCGGAGCTTTTTTATGATCATTAATCAACTGTGTTGGTGAGTAAAAATCCTGTTCCGACCTATTCTGGTAATGTCCAGAATATTTTTTTGGAATAATTATTGATAGTTACTGATCGCATATCAAAAAATAAATATTATGAAAAAAGTAATGTTAGCAGCTGTTGTATTGGGATTAGTTACCATAAGCTGCGGAACCAAAGAATCTTCAATGTCAACAGCTACTTCGGACTCGACAGCAGCAGCAGCAGACAATACGATGCAGAGCACACCGGCAACCACAGACACGATGAACACCGCAAGAGTGGCTACTGACAGCGTGGCAGCGGGAACGGATTCAGCTGCTACTGCAACACCTGCCAGATAAATCCGGCATTTACCGGCATTAGAAAATCCACAATATAATTTTGTGGATTTTTTTTTACCATGTTCATATCTGCCTGTATAATCCGGCTCTGGACGTAATTCAATCTCCGTCTCATGGTATTGAAGTTTAAAAGGTATTTTTATCTTTTATCTTTTATCTTTTATCTTTTATCTTAATTGATTATATTTGATCGTACTAAACATTAAAAAACTGTTATGAGAACATTATTAGCGGGAGCTGTTTTAAGCGCTCTTTTTTTGGCAAGCTGTGCACAGAATAAAGAGAAACGGGAAGAATTTAAAGATGAGCACAATAAAGACCATATGAGAAATAATATGGGAGAAAGCGCAGCTTCTCATTCTGAATCTGCTACAGCCGACAGTATAAAAATGAAAGCCGACACGGCAGCAACAAAATAAATAGAAACCGCAGGACCTGACTTCTGCGGTTTTTTGTTTTTAAGAACAGATTGGAACTGAATACATCTTACGGTTAAAAAACATTATTTGAAAATAAAACCAGGTAAAACACCTTCTGATTTCACTTTTCCGCAAAATATATTTTAATACAATTACTATTTTACATTAATTTTTTTAATGGAATCTTACCCGTTAAAGAATTTATTGTTTTCATTTTATCATTTTAACTTAATCCCGGAAAAACAATCCAACTCAGGCTGTAACTATTTTTACCATACAGAGACTTATGTATTATCATAATTATTACATTTGTAATCAATAAAGAGTACTATGAAAAAACTGACAATATTCTCCGCCCTTTTTATCGGAGCCATGACTCTGGCACAGGGGATCAAATTTGAAGACACCAACTTCTCCACCATTCTGGCAAAAGCCAAAAAGGAAAACAAGCTTATATTCGTGGATGCCTACGCTTCATGGTGCGGACCTTGTAAACTGATGGTAAAGAATGTATTCCCGCAGAAGGCTGTGGGAGATTACTACAATTCGCACTTCGTTAATGCCAAGATTGACATGGAAAAAGGCGAAGGCGTTGATCTTGCCAAAAAATACAATGTGAAAGCCTTCCCTACTTATCTTTTTATCGACGGAAACGGTGAAGTGGTCCACAGAACCCTAGGCTATGTAGAGGAAAATGACTTCATCCAGTTTGCAAAAGATGCAGGTGATCCCGGTAAGAGATTAGGCACCTTAAAGCAAAAATTCGAAGCCGGCGAAAAAGATCCTGAATTCCTGAAAAACCTTGCCGGGCTTACTATTTACAATGATGCTGATTTTGCAGCAAGAGTAATGGAACGGTATTTCAGCGGTAAAACAGAATTTGACAAAGATGACGTTCAGATGCTGCTTTCCGGAACACAGAGCACCGAAAGCCCTCTTTACAAAACCTTCCAGGCAAAAAAAACGGAGATCACTAAAATCTTCCCTGCAGAAAAGTATGAAGCGTTCGATAAGAACGTCAAGCTGAATACCGTGATTAAAAAGTCCTACAATCCTGATACGAAAAAATGGAACGAGCCATACTTCATGACAGAGGCGCAGAAATTTATGACAAAGGATGAGGCCGTAAAAGTCCTGACCAGGATAAAAGCAGGAAGAGCCCTGAAAGATAAAGATATCCCGACCTATGAAAAGCTGACGATTGATCTTTACAAAGATCCCGCAGCAGCAGGTTCCGAGGAGCTGAATTCTGTGGCATGGAACTTTTTCGAGAATGTGACCAATAAGGAAGCTTTGCAGAAAGCCGTAACCTGGGCACAGGAATCGGTGAAGAAAGACGAGAATTATGCCAACACCGATACCCTGGCCAATCTTTACAATAAGATCGGGGATAAGAAAAATGCAAAAATCTGGGCTGAGAAATCCGTACAGCTGGCTAAAAGTTCAGGAGAAGATGCTTCCGATACGGAAAAACTTCTGAAAAGCTTACAAGTTCAATAGAATATAATTTATAAAAAATGAAAGGCTACCGCATTGCAGTAGCCTTTTTCATTTAATTAAAATTCTGATTATTTCTTTTCATGGGAACGAAGAATAAGTGATTAATCTAAGTGATTATTATTACTTCTATGCATTTTTTCAATTTTTCCTTTCAGTTCTTTAGGGGTAGTTCTTCCTGTGGCTACAAAATAAGCTCCTGCCGGATCATTCTGATAATCAACCCTTTTTTTTAAAAATCTTTGATAATCTGTATTGATTGCATTTTTAATGGGTGTAATTAACTCACTTATATTTTTCAGTTTTACCAGCGTAAAATGAAAAAAATCTCTATCATCATAGACTTCAACGACTAAACCGGGCAATCCTTTAAAGGTATAAGGCCCTTCGGAAACAGGAATCTCCTCTGTGTACCATGCCGTAATATTTTTATTACGGTATTTTCCTACTGCTTTTCTGCATCTATAAGTACTTATGATTTTAGTTTCATCTAGTAACGTCCAGTTCATTTTCTGATCGGATTCATAAGCATAGTTTACATTTAAAACCTTATCAAAAATTTCCAATTTATTTCCATTTTTAAATACTTCAGGAATAAAATGAGCTCTGGGAATTTTTGAAAAATCAAGAATAACCTTTCCGTTTACAGGATTTTGGAAGCTATTTCTGGCCGATTCCTTAGCCAAAGAATCATATCTGGCTTTCTGATCACTTTTGAAAATAGAAGTATTTTTACCAATCCATAAACCGGTTATTTCTTCTTTTCTGGTATTGATATCTGTTGTATCTATTAAAAATTTTGTTAGATAATTACATTTGATATTGGAACTTTCTAAGTTCTGAGCATAAAAAACATTAACAAAAAGTAATAAAATGAAAAGAAATATTCGCATAATTTAATTTGTATTTTAATAAAGTCATATTTCTGAGACTTTCTTTGATTTATATCTTATTATCCACCACAAAAGTGAAATATCGCCATTTCACCATTTTCATTCATGCAGTTCCAAGCGTCGTCCCATGTGGGAACGCCCGTGCCGTCACCCCAGCAAACTTGATCATTAATAAAAAAATCCTGACAAGGAATCCACATTGAATATTCAAAACATTGCATTCTTAATGCCTCAGATTCTGAGCATCTATTTTCCTGAACTGTTTCCTGTTTTTCTTTAGTGGCTTTTTTTTCGTCAATGTTTTTCGCGCTTATCAATCCGACAATTCCAAAAGCGGCTAATAAAATAAATTTTTTCATTTGGTTGAAATTTAAAATTAAACTATTTTTTTAAACTAAAAGTATTTCGCGAAACTTTTCCCAAAAATAAAATACTGTTCCCTACCCGGCAATTCCGTACAGAATAAAAAGCTATTCTATTTGGAATAAAAAGATTCTTATAAAAAGATTATCTTTACATTTCAATTTCCAAACATTATGAATAACAGCGTTGGTTTCAAAATAAAGAAACTGAGAGAACAGAAAGAAATGTCTCAGGAAGATCTGGCCTTTCGACTGGATGTTTCACAAAGCTATCTCAGCAAAATAGAAAACGGCAACATTGAAAAACTGGACTTTATTTTTATGCAGAGAGTCGCTGAATTTTTTAAAGTAGAACCCCAATACTTTTTAGAAGGTGATACGATTTTTAATGTAGAGACAAGCAATAATTCAGCTGTAGGCAATATCCATGTATCTACTATAAATAATAATACTGACATCGATTTGTTTAAAAGTCTGGCGCAAAACCAGGAACAGATCAGCAGGCAACAGGAACAGATTAGTCAACTCATGGAAATGCAGAATAAATTAATAGAAAGAATTTTAAAACCGTAATCAGTTTTACTTATGTCAATCATATAAAACCGCCGTCTGTAACAGACGGCGGTTTTATATGATAACAATTGAATTATTTACTTACTGAATAATGATTTAGTATTCAAACAAAATACTTCCCCATGTAAATCCGCTTCCGAAAGCGGAAAGAAGCACCAGGTCTCCCCTTCTGATTTTACCAAGCTCAATGGCTTCGCTTAATGCAATCGGAATGGAGGCTGCCGTTGTGTTGCCGTATTTCTGGATGTTGTTATGGATCTTTTCATCCGGCAGCCCGAACTTCTGCTGCACAAACTGGGCAATCCTGAGATTGGCCTGATGCGGGATGAACATATCCAGGTCATCAATGGTTTTTCCGGCTTTATCCAAAGCTTCCTGCATGGTTTCAGGGAATCGTGTAACCGCATTTTTAAATACGAAATTCCCGTTCATGATCGGGTACACTTCCTTATTGGTTACGTTTTCCGGCTCTTTTCTCATCCGGTCGCTCCATCCGAATTTGGATCCCGGGAACTGCGTACACAGTTCATCGGCAAATTTCCCTTCCGAGTGCATATTAACGGCTAAAATACCGCCTGCATTATCATCGATGGTTGCGGAAAGCACAACGGCTCCGGCCCCGTCCCCGAAGATCACGGAAACCCCTCTTCCTTCATCGGAAAAGTCCAGTCCGAAAGAATGAACCTCAGCCCCGACTACCAGAATATTTTTATACATTCCCGATTTGATGAAGGCATGGGCCACACTCATGGCATAAATGAATCCTGAACACTGGTTCCTCACATCCAGGGCCCCGATGGTATCACATCCCAGCATATCCTGAAGCAGGACGCCGCATCCCGGAAAATAATAATCCGGAGAAAGGGTGGCAAAAACAATATAATCAATATCCTGAGCCGTCAGTCCGGCATCAGCAATCGCTTTTTCTGAAGCTTTAAAACCTAAATAAGCAGTGGTTTCCTGAGAATCATTCCGGTTTTTACGGTGTCTTCTTTCCCTGATCCCCGTTCTTTCCGTAATCCACTCATCATTGGTATCCATTAGTGCAGCTAAATCATCATTCGTAACAACATTATCCGGAACATAAAATCCGATTCCTTTTATTGTACTTTTAATCATATAGTTTTTTAATTTTAACAAAGATAAACTTATTTAATACATCGTTTTTTAAAATACTTTATTTTTACGGTATGCCAATTGATACAATTTACAGAGATTCCCAGTGTGAATGGGTGGATGTGGAAGCTCCGACCGACGAAGACATCAAATATTTACATGAACGGTATAATATCAACCATCTTCTTCTGGAAGACACACTGGATCCTAACCATTTACCAAAATATGAAGAGAGCGGAAGCATCAGGTTTTTCCTCCTCCGTGAAAGCACTGAACTGGAGCGCAAAAATCTCAACACCATCAGCGATATCAGCACGAAAATCGGGATTTTCCTTTTAGGACAGACCATCATCACCGTCCACCGCATGAAAACCAAAAGCATTTCTGAAACAAGAAAGCAGATTTCGGATAATAAACAGGAAATGACTCCTGAAAGTATCATTTTGAAAATTGCTTTGCTGATCATGAAAAGTTTCGATGATGAATCGATCAGCCTGTTTGAAACCATGGACAATATCGAAAACGAAATTTTCCTGAAAAATACCAATCACACCAGCCAGATCCGGAGACTGTATAAACTGAAGAGAAAATCGGGACTGAACTTCAGGGTACTGACCATTTCTGCGGATGCGATCGATAAATTCAAGCTTCTGGGGCTTCAGGATTCTGAAGTAGTGGATTTAAAGGACAAACATAAAGATGTGGTTGCCGATTTCGATCACCTTAATATTCAGATTACCAACTTAATCGGCATGTTCCTGGCACTTTCGGATCAAAAAGCCAATCAGGTGATGAAGGTACTGGCGATCTATTCGGTTTACTTTTTGCCGATTACCTTTATTGCGGGATTATACGGAATGAACTTCGACAATATGCCGGAGCTGCATCAAAAATACGGTTATTTTATTACATTAGGCGTTATGGCTGTGGTTGTGATCTGTACCTTTATCTATGCCCGCAGGAAACAATGGTAACGGATCCGGGCATATGAAACCCTTTGGATAACATTTAATTTTGAATCAGGCAACAGGCAAACAACTACCAAAATTTAACGGATAAAAACTTAAATCCTATTTAAAAAAGTTAATTATCTGCTTGTTAATTTAAGAGGAATTAAAGCCGGACAATACATAAACTCATGACCTTCTTGCATGATAGCAAATCAAAAATCTGCCAATATCCACTGAATTTATTCTGTTCCTATGATACTCTAAAACACCAATACACAAGCCATGATACCTGAAACCCTGAACACGATTCTTGAAGACCCTATACTTTCGGCTCAGTCCAGAGAAAAACTGCAGGCCCTGTACACGAATATTTCGGCCAAAGAATTTTCTGATATTCTGGATGCGGAAGGCCACCAGTATGTAGAGTTCGTACAGGAAGGCGGCGGTGTCTGGGGTAGTGCGCTCGTGGGTTACCTGTACGGACTGGAGATTTTCGGGATCCGGTTCCTGAAGGTGGCAGGGACAAGTGCCGGAGCCATCAACACCATGCTGATTGCAGCCTGTAAAACGAAGGAAGAGGCCAAAAGCAAAGTCATCAGGGATATCCTGCTCAACTGGAAATTTGCTGATTTCATGGATGGAAAGCCGTATGTAAAAACGACCATCCATGCAATGCTCAACAATAAAAATTTCCTGAAAATCAATGCTTACATTGCCGTTACCGTACTCGTCGTGTTTGGAATCCTGGCCTTTGTTCTTCCGACGAAAGCCCTCTGGGAAACGAAAATACTTTTTTCCGTCCCATTACTGCTGGTGATCATCGGCGTAATTTACCTGATGAAGCTTTACCATGATCTGAAGACAAGGAATTCAGGGCTGAATCCGGGAAATACTTTTCTGACGCAGATGAAAGAGGTGCTGGATGGTTTCGGCATCAAAACCGTTGCCCAGCTTAATGAGAAATTTGTACAATCGGGGGGAAACCTTAACCTGGATTACCGCTATGGAAACGGTACGGAATATTATGACATCGCCCTGAAAAGCATCGATGAGATCCGTGAAAACAATAAAAAACATATCGACGAGATCCGGTACCGGATTTTCTTTGACAGCACGGTCAACAATGACTATTATAGGAAAGACCCTTTCTATCTGCTGAAATCCGAATATATTGTGGTGACCACCGATATCAATGCTAAAATAAAGGTTGAACTGCCGACAATGGCCAATCTGTACTGGTCTGAAGAGGAACTGAAGCACATCAGTCCGGCAGAATTTGTCCGTGCTTCCATGTCAGTCCCGTTCTTTTTTGAGCCGTTGCAGAAAAGGATCAATAAAGAAGATGACTCGGTGAAATACGCATGGAAATTCTGGATGAACACCCAGCCGGAACACATCCATCCTGTCGGCATTTTTATCGATGGCGGAAGCATTTCGAATTTCCCGATCGACCTCTTCCATGCTGCCGATATTTTTTATCCGAGGATGCCCTTGTTCGGCGTACAGCTGACCAGCGACTCGGATATCCTTTCCGAAAAAGGAAAAACCAGTGAAGAGATTTTAAAATCGCCCCTTACCTACGCAGGAAATATCATTGATACTTTAAGAGGCTTTAATGACAAGACGTTCCTGACCAAACATACCTTTTACCACCTGTTCAGCATCCAGAGCGTCAACTGCGGCACCAGCAGCTGGCTGAACTTCTTTATGAAACGGGAAGAAAAAGAAGAACTTTTCAACCGCGGATTCCGGGCGGCCCTGGATTTCCTCCATACTTTCGACTGGGAAAAATACAAATGCGAAAGAATGATGCTGTCCATGAAAGAGAAAAAGATTCTGAAAGAAGAGGATACGCCGACGGTGGGGTAACTGCAATATATCAATTTAATTAATCAACAAAATCATGATCAATAAAACAGACCTAAGAGAACCACTCAACATTCTGAATTCCGAAACGACTACTCCGCAAGAAGTCTTTCAGAACCAGACGCTGCGCCCCGTTTTAAAATTGCAGAATGACCTTTATTGGTCATTATTTATCAACTATGCCGTCCGCCAGAATGCAGATTTCAATTCTTTATCTGCTGCGAAAAAAAGCAATTTTATAGAACAAAGCCTTCAAAAAGACAGTGTATTGAAAAACATCTTCATCGGAATGACCATCGGGATGTTCACCCTTCAGGAATTGGAAATTTATCATCTAGACAGCAAAGTTTTTAATAAAAGGATTATTGCGATGCTGATTGAGAGATTGAAAAGTCAGGTGAAATGACAAAAATAATAAATTATGAATACATCTTCAAATGCTGCGGCGAAGAAAAGAAAACTGGCCTGCAATTGCTTATCATTCACCGTTTCTATATTAGGAATCTTTCGGGTAATAAAGTACTGAATAAATAATATGAATTGGATTATATCAAAAACGCAAATATCATTTCATACCAGTTTATATGAAATTTTAAAACCGATCTGGGAAGATCTTTCTGAATACAGCTGGGTTATCACAGATGTAGATTTTATAACTGATGACAACATTCCTCTTGATTTTGACCATGATTATTTTATATTTAACAGAAAAGAATTTGAAAAACTCTATCGATCCAGCACTCAGATTATCTGGGGAATTATCTCGGCTGTTCCTAAAGGAGTTCCATTAGAGACAAAGTTCATTTCAACCCTATCGGCAGAAGACGGAAGAGTATGGGAAAGTAACAAGTTTATAATTCCTGAATCTATTATTGAAATTATTGCTTTTGACAGCAGTTACACCATTGTAAAATTTAAAAATGAAAAACTTTCAAATAAGTTTAAAGAATATTTTCAGGAAGAGGCGGTAGACTTACAAAAATTTAAGAACAAATTCATCAGCTGAAAAAAGATTCCATAAAGATTTATTCCCTAACTGCGCAATATCGCGGATTATAATCCATGACAATCCCACTACTCTTTCTTCCACATCGGTTCATGCTCTGAAACCTTCTGATAAACCGGACAGTTTTCATTATGGGAATCACTAATATCAAAACCATACTATGATATTAACTCAATATTGTGGATTTATAATCTGTAATACAAACAGATAAAGCATATTTATACATTCAGCGTTAAAAAATTAACTATTTTTGCCGGAAGATTAAATCTGTAATTTAATTTTAATAACCTGTACAAATTCAATGAGAAAATTTTTTATTATTTCATCTATTCTGTTCCTTACCAATTTTTCTGCCCAAAGCTGGACCCAAACCGGTAAACTTACTCCCGTTATAAGAAGAGGCGGTGATTCATTTGGCTTTGATCTGCTGTTGAAAAATAATGTTTTATACAGCTCAGCATACGGAAACACTTATGATGCTGATGAGCAGAACAGCACCTTTAAGGCAGGAAGCTTTTATATTTTTGAGCGTCTGAATAATTTCTGGGTAAAGAAAAATAAACTTGTTCCCAATGACCGCGAGAGCAGTGATGAATTTGGGAAAAAGTTCGCTTTGGGTGACGATAATAAATTATTCATCAGTGCATGGCAAAAAAAATCAGGAACAAGTTTCGGGGTAGGAGCAGTTTATCTTTTTAATAAAGACAGCAATGGAAACTGGATCCAGGCACAGAAAATCACTCCTGCAACAGCAACTGCCTATACTTATTTCGGAAACAGGTTAAGTGCCGATTCTAATACACTAGCAGTAGGATCACAGGGTTCAAATGTTACTATTTATGAATATAACAGCGACACTCAGAAGTTCAATTTTAAGCAGACATTCCCTTCCACTTATAATGCAGATACTTATGTTTATAATAATAGAGTATTTGCAGGTGTTTCAACACAGAACGTGAATGGAACTGCAAATGCCGGACAAGTGATTATTTATAAGAAAAATATAACTTCGGATATTTGGGAAATCAACCAGACCATCAATTCTCCTGTTGCCGGTGATACCCAATTTGGATTTACTACGTATGCCAATGGAGATTATCTTTTTATAACTGCAGCTTATTATGCAAGGTTTGTTGCCGTATATAAGTTTAATGCTGCAACAGATCAGTATACGTATGTTCAGACCATTAGCAATGGATCAGGCTATTTCGGATCAGAAATTTCTATGGAAAACGATTTGCTTGCTATCGGTGCGCCCGGTGCTACCAATACAGCAGCGACAGGTGGGGGTGCCGTATTTCTATATAAACTGGAAAATAATCTCTGGGTACAAAAGCAGAAAATCTATAACAATGATTCAAATCCTTATGATGGATTCGGTTATGGATTAAGCGTAAATAACAATAGTATTGCAGTTGGCGCACCTGATCATGATTTTGACTCTGCAGGAGGTAATATTAATGCAAGTGCAGGGGCTGTTTATTTCTTTAATGATCTTTCCAGTTTAGGAACAAAAGAGCCCGTTGCATCCACCTCTTATCAGATCTATCCTAATCCGTTTATTGAAAATATTTCAGTCCGATTAGACAAGAAATATGATTACCTTACAACAGAGATTTTTGACATGTCAGGGAAAAAAATATACACAAACAGTTTTTCACGGAAACAAAGTTTAGATCTGAGCCTGAAATCACTTACATCCGGCATTTATCAACTAAATATATATTCAAAAGATAAAAAAATTATCACTTCACGAATAATCAAAAAATAATAATAAATTACATCTTATCATGTCTAGATAAATAAAAATTCTCAATCGCATTTTTCAGGTTGCCTTTGATGTCATTACTAATTTCGATCTGATGTTGCGAAGTATAATACATGACAAACCCACTACCCTTTCATCCACATCGGATTATGCTTCAAAACCTCATCATAAACAGAACAACTCTCATCATGACAGCCTTTTAAAAATCCAATGCTCATCAGGAATTCATTCACGATTTCCCCGCCGGTGAATTTGAATGTTTTTTTGAATAATTTCATCCATTCCGGTAAGGTTTTTGGGTGATGGTGTTCCAGCCATTTTTCAAATGAACCGAATTCTTCCTGCAGCCCGGTAATGGTTTTGGCATTTTCAATCGCGGCATTTACCTTCAGTCGGTTCCTGATAATTCCGGGATCACCCAGCAGCCTTTCGCGGTCTGTTTCCGTGTAAGCAGCCACTTTCTGGATATTAAAATCATCGTATGCTTTCCGGAAACCTTCTTCTTTCTTTAAAATCGTTTCCCAGCTCAGTCCCGCCTGGTTGATCTCCATCACCAACCTGCCGAACAGTTCATTGTCATCATGGATCGGGAAGCCGTAATGATGGTCGTGGTATTTTTTATGAAGGGCCTTCCTGCTTTCAGGCTGCATGTTTTCTATGGCTGAACAGTAACTCATTTCAGTATATTTTCGGTTTTCGTTAAAAATTTGTCTAAGGCATCTTTAATATCAATTCCTGTACGGTCTGCCAAAATAATCAGCCACCAGATGTTTTCTGCTAATTTATGCTCAAGTTCTTCTGCTGAATTGGCTTTTGGCCATGTTTTACCGTGCGACATTATATCTCTTCCCATTAAACCTGCATCTGTCAGAAAAGCCAAAGCATCCTGTTCCGCAGTCCATTCTTTACCGTTTTGCAGGGTTTCCAGCTGATGATATTTTTCTCTGATTTTCAGGGAACGCTGTATAATATTATCTAAATTATTCTGATGCATTTACATTTTATTTTTGAAATGATTGTCTGAATTCGTTTGGAGTCAGTTCGGTTTTCTTTTTGAATAATTTACTGAAAGACTGAGGATGCTCAAAACCCAGCTGGTAAGCTGTTTCTGAGACTGAAAACTGTTCATTCGACAAATAATCTTTCGCTCTTGCAATCAACCTATCGTGAATGTGATGCTGTGCATTCTGCCCGGTGTGCTGACGAAGCATATCGCTTAAATACCTTGCGGTGAGATTCAGTTCAGAAGCCAGATATTCTACTGTGGGGAGACCCTGAAGGCTTTTTTCCTCTTCAAAATAATCATCCAGAATCTTTTCCATTTTTGAAACCAGATCATTGTTCACCACTTTTCTGGTCATAAATTGACGATTGTAAAAACGATTGCTGTAGGTCAATAACAATTCAATCTGGGAAATCATCACATCCTGGCTGAAGTGGTCGATTCTCTCATTTAATTCACCCTGAATAGTGTTGAAAATACTTAAAACTGTTTTCTTCTCTTTTTCAGAAAGGTAAAGTGCTTCGGCCGCAGAGTAAGAAAAGAATCCGTATTTTTTTATTTTCTGAATTAAAGAATACGGCTGCAGAAAATCGGCATGAACATGAAGAGACATCCCGCTGTAATCGGCTTCTTCTTCATTCATTTTAAGAATCTGACCGGGAGAAACAAAGGACATTCCGCCTTCCTCAAAATCGTAATACCCCTGTCCGTATTTTATTTTTCCGTTGAATTTTGTCTTCAATGAAATTTTATAAAAATCAAGCTTAATCCCGTTTTCAAAATTTTCCGGATCAAAAACCGCTTCACCGTAATTGATAATGCTAATCAACGGATGCAACGGCGCAGATTGCCCCATTGCTTCATGCAACGCCGACAAAGACCTGAAATGAACCGGAGATTTATTTGTTTTCATCCTGTAAATATAATGTAGATTTGTGACAACTGTCTGGCAGTAGGAATTAATTATAAAGTGGAAAAACTAAGTTGTATATCTAACATCTGTCTAAAACATAAATCCGTCTTTCACTTTTTGCACATAATTTTCAATTCCGGTTTTATTTCTTTCATCATATAAGGCATTGGCATCTTTTCCGGCAATATACCTTAATTGTGGCTTTCCATCGGTCGCTGCTTCGAAAATGACGGCAGCAATGTCTTCCGGTTTTGAATAATTGGCAATCTGTTCCGGACTGTACCCTTCCTGAACTTTTGAAATCAATTTCCCGTAAGATTCATGAAAGGCCCCATCCAGAGACCGGCCCGCAAAGTCAGTCTGAATGCCGCCAGGAGCAATAATTTTTACTTTTATTCCAAATTGAGCCAATTCATAGCCCAAACTTTCTGAAAACCCGTCAACCGCAAATTTTGTAGCGCTGTAAACAGAACAGGTTGGGAAACCTGATAATCCAAAAGTAGAAGTCACATTCATTAAAACCCCTTCTCTCTTATGCCTGAAATAAGGAGTGAAAGCTTTTGTCACCCGAATTACTCCCATTAAATTCGTTTCAATCTGCCTGTGAATCTGATCGTCTGTAAAAGCTTCCAAGGGTCCGATTAATCCGTAGCCCGCATTATTTAAAACCACATCAATGGTATGATTTTCCAACACCTCAGCGATTGTTTTTTCCACCTCATCTTTCTCTGAAACATCCATTTTTAAAACGGTTACATTTTCCAGTTGGATAAGTTCTGTTTCTTTTTCGGGATTTCTCATAGTGGCAATAACATTCCAGCCTTTTGACTGAAATAATTTTGCCGTTGTTTTTCCTAAACCTGATGATGCTCCTGTAATAAAAATTGTTTTCTGCATTGTAATTTTATTTAAAACTGATACTGCAAATGTCTTTAGAAATGAGAACTCCCACGTAGCCGGATTGAGTTTATTCGTAGGCATTTTGACGAATCTCAATGACAAAAGATTCATCTCCCATACAATCAGTCCGGGAAATCAGCTACGGACATCATTCCTGTAACAGGAAGTTATTATGATTCCGGAGATATGATAAACGATGATGCCATTTTTATTTTTTCGTAGGGACAAAAATCTATGTGAACGTGAGAGGTTTCAGACAACAAAAATAATCCTCCGGAAATATTCCGGAGGATTTAATATGAATTGAATAAAATTTAATGCATCGCTTCGCTCAAATCTATTTTTTCCTTGCTCTTCCGTTCTTTTACAAATAAAATAAACGGAATACAGATAAGAAATGCTATTCCCAGATAAAGGAAGACATCCATATAGGAAAGTACGGTGGCCTGCTTGGTTACTGACAGATCCAAAATCTTGTAGGCGGCATTCATTGCGGCATCGGGAGTCATTCCTTTTGCCGTGAAGCTTGCTTTCAAAGCATTCAGCCTCTGCTGAACGGCAAAATCGGTTTCATCGAGATGGGAAATTAAATTGACCCTGTATTTCTGACTCGCATTGGCAATAAATGTAGTTATGGCTGCGATTCCGAAGGATCCTCCGAGCTGTCTCATCATCCCTGTAAAGGCCGCTCCCTGTCCGATTTCCTGACCTTTCAAAGTACTTAGTGACAGTGATGTGATCGGGATAAATAACAATCCGAGACCTGCTCCTCTCACCATCAGCATCCAGAAAAAGGCTTCTTTACTCGTATCGGGTGTCAAAATTTTGTATCCCCAGAAACTGTATATAAAAAATACGAATAGTCCTAAAGCTACCAAAATCTGCTGTTTAGCTCCTTTTGAAAGCAGCCGTCCGATAATCGGCATCATAAAAGCGGTGGTTAATGCTGCCGGAATCATTAAAGCGCCTGACTGCAAAGCCGTCCAGCCTAAGATACTCTGTGTATACAGCGGAACGATAAACGTAGAACCATACAAACCAAATCCCAATACAAAGGACATTGCCGTACCGATCCTTAGGTTACTGTTCTTTAAAACCCTGAGTTCAACAATCGGATATTTAAAGGTAAGCTCCCGCCAGAGGAATAAGATAAATCCTAAGACTGCCGAGGCGGTAAATGTGACAATCATTCCGCTTTCAAACCAGTCTTCCTCATGGCCTCTTTCCAAAATAAACTGTAAGGAACCCACTGTGATGGCCAATAAAGCAATACCGATCCAGTCTACATCAGATATCTTACGTTTCTCTGCATATTGCGGACTTTTCACAAACTGTAAAGTCATTAAGACCGCAGCAATACCAATCGGAATATTAATATAGAAAATATACGGCCAGCTGAAATTATCAACAATATAACCTCCGAGAGGCGGGCCTAAGGTAGGGCCAATAATTACGCCCAAACCATAAATCGCCTGAGCCATACTTCTTTTCTCCACCGGATAAGATTCCGTAATGATCGTCTGCGAAGTTACCAACAGCGCTCCTCCACCAATCCCCTGACACAACCTGAAAAACACCAGTTCCCAGATATTGTCTGCATTCCCGCATAAGAATGAAAATATGGTGAAAATAACAATGGAAGCCGCAAAATAGTTTCTTCGCCCGAACTGCTGGGACAGCCAGCTCGTCATCGGTACAATAATTACATTACCGATTGCATACGCTGTAATCACCCAGCCCACTTCAGAAAGCGTGGCTCCAAGATTCCCTTTCATTTCATTCAGGGCAACATTGACAATAGTGGAGTCAACAATTTCAAGCAAAGCGCAAAGGATAGCCGTAATCGTAATGATGACTCTCCGCGCTCCGTATTCTACTAATGAATCTTGCATAGTTTTTAATGTAAAATGTATTTCAGTAACATGCAGTAATGAATTAACCGGAGATACCGGATTACGGATACATCATACATTGATACCTGGATACTTAATTTTATTTAAGAGAAACCTCTGCTTTTACGTTCATTCCCGTTCTCAATCTTTTTGCAATGTTCTTATCAAGATTCACAAAATCTATTTTTACAGGAAGCCTCTGAACCACTTTCACGAAGTTCCCGCTGGCGTTATCCGGAGGAAGAATTGAGAATGTAGATCCTGTTGCAGGGGAAAATGAGCTTACAACTCCTTCAAATTCCTGATCAGGAAAAGCATCGATCTCGATTTTCACTTTCTGGCCTTCCACCATTTTATCCACCTGGGTTTCTTTAAAGTTGGCCACTACCCATTTCTGGTCGTTTTTAACCAGGGCAAACAGCTGGGAACCGGCCTGAAGGTATTGCCCGGCCTGGATCGGAACTTTCCCTACGTATCCGTCCTCAGGAGCAAGAATTACCGTATAAGACAGGTTTAATTTCGCATTTTCCACATCCACTTCCCTTTGCTTGGCTACGGATCCGGCAACGCTGATCTGCTGGGAACTTGCTGCCGTCTGGGAAGAAGCAATATTGGTCTGCTGGGCAATCTGGTTTCTCTGGTCCACTAAAACCTGCAGTTGTCTGTCAGCAGTCTGTTTTGCCGCCAAAGCCTGTTCGTACTGTTGTTCTGTAATGGAATGGTCCTTTACCAGATTCGCATATCTTTTTAAGTCCTGAGAGGTTTTCCATACGTTTACTTTGGCCGCTTCAATCTGCGCATTGGCCGTAGTAACTGCCGCCTGGGAAGACCCTATATTTTTAGAAGTGGCCGTAGTGGAAGCTTCTGCATTGGAAATGTTGCTTTTTGCAGTGGTCAAAGCAGCTTCAGCCTGCTGAAGGGCCATTTTCTGATCTTTGCTATCCAGAATAACCAGTGTATCCCCTTTTTTCACAAACTGGTTATCCTTTACTTTTACCTGGATAACATAGCCTGAAATTTTAGAAATTACGGGAGACATGTTGGAAGTAATCTGGGCATCATCAGTTTCTTCGTGAGACTGACCGTAGGTATAGGTATTGTATCCGTAAATTCCTCCTCCAATTAAAACAACCGCCAGGATAATAGGAAAAACCAGACTTTTTTTCTTCTTTGGCTCAACCGCTTGTGTAGTATTATTTTCCATTTTGGGTATCGTTCTTAAGTTTTTTTATTTAATAGTTAAAGTTCCTGTTGTTTGTAATAGTTTTCTGTAGGCCAGCGCTGCATCCGCCTTTGCGTTGATTACCCCGACATTAGCCGAGATTTGTGCTGCGTCTGCATCCAACAGTTCCGTCATGGTTGCCAGGCCGTTGTCATATTTATTTTTGGTAATCCTGTAATTTTCATTGGCCTGCTCTGCAGATTTTTCAAAAACAGCGATTCTCTTTTTGGAATAATCGGTATTCTGATATTCCCTGTTCACATCAAGCTTAATATTGTCATTCAACAGTTCATTGTTGGCAGCCAGCTGCATTTCCCTTGCCTGAGACTGTTTTAGGGAAGAATTTTCTTTCCAGAGATTGGACAGGTTATATGAAATTCCCACTCCGACATTCACGGCATTGTAGATGGTTAAGAATTTAGGAATATCTGCTGCTACATACCCTCCGGTCAGCGCAATGGAAGGAAGGTTTTCCGCTTTTGCCGATTTCGTCCCTAATGCGGCTGCCTGTCTCTGCTTTTCAAGGGCCTGAAGGTCTTTACGGTTTTCCCTGGCAGTATTCAGATAGAAATCAACCGCTTTTACCTCCTCTCCTTCTTCAATATAATTCTGGTCCACTTCAATTTCGGTGGCTTCAGGAAGGCCGAGCAATAAGTCCATATTGATGTTGGCGATATTGTAATTGTTCCTGGCTTCCAGCAGCTGCAGCTCAATGTTCGAGGTCTGAAGGTTTGCCTTTAAACGGTCATTCCTTGCAATCACCCCGTTATTTTCAAGTTTAAGGAAAGTCTCATCTCTTTTTTGGGAAGCAGACAGGTTTTCCTCCAGTACTTTAATCGACTGATTAGCCTTGAAAAGATTGTTATAAGCCTGGGCAACATTATAAGCAATTGAAATTTTGTTGTTTTCAGTGCTCAGCTTAGAGGCTTCCACCAGATATTTTGCAGATTCGATACCGTATTTTATTCTTCCCCCGCTGTATACCGGAACACTGAGGTTGGCAGATCCGTAGGCTACCTGATGAACTTCAGGGCCGCCTTCGCTGGATACTCCCGGAAGCTTGAGATTAATATTCGGCTTCAGCGGAAGGTACAGGTAGCTCCCCGAAACGGTGAGTTCCGGCAACTGTCTGTTTTTAGCTTCCAACAAGTCTGCCGTAGCCTCTTCGATGTTTGCAGCATCAATCTTAAGGCTTTTACTGTTCCGGATGCCCAACTGCACGGCTTCATCAAGAGTAAGCATCTTTTTCTCCTGCGCATGCATGCTTGCAAAACCCGCAAAGAGGGCCAGTGCAATAACTGAGTTATTCATTCTCTTCATAACCTAAAAGGTCTTTTAATAAGTATTTTATATGTGTATTAAGCTCTGTGTAATATTTTTCGTCAAAAACGTTTTCATCCTCCGTATTGTTCAGGAATTCTTTATACATCTCCTTGGCATTGGAGGCGTAAAACAGGGTTCCGCTTACGGTTGCATGAAGCAGATAGACCGGTGGGTTTTTCTTAAAAATGCCTTTCTTCAGACCGCTTTCAAATATTTTCGAGTACATGGAAATGAACCCGATTTTGGTCTGCTTCAGAAATTCCACAATCTGTGGATTCTGGGTATGAAGCTGCTCCCGCTGCATAATCCTGTAAAAACATTTATGGTTTCTTACCCTGCTCGCAAACTGGTCTACAATCTTTTCTATTTTTTCCCATTCATTAATATCCGTCCTTTCTATGGTATCTTTTGAAAAAAACTGTCCTTCACTCATTCTGTATTCCACCAGCTTTTCATAAAGTTTTTCCTTGGAACCGAAATAATAAGAAATCATAGAGATATTCACATTGGCAGCCCTTGCGATTTCCCGGGTCGAGGTTCCTTCGAAACCATTTTCGGCAAAAAGCTTTTCAGCGGCAAACAATATATTTTCTTCTTTTGAAATCATGTATACTTTTCAATTTTTTCGGGTACAAATTTACAACAGATTTTTACACAAATCAAACGATTGATTGATTTTTATTTAAATTTAATTTTTTTTTAATATTTATAACTTAAAGCTAAGCAGATGGACTGACGAAACTTATTTTTTGGGAAATAAAAAGATTACATATTATTAACAAAGTAAATCAATTAAAATGATGAGCGAATTACCATGTGGATTGAAATAGGGAAAATTTGACCGTGACATTACTGGAACATTTTAAAGATAATATTCCGATTCTGATCTAAAGGCTGCTATTGAGGTCAAAGGAATACAACCAGAGTGAAAAGGAGTATCTTATCATACCAGGAATTATTTCAAAGTACAAAAACCGGAAGACGGGCGATTATCGAATATCATAAATAAATTTTCACTTCAGAAAAATTTTCAGCTGTTCCAGATCCGGGTTAATCACCGAAGATTTATTACGAACTTTTGTGGATATACCTTGATAATTTGATTCCCAGGTCGGTCCAGATAATTTTAGGGTTTCCGTTTCTCGTTAGGTGCAGGTCAGCCGTGCTGATCTCTTCCAGAATGCTTTCAATATTGGCTCCGCTAATGAATTTTGAAAACCCGGTCCAGTTGAAGCCGTTGGCATCTATTTTTTTATACACCAAACCTTCGGACTGATAATTCTGCAGTAACGCCAGCCTGAAAATCTCGGAGCAGTAGTTTAAAAAAGTTTTCTGCTTCTCCCGGTTCCAGCCGGCAATTTCTCTTGCCCAAAGAATGATATTTTTTAAGAACTCAGGTTTCTTTTTCACCATAAATGCATCCCGTACCCACTGGATAAAAAGTTTCTCGAATTCGTCGCTTTTGCTTCCCGACTGTAAAAACCGGACAGCATCATTCAGGTTTCCCTGAGCCTGGTGGATAATTTCACCCAGCACATCATCGGAAACATTAAATTTCTTTTTGAGGTATATTTCTATATCTTCATCATTAATTCTAGGAACTTCCACAATCTGGGCTCTGGAAAGAATGGTCGGAAGCATATCATTGGTAGATTCAGCAGTTAAAAGAATGACCGTTTTTGCAGGAGGCTCTTCTAAAAACTTCAGGAATTTATTGGAGGCGGCAACGTTCATTTTGTCAGCTCTCCAGACAATCAGGATTTTGGTTCCGCCTTCAAAGCTTTTCAGAGAAAACTTCTGGTTCTGGTCATCAATTTCATCGGCAGAGATAAAAAGCTGCTTATTTTCCGACTCCAGGAAAGCAGTCCAGTCATTATAACTTGCATAGGGGAAATTCAGGATCATCTCCCTGAAATCTTCAAATTTACTTTTGCTTAACGAATTCTTGTTATCCGTAAAAACCGGAAAGCTGAAATGTAAATCCAGGTGATTCAGGTGCTCCACTTTTGAAGCAGCATGTTCATTTTCGCGACTCAGCACTTCTTTTGCATAGGCTAAAACCATCGGTAATGTACCGTAGCCTTCTTTTCCTACAAAAAGCTGGGCATGGCTCACCCTGTTTTCGGCAATACTCTCTTTCAGAAGTCTTTTCAGATTTTCCTGTCCGGCAATGTTCTCCCAATTCATGGTCCAAAGATAAAGAAATTTGCGAAAGCTGAAGTTTGAGGAATATGAATTTTGTTTCTCCGGAAGAATGGAAATTTCCTCAACGTATAATTAAAAATCAATTGCTGATAACAGGCCGCTCATTTCAGGAAAATCATTGTAAAAGCCTGTCAGCAAGGCCGATTCGTAATGAACCCATTGCCATATTTCCCCCTTAACAAACTTTAACCTCTTATAATTTTTACAATTCATTAATATTTAAGATATTTGCGCATTATTTTAAAAATAAAGAATGAAAAAAATCTTTGTACTATCATTTATATCGGTTGGCTATTTCCTGAATGCGCAGAATATAAGCAATTCGCCTTATGCAACTTATGGAATTGGAGATGTAAAGTATGATAATACGATTGAAACCACCTCTATGGGAGGTATATCAACTGCTTTTATAAGTGATTTTACAAGTAATTTCAACTTTGCAAACCCTGCAAACAACGCTAATTTCGATCTTACCAGTATCAAACTGGAAGCCACGAATGAAAACAATTACTTTAAAACAGATTATAACAATACGAAGTCTACCAAACATTCTACGTATTTATCCAATATTTCACTGGCATTTCCGTTGTCTCCGAAGCTGAAAATGGGGCTTTCCTACCAGCCGTACAGCTCAAAGAGCTACGATATTTTGCATGTAGATGAACTTACAAAAGAAGGGGTAGTATATGCTAATCGATACAACAGATTCAAAGGCAGCGGAACGATAAATACCGCCCAGATTGCTTTAGGATATAAAGTAAATGATAAATTTGCGGTAGGTGCCAGAGCTAATTACTATTTCGGGAATCTATATGACCTTAATGAACTTGCACAATCAAATGCTGAACTGATTAACGGGTACGAAACCAAAAACAGCATCAAGAATTTTAATTTTACTCTAGGCGCAAGTTATCAGAACCTGAACACAAGTACGGACAGAAAGTTCACCATCGGGGCCACTACTACCTTCGGGAATACCAGTAATATGACTACCGATTATGTGAACAGCACTTATTTTTATACTGATGCTGCACAAACTACAAAAGGTAATGAGAGTATCATTGACCGAAAAAGCTCAAGCTCTAAAAACCTTTTGCCGTTGCAGGCTTCTATCGGTGTAGGATACGGTGAGGAAAACAATTGGTTCTTATCTGTACAGGGTGATTATAAAAAAGGAGAAAGCATTGCTTACTTCGGCAACACTCTGGATCTTCAGGATTCTTACAGGATTTCTGCCGGGGGATGGTATCTGCCGAATTATAACAACTTCAGAAACTACTTATCCAGAATCGTTTACCGATACGGTGCTTTCTATGAAAAGGGAAGCTTACAGCTGGCCGGACAAAGCATCAATAAGTTCGGGATTTCCGGAGGTGTGCTCCTTCCGTTCAAAACCAGCAGTATTACGAGGATGAGTGGTCTCGAAATTGGAGTGGAACTGGGAAAAAGAGGTACCCTTAAAAACAATCTGATTAACCAGAACTACGTTAACCTGAAAGTCGGTTTCAATTTTGCTGATAAATGGTTCAGAAAGACTTTATATAACTAAGATGTCGTTTTTCAGAAACATATCATTATCATATAAAAAAAATATAGCATGCCTTTTTAGTTGTGCTATATTTTTTATCGCTACTTCCTGTGAAGAGGACCTTACCAAAGGCGCAGGCAGGCAGAGTAAAAATTTCCCTTCACAGATCATCAATAACGCCAATATTATCCAGAGGGATTCCGGTTTTGTGACCATGCGGGCCAAGGCACCGATTATTGAAAAATACGAGCTGATCGACAGCCCGTATACCGTTGCCAAAAAAGGAATCGACATTCAGTTCTTTGATAAGAAAAAACCGAAAGTCCCAGGAACCATCAAAGCGAAATACGCAAAATTTTACGACTATAAGCAGTTCTACGAAGCCAGAGGCAATGTACGGATCACTACAAATGAAAATCAGAGATTTGCGATGCAGAGCGTTTTCTGGGACCAGCGTAAAAAGCG
Organism: Chryseobacterium gregarium DSM 19109; assembly: GCF_000430845.1. GTDB lineage: Bacteria > Bacteroidota > Bacteroidia > Flavobacteriales > Weeksellaceae > Chryseobacterium > Chryseobacterium gregarium. The sequence continues at coordinate 348,757 of NZ_AUMU01000002.1, read as the reverse complement.
CATCTACACCAAGGATACCGTTTATGTAACCATGGAAGACGGCTCTACGCTGATCGGAGCTCACGGAATGACCGCAAAAGACGATTTTTCGGAATATGTTTTCTACCAGAATTCCGGAGATTTCACCACGACCAAATTGTCTGAAAATAAAAAATAATCCTGCGTATGACTTTCCATTCCATCGGGCTGATGTCCGGAACCAGTTTAGACGGTCTGGATATCTGCTTTGCCAGGTTTAATAAAGAAGGCTCCTTATGGAATTTTGAAATCATAAAAGCGGAAACCCTTCCCTATCCTGCTGTCTGGGAAGAAAAGCTCAGGCACTCCATCCATCTTTCGGCAGAACAACTTCTGGAACTTCATTCGGAGTACGGCTTTTATCTGGGACAGTCTGTAAAAACTTTTATTAAAAAATATCAGATTGGGCAGATAGACCTCATTGCTTCACACGGCCATACGGTTTTTCACCAGCCTAAAAAAAAATTCACGTTACAGATTGGTGACGGAAGAGCGATTAAGTTAGAAACCGGCTTGCCTGTTATTTATGATTTCCGGAGCCAGGATGTCATGATGGGCGGAAACGGCGCCCCTTTAGTCCCGATCGGCGACCAATTGCTGTTTTCTCAGCATAGCGCCTGTCTTAATCTCGGCGGATTCTCCAATATTTCCTTAAAAGCAGATCATCAAAGGATTGCTTTTGACATTGCTCCGGTAAATATCATACTGAATCCGTTAGCTAAAATTCTGGGTAAAAACTTTGATGAAAACGGTGACCTGGCCAGATCCGGAAAAATTGATAAAGAACTATTGGCACAATTAAACGCACTGCCTTTTTATCACCGGCCTCATCCTAAATCTCTGGGTATTGAATGGTGCAACGAATCTGTTTTTCCTTTATTTGAAAATATTGAAACCTGTGACGCCTTGGCTACTTTTACAGAGCACTCTGCGGTACAGATTGCGGACGTTTTCAATAACCATCGTTTAAAAAATGTATTGTTTACAGGCGGCGGAACCTACAACCATTATTTAATTGAGAAAATCAAATCCCGTACAGCCACTGAAATTATTATTCCCGAAACGCAGATCATTGAGTATAAAGAAGCACTGATCTTTGCTTTGATGGGTGTTTTAAGGCTGAATAATGAAATCAATGTCCTTTCTTCCGCAACCGGAAGCCTGCATGACCACAGCTCGGGCATTATGCCATAAAAAAACCTTCATTGTGAAGGTTTTTTTATTATTTATAAGCTTCCATCTTATCCGTTAAAGTATTGATGAAATTCTGAAGCGGCTTCTCTACCATCATTTTGATAAATGGATTGAACTTTCCTTCAAACAGCATCTGTACTTCTGTCTGATTCTCGCTAACCGGCTTTATCGTTGCCGTTAATGAAAAGTCCAGGCTGGAACTTGCAGATTTTAAAACGGCTTTTTCGTCAGTCACTTCATCTATTTTCAAAGCAATTTCCGGCATTCCCTGTAACCCGAATTTAAATCCGTCTTCCCTTGTTTCAAACTTCTGAAGACCGTCCGGCATAAAATTTTTATAGTTTTCCGGAGATTTAAGGAGTTCTACCAATTCTTTAGATGATTTATTGACAATAATCTTTCGTCCTTCTAAATTCATTTTTTATTTTTGTATTTAAATTCTTAATTATTACAAATGTATAAAGTTTTTGTGAACGAAAAAAAATTATTACTGTCTAAGCATTCTGAAAATCTTGAAAAGACGGTTGGATACGAAAATGCCATGACCTTAGAGATTGCATTGGACCTGCTTGAAAATACATCTGTAAAAGAATTAAACGTATTTGGAGAAAACATTGACGAAATATGGACAGAGTTCCGGAATCTTTTCAGAATTATTGAAGCTGCCGGCGGTGTAGTCAATAATCCTGACGGTGATATTCTGTTCATCAAAAGATTAGGGAAATGGGACCTTCCGAAAGGCAAAATGGAAAAAGGCGAATCCCGTGAAGAGTCTGCCGTAAGGGAAATTGAGGAAGAAACAGGCCTTATGGATGTGGAGCTCGTCCGGTTTATCAATACGACCTTTCATATTTATGTGGAGAGAAACGGTGACAAAGTTCTGAAATGCACCCACTGGTTCGAAATGAATTTCAACGGTGAAGATACTTCAAAGCCTCAGACTGAAGAAGGGATTACTGAAGTGGCATGGAAAAACACCGCTCAAATTGAGGATGAAGTATTTCCAAGCACTTTCAAAAATATTATATTGATTATTAAAGAATTCTGGGATACCAAAACTAAATAAAATCAATTGATTTTTCCAAGGCAATGCCTCTGGAACCTTTTAATAAAATATTTTCAGAACGGATGGGATTCAGTTTCAGGTATTCTGTCAGTTCTGCGGTGTTTTCAAAAGCGGTTGCTGATGAATTGACCTGCCTGAAATTTTTCCCGACTGTAATAATCCGGGTAAAACCAAGTCCCTGAGCATAGGTAAGAATATTTTCATGCTCTTGTTCGCTTTCTTCTCCCAGCTCAAGCATATCACCGATAATAATGGTTTTTGAGCCTTCAAAAGTGATAAAATTATCCAGTGAAGCGATCATTGAACTGGGATTGGCATTATAGGTATCCAGGACTAATGTCCGCTCTCCTTTTTTTACCACCTGGGAGCGCATATTTGTCGGTGTATAATCTTCAATGGCCTTTTTAATGCTTTCAAAATTAATTCTGAAGTGAAGCCCAAGACTTGCCGCCGCGCAAAGATTGGTAAAATTGTATTCCCCGGTAAGTTTGGAAACGGCTTTTGTACCCTGATATGCCAACCCTACAAAATGATCTTCTGAAATTAATTCAAACTGGTAATCGGAAGTATCTTTCCCGAAGGTTACGGTTGGGGAATAGCCTTCTGTTTTTTCCGCCTGAACCGGGTCGTTTTCATTAACAATGATAGTCCGCTGGTGACTGATGAGGTAATCATACAACTCAGATTTCCCTTTGATAACGCCTTCAAATCCGCCAAAACCTTCTAAATGCGCTTTTCCGAAATTGGTAATGTACCCGAAATCCGGCTGTGAAATAGAACACAGAAGCTCTATTTCCTTCTGATGATTGGCTCCCATTTCAATAACTGCCATTTCATGTCCGGACCTGATGGAAAGGATAGTCAATGGAACCCCGATATGGTTATTAAGATTGCCTGAAGTATACTGAACATTGAACTTCTCAGAAAGAACAGCGTGGATCAATTCCTTTGTTGTTGTTTTTCCGTTGCTTCCTGTCAGCCCGACAACAGGAATCTGAAGCTGCTTTCTGTGATAAACGGCAAGTTCCTGCAGAAACTCCAGTGTAGAACGGACATAGAAAATATTTTTGGCCCTATTTTCAAAATCCTGATGTTCTACGATCACTGCCAAAGCTCCGTCGGCTACAGCCTGATCAGCTAATGTAGCAGCGTCGAAATTATCCCCCGAAAATGCAAAAAAGATGTCATTCTTTTTAATTTTCCGGCTGTCAATCGTTACTGTTCCAGATTGTAAAAACAAAGGGTAAAACTGTTCTGTATTCATGGTTCAAAAATAAAAAAACCTTCCAGAATTCCGGAAGGTTTTTTTGAAAATTATTTTGACAATATTATTTATCTTCTTGTTCTATTTTTATCGTTTGCTCTTGCATCCTGAGCTACACGGAATCCGATCCAGGCATACGCTTTGTTCTGACCCTTATATCTTCTTTGTCCCGGATCCAGCCAATAAGCGGTATCCTGCCAAGAACCTCCTTTTACCACTCTGATATCGTTAGAAACATCAGAGGTTCTTTCTTTTCTGTCTTTTTGTAAGATTACTTTTCCGCCTGCATCTACAATAAATCTTGATTTAGGAGCATTGTACATGTCGTATGAAGCAGCGGAATCAGATGCACTTCTGTAATCCAGAGAAGACATTCTGTCACCGTCTCTGTAATTTCTGTAATCCGCAATTGTTTCTCTTTCAAACTGACCCGGCAGGTTTTTATAAACCAGTCTTCCGTCTGCTAAAGTATCGTATTTGATATTGCTTTCGTCAACCATTTTGTAAGTTCCGTCTCCGTTTCTTACAACAGCCTGAGGCATGTTTCCTCTGTAATAATTAAAGTCACTGAAATCTTCATCGATGATAGGTCTGTAAACATCAGCCGTCCATTCTGAAACGTTTCCGTACATTCCGTAGATTCCTAAATCATTGGAAGGGAACTGTCTTACGTCTGAAGTCTGTGCAGCTCCGTCATTTTTCCATCCTGCGATTCCTGAATAATCACCCGCTCCCATTTTGAAGTTTTCAAGGAACATTCCTCTGCTTTTTCCTTTAGACCCTCTTAATTTCTCAATCTGAGGTTCTTTACCTAAATATCTGTTATATTCTCTGTTTTTAGCAAGGCCTAAAGCTGCATATTCCCATTCCACTTCGGTAGGAAGTCTGAATTTCTGAACCATTGCCGCATTAGGAGCTCTGTTGGCAGACAATAATCTCTGGTTGGTTGTTTTCATACCAGATTTCTGTTGCATTCTTTTCTCATTGATATATCCCTGCATTTCAGGATCATTCGACTTGAATTTATCCATGTTGAATGCCGTTCCGCCCTGGTTATTGGACTCGTTGATATATAAATCCTTGGCAATGATACCGGCCTGCATTAAAGCTTTCTCATTTGCTCTGTCTGACAACCATTCGCAGTATCTGTTAGCCTGTGTCCACGATACCCCTACTACAGGATAGTAATCAAACTCAGGAGAACGGAAATACGTCTCGTTATAATCATTTCTAGATAGTTTGTTGTCCCACAATAAGGTATCCGGCAGTGCACCGTTGTAGATTTCCTTAAAGCTCGGATCGCTTGGAGGGAATACATACTTCAACCATGTCAGGTATTCGCGGTATTCGTAGTTAGTAATTTCAGTTTCCCCGATAAAGAAAGAACTTACCTGCATCCTGCGGGGTGAGTTATTCCAATCGTGCATAACATCATCTTTCACTAATCCCATTGTAAAAGTTCCACCTTCTACATATACCATTCCCGGCCACCCTTTCTGCTTTTGTTGCTTTCCTGCAAAAAACCAACCTTGTTTTTCGTTTGGTTTCCAACCTGTTTTGCTGACAAACTTTTTAGTTCCGCCACCATTGTTAGAGCCTCCGCAACTGGTTAATGCAAGTGTAGAACTTAATGCTATTAATGAAAACAACTTTAGTTTTTTCATAGTCGATATAAATATTTTCAAAGTACAAAGAAAAAATAAATTATTCAATAAATCAAGTAAACATTTGATTTTTTTGAAAAACGTTAACAAATTAATTTTATTGTATCACTATTTAATTATAAATTTTCATTTATTTTGTAATTCAGAAATTTCAATCATCAGTATGAAACAAAAAATCTCGCTTTTATTCCTAATAAGCTTTGTATCAACACTCTGGGCTCAAAGAATCACCATTGACTGGGATGGCTCCAAAATCCGAGACTACGGCGACACAAAATTGAACCTTCCGAATTTCAAAAATGAAGGATTTTCGTTCAGCCAAAATAACATATTTATAACAACCAAACAACAGATCGGGGAAAAGCAGGTGAAAGTTTCTAATCCTGTTTGGGAAAATGTTTCGGCAAGAGATTTATTCGAAATGAGCAAAGACCTTCTTCCGGAGCGTGAGATTAAAGATGCAGTATATTATTATCTTGAAGGGCAAAAATATGCAAGCATCAATGTATCCTTGTTCAAAAAAGTCAAGGGGCAGGTTCAGAGATTGTCTTCATTTGAAATTGTGGAGACCAATCTGTCTAATGATACCGGCAGCACTTTAAAGGTCGGAACAGTTAATAATCCGCTTTCAACCGGAAATTTCTATAAAATAAGAGTGGATAAATCCGGGATCTTTAAGATTACCCGACAGTTTCTGCAGGATAACGGCATTAACCCATCTTCTGTGAATCCCAAAAATTTCAGAATTTATGGAAACGGAGGCATAATGCTTCCGGAACACAACCAGGATACTAAATACAGTGCCCTTCAGGAAAACGCCATTCAGGTGGTGGGAGAAGATGACGGCGTATGGAATGATAATGACTATGCCCTGTTCTATGCGCAGGGTCCGAATGGTTATAACCTTTATAACACTTCTAACGGAAACGGTTTTAAAAGAACTGAAACAAGAAATGAAGATAGCGAAAACGTAAAAAACATCTATGAAGACTATTCTTATTATTATATTAATTTTGACAAAGGCCCAGGAAAAAGAGTTCAGGCTGCCGATGTAAATCTGCCCTCTACTCCGCTGATCACAAGGTATGATAATTATCAGGTGATTAACAATGACCAGAAAAACCTGATGAAATTGGGCCGGACATGGGTTGAAGATACTCCTTTCATTACCGATAAAGCAGTTACTTTTACTACGGCAACACCCATACAGAGCGGCGACGTGATCCGGTACAGAGGACAGGTGGTAGCCTATAAATCCCAGAAAAATACCATTACTTTTAACATCAATAACCAGAATCCTTATCCACAGCTTATTCCCCAGCCTGATCAGGGTTCGTCCTATGAGTTTGTCCCAGTAAACTATTACGGTACCGTTACGGGAATAAGCGGAAACCAGCTTACCTTTAATCTAAAGCCTGATATTACCGTAAATCCTAACGGCACTTTCTATCCGGATTATTTTGAAGTACAGTACAAAGACAACCTGTCTTTCAACGGAACACAGATGAGCTTCAGGGATTTTTCATTGGCAAGCGGAAGCAATACCACTTACGGTTTCAGCGTATCCAATGCGTCTTCTGCAGAGCAGGTATGGGATGTTACAGACATCACCAATGCCAACAGACGGGTAAATAAAGCAGCAGGCAATACCACGTTTAACTTTGCCTATACAGCTTCCAATCCAAGCTTCAATAATGAATTTGTAGCTTTCAGAGCCGATGCAGCTTTTAGCCCTCAATTTTTAGGAAGGATTAATAACCAGAATCTTTCAGCATTGCAGAATGTAGATTACCTGATTATTACAACTCCTGAAATGATGGGACAGGCACAAAGGCTAGCTAGTTATCACCAGACGAAAAACAATTATAATGTACAGATTGTAGATACTGATAAGATCTATAATGAATTCGGAAGCGGAAGTAAGGATCTTACGGCCATAAGAGATTTTATCACAAAACTGAACACGCCACTCGGAACTTTAAAATATGTATTTATTTTAGGAGATACTTCTTATGATTTTAAAAACAGAGTAGCTAACAATTCAAATATAGTGACAAGCTACCAGAGTGAAAACTCCATGGATGTCGTGAGGTCTTTTGTTACGGATGACTACATTGTGATGACAAAACCGCAGACCAATCAGTATATAGAATTTAATTTGCCCGATGTTCCTGTAGGAAGACTTCCCGCGGCCAATGTAACGGAAGCCACCAATATGATTGATAAAACGCTGGCTTATTACAACAGCCTTTCCGGTCAGTCGACACCGTTTGGAGAATGGAAGATGAAGCTGGATTTTGTAGTAGACGATGATAATGACGGTCCGGGCGATGTGCCTTTCCACACCGTAATGAACAATTCTTTGATAAGTGTTTTTGAACAGAATAATCAGAATCTTAAAGAATATAATGTAAGGAAACTGTATCTGGATGCTTTTCCGGCACAAAGCACTGCAGGTGGACAGAGATATCCGCAGGTCAATCAGGCTATCTCCAATGATATCGGGAACAGCTTGTATTTATTCTATTTCGGACATGGAGGCATCAACGGATGGGCACAGGAAAGGGTTTTAACACTATCTGAAGTTCAGAATGCCAATAATTTCTCCAATGTATACAGCAGATTTCCGTTTGTTTCAACCATTACCTGTGAATTTACCCTTTGGGACGAGCCTGATACTTCTTCCGCAGGTGAGCAGTTTATCAAGCTGAAACAGGGAGGTCCTTCAACAATGATTACTTCCAGCCGTGCTATCGATGTAGGTTACGGAGTAGATTTTACAAATACGTATACCCGGAATATTTTTAAGTTGACCAGTGATGATTTTGAAAGTCTTGGATATGCACATTTAAATGCTAAAAAAGAGAAAGGGGCTTCATCTGAACATTTAAAAGTAAATTTTCTGGGAGATCCTGCGATGAAACTGAGCAGGCCTAAAAGATTACTGGTAATCGATAACATTGAGACTCCGGTTCCGGGACTGATCAGAGGACTGGATTTCGTGAAGGTTAAAGGCCATATCAATAATCCGAACGGTACAATTAATACTACTTTTAACGGAAGGGTTGTTATCAACATCTTTGATAAAAGATTAAACAAGCAAACTTTAAATAATGATGGAGACCTTACACCGGTTCTTCAGTATACCGAAGAAGGGAGTGCAATTGTAAAGGCATCGGGAACCGCCGTAAACGGGGTTTTCACTGTAGAATTCTATGTTCCTAAAGACATCAATTATGCTATCGGAGAAGGAAGAATTTTAGGGTATGCAGATAATAAAGCCACTGATGTTTTCAATAACCAGCCGGTACAGGTAGGCGATATCAATCCGAACGGCATCAATGACAACGAGCCGCCAAAAGTAAAGTTATATATGAACAACACCAACTTTGCAGAAGGAGGGATTACAGACCAGAATCCGATGCTGCTGGCATGCGTTACCGATGATACGGGAATTAATTCCACCGGGTCTGGTATCGGTCATGATATTACAGTATATTTGGACGGGCAAATTATCAATACCGTTGTACTGAATGATTTTTATGCTTCAGGCGAAGGAAACGGATGCCTGAGCCCAAGCCTGGCAGACTACCAAAAGGGGAATGTTACCTACCCTTTCAGGAACCTGGCAGTGGGCCAGCACCAGTTAACATTTAAAGTTTGGGATATAAACAATAATTCTACAACTGCAACGTTAAACTTTGAAGTTAAGAACGAAGCTGATCAGCACCTGGTTATTAACAGACCGCTGAACTGGCCGAATCCTTTTACCAACAAAACGTATATTCATTTTGAACATAACTGTGATGATATTCTTGATGTGAACGTTCAGATATATACAATAACAGGAAAACTGGTAAGAACTTTATCGCAGCCTGTAGTTGCAGAACCGTTCCTGCAGGGCTTCAGAACGCCGCGCCAGGCAATAGAATGGGACGGAAGAGACGATTTTGGGTCTACTGTTGCAAAAGGTACGTATATTTTTAAGATATTTGCAAAAAGTCAGAATCAAGAAAAATGCAAAGGAAGTGCTACAGCTGTAGAAAAAATGGTACTTTTGAAATAATTTAAGACGATAACAATAATAATATTAACAAAAAACTGATAATATATAAAAGACAACATATGAATTTAACTACTAAACTGCTTTTAGGGATTGGGTTAAGTGCTGGTTTTTTAGGCTATTCACAAGATTTAAGCCTTGTAAGACCGGTATTAACCGGAGCTCCTTTCTTAAGAATCGCACCGGATGCCAGAGCCGGAGGTATGGGAGACCAGGGTGTCGTTACCTCTCCTGATGCTTTTTCACAATTCTGGAATGCTGCGAAATATCCTTTCAGCAGAACAAGTTCTTCCGTAGGGCTAAACTACACGCCGTACATGGGGAAACTTACCAATGATGTGTTTTTATTATACGGAGCATTCCATAAATTCCTAGGGCAGGAAGAAAGATCTACTATCTCTGCAAGTATTTATTACTTTAACATGGGTGAAGTGGACCTTACTTCTTTAGTTGGTAATGAAGTTGTTTCAAACGGTACTTCCAAACCAAACGAATTTTCCATTGACGTTGCGTATGGACTTAAGCTTTCAGATTCTTACTCCATGGCTGTTACCGGTAGATTTATCCGTTCAGATTTAGCCGGAGGATTCAACACGGATACGACACTGAAGCCTGCAAACTCCTTTGCGGTAGACGTTTCCGGGTATTATACTTCTCCTAAATTTTCCGGTTTCGGAAATATGGACGGTAAGCTGAATGCCGGTTTCGCTGTCCAGAACCTGGGTCCTAAGCTGGATTATACAGGAAATGAAGAATCGAGATCTTATCTTCCAACTATGGCAAGATTAGGGGTAGGTTATGATATGTATCTTGATGATATGAACAAAGTAGGTTTAAGCGTTGAAGGTTCTAAAATTCTGGTTCCGGGATCAGAATTTATAGGAAATGACCCAAATACAAGACAGCCGATCTATGCAATCCCAAATGTTGGCCCTATCAGCGGGATCGGAAAATCATTCAAAAATCCGAACTCCATTATGTACAGTGGGGCACTGGAATATTCTTATGACAATGCATTTGCCGTAAGAGGAGGTTATTTCCATGAAAGTGAAGAACAGGGAGCAAGACAGTTTGCGACGGCCGGTATCGGATTAAAATACCGTTCATTCGGACTTGATATTTCCTATCTGATCAACATGTCTAAAATCAATACGGCTTTGGACAACACGCTTCGTTTCGGTCTTACCTGGAATATCGGTGATGAAACTTCCAACGTGGATTATTAAACAGTTTTTAGCCGTGAGCATTCAGCGACCGGCTTTAATTAAATTATAAGGTAACGTTTTTGTTACTATAAAAAGTCCCATTTTATGGGGCTTTTTGTTTTCATTCACTGACAGTCTTTCATTATTACGTGCTGCCGACTGTTTGAAATATTATGCATTTCTAATAAGCTTGACAAAGTGAATTCAACATTGTTGATTTTATTGGATGAACAGAATGCCGTATAATTACCTGCCGTTGAATCACCGCCATCATCCTAGCCACGATAGTAATGAAAATCCTTTTGTCTGCAGGACAAAAGATTGTAATGGATAGCGGGAAACAGCTTCAAAAAATAAAATGATAAAACATCTATTCAATCTGTATACTCACTTCTATTATCATGCTTTAAAAAACTTCAACCGTAGTATTTCGGGATACGATTCACCTTTCTTATAATATATTCATAAATTATTTAAAAATAGATACGGTAATTTCATTTTTCAATAATTATTTTTGTACAATGAACTATTCCGCAGAACTTAAAAAATTCGTGACCAGCCAGTATGTCTATTCTGCCATCAGGATTACACTGGCCACCGTTCTGCCGTGTCTGGTTCTTGCCCACTTCGGGATCCTGAAAGAGTATTTTCTTTTCCCGCTCGGAACCAGCTTTGTGGCACTGACCGATCAGCCGGGCCCTTTTATCCGGAGAAGAAATGCCCTGGCTTTCGCGATTATCTGTTTTGTGTTTGTTGCGATGGTTGCCAGCCTGGTGATGCATGTTAAAATTCTTGTCTTTGCGGAGATTATTATTTTCGGAATGTTTTTTTCGCTGATCGGGGTATACGGACAAAGACTGGCGGCAGTAGGATCACTGTCCCTGGTCGTTCTGGCAATTTTTATTGACGGGCATCTAACCGGAGCCAATATTTTCAAAAGCCTCCTGATCTTTGCTTCCGGCTGTATCTGGTTTTTACTCATATTCCTAATTGTTACCACCATCCAGCCCTATAAACTGGCCAGCCAGATGATCGGGGAAAATTACCTCCAGCTGGCGGAATTTTTAAAGATAAAAGCCAATTATTACCAGAAAAATCCTGATTTTAATAAGCTGACTACCCAGGTGATTGCCAAACAGATCGAAATAAAAAACCTTCAGGAAGAAACCCGCGAGACCGTTTTTAAAACCAGGACGATTGTTAACGAATCGACAACCACCAGCCGCCTGCTGATGCTGATGTTTCTGAATTCAATGGATCTTCATGAAAAACTGATGACCTCGGAAAGTGATTATCAGAAATTACAGCAGAGTTTCGGAGATACCATGATCCTGGTGACGGTCCATGATTATCTGAACCTTCTCGCCGAAGAAATTACCAACATCGGTATTTCGCTTCAGATCGGGACAAGAGCCAAGCCTTTATTTGATCTTGAAACTGAATTGGGAGGCCTCAACCGCCATTATTTTGACCTCAGAAACAAACGTATTTCTCCTGATAATTTTGAGAACTTTATGGTCCTGCGCCAGATTTTGATGCGCATCAATGAAATCACAAAAGAGATCAATGAAATCTACAAAGTCTTTTCACAAAACGTAAAACTGGCCAAGAGCCTTTCTACAGGGCTGGACCTTAAAAAGTTTATGCCGAATGAAGAAAAGCTGAACTTCAGGGTATTAAAAAATAACATTTCGTTTGCCTCATCCCATTTCCGCCATGCCCTGAGGATTACTATCGCCCTGTTGATAGGGTATTTATTTTCCTTATTCCAGTTTCTGGGAATCGGACATACGTACTGGATTTTAATTACCATTGTCGCGATTTTAAAGCCCGCCTACTCTATTACCAAAAAAAGGAATCTCCTGAGGCTGTACGGAACCATTGCGGGTGCAGTTATTGCCTACGGGATTCTTTATTTCATTCAGGTGAATGAGGCACTGTTTACCATTCTTCTGCTGAGCATGATCATGTGTTTCAGCTTTCTGAAGGGAAAATATTTCTGGGCGGTTTTATTTATGACCATCTATGTATTCCTGAGCTTTAATTTTTTAAGCCCGGGAAAAATAAATATCATTTTCAGGGACCGGATCGTTGATACGGTTATAGCAGCGGCAATCACTTCACTGGTGGCCTATATCGTGCTGCCGGTCTGGGAACACACCCAGAATCTGGATCTGATGAAAAAATCGGCAGAATCAAACTTAATCTATTTTCAAAGTGTCATTTCCAAATTCCTGGAAGAAAACTTTGATCTGGAAGACTATAAGGTCAAGCGTAAAAATGCCATTATTTCCCTGGCCAATCTTTCCGACAATTTTCAGAGAATGATTTCCGAACCTAAAAACCAGCAGAAAAAACTGGAGGTGGTGCATCAGTTCGTGGCCACTTCGCATCTTATAACGGCCTATACCGCCTCTTTGTCCCAATATGTGAAAGATGAAGAAAAATACCCTGAAATCGATGCTGAGGGCTGGAGCCGGAAAATCGAGGCGGAAATGCAGAAGGTCGTCAACCTGTTGAACGGTGATAAAATTACGGAAGTACTGAATATGGAAAGCCGCATCGAGCCGGAAGATTCTTCGCTTGACAACCTGATCCTGAAAAGAAAAACAGAACTGATAGAAAATGAAAGCTATGACCTCCGGGATCCGGAAAAAATCTCACACGTTACTGAACTCAAAAACATCCATGACGTCCTGGAGCTCATTTATGATGTTGCCAAAGAACAGAGAAAAGTAATCGAAAAATACAGAAACGAAGCGCAGTTGAAAGAAAACTTGGAACCTACTCCTCAACAATCGTAAAACAGAAATCATCAAAGAATTCCACCCTCGCTTTAAATTCGTCGGAGATCCGGTCATCATACACCCGGCATCTGATATGATGGAGATATTTAAGTTCAAAGGGTTTTACTTCATAATGCTTTTTCAGAGACCAGTGCTTGGAATGGTGGATTTTATACATACTTTCTTTTACGCTCCAGATAATAGTATAAAAAGTCACTTCGTTATCAAAAGGAATGAAACCTCTTTCATCTTCATAGGTGAATTTGTCAATCACCCTTAAGATCTTGGGATTGAATTTTTCAATATCGATCCCGATTTTGTTCCTGGAGACAGCAATGGCTGCGAACGGAAAAGAATGGGTAATGGAAATTTCCGCATCCTTTGGGGAAAGAAAGGGTTCCCGTTCTTTGTATAAAATTTTTGAATTGGGTTTTAATCCCTTCAGCAGTTTGCGCACCATCAACACTTCAAGAAGCTTTTTAGGATGATAGTCTTTTACTTTTTCAGCATTTTCAGGCTCTAAAAGCTGATCGGCATCCAGACCGTCCGCCTCATCATATTTCCATATGAGGATGGTGGCATTGTTATCAGAAAAATCGCGGTAAAGAGGCATGGAATCTTTTAAGGGATAAAATTAGTAAAAAGAAACGTAATATAATGCTGAATTAAAATATGAAATCCCGGATAGAATCATTATAAAAATATCTGGTCATTCCTTTTATCTATCAGCCAGATATATCGTAACTGGGTCTGATGTTTTTATATATAAATTATTAGTTGTAATTTTGCACTTCATAAACAGAAACAAAATTATTCATTGCATATGAGTACTACTACACAATATATTCCTTATAAAGTTAAGGACATTTCCCTGGCAGAATGGGGAAGAAAAGAAATTACCCTTGCAGAAGCAGAAATGCCGGGCTTAATGTCGATCCGTGAAGAATTCGGGCCCTCCCAGCCGCTGAAAGGAGCAAGAATTGCCGGATGTCTTCACATGACCATCCAGACTGCAGTTTTAATCGAAACTTTGGTTGCTCTTGGTGCTGAAGTTACCTGGTCTTCTTGTAATATTTTCTCTACGCAGGACCACGCCGCTGCGGCCATCGCTGCTGCAGGAATCCCTGTTTATGCATGGAAAGGTCTTAACGAAGAGGAATTCGACTGGTGTATTGAGCAGACCCTTTTCTTCGGGGAAGACAGAAAACCATTGAACATGATTCTTGATGACGGAGGAGATTTAACCAATATGGTTTTTGATAAATATCCTGAATTCACAAAAGATATAAAAGGGCTTTCTGAAGAAACAACAACAGGAGTTCACAGATTATACGAAAGAATGAAAAACGGAACTTTGGTAATGCCTGCAATCAACGTAAATGATTCGGTTACCAAATCTAAGTTTGACAACAAATACGGATGTAAAGAATCTGCAGTAGATGCGGTAAGAAGAGCTACAGACATTATGCTGGCCGGTAAAAGAGTGGTAGTTTGCGGATACGGAGACGTTGGTAAGGGTACTGCTGCTTCATTCAGAGGAGCGGGTTCTATCGTTACCGTAACTGAAATCGATCCGATCTGTGCTTTACAGGCTGCAATGGACGGCTTTGAAGTAAAAAGATTAGATACGGTGGTGGATAACGCAGATATCGTCATCACCACAACCGGTAACTTCAACATTGTAAGAAAAGAACATTTCTTAAAACTAAAAGACAAAGCCATCGTTTGTAACATCGGTCACTTCGATAACGAAATCGATATGGCTTGGTTAAACAAAAACTACGGCCACACCAAATCTGAGGTTAAGCCGCAGGTTGACATCTATACTTTGGAAGAAGGTAAAGAAGTAATTATCCTTGCAGAAGGCAGACTGGTAAACCTTGGCTGTGCAACCGGCCACCCGAGTTTCGTAATGTCGAACTCTTTTTCTAACCAGACTTTGGCTCAGATTGAACTCTGGACAAACTCTGAAGCGTACGGGAACGAAGTTTATATGCTTCCTAAGCACCTGGATGAAAAAGTAGCAGCTTTACACCTTAAGAAATTAAGCGTTGAGCTGGAAACTCTTTCTCCTGAACAGGCTGAATACATCGGTGTAGATGTGAAAGGTCCGTTCAAACCTGAATATTACAGATACTAACAGCAGTTAGCAGTTGGTAAAAATATAAACTCTCCGTTTTTCGGGGAGTTTTTTCTTTTTCAGGAGCTGGTCCGGCTATCCGCTCATACTCCTCATGCCATGCCGTTTCCTTTCCATTGCGGGGTAACCGCTGCTATCCGGGCTAGGAAACTCTCCGTATTTTTCATCAACTGAAGGGTATCGTTTCATTAAACTCTTCTGAAAATCACCTCAACAGATCCAGCAGGATTTTGATCTCTGTCAGGAAAGAAAGAATATATCACCCATTTAAATTTCGGATCTTCACCAGTCACCCTGCACAATAAAATATCGGCATTTCAGTTGTGACAGGCAATCAAATAAAAAATGATATATTTGACCTTTAACAAAAACATTTAATCAATGAAAAAACAAAATGTATCAAACGCATTTGTCGCGGCATCCTGGGTGGCATTAGCGGCAGGAATGATCGGTTTTATCGTAGGCCTTGCCAGAGCAGAAATGCAGCTTAATGAGAAAGGGTATTATTTTACCATTCTTTTGTACGGATTGTTTGCCGTGGTTTCTCTGCAGAAAGCGGTTCGTGACCGGCTGGAAAATATTAAGGTAACCGATATCTACTATGGGATCTGCTGGTTTGCCACCCTTTCATCCATTGTTTTACTGGCTATCGGATTATGGAATGCCACAATTCTTCCAAGTGAAAAAGGCTTTTACGGATTTGCTTTTTTACTGGCACTTTTCGGGGCCATTGCTGTCCAGAAAAATACCCGGGACAATATGATGAACCAGGAATAAAATAAAAACTCTCCGATCCGGAGAGTTTTTTCGTTTAAATAATTTTATGTATTGATGTTAATTTATAGGAATTTATCACCTTTTTGATTATTTTTATCTTTTTATTGTATCAATTCACTAAATATTTAACATGTATAAAAAACTACTAACCGCTTTCCTGTTTCTTTTTATCATTCAGATTACCTATGCGCAGAATGAGTTTATTACCACCTGGAAACCTGCGAATCCAAGTACAAATGTAGAAGCAGGAACATTATCCACAGCCAATCAGATCTGGTTTCCCGGAACAGGTACAGATTTTAATGTGTCTTGGAATGAAATTGGTTATCCTGCCCATAATGGCAGCTTTACCGTAACCTCTTCAGATCACTTTCTTATAGATTTCGGCATTTCTCAAAACCCAAATCCGAATGATGCAACTTATGAAGTGAAAATAAGTAATGGCAACGGTAATTTCAATGCTGTGAAATTTCCGGGATTTACTTTTATTTCCCCGAGCCTGCGTATCCCTACAATCACAAGTTATAACGGGGATATAAAAAAAATTCTCAGTATTTCACAATGGGGAAACATACATTGGACGACGATGGAATGGGCTTTCTCTCAATGTTCAAATCTCGATGTAACTGCTACTGACATTCCTGATCTTTCAGGTGTTACCTCTACAGTTGCTATGTTTTACAATTGTATATCACTGATAGGAAATGCAGATTTCGGAGCGTGGGATACATCAGCCGTTACCAACATGAGCCATATGTTTGCCAGTGCAGGAGACTTTAATCAGCCGATCGCAGGTTGGAATACTTCCCAAGTAACCAATATGGACTGGATGTTCCACTATCTTCCCAAATTTAATCAGCCCATAGGAAACTGGGATACATCGGAAGTAACAAGCATGATGCATATGCTGCACATCTGCAAAAAATTCAATCAGGATTTAAGCAATTGGGACACTTCAAAAGTTACCGACATGAGATCTTTACTTGATGAAGCATATGATTTTAACCACAGTCTGGCAAATTGGAACCTGGGTTCTCTCTCTCAGGCAAATGCCATGATTGCAGATTCCGGAATAGACTGTGCTCATTATAACGAAACGTTGATCGGATGGGCAAATAATCCTTTTACTCCGTCAGGGATTAACATAGGAATTGCATCTCCCCTTACCTATTCCCATCCTGCGGCAGTAACCGCAAGGAATTATCTGGTTTCTGTAAAAAACTGGACCATTTCCGGAGATACTTATAATGCTGAATGCCGGTCCTCTTTGGGAACTTCTGAAATCAATTCTGAAAATGTATCCGGAATTTATCCGAACCCTGCAACGGATTTTATTTACGTAAAAAATCTGGAAGTGAAGAGCTATATGATTATTGATCAGAGCGGAAGAATTGCGGTAAAAAATAATTCACAAAATAACCAGATTAATATTCAGAGTTTGGTTCCGGGGAATTATATCCTGCAGATTAATACCGATGCTGGAGTACATCATTTTAAATTTATTAAAAAGTAACATAAAAATTGAGGCTAACGATTTAAGCCTCAAATAATCTGCGGCTCACGAAATTCGTGAGCCGCAGATTATTTATTCTTGATTTCAAATTTACTGATCAAAATGATTCGGATGCAGAGCTTTGATATCATCCACCGTTCCTAATACTTTATCTTTCAGGGAATCCTGATACTTCTGAAGGTTCTCAGCGACAGATTCGTCTGAAGAACCTATGATTTTTGCGGCTAAAATGCCTGCATTCAAAGCACCGTTCAAGGCCACCGTGGCTACCGGAATTCCGCCCGGCATTTGGAGAATCGAAAGGACGGAATCCCACCCGTCTATAGAATTGCTCGATAAAATCGGAACTCCGATTACCGGTAACGTTGTGCAGCTCGCTACCATGCCCGGAAGGTGCGCTGCGCCTCCCGCTCCAGCAACAATCACTTTCAATCCTCTTTCTTTCGAGGTTTTTGCATAGTCAAACATTCTTTCGGGGGTTCTGTGTGCTGAAACTACAGTCAGCTCGTAAGGGATGTCCAGCGATTTCAGAAAATTCGCAGCCTGTTCCATAATCGGCAAGTCACTCTGACTTCCCATAATAATTCCTACCATTCTTCCAATATATTAGATGGTCAAAGATAAAAAATTAATAAGCGTAATGCAAAAAGGCGCAAAACTTGTTCTGCTGCTGTCAAAATTCAGAAAAGGGATTTTTTGGTTGATCTCAAAGTGATTACCTTTGCCCATTACCTATAATATTTTGAAAGATTATAAACTTACTTTAGCAGTCCTTACCGTTGCCATTGTCTGGGGAACTACGTTTTTATCCATAAGAATTGCCGTAGAAACAATTCCCGCCTGGTTTGTGGCTGGAATCCGCCAGTTTCTTGCCGCTGTTATCATGCTTTGTATCCTTCTCTACCGCGGACAGTTTCAGTGGATCGGCTGGAAAAATTTAGGATATCAGATTATTTTTTCCTCCCTGATGCTGATTGTCGCCAACGGGATGACTACGTTAGCAGAAGAATCTGTCACCAGCAGCCTGACCTCACTTATCAGTGCCTGCTCTCCTATTGTTGTTTTTCTAGGAAGTGTGGCACTCGGATTACAGAAGTTCAGTTTCAAGACTCTGACCGGTGTTTTATTATGCTTCAGCGGCATCCTTTTCATCTTCTGGGACGGGATTGATGATCTTGAAAATCCGGAATATGCCATGGGAATTTTTATGCTGTTTATTGCTATTGCAGGCTGGGCATCGGGAACTATTTTCACAAAGAAAATGAATATCCGGAGTAAAAATATTTCTTTAAATCTTTTTTATCAGTTTGCTTTTGCCGGACTTATACAGCTGATGTTCGCCTTCTTGTTCTCAGACCATTATAATTTTGAAAACTGGACCTTACAAAGTGTTTCTGCGATGATTTATTTATCCGTTTTCGGTTCTGTAGCCGCTTTTTTTGCCTATCACTATGCTCTGACAAAAGTTTCTCCGGTCCAGGTTTCCATTCTGGCGTATGTGAATACCATAATTTCTATTTTCCTGAGCTGGCTGATCCTAAACGAACAAATTACTGCTAAATTCATTCTGGCTGCAGTGCTGATTATTCTTGGAGTCTTTGTGATCAACTATAACCGTGATATGTTCAGAAGAAAAAGCATTCAATAAATTTTAAAGCAGTCTTGCCGGCAGACCGGTCCCAATTCTTTTCTTAAAAAATTGCAACAAAAATATGGATTTGAAAGGCTGTTTTAAAATACACTTAATATAACAGCCTGAATTGATGTGTAATAAAGAGTGAGATAGTATATTTCAGATAGGTGAAAAACAACAGATCCGGTATTATGTTTTTATATTTCTTCGTTTTTTCTTATCTTGTTTGTACCAAAATTACAATATGTTAAAAAACACAGTGTTTATCATTCTTACCATTTCATTTTTTTTAATCAGCTGTGATGATAAGAAAAGGGAAAATGATCTTGTAGTCAGGGAAAAACAGTTATTGGAGAAAGAAAAATTATTCGCCCAGAAAGAATCCGAGTATCAGACGCTGTTAAAAATGAGGGACAGTATTTTCACCAAGAAAGATTCTGTAAAAGTAGTCCTGTGGCCGGCAGCCATTGCAGGATCGTGGACAGGGAAAGTCATCTGTACGGAATCCAACTGCAGCGATTATGTGGTGGGTGACCAGCGTACTGATACCTGGGAGTTCGACAGCGACTCTACCCAGCTCATGACCAAGATCATTAACAACAATAACTTGGTGCGGGTTTATTCCGGAAAGTTTGAGAACAATGAAGCAAAACTGAATTTTAAGACAGATTCTGTTTCAAAAAAGCAGGTGGAAATGAATATTCTGCTGAATGATATTACGCCAAATAAAATCAGAGGCACCAGAACCATTGCTGTTGACAATAGCTGTACGGCAAAGTTCTCTGTAGAACTGGTACGCACCACAAAATAAACACATATGATTTTACTGAGCATCCATAACCTGAGTCTTCCCATCGAAGACCCGGTCCTGAAGTTTCTTGTAGTTTTAATTATTATTCTTGCCGCTCCCCTCCTCTTAAATAAAATAAAGGTACCGCATCTTTTGGGGCTTATCATTGCGGGAGCCATCATCGGCCCGAACGGTTTTAATGTCCTCTCCAGAGACAGCAGCATTGTCGTAACGGGAACCACCGGGCTTCTGTATATTATGTTTCTTGCCGGGCTGGAAATTGATATGGGAGATTTTAAGAAAAACAAATGGAAAAGTCTTACGTTCGGCATTTATACCTTTATGGTACCTTTTGTTTTAGGCTATCTCGGAGCCTCCTATATTCTCGGATTTTCCACCCTTACTTCCGTGTTGTTTGCCAGCCTTTTTTCTTCGCATACCCTTATCGCCTACCCTTTGGTAAGCAAATTGGGAATTGCAAAAAATTCTGCCGTGAATATTACAGTTGGAGGTACGATGATCACGGATATTCTTGCCCTTTTGGTTCTTGCCGTTATTGTCGGGATGTCTCAAGGAGAGGTAGGCACGGAATTCTGGATAAAACTTTCGGTTTCCTTTATTGTTTTCGGCCTTATTGTTTTATTGCTGTTCCCGATAATCGGTCGCTGGTTTTTTAAGAAGGTTGATGATAAGATTTCCCAGTATATTTTTGTACTGGTCATGATTTATCTTGCCGCGTTATTGGCAGAATTAGCCGGAGTGGAGGCCATCATCGGGGCATTCTTTGCCGGACTGGCCCTGAACAGGCTTATTCCACACACCTCATCCCTGATGAACCGTGTGGAATTTGTCGGGAATGCGATTTTCATCCCTTTTTTCCTGATCAGTGTGGGGATGCTGATTGATTTTAAAGCATTTTTTAAAAGCTGGGAAACGCTGGAAGTTGCCGGAATCATGCTGGTGGCTTCCATCGGAGGAAAATACCTTTCCGCCGTTGTGACGCAAAAAACATTCAGGCTTTCCAAAGAAGAAGGGAAACTGATCTTTGGGCTAAGTTCCGCATCTGCCGCAGCCACGCTGGCTTCAGTAATGGTTGGATATAATATCATCCTTTCCGAAACCGAAACCGGAGAACCTATCAGGCTGCTGAACGAACATGTGCTTAACGGAAGTATCTTACTGATCCTGATTTCCTGTACGATTTCATCTTTTGTTTCTATGGCAAGTGCCCAGAAAATTGCCGAACACGATAATGAAGATACCGTTTCCGGAAACAGCCATGAGGAAGAAAACATTCTTCTTGCCATCAATTATGAAGCTACGGTTGAACGGATGGTTAATTTGGGAATTTTAATTAAAGCCCACGCCAATACAGAAAATGTGTTTGCTTTAAACATCATCAATGAAGATAAAAATGAATCCTCCGTAAAAAACGCCGAAAAAATCCTGCACCATGCCACTGTTACAGCCGCTGCCGCAGACGTCACTATGCAGCCACTGAAAAGATACGACAATGATGTCATCAACGGTGTAAATAATGTTATCAAGGAGCAGAAAATTACAGACCTTATTATCGGCCTGGAAGATGAAAAAGGCTTCTCGCCTTCTTTTGTGTATAACCTGTATAACGGATATCTTCAGAACAATGATGTGAATGTGCTGGTTTATCATGCTGCTCAGCCTTTATCAACCGTTAAAAGATATGCGGTAATGATCTCGGAACAGGCACACACAGAAGCAGGTTTTTTTCACGCACTTTTAAGAGTCTGGAATATAGCAAGAAATTCCGGCGCAACACTGGTTTTCTACGCTTCGGAAAATATTCTTGACATCCTTCAGAGAATTATTAAAAAGGCCAATATCGAAGCTGAATTTATCATTATGAATTCCTGGAAAGATGGTGAAAATACAGCCTCCCAGCTTAAAGAAGATGAAGGTCTTGTCCTTTTCATGGCAAAAAGAGGGATGAAGTCTTACATTCCGAGGATGAGACTGATTCCTGAACTGCTGAACAAAAACCTGAATGATAACAATTATCTTTTAATTTTCCCCTTTTCAGAGCTTAGTAAAGACGATCCGGAAAGGCGCTCAGTAGGCAATCATGGTGATTTCATAGAAATCGGGAATATAATCAAGAAGATTTTTAAATAAAAAACATTAAAATTATCATTGAAAACAAATAAAATAGTTTTGCTGGCTGCCGCCTTAAGCTTTCATTGGTCTTTCTCACAATTTGCAAAAATCATTGATCGGGACGGTTATGTGAATATGAGGAAAAATGCAGATGCGAAGAGCAGCATTGTCGGAAAGATCAATTCAGAGGAAATTATTTATGTTTTTGATTCTGATGAGAATAATAAAGACTGGGTACATGCTGACTATACGGACAGAAAAGGAAAAACAATATCCGGGTATATCCATAACTCACGCATCAGGTATATCGAATCTTATGAATCTATCCCACTGGCTTCGGGAAATGAAAACAAGTCTGTTTTTAATTCGAAAAACATACAAGTGGAAATTAAATCCGGACCATTTGATTACAAGGAAAATAAGAAATATTTCTCTGTCACCGATTACAAAGGTCAAAAAATGGAAGATCAGTTTAAAGGACAGCAGATCTGGGGTACGGACGGAACCACTCCCCGGACCCATTATAAATATATTTCAGTCAAGACCGGTAAAAAGATACTTCAGATCCCTACCAAAGAAATTGAAAACCTGTTCAATGTTAATCATGAATCTGCCAAATGCTATTGGGATCAGGACTATCAAACATTATATATAAATATGGTCAATTCCGACGGAGCTGGCGGGTATGCCGTTATTTTTAAAATTGAAAAAGGCAAATACAAAGGGCGGACACTCATCATGCCTTTTTGAAAAAACAAAAAATAAGAATTAAAACATTATCAATTTCCCTGATAACATCTGCGCTATTTTTCATTCAAAAGAATGCAAAGACAAAATAAAATTCCACAGCTTACTCCGGACAATACCCTTGTAACAGAATCTTTCGTAGAAATAAAAACCCGATGCTGCCATCGTACAAGAAACAGAAGTATAAAGTCCGGAACTCGGGAGCTGTTACTGCCTATTATGATCTTGCTTCAATAAGTTTCCGTCAGCCAATGTTGGATTAGAATCAGAAAAGCACATGCAAAAAAACTTCTGATTTTGAAGACTATGATCACAGTTATTTTGAATGTAGCCTAATAGATAGCAAGATGTTATTGCCGATATTTATAAAGAGTCTCTTTGAAAAAATATCTATCACCATGCTTTGTAAGGAATCAGAAGGAGAAGATTTTAAAAAGATGGAGGAGAAACTAGCAGATAAAAATATAGTCGGAAGGTTTTTCTTCCGACTATAGCTAACTAATGACGTGTTTTTATTGTATGTACCAACGTCCACAAGCATTATGACAACCTAAATTAACTTCAGGATCATAATTTGGAGATTGAAGACATGATGCCTGATTGGAATAATACGGCTGTCCTGAGTTCCACCACTGTGCACATTCCGGAGTAATTCCTCCCTTTACAGATTTCAAAGATTCTCTTGAGATTTTTTTTAAATTTTTCATGATAAATAAATATTTGATGTTTTCCTACTTTTTATACTTTAGGATTTTAGACTATTAAATTACATACTTTATTTTAATTTCAATACATTTTTCTCATTAAATTATGAAAAAAGTTATTAACTTATAAAAGCCACTGACTATCTAATTTAGTGTTCCAATAATATTGCGTGGATTAGTCGCTTATATCGGAATATCATTTTCTAATCACCGCCTCTTAATGATGTTGCAGATCTTCCTTCTGTATCCCAGATCAATCAAGTTTTATTTATTTTTAAATATAACTTCGGCAGTTTTTCTATATTCCGGTTTTTCTTCATTTCCGATCATACTTGAAAACCGTTTTATAATATAAGCTTTCTTAAAAATAATGATTACTGCAATTCGTAAATAAATAAACTTAATCATTCAGGTTTTAAATTATATCTTGAATTATTTTAGATTTGTACCTTAAATATAAAATATAGCATGAAATACATTGTCTTTTTTTCAATCTTTTTGGCATCAACCCTTTCAGCGCAACTCAGCAGATTTTCTGACCGCGATTTATATGAACTGGGGAAAGTCTGGGGCCTGACGAAATATTATCATCCTGCTGTATCCCAAGGGAAACTTGATTGGGATGCTGTTTTGCTGCAGTCGCTGAAAGATAAAGCAAAGTCCGATGCAGACGAAATGATGAATCAATGGCTGATTACGGCAGATCAAAGTAAATTTGATGAAATTGAAAAAAAAAGATAATGAATGTGACAGCATTACCCTTCGCAATTTTGATACTTCGTGGATCAAAAAGCTACGGAAGATAAGTCCTGAGAGCAAAACATATTTGTTAAATATAACCGCTCAACCGAAAAATGTCGGCTCATTTTATTCCAATCCGGTTGAAAACAGCATTCGTTTCAGCAGCAGCAATGAAAAAGTGTACGACAAATTTTCAGTGGAAATTAAAATGCTGGAGCTTTTCAGGATCTGGAATGCTATTGAGTATTTTTACCCGTATAAATATCTTCTGGACCATCAGTGGGATGATGTTTTAAAAAAATACATCCCGATATTCAAAAGCATCAAAAATGAACACGATTACCAGTCTGCAATAATGAGGCTTGTTGCCGAACTGCAGGATACACATGTCGGGATAGAAAAGACATTACAGTATAATGTAGTAGGTAAACTGTCATCACCCTTTATTTTTCAGATCGTAGATGGTCAAGTTGTGATTACCGGGATTAAAGATGAAGCTAAAATGAAAAAAGCCGATCTTGAAGTCGGAGATCTTATTACCAAAATTAACGGCAAGAGCATTCTCAAAAGTATAGATGACAAGTCCGGGTATTTTGCTTATTCCAATGAATCGGTTAAACTGCGTGAAGCATACAGCTATCTTTTCAGCAGCGATGAGCCGACTATGCTATTGGAAGGCATAAAAAAGAACGGAAAGGTCTTTAAAACGACCGTCGAAAGGAAAGAGCGCATCTTTAACAATGAGTGGGACAGAGACGGGCTTCCCAGTTATCATCTGGTTTACAATGGAAAAACGTATACCTATTTAACGTATAATGAAAAAGAGAGCCGCCTCAATCCGAGTTTTCAGGTTGATGATAAAGTGTACTTTGAATTTTCTTCATTAAGGGCATCGGAGATTCCTGCGCTGATGGAAACCTATAAAAATACAAAAGGATTGGTATTCGATCTTCGCGGTTATAACAATGACGGTTCATTAATAAAGATTTTTGACTATCTGTTGAGTAAACCGGAGCATTTCGGAATTATGACGCACGCTGATTTCAATCAGCCTGGTAAGTTCTGCTTTGTAGACAATATTATTGACAAAGCTTATAAATTTGCCGGTAAGAGTAATCCCAATTCTTACAAAGGACAGGTGGTGGTTCTGATCAATGAACACACACAGAGTGCATCAGAATTATGGGCAATGATTTTTAAGAAAGTCCCGGGTGTCATCTTTATCGGAAGCCAGACCGCAGGTGCCAACGGGAATAAAACTTTCATTAAACTGACTGATGGAAACGAAATTATTTTTTCAGGATTGGGAATTTATTATCCGGACGGCGGAGAAACGCAACGAATCGGTATTAAACCTGATATTATGGTACGCCCTACTCTTGAGAGTATCAGGAATAAAGAAAATCTTCTTCTTCTGGAAGCTTTTAAAGTGATCGATCAGAAGAAATAAAGCTCAAAAATATGATAAAAGAAATTCGATATAAAAAAACTGTTTGTCGAAAATATTGATTTTAAAAAATTATTTTGGCTTCCCCGAACAGTTTCTTACGTAACTAAAGACATTGTTTTAAAATCAAATCCGGCAGCTATTATATCTTCCGGATTTAATAATCTATTTACAGTACCAGTTCACCAACCACTCCGCCCACTCCGTATGAAACCAGTGAAATAAGTGAATAAGTGGCTATGAATATAATGAAAATGGCTATCCCCGGTTTGCAGAATATAAATGTAACTAAGAAACAGAAAAGACTGCCCTCAAGCAGTCTTTCCAATAATATAATATTTAGGTTATTCGGCAATCACCTTCACCATCCCTTTCACCATTATCAGCTTTTCCATGAGCTCTTCCTTAGAATCTGCCAGCACATTGATATGCCCCATTTTCCTTCCTGGTTTGGTTTCCTTTTTTCCGTAAAGATGAATATACGTTTCCGGTAATTTTAAAATATCTTCCATCCCTTCATAGATTACTTTTCCGGAATACCCTTCTGCACCTACCAGGTTCAGCATTCCGCTGTAAATAATCGCATCCGTATCTGCCAGAGGTAAATTTTTGACCACCCTGTACATCTGCTCAAACTGTGAATTGGCATTTCCTTCCTGACTTTGGTGACCGGAATTGTGCAGTCTAGGTGCAGTTTCATTGACCCAGATTTTTCCTTCTTTGTCCAAGAATAATTCAATCGCAAACAGCCCTGGAGAATTCACCGCATTGAGGAATTTTTCTGTGATTGAATTAATCTGTTCTTCAATTTCTTCGCTCAGGAAAACCGGGCATATATTAAAATCCAGCAAATTTAATTTCGGGTCTGCCACCATTTCCGTAACAGGAAAAGTTTTCGTTTCACCATTTTCATTTCTGGCAACGATCACGGAAAGTTCTTTTTCGATATCCACCAGCTTTTCAATAACTGAATCTTCAAGCCAGAGATTTTTCATATCTTCAGCAGTGCGGATCACCTGAACGCCTTTTCCATCGTATCCGCCTGTATTCATTTTCTGCACGAAAGGCAGCGGCATTTTGATTTCGTCGGAACTTCCGTCCATTACTTCGAATTCCGGGCTTGGAATATCATGCGCTTTATAAAACGCTTTCTGTAGAATTTTCTGCTGAATGGTTTTGATAATTTTAGAATTCGGAACCACTTTTATGCCTTGATTTTCGAGTTCGGCCAAAGCCTCTGCATTCACATGTTCGATCTCAATAGTCACCACATCTTTATCTTTACCGAAATTTAAAACCGTTTCATAATCGTTGAAACTGCCTTGCGTAAAGTAAGAAATGGTATGGCAGGGTGCATCAGGAGCGGGGTCCAGGGTATAAAATTCGTCATCGTATTTCAATGCTTCCTGAATCAGCATCCTTCCCAGCTGGCCTCCTCCTAAAATTCCTATTTTCATTTTCTTTTATTTTATATTATATTAAATCTGAAATTAATTTTTAATGTAACATGTATTAAGGATTTACTAAACTTTATCAATCTTAAGATACCCCAGGCTGACAAAATTTTCCTGATGCTCAGCATCCGATTTTACCAGTGAAATGGAATACTTCTGCTTTATTGTTACCGGCAGAATTTCTTTTACCGGAAAGATATCGTCAATATCAACCCCCAGTTTTTCATCAATATGGCTGGTTGCCCCTTTGAATCCCATGGTTTTATAAAATTCCGTGCTTTTTGCCTTTTTTACGGCATCTGCCATAGAATTTCCCACCGCGAGATGCTGTTCATGAAATTCTTCAAAAAACCCTCGCTTATATCCTCCGAGATTAATGAAATACAGCTGCTCTTCGGAGGTCGGCTCCCCTTTCTCAACAATTTTCACTTCATACCCGTCCACAAATTTTACCTCCTGATAACAGTCGATATGGATTTTCCCCTTTGCTTCTTTCCAGAAGTCCTTCATCTCCTCAACAAGATCTTTCAGGCTTTCCGCAATTCCGAAAAATACATCGTGCTGCTCAATATTTCTTCCCGGCGGTGTAGCTCCCAGGATGACATAAAATAGTTTCATATTAATTAAGTTCCGTTTATGCAAAAATACGTCAAATTTATCTTTTTTAAACGTTTGGCAGACTGTTACAATAGTTTTATATTTGTAGCATGTCAGAAATCATTATTCTCTTCCTTGGAGCAATTTCGGCAGGACTTTTGGGTTCACTGACCGGTTTAGGAGGCGGGGTTATCATCATCCCTTTATTAACGCTGGGTTTTGGCGTTCCAATGCATTATGCCATCGGCGCTTCTCTTATTTCCGTGATCGGGACTTCTTCCGGTGCAGCGGTTGCTTTCGTAAAAGAAGGCTTTACCAATATGAGGATCGGGATGTTTCTGGAGATTGCTACCACAGCCGGAGCTATCGCCGGGGCACTGGTTTCGGGGATGCTTAATCCGAATACCATCGGGATTATTTTTGCAAGCATTC
This sequence comes from Chryseobacterium gregarium DSM 19109, assembly GCF_000430845.1. Taxonomy (GTDB): domain Bacteria; phylum Bacteroidota; class Bacteroidia; order Flavobacteriales; family Weeksellaceae; genus Chryseobacterium; species Chryseobacterium gregarium. The sequence continues at coordinate 320,389 of NZ_AUMU01000002.1, read as the reverse complement.
TTCTTCTGACCGTTATTTTAAATTTAAAAGGGAAACCTGATCATCAGGAACCTGTAATAAAAGGAAGCCTGGAGGAAAAATTAAAACTGTTCGGGACGTTTCCTGATAAAGGGATCATGAAGGGCTATTCTGCCAGAAATACCGTTCCGGGATTTTTTATGATGATGTTTGCCGGTGCGATGTCCGGTCTTTTGGGAATCGGTTCAGGTGCCCTGAAGGTTTTGGCTATGGATAATATGATGAAACTGCCTTTTAAGGTTTCGACAACAACCAGCAACTTTATGATCGGGGTAACGGCAGTGGCCAGTGCGCTGATCTATTTTCAGAGAGGGGAAATCATTCCTGTGATTGTAGCACCGGTTCTAATCGGTGTTGTAGTGGGAAGCTTCATCGGGTCAAAAACACTGATGGTTTCCAAAACTAAAAAATTAAAGGTATTTTTTGCCATTGTGATCACCATTCTGTCGGTATATATGATGTACAACGGAATCAATAAAAGTTTCAGATAATGAAGAAGAATTTCACAGATGTAGATCTGAACCGTTCGGTAGGAAATTTATTGCGACTGGGCGTTATTCTTTCTGTTATTACCTCACTGGTGGGTTTTATCAAACTTTTTACAGAAGGCTTTAAAATGCCTAAAGCCTACAACAGCCTGAATATGGGGACCTCCTCTGAGAAGGTGTGGAGCCAATTCTGGAACTCGCTTTGCAAAGGAGAAGGAATGGCAATTATCCAGATGGGGATTTTACTGCTTATTTTCACGCCCCTGGTCAGAATTATTTTCGCCTTAATCGGGTATTTAAAAGAAAAAGATTATGTTTATGTAGTTATTTCTTCAATCGTGCTGGCTATTATGGCAGTCAGTTTCTTTACGGGTTACGCCCATTAATTCTTTTTACATTTCATAAAATTCCAGCGGCAGCTGATCCGGATCCTGGGTAAAGAAAAACGCTTTTCCCGTGAATTCATCTATCCTTACCTCTTCACAAAATAAGCCTTTAAGCATCAATTCCTGGCGTTTTTCATGAACACTTTCAACTGAAAAAGCCAGATGTCTCAAACCGCAGGCTTCTGGACGTGAAGGTCTCTCCGATGGGTTGGGAAATGAAAACAATTCAATGACATAATGATCCCCGATGGCAAGATCCAGTTTATAAGACTGCCTTTCTTCACGGTATACTTCCCGGATAATCTGTAATCCTAAAACTTCCGTATAAAACGTTTTGGACACTTCGTAATCTGAACAGATAATAGCAATATGATGAATTTTCATGTGGATATTTATTTCTAATTTTTACAGTTCCCTTTTTTCCGATTGCTCGAATAACTAAAAATAAGGATTTTAACCTGACTATTTTATACAAATCATCAACATTATAAAATTTCATTTTAGCAGTAATAAAAAATGATTTAAATTTATAAAATTATTTATAAATATGTGGACAGCTTACCTGATTCTGACTGTATTGTTGCTGATTTTAACCATACTTCCAAAAATTCAAAATTCTCACTGGATATTCCGTACGCCTGAGTTTGGTAAGATACAGATTACCTTTTTTATTCTTCTGACTTTCGTACTGGGTTTTACTGCGGATTATCCGGCAGGCTTCTGGTATTATCAGGGGTTTCTGCTGCTTATGTTCGTATATCACAGCATTACGCTTATTAAGTATACCCCAGTTTATCCTATAAAAAAACATTTTTGGCGCCGGCAGTCTTCCCAAAGACTGAAATTTATTTCTGCCAATGTATACCAGTTCAATAAGGAATATGAAAGGTTTATAGAATTGATCAAAGAACATAAGCCGGATTTCTTCCTGACCATGGAAAGCAATAAGTATTGGGAAAAGGCCCTGCAACCTTTGGAAAAAGAATATATCTATCAGCATAAAGTAACGTTGGAGAATACCTACGGGATGCATTTTTATTCCAAAATCAAAATTGAAGAGGCGCAGACGCACTATTTCGTTGCGGATGACATTCCTTCGATTGAAGCCCATATGGAAACTGAGGACGGTTTTAAGTTTGTGTTTTTCGGGGTCCACCCGCCTCCGCCAAGCCCGACAGAAGAGGAAACCTCTAAAGAAAGGGATGGTGATCTTTTAAGTGCTGCCAAACGGGTAACAAAAATTGATGATCCTGTTATTGTCGTGGGAGACTTTAACAATGTGGCATGGTCTAAATCATCAATCCTCTTCAGAAAAACAAGCCATCTGATAGACCCGAGAATCGGACGGTCTTTTGTTTCAACATTCCACGCCAGATACTGGTTTCTAAGGTTTCCCATTGACCTGATGTTCCACAGTGAAAATATTTTTATTGAAGACCTGAAAACCCTTGAAAATTTCGGTTCCGACCATCTTCCCGTATATTGCGAGTTTTATATTGACCACCATAATCCCGAACAGGAAAAACGGATCGACACAGCGACCCATGAAGAAAAAGCAGAAGCGGAAGAGATGATTCAGGAGGGGAAAAAAGAAGACGGTGAACGTGATCAGGTGGTAACGGAAGGATGATAAATCCTACAGTTGATTGATTGATTATAGAGATAATAAACAGAAACGCGGACTTTGTCCGCGTTTCTGTTTATTTCAAATGTTTAAAAAGTCATCACATCCTTTACCACGCCATGGTTCTGGGTATGCTGCAATAATTCCGATTCAATAAAGACTTTAACCTGCTCTTCCGAACCGTCATTTGGAAACAAAAGGTGAACGTTTGCGCCGGCATCCAGCGTGAAGAATAAAGGTAATCCTGTCTCTTTTCTGAATTTCCAGATCTTATTAATAACTTCCAGGGTTCCCGTCTGCATTAAAATAAAAGCAGGATCGCTCATCATCATCATGGCATGAAGTGTTAAGGCTTCATGCTCCACCAGCTTGATAAAACTTGCCATATCGCCATTGGCCAAGATTTCTTTCATCGGACCAAAATTTTCCCGGGCTTCCTGAAATCTTCTTTCCGCATAAGGATTGGTATTCATCAGTCCGTGTCCTACAGTTGAAGAAACCGATTTCTGGCCTTCATGGATCAGTAAAACCCAGTCATTGAAATTTTTGAAAACCTCATGAATTTCATCGTTAGGGTATGGCACGGCAAAGAAGTCAGAACTTCCTTTGATCTGGGATTCACCCCAAACGACCAATCCGCTGTATAAGCTCCTGCAGGCACTTCCGCTGCCCAGTCTTGCCAAAAACGAGGCTTTTCTCAATGATTCTTCTTCAGTTGTTTGTCCTGAAAAATATTCATCCAGTTTCATCAGGCATTTGGCGATGGCCCCGAAGCCGGAAGCCGAACTTGCAATTCCTGAACTGTGGGGAAATGTATTTTCCGTTCTGATGATGTGTCTGCCCTGCAAAATCCAAGGAAGGTACTGGTCAATATTCCTGAAATATTTTTCAATCTTTTCAGCGAATTTCACTTCTTCACTTCCTGACAGAAAAGTCTGTACGGAAAAAGGTTCATCAGCAAAAAATTCCATTGTGGTATTGGTTTTACAATGGCTTAAAGTATAGCTGATGCTTGGATTCGCAGGAATCTGGTTATCGTATTTCCCCCAGTATTTAATTAAAGCAATATTGGACGGGCAACTTTCCGAAACCGTTTGATCAAATATTGTGTTTTCTTTTTTTCCTAAAAATTCCTGTATTGTCATAGCTTGGTTTAAAATGATAAACTTTATGAATCAACCGCAAAAATCAAAGCTTTAAGCCAGCCTAAAAACAAAGATCTGAATGTTTATATTCTAAATTTTATCGTTAATATTTTAATACATTTCTTCAATAACGTCCGAGTATTTCTTGAGGACTACATTTCGCTTAACCTTCAATGTCGGTGTAATTTCCCCGCTGCTGATGTCAAATTCTGAAGGCATCAGAGTAAATTTCTTCACCTTTTCAAAATCTGACAAATGGCTCTGAAGCTCTTTAATTTTTTCTTTATAAAAATCATTTACTTTTTCATTTTTAACAATTTCTTTCCAATCGGTAAACTGAATATTATTTTCCTTAACGAAATTATGTAAAAATTCAAAATTCGGAACAATCAATGCTGATACGAACTGCCTGCCTTCTGCAATCAGAACAATCTGCTGTATAAAACTGTTATTGGTAAGCAGGTTTTCAATCTGTTGCGGAGCAATATACTTGCCGTTTGATGTTTTCATCAGGTCTTTCAGCCGGTCTGTTATGGTAAGGTTTCCCTGATCATCGACATGACCTGCATCACCGGTCTTAAACCAGCCGTCTGCCGTGAAAACCTTCAGTGTATCTTCAGGTTTATTATAATACCCTTTCATAATTCCTTTTCCCTTTACCTGGACTTCATCCCCTTCACCAATTCGGATGTCTACTCCGGGAAGCGGCTTTCCGCTGGTTCCGTGCTCGAAACGGGTTAAAGGAAAAAGAGTCAGGGTTGCCGTAGTTTCCGTCAGACCGTATCCTACCGTTACATGGATCCCCACAGATTCAAAGAACCGGGTAACTTCCGGAGACAATGATGCCCCGCCGCATGGCAGGAACCACAGCCTTCCTCCGATCCTTTCTTTTATCTTGCTAAAAACCAGTGCATCTGCAACAGATTCTTTTATCTTTAATCCTAAAGGAACAGGCTCTTCATTTCTTCTCAGTTCGGCAGTCTGCCATCCTGTTTCCAGTGCCCAGTTGAAGATTTTTTTCTTTAAAGATGAGCCTTCTTCTGCTTTTTCCAATACGCCGGCATAAATTTTCTGAAAGAATCTCGGAACGGCACACATCATCGTCGGCTTTACTTCCTCCAGTGCTTTGGCTATGTTTTTCGGGTCTTCTAAAAAATACACCCTTGCTCCGCCATACAGGCACAACAGGCTCCAGCTTCGTTCGAAAACATGGCTTAAAGGTAAGAACGCCAGCGAAAGCTCTTCTTCAAAATTTTTAAATTTAAAAAACTCGAAGTGGGCATCAAAGGCATTAATAAAATTTCCGTGTGTCAGCATCACACCTTTTGGCGTTCCCGTTGTTCCTGAAGTGTAGATCAAAGTGGCGACATCATCAGTTTCTTTTTTACAAAACTCCATTTCCGGAGGGGATTTGGCAATAAAATCCTCCAGGTAAAAACTGCTGAATTCTTTCTTGATCCAGACTGCTTTTTTAGAGATGATAATGGTTTCAAGGCCCGTTTTTCCGACTTTTAGAATTTCCAGGCAGGCATCATACTGGGCCTGGTCTCCGGCGAGTATAATCCTAGCTCCCGAATCACTGATAATATATTCCGTCTGCTCCGCATTATTGGTGGAATAAACGGGCACCGTCACTGCTCCGACCGCCATAGCTGCCAGGTCAAAAATTATCCACTCAGAAGAATTATCAGCATAGATGGCTACCTTATCATTCTCGCGGATCCCTGCATTTTTCAGGGCATTGGCCGTTTTAAAGATAATTTCACTGAATTTCTGCCAGCTCAGTTCTTTCCATCCCGCCTCTTTCTTTTTAAAGCCAATAGCAGATTTTACTGCATGCTTTTCTATATTTTTTTGAATAATTGCCTCTGCAAGATTCATTTTTTCAACTTTTTATCGTTCATATAATTTCTAAGATGGAAATCCACCGTTTCCTCCAGCGAAATAAACTGGTATTGTAACCTATCTCTGATTTTCCGGTTGGAGATACTGTTCATTGCGGAAACCGCTTCAACATTTGCCTTTGTTGCCATTCTCAATGCCGGAATCAGCCATCCGAAAAGCATATTGGCCACAATCCCGAGGTTAAGCTTGGACTTGGAAAGGATTTTTGCATCCCGCAGGCCCAGTGATTTTCTGATCTGTTTTCCTATTTCGGCGTATTTTTTACTTTCGGAGACAATAACAAAACGTTCTCCAAATATATTTTTTTCCATCAATTCTATAGAAATTGCGGCAACGTCCCTTACATCGGCATAGCTTGTACCACCGGAAAAAGTAAAGCTGTTCTTTTCAAAAGTAGGAAATATATCCCCGCTGCTGTTTCCCCAATTTCCGCTTCCGACAATCATTCCGGGATTGACAATTACTGTATTTAAACCTTCTGCAGAAGCCCTCCAGACTTCCATTTCAGCAAGATGTTTGGAAATGGCATAGGCAGAGTGCTCTTCTTTAGGATTAAAATCAGAAGTTTCATCCAGCTCACCGTTTTCATTGGCAAGATCCAGTACGGCAATAGAACTTACGTAAAGAAATTTTTTCACGGATGACCTGTCACAGGCATATAAAAGGTTTTCAGTGCCTTTTACATTCATCCGGTAGATCTCCTTATCATCTTTAGGATGAAAGCCTACTTTTGCTGCGCAGTGGTATACCTCATCAATTCCTTGTACAGCTTCCTGGAGCGACTGAATATTATCAAAATCAACATCCATCCATTCAATTTTATTAAAAAAATCTTCCGAATTTTCCGTATAAAATGCAAAGGAATATTTTACTTCGTTTAAATTGCTCGACGGCCTTTTGGATGCGCGTACTTTTTTCCCTTTTTTCAAAAGTTCCAAAACAATGACCCTGCCCAAAATTCCGGTAGCTCCCGTTACAAAAACCATCAGTTATTTTTAATAAGTTGACTAAATTACATTGATATCCTACGTCATGCAAATTTGCGATTTTTAAAGGAGATTTCAATTTTTAATTGATGAGAAATCATAATAAATTTACCCTAGACCAAATCTGATTTGCAAGAAAAACACGATACATTTACTGCGAATATATACCAGATCCTACCGGCGCCTATTTCTCAGACCGCGAACCTGATTTATTCCAGATTATTTTTACAATTCATCAACTCTAATTATGCCTATCATTTATTTACAATTTGATTTACTTTCAAAAAAAGAACGGGCTGAAGCCCGTTCCTGATAATTTAAATATTTATTTTATTACTTTTCGATTGGTTGTTCTACCAAAACCCTGTTGTCTCTTCTGGGAGCTTTATCGCATAAAAGATCTGCAATACTTTTTGAGATCCGGTTTTCTTCCGTAAGATTATCAAGCCAGAAAAACTCTCCTGCTGCATTGATCTCGATAAAATAATATTCATCTTCCGGAGACACAATCATATCAATGGCTCCGTAATCTACATGGTAGACATCCAGAAGTTCCAATATCATGAATTCGATATCCTGCGGAAGTTCTGTAGGGATCCATTTATCAATAAGGTTAATGCCGTCTTTCCGCCAGTCAGTTTTTGCGGCTTCGGACTGTTGGGAATCGATTTCAAAAGCGTAAACATCACGTCCTACTACTGTAATACGGAGTTCTTTTTTCTTTTCGATTTTTTTCTGGAATTGCATCGGGCAGTATAAAAGCGTATCCAGCTCTTCCAGCTTGTCTTCATTCACCACATTGGTGAACACCACATTTTCCACCCCGTCTTCATAAATGGCGAAGCCGGTCTGCATTTTGGCGACCACATCCCGGTGTTTTACAATAAACCTTTTTGCCTCTTCAGGATTATTGGTTACACAGGTTGCCGGAATTTTAAATCCGATTTTATCTGCAATCTTCAGCTGCTCTTCCTTGCTGTCCAGTCTCCTGTAAACGCTTGGTTTTCCCAGAGAATAAGCATCTATTGATTCTAAAAACCCAAAAAGCGTATTGCGGATTTCCCCCATCGCAGCCCCGTAAAATTTGGCATCCAGCTCTTCTTTTATTCCATGGCCGATATTGTACGCTCTTCGGTACCAAACCGTCGAAATATCCTCAAGAGAATTTTTTTTTTCAGGAGTTTCAAGTGTTGTAGTCCATTTTCCATCCTGAAAAGTGGTCGATAATTTATTTTTAAGCGGATACTCGTCTACATTGAAGCGGATAACTTCACAGCCGTTTTTGTCGATATATTCCGTTACTTTATCAATTGAAAAATTATCTGCTGTATGGGTAATTATTAAAATTTTATTCATTGGTTTTTATTCTTTTCATAAGGTTATCGGCAATTCTTTCTGCAATTGGGAAATTTAATTCTTTCTGAAGCATTCCCCATTCTCCCTGCGGATTCACTTCCAGGAAATAATAGTTCCCATCTTTTCCTTTAATCATATCAATGGCTCCGATATAAAGTCCCATTTCTTTCATCATCGAGGTAAGATTGTGTTTTATGTTTTCAGGCAGGTCATAGGCTGACCAGAAATAATTTCCCTGCGCAGCCCGCCAGTCTACATTTTCACTGTTATTGATTTTTCCGGTAAAAAATTCACCATCCAGATAGACGATTCTCAATTCATATTCCTTCTCGATATAAGGCTGGAAAATCATCGGACAGTACGCAATATCAGAAATATCTTCCAAAGAATCTTCATTAATGATATTGGTGGACAGAAAGTTTTCTCCGTTCATCGATTTTGAAATAACGCCGTGCAGCTTTGCCACCATTTTCCCATTACAGTTTTCCTGAAAAAATGCTTTAATTCTCTCCGGATCATTGGAAAAAATAGTTTTAGGAATAATTAAATTATTATTTTGGGCAACTTTCAGCTGAAACATCTTATTTCCGTCGATTTTATTTTCGTTTTCGAAAGGATTAATCCACGGTACATTTTCTAAAATGGTAAAGAGATTGTATCTGAGACTCATATATTCTTTAAGAAAAACAGATCGATAACTTTGATCCAATTCTTCCGGAACGGTGATGCCCCAAGCTTTCCTGTGCCAGACTGCCTGTATTTCTTTTGAAGTGACTGTATTTCCGAATTCATCCGTTAATTCAAAAGAATCCTCACTCATCATGATTTTCTGAAGATGATTCAAGCGATCAGAGTTTAACCTGAAATATGGAATTTTTTTCGTTTCTAAATAGTAAAAAAAGATATCGATGTTGTAAAAATCTCCGGAATGCGTGATACAAAGAATCATTTGCCGTTTTTGTTTTATTAAAAAAGGAAACTTAGAGTGTAAGTTTCCTTTATATGATTTTGTTAAAATTCTATTTGTAACAATTCATGCTTATACTACAGGAGCATCATCATCACCATCAGAAGGATACTTCATGGTCTGCATCATATCCAATGTTGGTTTTGTTACAGTATCATAAAGTGGCTTTGTGATATTATCCTGTGTTGAAAGAGTAACTTCCGTACCTCCTTTTACTTTTTCAGGATCCTGGATTTGTTTTTCTAAAAATGATGCGAAAAATGGCTTCTTTTTTGAATCTTTGCTTTTCATAAGTATAAAATTTAGTTTGTAATTAAGGATGGATTTCAGGATCCAGTCCTGGAGGAAATCCGGGATCGAATCCTCCTTCATCACTGTCTGATGGATATTTCAGCGTCACCGGAGTATCTGCAGCAGGAGTTGTTCCATTGTCCAGAGTTTTTAGGGTGAGTGTATCCCCAAGCGGCGATGTCACAACATCTTTAAGAGAAGTAGAAACACCGCCCCCTTGAATTTTTTCAGGATCCTGAAGCTGTTTTTCTAAAAATGCTGCGAAAAATGGCTCTTTTTTTGAATTTTTGTTTTTCATAGTATTTGTAATTTGAGTTATAGAATATTAGTTTTTATACGGGATCCCCGTCTTCGTCACTGTCTGAAGGATACTTCATCGATACTACATCCTGTCCGGGCTTAGTTATATTATCCACAAGCGCAGATGTCACACTGTCTTTCAATACTCCTGTGGTAATGTCTCCGGAACCTCCTTTTATCTTTTCAGGATCCTGAATCTGTTTTTCCAGAAATGAAGCAAAAAACGGTTTCTTTTTTGAATCTTTATTTTTCATAGTAGTATAATTGAAGTTATAAGGTAGTTATTTTTTCTACACTGCGTTTCCGTCTTCATCTCCGTCTGACGGATATTTCATGGTCACATTATCACCTCCCGGCTTTGTAACATGGTCCAAAAGTGACGAAGTAACATTATCTTTATTTACTGAAGTTACATTGTCAACTAACGCTGAGGTAACAGCACCTCCTTTAATTTTCTCAGGATCTTCAATCTGCTTTTCAAGAAACGAAGCAAAGAACGGTTTTTTTGATTTTCTGTTTTCCATATTTCTAATATTATGATTTAGAGAACTCTAAAGTATCAAAAAAAAATCACACCATGAAGAATAAAATCGATTTTAAGAAAACTTTAACAAATCCGAACAAATAATACCATAATCTTAATTAATGTTCAAAAATTCCTTGACAACGTTAGCAAAATCAACAGGATTCTCCGCCTGCACCCAGTGCCCTGCATTTTTTATTGTTTCAAACTCCGCTTTCGGAAACTGCTGCTTGATTGCAAACTGATCCTGCGGAAGAATGTAATTTGACCTATCCCCGGCAATAAACAAGGTCTCCCCATTAAAAACTCCAAATCTAATGGCATTTGAAACAAAATCATTATATTTTTCCGACAAAGTCTTAAGATTAAATCTCCATTTGAGGTGTTTATCCTCATCCCAATAGAGGTTTTTTGCTAAAAACTGAATGGTGGATTTTTCAGGGATATACTGACTGAGAACCGCTTCCACCTCATGTCTGGAATGTGCTGTATTGAAATCCACCGTTTCCAGTGCCTTGATAATCCCCTGATGGTGCGGAGGATATGCTTTCGGGGAAATATCCACAACAATCAACTTTTCCATTTTCTCCGGATATTTTATCGCAAACTGCATTACGGCCTTTCCGCCTAACGAATGCCCTAAAATATGAGCTTTTTCAATCCCAAAGTGATCCATATAATGAAGAATATCATCAGCAAGGTCATCGTGGGACATATTTTCAGAATGAAAACTTCTTCCGTGATTTCTGAGGTCAATCAGATGAACCGGTAAAAATTCTCCGAGATCTTTCCCGAAGCTTCCCCAGTTATCCAGCATTCCGAACAAGCCATGGAATACCAGCAGCGGGGTCGACGAAAAGTTTTCGCCAAATATTTTCGAATTTAAAATTTCCATAATTTTTATAAGATGTTAGAAGTTAGAAACTAAATATTAGTAAAATGTACTATAATACTAATTTCTAGTTATTCCATTTTACCAGTCTCTTCAAATAGGACTGAACCGTATTTTCCAATCCCATATACAATGCTTCGGAAATCAAAGCATGCCCGATGGAAACTTCAAGCAGGTTGGGAATATGGTCTGCGAAATATTTTAAGTTTTCTAAGCTTAAATCGTGCCCGGCATTTATTCCCAATCCAAAATCAGCAGCCCGTAATGCTGTTTCATAATAAGGTTTTATCGCTGCTTCTTTATTTGAGCCATAATTTTTCGCATACGCTTCAGTATACAATTCTATTCTGTCTGCACCCGTTTTGGCAGCATATTCCACCAATTCCGGATTCGGGTCAAGGAAAATGGAAGTGCGAATTCCTGCATTTTTGAATTCTGCAATGATTTCTATAAGAAAATCCAGATGTTTCTTTGTATCCCAGCCGGCATTTGAAGTAATGGCATCGTCAGCATCAGGAACCAGAGTCACCTGTTCAGGTTTTACATCCAGCACCATGTCAATGAACGGCCTGTGCGGATTTCCTTCGATATTGAACTCCGTTGTAACCAGCGGCTTCAGGTCATAAACATCTTTTCTGGTAATATGCCTTTCATCGGGTCTCGGATGAATGGTAATCCCCTGTCCTCCGAATTCCTGAATTTTAACAGCAGCTTCCGCTACGCTTGGGGTCTCCCCTCCTCTTGCATTTCTAAGGGTAGCGATTTTATTTATATTTACGCTTAATTTTGTCATAGTACAAAAATAAAAAAACCCAACTTAAAGTGGGCTTTTTAATTCGGTATTTTTAACTTCCTTGTGTAACCAGTCGGACGATGGTAAGGGCAACATTTACCCCCAATCCGATAAGAGCCAGATTACAGGCAGATTTTGCAGCTACCGGTTCCTTGTCTTTTTTAACGAAGTAAATAATAGCTCCTGCCAAAGGAATACAAAATGATAAAATTTTCAATCCAATGTGAAGGTCTTCATTTGATTGATTAGGTTCATTCTTGAAATTTTGATTAAAATCGCTCATCGTTTATTTTTTATGATATTAATGTTTCAATAAATTTATAGCTGTGATACGTTATCCGTTCACTGAATCCGCTTATGCCGATCCCGGCCAAAAACCCCGTAATGCAACGGATAACATTTGTACTCTCTCTGTTAAGATAGGCCTGGGTAAGACCATCAATAAGCGTGGGAAGGATAAGCAGAACGCTTAAAAACATCCCTATCTGGTAAAACCACAGCATGGGAATCATAAGAAAATATCCAAGGTAAATACCTGTGCATCTGGCGCACACAGGAAACTGTTTCTTTTTATAAAAGAAAGATCTGGACGGCATTCTGTGACAATCTACCCATTGAATCTTAGTCATACGGCTAAAATATAAAAAATATTCATTTTTGACAATTTAATCAGGATGATTTCAAGATTAAATTATCTAAACATCATATTCTAAGTTATACTTTCACCTGCATTACTTCGAGGTCAAATTCTTTGGAAGCGACCAGCAGATGGTCAAAAATATCCGCCTGAATCTGTTCAAACCGGACCCATTCGGTATCGTTTGTAAAAGAGTATATTTCCAGGGGGAGGCCCTGAGGGGTAATATTTAACTGGCGCACAATAAGCGGCCCGTCTTTATCAAGCTGTGGAATTTTTTCAATGTATTTTTGGGCATAATACCTGAATACCCCGATATTGGTAAGCTGCCTTCCGTTGATAATCTCCTCTTTATGCGCCATGTTTTCTTTTTCTTTTCTCAGTTCAACAGATTTCTGACTGAGATATTCTGAAATCAGATTGATATTTTTCAGGCGTTCAATATCTTCATCAGTAAGAAATTTAAATGAATTGATATTGAAATAAATTGACTTTTTGATCCTTCTGGCATTGGTTTCGGAGATCACCTGAAGGTTTTTAATCTCGGTGGTCATTAAATCATAGGTAGGAATGGTAGAAAAGGTTTTGTCAAAATTATTGATTCTTGTTGTCAGAAGATTGATATCAGCAATATTTCCTTCTAAATTATATTTTGGAATGCTTACCCAGTCACCGACTTTCAGGTTTTTTGAAGTGGCTACGTGAATCCCGGTAACGAATCCTAAAATAGTATCCCTGAATACCAGAACCAGCACTGCTGTGATCGCTCCCAAGCTTCCGACGATCGTCGTTCCTTTGATGCCGAAAATAACGCAAATTCCGACTACGGAAAAGATAAAGATCCCTAATATCTTCATCGTCTCAGAGACTGCATTCAGTGCCATGATCTTATAAAAATCCTGTTTGATCACAAAGTAATTCCTGAAAGCCGTCAGCCCGCGGTAGAGCATCCCGGCAAAGATCATTACCATTCCTAAATTTACGGACCTGATGAGAAACTGGGTTGTTTTTATCAATGCTCCTGAAAATATCGATTCGTGGATACTGCCGACGATTAATAATGCAAAAAGATGGGCCAGGGAATTGGTCACTCTCGATTCGTAAACCGAGTTGACTACCGGATATTTTTCCTTGTTATGAAAAATACGGAATACACTGTTGATGATAATCTTAAGAATAAAATCGATAACTAGAAAAATAACACACAATAAGATTATTTTTACAATGATGTGGAATACCCAATCAAGACCTGTCGGAGAAATCCGGGTGATGTATCGGTAGAGCGGATCGCTCAATTCCTGCAAAAAATCTTTTGTTTCTTCTAGTTGGTCATTCATTACAGCAAATTTAGGAAATTTAAGCTTGTCCTTAAGTACAGTTCCTGCATCAATTATCATCCCAAAGTTCGTGATGTTACACTTTACGGAAAAACTTCCTGAATAAAAATAAAATAATAATGACCGACAACACCTCACTAATAATACAAAATCAACTTCAAAAAGGGATAATTGATATATTAAATTTAAAAAAATTAGCATTCTATTTAATTTAATACAAAAAAATTATTAAATTTGGTGTAAACTAAATAAATCAAAATCAATAAATTATGAGAAAACACTACTTTTTTATTTTATTGTGTGTATTTACCCTTTTAGCCAGCTGTTCAGGAGGAGACGATTCCCCGATACTATCTGAAACCACCAATACCACCGTTGTAAAAACCGGCAAAATTACCGGCAAAGTAATGTCACAAAACGGAACAAAAACTATTGGAGGCGCTTCGGTTTTCACTTTTGATGATAAATATAAAATTTATTATACAACTTCGGATGCAGAAGGTAATTTCGCACTGGACGCTCCAGCCGGAAACCATACCATTTATATCCAGACCGGAAACGGCAGCAACTTCCGGACAGAAATTTCCGCAACGGTAAAAGATAAGGAAACTTTAAACCTCGATGCCAGCCAGACCAAGCTCAATCAGGTTGCAAAAATCGCTTATGTAAAAGGAACGTATGATAAAATAGAAGACATTATCCAGACTTTAGGCTATACGGCTACTGAAATCAGTAATAATGACCTTGCCAACCTGACAACTGTTGCGCAATATGATATTATATTTCTTAATTGCGGTTCCAGAAACAATTACGCTTCAAATCCGACACTTTACTCTGTAATTGATACCAATTTAGCCATCTTTGTTGCCAATGGAGGAAGTATTTATGCCTCAGACTGGGATGTTGCCTATTTAGTGGGCGGAACAACCAATACCAATAACTGCTCGTTGGCAGGAGGGTTTGTTCCCGATTCAAAATTATGTTCTAAAAACATCGGAAACTCAGGCATGGTAGGCGCTACGGTAAACAATTCGGGTCTTACAACAGCCTTGGGATTCAATACCCTTAATATTGATTATGATTTAGCATCATGGCAAAAAATAACGAATTACGACCCAACGTATTGGGAAGTGTTAGTTAAAGAAACTTCATCAAATGATGCCCTGATGATCAGAACCAATCACTTTACGGCGACAGGTCTCCCAACGACTCCTATAGGAAACGCGCCCAATACAACGTTCGCAACCGTCTGTATTACTCTTCCCGGAAACATCCAGATCAGCCTTTCAGTTCCGCAGGCACTCGTTCCTTACCTGGTTGCATTAGGCGCCACCGTAGGGCCTTGTTCAGGATCTTCAAACAGCGGCTATATTTATTATACCACTTTCCATAATCATGCTTCAGGAAATATTGGAAATGCCGGTGTAATTCTGCAATATGTAATCTTAAACCTGTAATGAAAACTTTAATTTAAACCTGAAGGCGGCTTTTATGAAGCCGCCTTTTTTTATATCTTGCATGTAAATAAAAAACAATGGATACAGCATTAATTGATATTCTCTGTCTCATCCTCTTATTTCTCGGAATGTTGGGAACGTTCCTGCCTGTGCTTCCAGGCTTATTACTGAGTATCTGTGGCCTGTTGATTTACAAATTCGGCACTGATGCGGATTTGCCGATGATTTATGTATGGGCATTCGGAATCCTGACATTGCTTTCGGTTATTTTGAATTATGTGATTCCTGCAAAAACCAATCAGAAATACGGAGGAACGCGCTGGGGAAGCATCGGCTCCGTTATCGGGACCATTGTCGGCCTTTTTCTGCCTATTCCCCTGGGCTTTTTAGTAGGAATGTTTGCCGGTGTATTTATTGGTGAACTTCTTCATGACAGCAAGGACATGAAAAAAGCATTAAATTCCACCAAAGGTGCTTTTATCGGATTTATTTACGGAACCGGATTCAGCCTTGTGGTAGGTTTGGCTATGTTTTTGGTAGTTATACTGGATATGCTTGCCATTATTTAAAAGAAGAAAATTATGTTTCATAAAATAATTATATACAGCTTAGGAGTGGTATCTCTCATGAACTGTAACGCACAGAACCAATCTGCAACGGCAGAAAAAACAACTGCGACAACCGGAACAGGAACCGCAAAATCAAATCCTATGAAAGATGAAAAAGTCATTTATTTCAAGGAAGGGGAAAACAGATTTCTGAAGGAATATCAGATGAATGTAACCTTCAAAGGTATTTCGGAAGACAGCCGATGTCCGGAAGGAGTGAGCTGTATCTGGGCAGGCACTGCCGTTGCACAGGTAGAAGTCATGGGAACGGCTACGCGGCCGATGACCCTGAGCATTGCAACCACAGACAACACAGGAAGAAACTACAGTAAATCCGCAGAATTCAATGGATATACAGTTTCTTTAGTTGAAGTAAACCCTTATCCCAAATCAGCAGAAGGAACACAGGCTTTGAAAGGCACCTACCAGATCGGAATTACGATTACAAAATCAACAGGAGAAAATTCTACCACGAAATAGGTTTCTTCCCTTTTGAAATAAGATATTCATTAATCTTTGAAAATGGTTTGCTCCCGAAAAATCCTTTGTGAACAGAAAACGGGGACGGATGCGCAGACTTTAAAATAAAATGTTTGGCCGGATTGATCAGTTCGGCTTTTTTCTGTGCAAAGGCGCCCCACAAAACAAAAACTACGTTTTCTTTTTTATCTGAAATTTCTTTGATGATAAAATCGGTAAATTTTTCCCACCCTAAATCTTTATGGGAATTTGGTGAATGCGCACGGACAGTCAGTGTTGCATTTAATAATAAAACACCCTGTTTTCCCCAGTCATCCAGTTCCTTTGAAGCTCTCACCACACCGACATCATCTTTTAATTCAATAAAAATATTTTTAAGGGAAGGCGGTGCTGCTACCTGTTCAGAAACAGAAAAGCACAATCCGTTAGCCTGATAATCATTATGATAAGGATCCTGTCCAAGGATAACTACCTTAACCTCATCAAAAGGCGTCAATTCCAGAGCCCGGAAAATCTGGCTTTTCGGCGGGAACACTTTTGTTGTGGTGTATTCCTGTTTTACTTTTTCCCAAAGACTGGTAAAGTAAGGCGTATTTTTTATCGGGGCTAATATTTCGGTCCAGGTCATGCTGTAAATTTAAAAATAAGTTAATTTTAGTAATTAAGAATTACAATTTAGATACCATTATATGTTTGCTGAAAACCAGATTTCCCGGAAAATCTTCATCTTTCCTGTCCTCTTCCAATATGAAATGATGTTTTAAGAGAAGCCCTTTCGAGCTTTCGTTGAACTGATCGGTCATTGCCAGAATTTCCTGCAAATGTAAATGATTAAAACCAAAATTTAAAACGGCAGTCAATGCTTCAGACATGATACCCTGCCGGTGATAATCCGGCAACAGTTCATAACCGACTTCCTCTGTTTTCCGGTCTTCAGAAAAATTCCAGAGGCAGATGGTCCCGATAAGATTTGGTTCACCTTTTCGAGAAATTCCCCAGTAAAAAGTCTGATTATTCCGGGTTTTTTCCTTGATGGTTAAAATAAACTGAAGCGCATCATAATTGTTTTTAGGCGAGTTTCTCTGTACAAATCGATTGATCATTTCATTGCTCCGGATCTTCAGAATATCTTCAACGTGGCTTTCGTTGATTTCTTTTAATTGCAGTCTTTGGGTTTCCAGTTTCATATTTCAAATGTAATAAAAACCTGATCATCCAGCATTTTCAAATTCTCAAATTATCTCATTTTCAAATTAACATTCATATTTTCACTAAATTTGTACTGTGTATATAAATAAAGAAGATTTAAACGAATTAGAGTTTCCGCAATTGCTCGCGGAGATCTCCCCTTTTGCTTATTCTCCGAAAACGCGGGAAAAGATTCTTGAGCTTCGCCCGATGGGCATTGATGAAGCCGATATTTCTTTAAAAAAAACGTCCGAATACCTGTCGAGTTTTGAAAGCTCCAATGCGATTCCGTTTGATGAATATGAAGATATCGAAAACGAACTTAAACTGATGCTGATTGAGAATTACCGTCTTGAAAACAGCGCTTTCATCAAAATAAAAACCCTCACGGAACAGATCGGGAAACTGCAGAAGTTTTTCCCTACCATGCCGGACACCTTCCCTACTTTAATAAATGATGTATCCGTTCTGGAATTCAGAAAAGAAATTATTGATAAGGTAGATAAGGTTTTCAACCGTTTCGGTGAAGTGAAAAGCGAAGCTTCGCCGATCTTAAAGACATTAAGAGCTGAAATCCAGGTGGCGAAAAAGGCAATCCAGGAAAATTTTAACCGGGTTTTGTTCAATTACGGACAAAGTGATTTCCTGGATGATATCCGTGAAAGTAATATTGAAGACATCAGGGTTTTAGCGGTAAAATCCGCGTATAAAAAAAGAGTTCCTGGGCGGGTTTTAGGACTTTCAAAAACCGGTTCGATAACGTATATCCAGCCGGACAGTGTGGTGAAACATTACTTTAAGCTGAAGGAAAATGAAGAGGAAGAAAAAAAAGAAATTGATAAAGTCCTGAGGAAACTGACGGCAGAATTAGCCGAGTTCCAGCCCCAGCTCTGGAGGTACCAGATGTATATTTTTGACCTCGACCTTACCCGGGCGAAAGCCAAATTCGGAGAATTGGTCAACGGGATCTTACCGAAAATCAACCGCCACAAAACCCTGAGGCTGAGAGAGGCTTTTCATCCTCTGCTGTTTTTAAGAAATAAAGCGGAAAATAAAACCATTTTCCCGCAAACCCTGACGTTAACGGACCAGAACAGGATTATCTGTATTTCAGGGCCGAATGCAGGAGGAAAATCCATCACCCTGAAAACAGTCGGGCTACTTCAGCTGATGATCCAAAGCGGGATCCTGGTTCCTGCACATCCGAAATCCGAAATGTTTTTCTTTGATAAGGTGATGACGGATATCGGAGACAACCAGTCTATTGAAAACCACCTTTCCACCTATTCGTCAAGGTTAAAGAAAATGGGCGGCATCATCCGTGAGGCAGATGCCAATACCCTTTTGCTGATTGACGAATTCGGGACAGGTTCCGATCCTGAACTAGGCGGCGCCCTGGCCGAAAGTTTCCTTGAGTTCTTTTATGATAAGAAAAGCTTTGCCATCATTACCACGCACTATACCAATATCAAACTCGTGGTTGAAGAGCTTCCCAATGCTCAGAATGCAGCGATGCTTTTTAATGAAGAAACCCTGGAACCTCTTTATAAACTTGAAATCGGACAGGCGGGAAGTTCCTTTACTTTTGAAGTGGCGGAAAAAAATAAAATCCCGAGGTTTATCATCCATTCCGCAAAGAAAAAAGTGGAACATGACATTGTGAACTTAGATAAAACCATTGTCAAGCTCCAGCAGGAAAAATATGAGGTGGAAAAGCTGAAATCTGATTTAGCCGAACGGAAAGAATCGGTTGAAGACAAACGTGATAATTTACAGAAACTGAATGACCAGCTTCAGCAGAAACTGTTTAATTTCCAGAAGTTGTATGAAGATGAGCACCGTAAACTGCAGTTTGGGACCAAGATTGAAGGCTTTATCGACAGTTACATCAAAGGAAAATCCAGGAAAGATGTGGTGAAAGATTTTGTGAAGATTCTGGAACAGGAAAAATTCAGGAAAGTAGGAGCTGATAAAGATGAAAGCAAACGGCTGCAGGTGGTAAAGAGAAAAATCACGCAGCAGCTGAAAAAGGAAGATGTCATCGAAAAGATTTCCGAAACCAATGAAAAGCTGGAAGAAAAACGTAAAACCGACCGTGCATTATGGCTGAAAGAAGGACAACGCGTCCGCATTACCGGAAGCACCAGTGTGGGAACGATTGAAAAGATTTCCAAAAATAAAGTGGTGGTGAATTACGGGATGTTCAAAACAACTATTGATGCGGATGAACTGGAAAGGATTTAAATAATTTTCACTTAGTGATTAATTCAAAATAAAAAAATCCGTTTCACAAGCATTTGTGAGACGGGTTTTTTATTATTTTCTGATAAACTTCAATCGTGTGACATTTTCTTTGTCCTTAATCTGGATAAAATAGACTCCTTTTGTAAGATCATAAACATCTACTTTCTGATCTGAAATTTTTCCTGAACGTACTTTTTGCCCGGCAGCATTGTAAATTTCAAATTCATTTCCTGAAATCCCTGAAATGTTCAATAGTTCAGAAGCCGGATTTGGATATATATTCCCTCCTGTATTTTTATTAATTTCATTGATTGAAAGATTTGCACCCGCCAATATGTATACTCCATAATCTTCCACTTCTCCATAGGTGAAAGTGCCGCAGACCGGACTTGTATACATTTCACTGGCAATAACCCTCATAGCTACCCCGCAATTTGTCCCGGACTGAAAAGCAAGTACGGGCACCGTAAAAACAGATGTTGCTACCGGTGATACAGATGAACTGGAATTAAGCAACATTTCTGATGCCTGAAAGATCCCGTCGGCATTGAAATCAATCCAGACCCGCACGGCTACAGCATTTGGCGTTCCGGCCCATGTCTTGGAAACCGTAATTGTATTGTTTGTGCTCCCTGTCATTAACTGAACTTTACGGGTTGGATCAGGACGGTAATCGGTATAGAATGATGACCCTGAATTGCTTACCATCGGGACAAGACCTCCTGATGGTGTTACCGTCACATTCGAAATATGAACTACACCGGCATCTGTTGATGCCGCCGCACAATAATTGAGATAGGTGGTAAATGATATTGGATTTGACCAGGTTCCGCCTGTACCACTGCATATTTTGGCAACCTGCACTTCATAGGCCATACAGGAAATAAGACCTGTAAGAATAAATGAATTTTGTCCTGAAATCGGTGTAACTGTTGTCCATACAGCAGAACCTACCGGCCGGAATCTTATAATATAATCCTGAGTATTGGGATCCAAAGTCCAGCTTACCGCTGCAGAAGTCATGGTAATATTGCTCACCTGGACATTAGTCGGTGCCAATGTATCACAGAAAAAGTCAGATGCCGCTTTTTCAGCAGTTGCAGTTTTACTTTGAATCGAGATTCCTATTAATAAAAGAAAGGCATAAAGTAGTTTTTTTGTCATATTTAAGTTAATTAAAGTTACACGGTTATTATTTATTTAAATATAGGAATAAATCTGAATTAATGTATTATTGAGCCACCTCAACTAGAACAGAAATCCATAATAATACAATATAAAGCAGACCATAAATATTTCATGGGCTAATCTGTTTAAAATAGCAGCAATTATACATTTGCCATAATTGATTAAATTTGGGCATGATCAAAAATCTTAAGATTCTCCGGATTTTCTATATAAAACTGTTGATTCCTTGTATGATATCATCTATTCTGATGTGCTTTTCACTGGGTTTCAGTGCAAATAATTTCGGACTGTGTTTCCTGTTGTTTTTACCCTGCCTGCATTTCCTGATCTATGAATTGCGGTTCAGAAATGAATATTATTTCTATGCGAACTTCGGGTTTTCAAGATTGTTCCTGTGGGTTTTTACTTTTTCATTAAGTATCCTTATTAATATGATTACTAAATTTTTATGAGCAGACTTCATGTAGACAGCGTTATAAAATCTTTCGGCGGAAAGCAGATCCTGAAAGATATTTATATAGCATGTGAAACCGGAAAAATTACCGGTTTACTGGGCAGAAACGGTACAGGAAAATCTACCTTGCTGAAGATTATTTCCGGTACGGTAAAAGGCGATTCGCAATACATCAGGAGTGATCATAAAGTTCTTATCAACCAGATGGACAGAAAGAGAAGAATTGCTTATCTGCCGCAACATTTTTTCCTTCCAAAAGGGGTTAAAATCAAAAATTTAATTCCGCTTTTCTGTAATCAGGAAAATGCTGAAAAGCTTTTTGAACTGGAATTAATGAAACCTCTTCTGAATGAAGCCTGCAGAAACCTTTCCGGCGGTGAAAAGAAGATTGCTGAAGCCTTACTGATCCTCTATTCAGATTCAGAATTCATTTTGCTCGACGAACCGTTTAACGGTTTTTCCCCGAAAACGACAGCTGAAATGCAGAGAATTATTAAAGAACAGTCGAAACATAAGGGCATTATTATTTCAGATCACCGTTATCACGAAGTACTGGATATTTCGGACGAAGTATATCTTCTATCCGACACCCATTTAAAACGAATTAAAGATTTTAAGGAATTACAGCAGCATAATTATCTCCCGAAAAGTATTTAATTTATATATTTGAACGGTTAAAAAAATTTCATGATGGTTTCCGTACATAAAGCGTTGTATTTATCTGTTTTCAGCCTTTTTTCCGTGGCCCTAGCAAAAGGACAGGACAAAGTTCCTTTTGGTGTTGTAAAAGCTGAGGAAGGATATGCGATGGTTCGGGTTCATAAAGACGATTACCGTAAAATCATTGACAAGATCCGCATGAAAACGGGTGATGTCTTTATTTATGAAAAACCGGCTCCCGGCGAAACGGAATGGATCTGGATTAAATATCCTGAAAGGGATGATACAGATAAACCTTTCGTAAGGTATGACAGCATTACCAAAGAAGGCATGGTAAATAAAAACCGTGTGGTCTTTGTGGATAAGCTCCCGCAGTTCACGCCTTCAAAATCCAAGAACGGAAAATCACTGATTTTCACAGATGACTCCAATCCTAAAATTCCGGGGAACCAGAGAACTAAAGTCATCATTGATGTTTATCCTTCATATGCACACATCAAAAAACAGACAAAAGATGCCGATGGAAATATTACGACCATTGATAAGGTAAAACCCTGGGGTGTCGGAAAACAAATTCCGGAAGGCATGACGGAAATTAAATCCGTTAGGGTACAGCAGCCGGGACGCGGCTCTGTTTTTGTAAGGGATGCGATTAAAAACATGTTTCAGCCCACGATGGACTTTAATAACGTCGGCGTAACAGCCATTGACAATGATCATATCTTCCTTTACATGATCAACGGTTCCGGTGAAAACCGGTATACTACGATCTGGACCATCAAACAGGGAAAAGCGGAAAGCCAGATCATCTATAAAAACCCGGAATAATTCATTCATATTCATTATTTTTGCAACCGAAAATCTAAAGCTTCAGGTTTACAGCCTCCTGCCTGTGATTTTTCAGAAACCGGTTCTGCTTAACCGCAGATTAAAAGGGAATCGTGTGAGAATCACGAACTGTCGCGCAACTGTAAGTAACTGAAGTTTTTATTAAGAACCACTGTCTCAGTCAAAGAGATGGGAAGGAAATAAAGATGTTACCAGTCAGGAGACCTGCCTTTTTCTTGTATACAAAAACTTTCGCGATCTGAAGTTTATTGATCTTATGGTGTGTTCAGGAATCCCGTATTCCCGGAATGTTCTTATTCTGTTTCAATATGATTTCATTTCGCTTTAATTAATAATGACATATGACTACAGAAGAAAGAATTGAAGCATCGGAAACCAGGATCTTTAAAGCCGTTTTCCCCAATACGACCAACCATTATGATACGCTTTTCGGAGGTACTGCGATGCAGCTGATGGATGAAGTGGCCTTTATCACGGCTACCCGGTTTGCCAGAAAAAGAGTGGTCACGGTAAGCAGCGATAAAATCGATTTTAAAAAGCCTATTCCCGCAGGAACCATTGTTGAACTGATCGGCAAGGTTTCCCATGTAGGGAAAACCAGTATGAAGGTGAACGTGGAAATTTATACGGAACAGATGTATTCTTATGAACGGGAAAAAGCTATAGTGGGTGATTTTACTTTTGTAGCGATTGATGAGTTTAAAAAGCCTATTCAGATTTTATAATGAGTTTTGGGGCGGCCTGCGGCCGCCCCAAAACTATATTGTGCAAAAAAGGGTTTCGGCGGGCTTCGCCCGCCGAAACCCTTTTTTGCTAAACCGCAGGACTATGCAAAGTTTGACCGCTTATACATTATTTTAAAACCTTTTCCGTTTCCAGATTTTTAACCAGCAGCAGCTGAAAAGCTTCCCCCAGTTCATCGGAAGCCCTGCTGATCGCTTGTTCCAACATGGTACGGATCTGTTTTTCCGTAACGCCGGCTTCCGTCCAGCTTTTTCCTGAGGTATGGGAATTCAGGATAAACGGCATAATACGGTCGATGGCACACGCAAAAACAGCATCGGGAGTCTGCTCTTCTTCGAATTCCAGCCAGAGGTTAAAGAATTCCGAGCGCAGGGGCTCATCCAGAATGCCGAAGATTTGCCGGGCGGCTATTTTTTCTCTTTCAAATTTCCCGGTCATCGCAGCTTCATCGAATAAAAAAGTGTCCCCGGCCTCTATTTCCACCAGGTCATGAATAGAAAGCATCCTGATCACCCTCAACAGGTCAATATCAGCCCTGTTTTTTGCATATGGAAAAAGAATCTGGGCCAGAATAATAATCTGCCAGGAATGTTCTGCCGTATTTTCTCTTCTACTGTCATCGGCGTTATAGTTTCTCCGCTGTACGTTTTTCAGGGCATCCACGGCCAGGATAAAATCAATTTCTTTCTGTATTTTCATTGTTCTGTATAGGCTTTTCTTACTCGATCAGTTTAACACTTGGTGTTAATCTATGATTTATTTTAAATCCGTCTTAAGTAAGTTAATTCATACAAAAATAACGGTTTTAATGTAAATGTGCTTTTACCGCTATATAAGAGATTAGTTGTAATTTTAATGAAAATATATCTATGGACCCAAAGTTCAATTATCCTGCAGAAATTAAAGGAAAAAGAAAGCTGTATTCTTTACTAAACGGCGTGAGTAACCCGTTGGAGACGATCAGCGGAAACCACCGTATGGCAGGCGACAGTTACCGTATCAGAGCTAATTTCACAGACAAAAACTTTATCTTTTCTCAGGATAAGGAATTCGTAGAATATATTTTAAAGCAGAATCATAAGAATTACTATAAATCCGAGATACAGTCTGTTACACTCGGTAAATATCTCGGGAATGGGCTATTGACCAATAACGGAAAAGACTGGCTTAAACAGAGAAGGCTGATCCAACCAGGCTTCAGCAAAGCAAAAATTGCAAACCTGATTTCCATTATGGACGATGAGATTGACACAGCCTTTCAGCCATTCGGGACCGGACAGGAGACTGATCTGTATGAGTTTTTTCATTCGCTGGCCTTCAGCATTGTGGCCAAAACCCTTTTTAGTTCGGATATTGACAAAAATACAGTGAAAGAACTGGGGGAAATCGTTACGGAAATCCAGGAAGTCTTTGCCAAGGAAGTCCGCCTACCTTTTTACACCCAGGTCTTAAAGTTTTTAGGAGTGATAGACCGCAATATTGAGAAAAGCAAAAGAGCAAAAGCAATCCTTCAGAATATTTTAGATAAACGGAGGAATTCCGGGATAGAAAAAAAAGACCTGCTGGACATGCTGATTCATGCACGGTATGAAGACACGCAGCTCCCCATGTCTGATGAGCAGCTGGTGGATGAAATGCTGATTCTTTTTATTGCCGGCCATGAAACAACGGCCAATGCATTAAGCTTTATCTTTTTTGAGATCAGCCAAAGTCCGGAAACTGAAATAAAATTAAAAAAAGAAATTACAGAAGAAGGCGAAATGGTTTTTACACCGGAAAGCCTTATGAAAAAATCATATACCTCCAATATCATTAAAGAATCCATGCGGCTTAATTCTCCGGCCTGGGCGATTGACCGGCAGGCACTGGAAGATGACCGATTTAAAGAATATTCCTGGCCGAAAGGCACTTTTATTATCCTGTACATCAGTGGGCTTCACAGAAACCCAAAATACTGGGAACAGCCGGATTCATTTATTCCTGAACGCTTTGACAGTGAAAATGCTAAAATTTTTCCATACTACCCTTTTGGGGCCGGACCAAGGTTGTGTATCGGCGAGCATTTTGCCGTAATGGAAATGGCGCTCATCGTCCGCAAATTCTATCAGCAGTTCAGTTTTATTTCTTCCCATCATACGATAGAAAAAAAAGCACTGGTTACCCTAAGACCTGTCCGTGTGAAAGGCAAAATTATTAAAAATCCCGTCTGACTTCCTGTACTCTCATTTTTTAAATTTTCAAAATTAAAATAATTTAACTGATTTTCAATTGGTTAAATATAAATATTAAATAATTTCACTACTTTGTATTGCATATTACCATTTTAATTACATATCTTTGTAATGTAAAATCGGAATAGGTTCAACTAGCTAGGAACTGAAGTCTGAAATAAATAACTAATTGACAAAAATTATTAAAGATGAATACTGAAAATACCAAAGCGCAAATGCGGAAAGGGATTCTGGAATTCTGTATTTTAAGTCTCATCAATCATCGCGAAATGTATGTTTCCGACCTGATTGATGCACTGAAAAAGGGAAAACTGGATGTCGTTGAAGGAACTCTTTACCCTCTTTTAACAAGATTAAAAAACGGTGAATTCCTTTCTTACCGATGGGAAGAATCTACCGGAGGGCCACCCAGAAAATACTATCAGATCACAGAAAAAGGAAAATTATTTCTGAATGAACTGCAGAATACCTGGAATGAACTCACTACTTCAGTCAACCAAATCACTCAAAAAAATTAAAAAACAAAGCTATGAACAAGACACTCTCAATAGGACTCGCAGGTTTTTCTTTTACCATAGAAGAACATGCCTATATAAAACTCAGCGATTACCTGAATGCTCTGAGAAGCTCACTGGATGCTTCGGAAGCCGAGGAAGTAATGCATGATATAGAAATCAGAATGGTTGAAATCTTCAGGGATACCATGTCAAAACGTGAGGTGATCAATGATGCCG
Source organism: Chryseobacterium gregarium DSM 19109 (assembly GCF_000430845.1). GTDB lineage: Bacteria > Bacteroidota > Bacteroidia > Flavobacteriales > Weeksellaceae > Chryseobacterium > Chryseobacterium gregarium. The sequence continues at coordinate 293,904 of NZ_AUMU01000002.1, read as the reverse complement.
ATGTAGAAAGAGTAATCACACAGATCGGAAGCCCTGAAAAAATCGAAGAACAGGAAGAAGCTTACTATTCTGAAAAGAACACCAGAAAAACTTTTGCCTCAGGTACTGAATCTACTGATAGAAAACAACTGTTCCGTGATCCTGAAAGACAAAAAATTGCAGGGGTTTGTGCAGGTTTAGCAGCCTATTTCGGGATGGATGTTACGGGCATGAGACTCATTTGGGTAGGTGCATTTTTATTTCTTTGGGTAGCACCCGGATCTTCATTTTTAGTGGTAATACTCTATTTTATCCTATGGGCAGTATTGCCAAAAGCTGAAACGGCATCAGATTTCCTGAAGATGAAAGGCAAGCCACTGAATTTTGATAACCTGAAAGAAGAATCAAGCAAGATTGTACAGTTTGCCAACGAAACGACAACAAGAGCAGGGGAAATTTATATTGAAAACAAACCGTATATCAACAATGCCAGCAGCGGGATCTGGAATGTCCTGAAATATATCATAGGTGCATTCTTCGCCATCATGGCAGTCAGTAGTATTATCGGTGTATTTGTGGTATTCGGGCTTTTCGGAATCGATTCTAATTTTCCGGGAGCGAATGAAATGAAGTTTTATTTTGACGACGACGGATTGTATAATGTTTTAGCGGCCATTATTATCATCGGATCTTTAATTCCCGCTTTGATTTTCAGCGTACTGAGTATTAAAATTTTTTCACCCAAAACCAGACTGAGAAATATAGGATGGGTTTTAGGAGCACTTTTCCTTACGATAATCGGCCTGGGTACTTACTTCGGATTAAGCATGGCAAAAAGAGAAATGATCTTTAAGGGACACAAGGAAGATACGGAAGAGGTTTCAATCAATACCGATTCAGACACCTTATATGTTGACTCGAAGCAGATTGCCATTCCGCAGAACTTTACAGGTTATGATGACAATCTTTATTCTGACAAATCATCGGTTTACAAAAAAGACTGGATCCATGTAGATGTTACAAGAAAGTCGAACATCAAGACCCCTTATCTGATCATTAAAAAAGAAGCCAAAGGATACAATCTTCCACTGAACGTAAGTGTTCCGGTAGAAATTGTCAACAACAGAATCATGCTTCCTAATTTCATCAAATATCCCTATGAACACAGATTCAGAGATTACAGCATCGATTATGAACTGGTTGTTCCGCAAAATACAATTGTACTTCCGGTAAAAGATGATGTGATCAGTTTTGACGGAGATTTAAATGCAGACGGCATCAATGACAATGACCAGGAAAAAGATGAAGACGGAAACATTAAAATTGGAAAAAACAAGATTACAGTGAACGGTTCTACCATTGAATACAATTCAAACGATGATAATAACGACAGTATCATTATCAACGGCAAAAAAGTTCCGAGCCATAAGGCTGACAAAGTAATTGATTCGATGAAAAACAGCATCAAAAAGATGAAAGGTGCCAATATAGACTTCAACGTAGACGAAGACAAAAACGAAATTACCATTAAGACTAAATAACTCACTGGAGAGAGTGGCAGAAGGTGTGAACGGATAACCCAACCGTTTGAAATTCACACCCTTCTTCTCTAAAAATAAATCAAAAAAAATTTATATTTAGTTCGTTATGTAAATAAAAAGCTTTACATTTGTTTAGAAAAAATAACCTAAGACACTCAAAAAAAATTAAATTATCATGGTACAGTTAGCATTAGAAATTGTAATGAAAATCGCAGATTTAATAAGCGGTTTATTTTAAGAGCAATAATATTTCAATATATTTGTAAAGTATAACCGCTTTGGTTATACTTTTCTGTTTTAATTCAAACGATATGAAAAAGCTGCTCGGCAAGCTGATGCTAAAATTAATGGGATGGAAAGTAGTCTTACAGGGTGATGTAAACAGCCTGAACAGATGCATTCTGGTCGTTGCACCCCATACCCACAATATGGAATACATCCTGGGCAATCTTGCCTACTGGTCTTTAAATAAACCCCTTAAAATCATTATTAAAGATGCCCATACCAAAGCATGGTACGGAAGTGCCGTCAAAGGGCTTGGCGGAATCGGTATTGACAGAAGCCAGAAAAATGACCTGGTGAATTTTGTAGCCCGACAATTTGCTAAAGATGATTTCAGTCTGGTCATCACTCCCGAAGGAACACGCAGCTGGGTCCCGAAATGGAGAAAAGGCTTTTACCACATGGCGCTGGCTGCAAAAGTCCCGATTGTCCTGGCCGCAGGAGATTTCAAACGGAAAACAGTCTATCTTGGATATACCATTCCTTATGAAAGAATTGCTTCAGTGCCTTTCACTGAAATCATGCAGGAAATTCAGGAATATTATATCAAGAATGATATTGTCCCGAAAATACCGGAAAACTGGAACCCGAATATTATGGGAAGTGAGGCGGATGCCCGGAACTAGAATTTTTTAAATTACTTATTGTCTATTACTTATCAACTCCCATTTATACCTTATAAAAATGACAGGTACCAAAGAGCAAATACTGGATTTCATCAACCGCTGGGGTGAAGAGACCTTTGCGAAAACACTGGATATCCACTTTACCGATATTGATCTTGAAAATGAAACGTTAACGGCTACGATGCCTGTTTTGCCGAGAATTCATCAGCCTTTCGGAATTATGCACGGCGGCGCGAGCTGTGTCCTTGCAGAAACCATGGGCTCCAGCCTGTCCAATATCTTTATTGACGGTGAAAAGTATTATGGTGTCGGGACCAACATCAATACCAATCATCTCAGAAGCAAAAAAGACGGAACGGTGACTGCCATTGCGAGATTCATCAGAAAAGGGAGAAGCATGCACGTCTCTGAAATAGAAATCCGCGATGAAAAAGACCAGCTGATCAGTCATACAACGATGACCAACACAATTATTCATAAATAATAACTCATTCAATAAAATATCAGGCTCAAAAAATTTTTGAGCTTTTTTTATACCGCAGCTGCAACCTTTTTATTTTCCTGCATCCTATAAGAAAATAGCAACCATGAAAGCTCTTATTCTATCCTTTTCATTTTTACTGATGTTCATATTTTCCTGTAAAACAGATGATTCCGAAATTTTAGAGAAAACCGCTTCTTATGATGTATATGTTTCAGGTAAACAGAACGGACTATTCTGCTATTGGAAAAATGGAATAAAATATAACATAGCCAATAATTCTTCAGAATCCGGTCCCTCTAAAATATTTATTTCCGGAGCTGATGTTTATATTAAAGGAAGGTATGGATATTGGAAAAACGGAAATTATACAACTTACGCACAGGCAGCAGGGATAAATGGTTTGGATGCAATTGATATTTTTGATTTTTATGAAAAAGACGGGAATATTTATTTTGTAGGATATACCTGGCAAAGCAGCAATCCTTCACCTGACAAATATGAATTTTGTTACTGGAAAAACGGAGTTAAAACACTTTTATTCAAAGACACTCTCACTTATAATGATGGCTGTACGATTACAGAATTTAATAATGATGTCTACGTTGGAGCACGTAAAAGTAATACCAGTGGAGGTTTTGACAAAGGATATTTTAAGAATTCAACTTTTAATTCAATCTCCACAAGTTCTTACGGACAAGATTTTACTTATGTAATATCGAATGAAGCCCGTGTATATTTCACTTCGATAAATTATTATAAAGATTTAATATCCGGATTACAGACAAGTTTCATACCTACCCCAACAACCGGAAGTTATCAGCCTGCTCTTGATTATAATGATGTTTATATTAACGGAAGGCTTGGTGTTTATTATAAAAATTCAAATTTAATCAATTCTGCAAATCCATATTTAATAATCGAAGATTTAAAAGTAGTGGATGGAAATATCTATATGGTCAGATCAGATATTACAGGTTATAAAGTGCTTATTAATGATGTTGAATCTCAATATATCTCAAATTCTAATGCTTCAAGCTTTAATAACATTACAGTGATAAAAAATTAAATATGTCAAAACACAACTGGCAAAATCTATATAGCAATTATTCCCCGAAACTTCTGGGAATTTGCCGTCGATACATACAGGATATTTATACCGCAGAAGATATTGTACAGGACAGTTTTATAACTGCAATGCAAAAAGACCATCAATTGAATGATGAAAAAGCACTCTTTGCATGGCTTAAAAAGATTGTTGTTAATAATGCTTTGCAGCATATCCGCAAGCAGAGTAAAGATACCTTTGTGACTACCGAGCCATCAGAAATTCCAGATACCTATTCAGAAATGGACCATCTTTTTTTAGAAGAAAAAAACATCTTCATTTACGATTTCACAAGTGAAGAACTGCTGTCTTCCATTGACAGCCTTCCGCCTCACCACAAATCAGTCTTTAATTTATATTTTATTGAAAATTTTTCACATGCAGAAATTGCCGGTTCGCTGGGGATCACTGTAAATACTTCAAAATCTCATCTTCTGAGGGCAAAAAAATCAATCCAGAATTATTTACTGAATCATATTGTCAGTACCAGTACTCCGAAAAAGAAAATGGCGCAGCTGCTGGTGATTTTCGGGCTTGGAGGCTTACTTTGGGCCCAGGCTTTCCGGAGCAGGTTTTCAGATTTCAGTGTTTCACCGTCCAGAGCCCTGCAGATTCCGTCTGATATTAGAATATACCATCTATCATTTTCTTCATCCTATCCGGCATGGAAAAACAAAACCATTATAGCAAGTACTGTCTTAGTGATTATCATCATTTCAATATTTTTATCAAATCGGGAGAACTCTTTCTTCACAAAAAATAATTCAGCTGATTCCTTAAGTCTGTCTCAGAATAAACAGGATGAAAGAACCATTTATCAATCTGAAAAAAAAGAAGCAAATCCGAACCTTACCCTAAAGGAAAACATAAAAAATGAAAGTCTAAATGAGAAGAATTTCAAAGATGAAACTCCAAAAAACATCTTAAAAGAAAAAGGTAAAGCAGAAGAAAAAGATATTGAATCCGGAAAAAATTTCGGTAAAGCAATCAGGAAAGACTCCTTAACGGAAACGCCTGAAAAAGTAATCATAGTGAAAAAGATTATTAAAAGGGACACTGTATTTATAGATCGATAAATGAACATATTTTTAAGAAAAATAACATTCTTTTTACCTTTCGTGATCATAAGTCTATCCCATGCCCAGAAAAGGAAAAAGACAGATACCGTATATGTTTATGAAAATGTTATCATTCATGACACGGTGTATCTGATGAAACCTGTACCATTAAAACAGAATGACCTTATTTTTCCAGATCTGACTATACGGGAAAAGTTTTTTGTGCGCGATATTTATAAAGAAGGAATTGATAAAGAGCGGGCTAAAAAGAGAATCAGAATACAAAAACCACCGCTTTTCTTCTACGGTATCGAAGGCGGAACCGGGCTTAAAAACAGCGTTTGGGCACAGGAGCTTTCAGAAACCCGTCAGCAGTTCGGTGAACATTTCGGGCTCTGGATTTCAAAAACTGTCTTTAAACCTCAATTGTCAGTAATGCTTTCCGCTCATATGTATCACTGGAATTCTACTTTTGATCTCAATGCAAATAAAGAAGATACGTCTCTAAACGGATTTTATTTCACTGAAGATCACCAGCCACTACTCTTCCAAAGATTTAATAACAGGCATTTTGAATATGCTTTACAGCTAAAAGTAATTTACGACTGGAAAAATATCAGGCCGTTTGCAGGGTTTTTAATGAATAAGAATATCTATAAAATGCAGTTTTTGGTGCCTGAAAATAATGTTTTGGACAAATTGGATCATTTTAAAAGCAATCAGTTCAATTTTGGGTTTACACTGGGCTTACAGTGCAGAATGTTCAGCAAGATTCTTTTGTCTCTGGATTATCAGCAATATCAGATAAAGAATATTTCACTAAAAAACAGCTCTTTTGATTTTGACCTTTTTAAGACTAACAATACCTTTGCAGAAAGAAAAATCAATTTTGGAATTTCTTACATCATTTCCAAACCCTGATTTTATAAACCGTCCTACTCATGATTTATTTCAAATTTCCATTCGATGAGAAACTGTACTCAACAGACGAAAATTATCAGGAAAGCCACATAAGCTTTCATTCTTTTGACGGCTTGCATCAGATTGAATGCCATGGAAGAATTACAGAAATAAGTTCTGAAAATTTTGACTATACCGCCATAGGCAATGGAAGCCTGGCAAAAGACGGTAATGGCTATACGGCGGAAACTAAAGAAGAATATATACAGAATCTGCATAAAGCCATGGACATCATCAAAAACAACGAACTTCCCAAGCTGGTGTATTCAAGAAGGAAAATTTTTACAGGCTTTAATGAGATCCATGTAAATGAAAGTTTCAAAAACCTCTGCCGATCCTATCCGAATGCTTGCAGATACCTGCTGATTAACGGCGAAAATTCCTGGATGGGTGCCTTCTCAGAAGTATTGGGGAAATTTAATAAAACCACCCATGATTTCGGGACGATGAGCCTTGCCGGAACACTTCCGGTTTCAGAAAACTGGTCGGAAAAGGAAATTGAAGAACAAAAACCGGTAACACGCTATATCAGGGATATTTTAAGCCGTTATGGTGAAAAAATCGAAGAATCCGATACTTACGACCATATTTCAGGGAATATTAAGCATCTGAGAACTGATTTCAAAGCAAAAATAAAACAGGAGGATTTAGATACCATCATTCAGGAATTGCATCCTACGCCTGCCGTCTGCGGCATTCCTAAAGAATTCTGTAAAGAAAACATTCAGAACCTTGAAAAATTCCCTCGTGAGTTGTATGCTGGATACATTAAAATTGAGACTGAAGAAACCGTACAGTATTTTGTCAACCTGCGCTGTTCAAAGCTGTACCGGGATTCCGTTCATGTATTTGTCGGCGGCGGTATTACAGCACAAAGTGATCCCGAAAAAGAATGGACCGAAACTGAACTTAAATCCGAGGCGGTTCTGAAAAACTTAGTGGTTTCTTAATAAAAACCGGTAAATGGTTTTACTATAGAGCCTTCGTCAATAATTATAATATCAATAGAAAAACCTCCTTCGTGTAGAAAGAGGTTTATTGTCAACAAGTTATATTTTAATTATTTCTTCACTCCGATTTTACTCCAAGTGTTCATAACAAAAAGTAATATCAGGCCGATAACCGCACAGGCGATTGAAAATACAAACTTCAGATTATCCTCAGATAAAATATCAGTCTGCCAGTCTAAAGCGTAAAGATTGATGGCGATAAAAATGATAAACAGTACTAAAAATACTTTATAAAACTTCTGCATAATGCTTAAAAATTAATGTAAGTCTGCACCAGCTGGGCAAAATTTGCGGTAAATAGCTTAATGGAAATCGCCAACAAAATAATTCCGAAAACTTTCTGAAGAATGGCCAGTGTGGCCTCCCCCATTTTCTTTTCCAACCATTTTGCCGATTTCAGCACCAAATATACGAAAATTGTATTGAGAACGATCCCAAAAATGATATTAATATCATGAAATTCAGCCCTGAGTGACAGCGTTGTGGTTAAAGTACCGGCTCCTGCTACCAGCGGAAATGCGATAGGTACAATAGAGGCGGCCTTGACTTCTGTGGTTTTATGGATTTCAATCCCCAGGATCATTTCAAGAGCGATCACAAAAATGACAAATGCTCCTGCTATGGCAAAAGAATTGACATCCACCCCGATCAGCTTCAGGATTTTGTTTCCGACAAAAAGAAAAACCATCATGATCAGGCCTGCAGTAATCGAAGCCCTTCCGGCCTCAATCTGTCCGAATTTTTGCTGTAAGGTTACTACAATGGGAACGGATCCGATGATATCAATCACCGCAAAAAGCACCATAAAACAGGTAACAATTTCCTTTATAGAAAAATCATTAAATATTTCCATGTATTAATAATTAATAATTTCGCAAAAATATGAAAATAAACTGATTATTTGCTAATCTGTGAGTATAAATTAATAATGGCTCTTAAGAGTTCTTCTAATCCTTCATGAGATTTTACCGGTGTATATTTCTCAATTTGGATTTTTTGGGAAAGTGCTGTATATTCTGCAGCGGTTGCAGCCCCTTCATGAATTTCCAGGAAATCCCTGAAATTCCCTGCAGAACTCAGGGAAAACTGTTTCCTAATTTCAGTTTCCATTTCATCATACGTCTCGAAGAATTTCTGATACTCTTCGTTATCTTTAAGATTCTCTAGATAACTGAAATAATCATGAAGATCGGTTTTCTGATGTTTTCTTATCTCCATTTCTGTTTCAGATACTGACCCTAAGGATTTCGGAAGTGTGTTATCTTTAATTAACACACGTTTTTTTTGCCAATTTTTAAATATCAGATAAGCCAAAAACAATCCAAGCAAAATGAGAAAATTAGCCAGAAGAATATTCCAGTGGAATTTACTTTTTTCTTTTACTTTAAAAGATGTAGTCTTGAGCACCGGTGTATTGACTGTTTCCAGTAAAGTATTGGTATATTCATTGACTTTTTCCACCGTTGTTCTGGCATCCATGATCTCCTCATGAGAAAAGGCATTTACAGACAAAGTTTTCTCTCCAAGATCTACATATTCTTCGCTTGACGGATTAAAAAATGCAAAATGTTCCGTTTTAATATAAATTTCTCCGGCTTTTTTAGGAATAATAATATAGTTTGCCGCTATTTCGCCTTTCATTCCTTTTAATCCGGCTGTAACTTTAGTCGTAATCTTCGGCGCAAAAACTTCATAATCGGGTGAAGCTGCAATTTTCGGAAGCACAAGGTTTTTTAAGTTTCCCTCGCCGCTTACTTTCACCAATACATTCATCGGTTTTTTAATCTCGGCTTTTTCTTTTGAAATATTAACGAAACTTACCTTGAAATTCCCGACAGCATTTTTAAAACAGTCCGGAGCATCTTCCGGAAGTTTTTTGACATTTATCTTCACTTTATTGGAAACAACTTTGCTCCTGCCTGAAAAAGAGCTGACCGACGCTGAAACTCCGGGAACATCTACATACCCGGCTTCATTTGGGAAAACCATAAATACGGCTAAAACCTGTGAAGCCATATTTCCGTATTCGGATGACGGATCAATTTCAGATTTTGCAAAGCTCACCGGATATACATTCAGGTCATCCTGTTCAGGAAGACGAATGTTTTTCACCTTTCTGAAATTATCCATGTTTTTGGAATATACTTTCAGAACGGCAATAGCAGGCTGGTCCTGGTAGATCTCCCGGTCTTCTATTTCCATGTTTAAATAGACATCTTTTGAGGCAGCTGCCACCGCTTTCTTTTCAACATCCTTTATAAGGACTTCAAACGGTTCGGTTTTATAGATTTTATTATTAACCGTCACCAGGAACGAGCCGATTTTTATTTTTCCTTTCTGCTTCGGTTCAAGAGCCAGCCTGGTGATGGATTGTGAAATAACGGTATTGGTTTCGGGATCTGCATAACCGTTGTTCACAGATCCGCTTCCGATGATGTTGAACCTGGACAAATCCGGTGAACGCAAAGGGGTCTGCTGGTTATATTCCCCACCGTTCATTTCAAGAACAATGGTAAGATTAATAATTTCTTTAGCGCTGTAGCTTGTTTTATCAGGATTTACAGAAATATTTACCTGTCCGTAAGAAATTACGGATATTAAAAAAAATAGTATGTAAATAGATCTGTTCTGCATCACCAATCTTTCTCGTTGCTTTCGGGCATCGAATAAGAATTTTTATTTAAAATTCTTTTGGCGGTTTCTTTCTCTTTGTCGCTTACTTTATTGAGTATTTGATTTTCAAGTCCTTTCGGGATTCTGCCTTCATTATTCGATTTCTGGTTAGGGTCATTTCCCTGGCCTTTACCCTGATTCTGCTGGCCCTGTCCCTGATCTTTTTGATCTTTAGGTCCTCCTTTTTGATCATCATTCTGTTGCTGATCCTTACCACCGCCTCCTTTTCCGGAGTTATTCTGCTTCTGCTGTTTCTGTTGGTTTTCTTTTTCCTTCAGCTTGGCAATCTCATAATTTTTTCTGGTTGCTTCGCTGTAAGGGTTTTGTTTCAGGGACTGCTTATAAAATTGTGCTGCCTTTTCGGGCTGTTTCATCTGCATATACGCATTTCCAAGATTATGCAATGCCGCAGACTTATCGGAAAGGGTCTGTGAAAACCGCTGTGCCTTTTCAAACTCTGCTTTGGCCTCTTCATATTTCTTGCTTTTATATAATGCATTCCCCAAGTTGTAATGTGCCGTAAAATCTTTATCATTTGATTTAATGGCCTGCATATACTTGGCCGATGCCCCGTCATAATCTTTCCCGTTGAATTTTTCATTGCCTTCATACACAAGAGTTCTGTAGTTTTTCTGTCCAAACAGAAATCCTGAACTCAGGAAAGCAATAATAAACGGTAAAAAAAAGATTTTAGTATTCATCCAATGCAAAATTATCCCTTTATATGTTAAGAAACAGCGTCTTATTTGTTAAAGTTGGGTTAAAGTAATCACCGTTTTACAGCCTGCATACCACATGAGATTACACATTTAAATCCCTTTTAGGATTAAAAATGTAAATCAGCATGAAGAAAAATATCGAAACCATCAGAAAATACTGATAGTAGTGATTGGCATTCTGTGATTTCACCAATGTTTCAGAAGAACCTGATTTCTTTTGCAGGGCATCGATAATTTTATCCGGAGTTTCATTGATATTGTTTCCGTCAATATAGGAACCACCGGTTGATTCCGCCATTTTTTTCAATGCTGCAGTCTGTCTTTTTGAAATCACGGTCTGCCCCGATACATCCGTTTTATACCCCATCAGCTGACCGAACTGATATTCCGGGATCGGTGCTCCTTCATCAGATCCTATGCCCACGGAAGTAATCATTATTCCTTCTTTATCAGCTAGTTTTATAGCCGCTTCATCATTTCCTTCATTGTCTTCCCCATCACTTAGCAGCACAACTTTCCGTGTATTTTTACTTACGTTTTTAAATTTCCCGACGGCGCTTTTCATGCCGTTCAGGAAATCGGTTCCCTGAATCTGCATGGAATTGGTCTCAATTCCGCCGATGTATGTTTCTGCAGAATTATAATCTGTGGTTAAAGGCATGATCGAACTTGCCTCTCCTGCAAAAATCACGATTCCGACTTTGTCATTTTTCATCTTCTGCATGGTCTGGATCATCAGGTTCTTGGCTTCCGTCAGACGGCTTGGATTAATATCTTCCGCATTCATGGAATTGGAAACATCCAGCATGAAAATAACATTATTTAATTTCTGATTGGTTTTGATTTCTTCTGAGCCGCTCAGCAGATCAATGATGGAAAAAATCAAGAATAAAGTCCCCAGTATATACAGCGCAGGGAAAAACTTAGTAAAGCCTAATCTTTTTTCAAACAGATGCTCATGAAACTGAATATCAGCAAAAACCTGCTTTCTTTTATTTTTCCATTTCAGGTATCGGACTAAAAAAACAGCCAGCAGCGGTAAAAGCAACAGCAGTAACAAATACCAATAATTTCCCAAATACCACTCCATCAGCTTAAAATTTTATAAAACACCCATCTTAATAATGCATCTATACACAGAATCCCCAAAGCAATCCAGAGGAAAATTTTGAAATATTCCTGATAATTGAACAGCCTGGAAACTTTGACATCCGATTTTTCCAGCTGATTGATTTCATCATACACTTCTTCCAAGCTGCTGTTAGAGGTTGCCCTGAAATATTTCCCGCCGGTCATCTGGGCTACTTCCTTTAGAACCGGCTCATCGATTTTCACTTCCGTTTCCGTAAAAACGAGGTCCCCGAAAATATCGGTCTGAGTAGGCATTAAAGCATATCCGTTCGTTCCGATACCGATAGCATAAACTTTAATATTATTATTTTTTGCCAGTTCCGCCGCAATGGCCGGTGGCATAGCATTCTCGATGGTATTGACACCATCGGTCATCAGGATGATGATTTTACTTTTTGCCTTACTGTTTTTCAAATGGTTAACGGCCACTGATAACCCTTCTCCGATAGCTGTCCCGGGCTGTAATTCCAAAGGGTTTAGGTTTTGTAATTCATCGACGACTACCTGGTGATCAGAAGTTACCGGAACTTTTGTAAATGCTTCTCCGGAATAGGTTACCAGACCGATTCTGTCATTAGGCCGTTTTTCAACAAATTTTATCGCAATATCCTTCAGGGCTGTTAAACGGTCCGGGGTAAGATCTTTTGCCAGCATACTCAAAGAAACGTCTACGGAAAGCATGATATCAATCCCTTTTGTGTCATCCCTGTCCTGGGAAATGGTAAAAGTTCTTGGCCTAGCCATCGCAATGATAAGAGCAGAAAGTATGATATACTTGGAAATTCTAAGGAGAAACATCACCACACGGATGCCGCTGCTGTCAGACATATTCTTAACCGTCGGCACCTTGATGCCATTTCTTTTCTGTTTGCTTACATCCCTGAACATCAATGGGATAAACAACAGGAAAAGCAGTAAAAACCACGGACTGTAAAACTCAAAATCAAACATCTTTCCTCAGGTTTTCAAATTCGAGATCCTTTGATGATCTTTTTACAAAATTTCTGATGTCTGCAAAATCTTTTTCCATGATCTGCTGGTCAGGGAAGGTCTTTGCAAATTTCACCAGGTCACCTCTTACAAAAACATCCTCTATTACTTTTTCATTCTCTTGGGAGATCGTATTGTTTTTTTTCATCAGGTCAATAAGATCATCCGTAAGCAGGACATCGGCAGGTAACCGGTACTGTTTGGCAATGAATTTCCTAGAAATATCGATCAGTTCTACATAAAACAAACGGTAGTCTCCGCTTTCCACATATTTTTTCTTTTTAAGGGAATCCAGTTCCTTCAGGGTCTGGTTGGTGGCAACAACAGGTGAATCTTTGGATTTTCTGCCATACTTCACAAACATAATAATCGCAATAATCAGGGCTATTGCCGCAATTGCGGCCAGAATATAAAACTTATACAGCTGCCAGTAATCCGTGACCTCAAGCTTTACTTCTTTATTGTTCATGATATCGTTGATCTGATCTGCCTTTTGAGCAGTATTGATCACTTCGATTTCATAAGGGATGGTTTTTAATATTTTACCGCCTACCTTAAACTCAAGTTCCGGTATGGTAAATTTACCTTCATCGAATACAGCAAAATCAATTCTTCTGTAATATACATCCTGCGTCTGTGCAATACTGTCTTTGACCTCTTCAAAATGGAAAGGCAGCAGTTCATTTTCAGGAGCCGCCGAAACTTTCTCGTTATGAAGATTATTGATGGTTACAACGATGTGGTTCACTTCACCCAAAGCAACGGTTTTCTTCTCAACGCTGGAAGAAAGAATCTGTGAGAAGGCATTCGCACAGACTAAAAAACAAAATATAAATAATAGTTTTCTCAATCGTATTGTTAAATTTTAACATCGCATTGCCATTCTAACGAAGAATAATTTTAAGAATTAATCTTTGTTTAAATGTCAGGCCGGTATGTATTTATTTTTTCTGAAAGTAATTATATAACAGTCTCGAATAATCCGATCCCGTATTAATATTTATAAAGCTGGCTGAACTGTTCGCGAAATCTTCTTCCAGCGTTTTTAATTTCTGTTTCTGAGCCTCGGCAAACGTATACCTCCAGCGTGTGCTTGAAGTATTGGCCCAAACCTGTCTCCCTGTTTCCGCATCATACAATAAAGTATATCCCACATCAGGAATTTCATTATCTTTTTCATCGAATACCCTCAAGCCCAGCAGCTGGTGTTTTTTAGAGGCTACCCTCAGCATTTTGGAATCATAGTTATCCTCAAAATCAGAAAACAGGAAAACCAGTGACTTTTTTTTGAAAATCCCCATCATGTACTCCAGTGCCTTTTCTATTTTTGATTCGGCAGGTACATAATTAGCGGTCAGAATATTGCTGATAATGGAGAGGATGTGCTTTCTTCCTTTTTGAGGCGGAACCACTTTATACACCTTATCGGCAAATAAAATCAGGCCTACTTTATCGTTGTTGCCAGCTGCTGAAAAACCCAAACTTGCCGCAATTTCTGCTACATATTCCCTTTTAAGCTGATTTTTCGTCCCGTAATCCATTGACGCAGAAATATCCACAATCAGCATCATGGTAAGCTCCCGCTCTTCTTCCATCACTTTAACGAACGGCTCCCGGAAACGGGCGGTCTTATTCCAGTCGATCCTCCGGATCTCATCACCGAACTGGTATGGGCGGACTTCTGAAAAAGTCATGCCCTGACCTTTGAAAGCACTGTGATATTGTCCCATCAAAGAAGCCTCCGTCTTCTTTCGGGTACGGATTTCTATCTGTTTGACTTTTTTTACAATATCTTTTATCTGCATAACTTAAATGTAAAATATAACAGTGTAATAATATAACAATCTTATTTCAAACCTTAAACTGGTAAACTGTTACATTATTAAATTGCTACATTAATTATGGAGCCTGAATTTTCGCTAAAATCCTGCTGATGATTTCTTCTGTAGATATGTTTTCCGCTTCTGCCTCAAAGGTTAAACCGATCCTGTGTCTTAACACATCATTAGCCAGCGATTTTACATCTTCAGGGATAACAAAAGCCCTTCCTCTCAGAAATGCGTATGCTCTGGATGCAATGGCAAGATTGATGGAGGCTCTTGGTGAAGCACCAAAGGCAATATAATTCTTAAGTTCGGCAAGACCGTAGTTTTCAGGATAGCGGGTCGCAAATACCATATCCAGAATATATTTTTCTATCTTTTCATCAAGATAAATCTGATTGATCAACTCTTTTGCCTCTACAATATGCTGTAGGGAAATAACCGGCTTTACAACAGGCTGATGTGAAGTGGAAACCATTCTCATTACGGTTCTTTCATCTTCAAATTTCGGATAATCAATCGTACATTTCAGCATGAAACGGTCGCTTTGGGCTTCCGGTAAAAGATATGTACCTTCCTGGTCGATCGGGTTTTGTGTAGCCAATACCAGAAAAGGCTTCGGAAGCTTCATGGTTTCATCACCAATGGTTACCTGTTTTTCCTGCATCACTTCCAAAAGAGCCGACTGTACTTTCGCCGGAGCACGGTTAATTTCATCCGCAAGCACGAAGTTTGCAAAAACCGGTCCTCTTTTGATTGAAAAATCATTATCTTTAATGCTATAGATCATCGTTCCCACCACATCCGCAGGCAACAGATCCGGGGTAAACTGAATTCTTGAAAATTCACCGTCTACCGCTTCTGCCAGAGTTTTGATCGCTAATGTCTTAGCCAGTCCCGGGACCCCTTCCAAAAGGACATGCCCATTTCCGAGAAGTCCTACCAAAAGGCGGTCTATCATATATTCCTGCCCGATAATAACTTTGTTGATTTCCTGTCGAAGACGGGAAAAATAATAGTTCGCTTCCTTTATCTGTTCCGTAAGTTGACGGATATCTTCAGCCTGATTAATCTCTGACATAGCTTAATTTAAAATAATGGGTAAATTTCCAATAAATCCCTGCATTAATCAACACAATTAATGCCATATTTAAGTTAAAGTTTGTTAAATATTCCAGTATCGATGCAGGATTCTAAATTGGCTTATCAATTATAAATTAGATGAATTATCTGGCTTTTTCATAAAAATATATAAATTTAATTTCATTAACTGATTAAAAATTGTCATTTCCAGTTTATTAAACTATTTTTGGTGATTAAAATTCTGCAAAATGAATTATCATTTTCAAGCGCACAGGCAGGTAAGAAAAAACCTTCTGGATATTTTACAGAATACTTCGCATGAAGATCTGCTTCTGATTCCGGACGGCTTTAACAATAATATGTACTGGAACATTGCCCATACCGTTGCCACTCAGCAGCTGCTGCATTATTACCTCAGTGGAAATCCTTTCAGAATTGACAAATACTGGATTGAAACTTACAAAAAAGGTACATTACCGAATCTGAATGTTCAGAAATCAGAAGTAGAGGATCTTGAGTTTTTACTCATTGAAACATCAAAAACTCTGATGAGAGATTATGACAGTGATTTCTTTTCAGATTACACGCCTTATACCACCAGTTTTGGAATGGACCTGAAAAGCATTCAGGATGCTATCATTTTTAACAATATGCATGAATGCCAGCATTACGGATACCTTATGTCCCAGAAAAGGGCCATTTTAGGAGAAAAGTATTAGTGACAAAGAGTGTAGAAGAAGAAAATATTATTTACGGATATTATTCCGGAAAACAATTTATAAAAGAATATTAATGGATAACAACGATAAAAAGGACGATTTTATTTTCGGGCTGCGTCCCGTCATTGAAGCTATTGAAGCAGGGAAAACAATTGATAAAGTATTCGTGCAGAATGCTTTGCAGGGAGATATTTACGCTGAGCTTAAAACCATCTTAGCCAAAAATAAAATCCGTCCCAACTACGTTCCTGTTGAAAAACTGAACCGTTTTACAAGAAAAAACCACCAGGGCGTGGTTGCTTTTATTTCAGACGTTCCTTTTCACAAAATAGAAGACATTGTCCCTCAGCTTTTTGAAGAAGGGAAAACTCCTTTCTTATTAATCCTGGACCGGCTGACCGATGTCAGAAATTTCGGAGCCATCTGCAGGACGGCAGAATGTGTAGGAGTTGATGCGGTGATCATTCCTGAAAAAGGGGCCGCCCCGATTAATTCGGATGCCATAAAAACATCTGCAGGAGGTATTTACAATATTAAAATCTGTAAAGAGCCTAATCTCGCTCATGTAGTGGATTTCCTTCAGCAAAGCGGAATTTCCGTATTTGCCGCCAGCGAAAAGGCCCAGAAACTGATTTATGATGTCAGTTTTACAGAGCCCTGTGCGATTGTGATGGGCAATGAGGAAACAGGAATTTCAAAAGAAGTTCTCCACCATGCAGATGAGAAAATAAAGTTACCGATTGAAGGAAAAACCCAGTCCCTGAATGTTTCCGTAGCCTGCGGAGCCATTTTGTATGAAGCGGTAAGACAGAAAATGACGGTCAACTCAGGTCTTTAGTATTGATCGGCAGTTTGGATAAAATCAGAAGTAATACAAATTAAAAAAATCAAATGAAAAATATAGCAGCATTAGCGCTTATTTCAGCCATAGCATTGGTTTCATGTAATAAGAAAGAAACGACGAAAATTACAAAAGTAGATCCTAAAACAGGAAAAACCGTTACAGTAGAAGTTCCGGCTGATTCCGTGGCAAAAGTGGAAGAAAATCCGGCTATTAAAGATTCTGCAGGAATTTACACCCAGACTTTTAAACTGGAAAAGGGGAAAACCTATCCTCTGACAACATATCAGAGAGATACCAAAACAATGACCGATCCTAAAGGTAAAACCCTAAACGGAACCAGCGAATCTACGGATGAAATGTCGTTTACAGTTAATGATATCAAAGGGAATGTGTATGATATGACTTTAAACCTGATCGCTAAAAGAAATTCGCAGGCGGCCGACGGAAAAACGATTGTGGTGGACACCAAATTACCGATTCCGAAAGAGGATGACCTGAAAATGATCTGGAACATCAACAAAGCACTGACCGGAAACAAACTGAATATGAAGATGGATACCAAAGGGAACGTAATCTCCATTACAGGTTTTGATGCTGTTTACACAAAAGTTTCCAATGCGGTCGGCACATTGATAAAAGATGCCAATCAGAAAGCCAGTGTGGTGGCAAGCCTGAAAGAAACGTTCAATGAAAAAGTACTGAAGGATCAGCTTAATAAAAACTTAACGATTATCCCTAAAAAAGGAGTAAAAGTTGGAGAAAAATGGACCAGCAGTGAAAATGCCGATGCCCAGGGTAAAGTTAAAGTCAACTCAAATTATCAATTAAAAAGCGTAGGAAACGGGATCGCTGAAATCTCAGTAACCGGGGGAATTCCTAAAAAAGTAGACAAACAGAACCAGGGAGAGGTTACCCACAGCTTAAGCAGTGAACTGGCGCAAAACGGAACGATTAAGTTTGACCAGAATACAGGATGGATTAACAATCAGAATATTTCTGTAAAAACAACCCAGATCGAAACCATTTCGAACGGAAAAGAATCCCAGTCCATGAAAAGTGTTTCCAACTCTTCCGTAATGGTAAATCCGTCTTCCAAATAAAAGGTAGAGCGTTATTAGAGTTTGAGAAAAGGAACTGAGACCATGAACTTTAATCTTCAAACCTGTAAACAATTTATTTATCATGAAGTACATTTTTGAGTTTATACTCATTACTATCATTATTTATTTTGTGTGGAATATTTTAAAGAGAATTTTCTTTAAAACTTTTCACAGTTATGTGTTCGGCAATAAAAACAACAGTGCCAAACAGCAAGACCTACAAAACTCAGATCAGATCAATAAAAAACTCAATTGGGACGCTGAAACAGTGGACTATGAAGAGATCAAGGAAGATAAAAATAAATAGCCCGGCCCTTTCAGTATTTTAATACTGAAAGGGTTCTCAAATTAAATGCATTATGCTTAAGAAAAATAAAAACCTGGTTTTCATTCTGGCAAGTTTCGTGATTTTCATCATTCTTGCTTTTGTTTATGCCAATCCTGTTATCAGCGGAAAGCAGCTTTTCCAGCATGACATCGTACAGTATCGCGGCGGGGCCAAAGAGCTGCTTGATTACCGGGCTGATACTGATAATGAAACTTACTGGAGTGATTCTATGTTCGGGGGCATGCCGACCTACCAGATGGGAAGCCAGTTTAAAGGGGACATTATTAAAAATGTAGATTCCAAGCTGAATTTTCTTCCCAGGCCGGTTAATTACATTGTTCTCCTTTTCGGCGGTTTTTTCCTGTTAGGAATGGTCGTCGTCAGAAACTGGAAATATGCACTTTTAGGAGCCACTTTCTTTGGGCTTTCCACCTATTTTTATATTGCCATTGCAGCAGGACATAACGGTAAAATCAATACCATTGAATATTTTGCACCGCTGTTAGCCGGTATTTTACTGGTGTACATCAGGAAACAATATATTTGGGGCTTTATTGTCACTGCCCTGTTTATGGGGCTTCAGGTAGCAGCAAACCATCCGCAGATGACCTATTATCTTTTCTTGGCGTTAGGATTTTTATTCCTGTCCGAACTCATCCGGACGATCCAGAAAAAAGTTACGGTAAAGCATTTTTTAATTTCATCCGGGATCATTGCCGCTTCCTGTTTAATCGGAGTAGGAATGAATTCGCAAAGGATCATGGCGAATTCCGAATACATCAAAGAAACCGTCCGTGGAAAGCAGATCTTAACGAACGACAACCATACCGGAGGAACTTCAGGAATGGATAAGGAAAGTATGCTGATGTGGAGCTACGGTAAGCTGGAGACCCTGAACCTTTTCATCCCGAGATTAATGGGCGGCGGAAGCCAGGAGCCGGAAGGAAAAGAAATGATGGAGAAAGTGCAGGCCATGGTTCAGGAAAATGTAGGCTCACAGGCTGAAATGGACCGGGTTTCAAAAGGATTCGGAAATTTAACCTACTGGGGAGACCAGCCGGGAACGTCAGGCCCAGCCTATCAGGGAGCCATTGTATGTTTTCTGGCCGTTTTAGGATTCTTTTTTGCCTGGAAAAAATACCGATACTGGATCCTCGGGGCTTCGATACTCACAATTTTCTTAGCCTGGGGAAGCAACTTTATGCCTTTATCAGATTTCTTTATTGATTTTGTTCCGTTTTACAATAAATTCAGGGCACCATCTTCCATACTGGTTGTGGTAGAATTACTATTCCCTTTAATTGCCATCATCGGATTATACCGGTTCTTTACTGATTCTACCTTAACGGAAGAATATAAAAAGAAGATCCTACTGTATGTAAGCGGTGGAACTTTAGGCCTGGTCCTGATTCTTGTTGTTTTTGGAAAGTCCCTATTAGGTTTTCATACCGATAATGAAAAAACCTACCTGCCTCCTTTCCTGCTGGATTATCTGGTGGATGAACGATTCAAGCTGTTTAGAGCTGATGCGCTTAAGGCATTTATCTATGTGTCCATTGCAGCTGCAGTTCTGTTCTTAAGCCTGAAGAAAAAACTCAGGCAGAACATCGCATTGATCATCATCGGTGCAGTAAGCCTTTTTGATCTCTGGACGGTAAACAAACGTTACCTGAATGACGAAAATTATGTAGATAAGGTTTTTGCAGAAAATCCTTTCCAGACCGAAAGTTCAGATCTTTTAGCGGAAAAAGTGCAGGGAAACCCTAATCTGGAATCTATCCTGGCCAATGTAAATGTTAACAAAACCCTTGAAACGGTTGCTGAAAAAGACAAGACCCATTACAGGATCTTTAACAATATTTTGGGAACATTCAGTGAAACCAATACATCCTATTTTAAATCTTCCATCGGCGGGTATCACGCGGTGAAATTAAGAAGGTATGACGATGTGATCAATGAATACTTCCAGGTGATGGATTCCGTAAAAGTTCCGAATATCCTGAATCTTCTGAATGCAAAATATTGGGTAGTCGGCGGACCTGAACAGCCCCAGGCCATTCCGAATCCGAAAGCCAATGGAAACGCATGGTTTGTAAGTGACCTGAAATTCGCAGAGTCGCCTAATCAGGAAATTAAAGCAATCGGTATCATCGACAGTAAAAAGACAGCCATTATCGCCTCTTCCGATAAAAAGTATTTCGATGGAAAAATAGTTCAGCCGGATGCTGCAGCATTTATTAATTTAACGCGATACCAGCCGAATGAACTGGAGTTCAAATCTCAGTCAAAAACTCCACAGCTTGCTGTATTCTCCGAGATTTATTATCCTCATGGCTGGAAAATGTTTATTGACGACAAAGAAGTTCTTTATATCAAAGCAGATTATTTACTGCGTGCCGTACACGTTCCGGCCGGAAGCCATACAATCAGGATGATTTTCGAGCCTCAGGTTATTGAAACCGGGAAATGGATTTCTCTCCTGTGCTTCGGGTTATTTATCCTGCTGAGCGGTTTCGGACTTTATTTTATGTACCGAAGAACAAATAAAAGAAAAGAAATCATTACTGAAAAGCAGTGATATTGCACAATCTCATTCTCTATTATCCATTGACGGATCAGAATGAGTGAAACAGAATGCTTAATTAATGGAACTAAAAAAGATCCTTATCATCACCTATTACTGGCCTCCTGCGGGAGGTCCCGGTGTCCAGCGATGGCTGAAGTTTGCTAAATATTTACCTGAATACGGATGGAAACCGGTTATTTATACGCCGGAAAATCCAAGCTATCCTTTAACGGATGAAAGCCTGATGAAGGAAGTTCCCAAAAATATTGAAATTGTTAAAACGAAAATATGGGAGCCTTATCAGTGGGCTGAAAAGCTGAACAAGAGCAATAAAAAGTTCAAAGCCGGGCAGTTTGATGTCGGGAAAAACCAGAGCTGGAAATCCAGGCTTTCTATCTGGGTAAGGGGAAACTTTTTCATTCCCGATGCCCGGGTATTTTGGGTAAAGCCATCCGTTACATTTTTAGAAAAGTACCTTAAAGAAAATAAAATCGATGTTGTGGTCACCTCCGGGCCTCCCCATTCGCTGCACCTCATCGGTCTAAACCTTAAAAAACAATTGCCGGACATCAAGTGGATTGCCGATTTCCGTGATCCGTGGACGGAAATTTCTTATTATAAACACCTGAAACTTACCCGAGGTTCTGATAAAAAACATAGGAAGCTGGAAAGTGAGGTTTTTAAAAATGCAGATATTATACTCGCCACAAGCTATACTGATGCCGAAAATTTCCGTAAAAACGGGGCTAATGCCGTATGCATTACGAACGGTTTCGATGAAATGCATGCTCAGGAAAAATCATCAAATACTGCATTGAAGGAAGAAAAGTTTACCCTAAGCTACATTGGAGTACTGGAACAGCTGAGAAATCCTGAAAATCTATGGCATGCTTTGAATGATCTGATCCGGACCAATCCTGATTTTGCTGAAAGTTTTATGCTTAAATTTGCAGGAAGAATTGACGATAAAATTTTAAGTGCCCTTGAAAATTCAGTTTTAAAAGCCCATATTTTAAATTTAGGATATCTTTCTCATGACAAAGCGGTGGAAGAAATGGAAAAATCTTCGCTTTTACTGATCACTAATTTCCCTAATGAATCTTCAAAAGGGATTATTCCCGGAAAAATCTTCGAATACCTGGCTACGGGAAAACAGATTATTTCGTTTGGACCCCGTGAGGCAGATGTATCAACTATATTAAATGAGACTAAAGCAGGAAAACATTTCGGCTATCATGATGCTGAAACCGTTAAAGCTTTTATTTTAGAGAAATTCGAATTGTGGAAAAACGGCAGCCTTACCGGAACTGACCAGAATATTGACCAGTTTTCAAGAAGAAACCTGACGAAACAGCTGGCTGAAATTTTAAAGTAAAAACCAAATTTAAATCGTCCACTGGTCATTAATGATACCTACCAGATAATAGGTATCGTGAAATTCCTCGAATACAAGACGCAGGCATTTCCAATCCATTTCGGCATCGGACCCTGACCCTTTGATGTAGTTTTCTGTAAAATCTGCATTGGGGTATATTTTCTTTAAATTATTCAGTGAATTTCTACCACCCTGAAATTCATTGAATGAAACTTTTGCTGTTGCAAAGTGTTTTGAATACACCCATTTTGTGAGATACTCATTAATTGTGGCCTGGTATAAATCTCCTGATCCGTCCATTGTTCCCCAGGTAAAAATGGTTTTTGTAGGTTGGTATTTCAGAAAATCCGGCTTTGAAAAAACTTTATCTTCCTCAGGGTTTATAAAAGCATACATGGAAAAACGCACTCCTTTTACCGGATGTATAAGATCAGCCAGTTTACTATATTGTTTATCTTTTAACAGCCGAACGATATTTTCATTATTATTTTTTAAAACGGTCTCCTTGTCTGCTGTATTATCTTTGCTTAAATAGCCAGGCTGATCTTTCAGGATAGAATCTGTTGTTCCATTATTCACGAAAGTATCAGATTGTTTTTTGCAGCCTGTTATACTCAGAATGAGTACTGAAATAAAGACTTTTTTCATGTTAGTATTTAGATAGATTTAAATTAACCAAAACCGATGCCAATCCAAACTAAGCCTGAAGTGGTTTAACCGATCAAACAATATCCATGATGAATAAAATATCTCACCACCTAATTGGCATTTATCTTACTTAACCGTCTTTTTAACTAAATTTGTTTTATGGAAATTTTGGACATCCTTATTGTCGGGGGCGGGCCTATAGGTCTGAACTGCGCACTGGAAGCAAAGCATAACAATCTTAGCTATATTATTATCGAAAAAGGGACAATTGTTAATTCACTGTACCATTATCCCTTGTATATGAGATTTTTTTCCACCGCGGATAAACTCGAAATTGACGGAATTCCGTTTATTTCAGCAGCTCCGAAGCCTGGGAGACAGGAGGCTCTTGAATATTATCAGGGCATTGCAAGACAGAAAGATATTAATATCAATTTATATGAAAAGGTTTTACATATCACCAGAAAAGACGGGATTTTTGAAATTGAAACCTCAAAATCAAAATACAGGGCAAAGAATGTTATTATCTCAACAGGATTCTACGACATTCCGAACCTAATGGATATTCCCGGAGAGCACTTATCTAAAGTGAAACATTATTATACAGAACCTTATCCTTATGCCAGGCAGAAAGTTGTAGTCGTGGGCTCCAGCAATTCTTCGGTGGATGCCGCTTTGGAAACTTACCGCAAAGGAGCTGAAGTCACGATGATCATTCGCCATTCTGAAATTTCCGAAAATGTAAAATATTGGGTGAAGCCTGATATTGAAAACAGGATTACTGAAGGAAGCATCACGGCTCATTTCAATTCTCAGTTAATTGAAATCAAAGAAAATTCTGTTATATTCAGAAATGAAAAGGGGAAAATCAGTGAAATTGAAAATGATTTTGTACTGGCCATGACCGGTTACCTTCCTGATTTTAATTTCTTAAAAAACTCAGGCATCGAACTGCAGGGCGACTGCTTAAACCCTTTGTATGATTCTGAAACTATGGAGACCAACGTAAAAAACCTTTATCTTGCTGGTGTGGTCTGCGGCGGAAAAGATACCCATCTCTGGTTTATAGAAAACTCAAGGATTCATGCGAAAATGATTGTTCAGCATATTGTTTCAGCATACTGATGGTATACATCATCATTTCAATAGAGACAAGCTGCAGATAATTACAAAAAACTATCTTTATAAAATAAAATTTTCAAGATGAATAAGTTTTTAATTACTTTCATTTTCATTGCTGCATTTCTCCCGTCTCAGGTTTCGGCACAGGAAGACAGTATTCAAAGGTATCTTACCAAAGCACTGAATATTATGCAGAAGAAATCAGTCAATAAATCAAAGGTAAAGTGGAAAGAACTGTACAGTACGGCATTAAACGATGCGTCAAAAGCAAAGACCATTAAAGAAACTTATCCTGTTTTAGAAAAAGCATTAGGTTCGTTAGATGATGCGCATTCTAAATTTTATCCTGAAGAGATGGTAAGAGCCTACACCTTAGGCTACAAAGCCACCGGCCAGGAGTTTCCGGTCATTGAAAGTAAAATGCTGGAGAACAGGTATGCTTACATCAGCTTACCCAATATCGGGTCGTTCAATAAGGATGACTGGAACTTATACATCAATACTTTTTATCTGAAATTGAATGAACTGCAAAAGCAGAATCCCAAAGGCTGGATCGTTGACCTGAGAGACAATTACGGAGGAATGCTATATCCCATGTACGCTGCCGTGGCGCCGTTCTTCGACCATAAGAATATCGTAGGGACCAAAGATGCGGAAGGAACCGTTGAATATTTCAACTACAAAGACGGGAAATTTTACGAAGGCCGGACCGCAACCCAGCTTTTCCAGCTGAAAGAAAAAAAACCCAAACAGATAAAGATGCCTATTGCCGTACTGATCAATAAAGTAACCGGCAGCTCGGCAGAATTTATCACAGCTGCATTTGTCGGACAGAAAAATGTAAAGCTGATCGGTGTCAATACACAGGGTCTCACCTCCGGAAATCAGGAATATAAATTATCCGACGGATCTTTTCTTGTATTGACCATCGGAAACATCGTGGACCGCACAGGTAAAGAATATGCTGAAATCGGAAAAGGGATTTCACCTGATATCACTATAGGAAAATCAGATGATAAAACAAAAACCGACGAATCATATCTGAATAAGGCATTTAATTATATTGACAGCAATCGGTAGATGATTCATATGCCGTTTAATTGTATTTCAAAAATAATTTCACAAAGATTATGATGATTACGCAGATTTTCATGAGTATCTGAATATGCTCAATTTAAAAATCAGCCCTTACGCCAAAAACAAAATTCCTTTTTGCTGCAGGATTATAATACCGGTTCCCGAAAGCATTGATATCAAATCCTAAGACATAGTTTTCATTATACAGGTTCTGGATCTGTAATGATACCGTCAGTTTTGTTTTGTCAAAAGCTACCGGATACCTGAACTGGATATTTCCGACCAGGCTGGATTCCGACCAAACGGAATTTGCATCATTCAGAGGAATCCTCGACGTATAAAAATGTGAGTAATCAACCATCAACTTTCTGAAAAAAGTAAGATTCAATAAGCTATTGACAGTTGTTTGAGGAACGCCGGTCAAGTCATTACCTGAAAAATCACTGGTATTCTGCCGGTAATTTTCAAAAGCAAAATCATAAAAGCTTCCTGAAAACCGGAATTTAAAATGGCTGAAAATATTGTTTTTCAGATCAAAATTTTTAGATTCCAGAAGGACTTCCACCCCTTTTTGAACCGTCTCCCCAGCATTGACGAAATATTCCTGCCCTGCTTCATTCTGCCGTCTCACAATAGCATCCTTCATCCTGAAATCAAAATAACTCCCTTCTACAAAAATTGAATTCCCGAACTGCTTTCTGATTCCAGCTTCCTTATTCCAGCCATATTCCGGCTGGAGGCCGGCATTAAACTGCTGATCGGAAGACCGGATTTCCTCATTGGTCGGCGCCGAATTTCCTTTTCCGATCTTGGCTCTTACAGAAAATCCTTTTTCCAGCAGATAGGTAACCCCAATATTCGGAAGCCACTGATTTTTAAAGCTTACATTCCCGTTTTCAGCCTCTGGGTACATCCTTTCCCATTCATAAGAATTAGAATTCAGGCTTAACGAAATATCGGTAAAAAGCTTTTCACTAATATTGAGTTTCTGCGAAAGGAAATAAAATCCGGAAATATTTTTAAGCTGATCAAAATTCTGCGGATTCCCTTCCGTTCCCCTGTTGTTGTCATAATTTCTGATCAGGATATCATTGATTCCGCCTTCAAAACCCGCCCGGTAGGCCAATGAAATGCGGTCCCACTTCTTCTCGTAATTAAAATGGGTCCTGAGGGCAAAGTTTTTCTCAAAACGGTTTTCAAAATTGGTAATAAAAGGATTTTCAAAGTCCACGTAAGAACCCTGAACCAGAATAAAATGTGAAAAATGCGGATTGAAATTAAATTCGTAGGAAAGCCCGGCCAGAATCATTTTGTTCCTTATTCCCGCATCCTGTTCTTTAGCTCCCAGAACGGTTTTGGTCCCCGGCCTTGCCTGCTGCCTGTCGGCCTGCATTTGTTCGAGGGTCAGCCCGCCCGGTGTCTGGTAATCCAGATCGGTATATAAAAGCATGGCTTTCAAAAGACCTTTTTCTGAATATTGAAAGTTGTCTTTAAGAAATACCTGTTTCCGCTGAACTTTTGCCTGCTCACGGTAAGAATCAGTCTGATAATAATTCTGAAAAATTTCAAAAAAATGTTTTCCCAACTGCTTTGAAAGTCCGAAATTCTGGTTAAACATGCCATAACTACCAATGGCTGCGCCAGCAGAAATATGCTCTGCATTTTGGGTCTGAAGCAGAATGGTTCCGCCTGTTACGGCTCCATAATCCCCGCTTTCCGGGCCTTTATAAATTTCCATCCTAGTGATCAGTTCCGGGGAAATAACATTAAAATACGTATTGCCAGAAGCATCAGACAAAATAAAATCATCCAGGTACACTTTCACATTCCGTACCCCAAAAGGTGATCTCAGGGTGCTTCCGCGCAATGAAACCCTGTAACTTCCTGGAGAACGCTCCTCCATTCTGGCTCCCGGAACTTGGTTTAAAGATTCCACCATCCTTTCAGGAATATTCTGGTTTAAAAGATTCTCGGAAATTACGGCCGCTGATTTTGTAGAAGCCATAAAAGGGGCCGGTTTCTTATAGGCATCAATCCTCACTTCTGAAATCAGTGCGGCAGAATCTCTTTGTTGAGAAAATATAAGTGAGCCGGAAAAAACAGAAAGTAAAAAATATAGTTTTGTCATCGGTAAAGCCTAGCAAAAACCGTACTCTTATGCCGCTGTCAGGATTAAAAATGTGATAAATAAAATTAATGTCCCTTTTAAAATTATTTAAGCACATCAGTTCTTTAAAAACAATATAAAAGCAGATCACAAGTCAACCTTAGTTGAATATTAAAGATTTTTCAAAACTTATGAGTATACCTGAAGTTGCTTTAGAGTTGTTTACATGAATTTAGCAGGCTCTGGTTATTTGTGAACGAATTAATTTTGAACACCTAAATTCTAATAAAAAACTGCAGACAGGACCTGCAGTTTCTCTAAAAAATTTAGTGTGTTATTTCTACGTTGTTTTCTTTTTCCCTGATCATCCAAGGGACAATAAAGTAAAATGCAATGGCAATGCCAGCCGCTAAAACTCCGGTTCCGATCCATAATACGGTAAAACCGAATCTTTCAGCAATTAAAGTCCCTACATACGGAGTAAAGATAAAGGCAATAGAAAATGATATTCCGTTAAGCCCCATATATGCACCTTTATTATTTTTTCCGGCCCGTAGAGCAGTAATGGTCGCCATAAATGGCAGTGCCCAGATTTCACCTATACACAGCAGGCTCATAGATATGACCAGGGTTAAAATATGATGATCGAATCCCAGCATTGCGTAAGAAAGCCCGCAGATCAGCGTTCCTAAAAACAGGGTACGGGCGAGACTAAAATACTTTTCAGCAATCTGAACCAGTCCCATTTCAAGCAGCACCACTAAAAAACCGCTGTATCCTAAAATATATCCGATATTCTGCTGGCTTAAATGTGCAGTATCTTTGTAAAATATAGTCAGCGTACTGAACAGCTGGAAAAAACAGATAGAAAAAAGCATACAGAATAAACAATAAACCAGGAATTTGTGATCACGGTACGGCGAATTCTCTTTTTTGATTTCGATAACTTCCCTGACCTTCTTCGCTTTTATTTTTGCCAGCCTGTTGCGTTTACTGAAAAAGATAATATAGACAATTCCAGCCAACAATGCGGCCATTGCATTGCTTAAAAACAGGAACTCATAAGAAATGGCCGATAAGATCCCACCCAAGGCAGGACCTATGGAAAACCCTAAGTTTACCGCCATCCGGTTCAGTGAAAAAGCCCTGGTGATATTTTCAGGCTTGGCATATTTTGTTATGGCTACCGAATTGGCAGGCCGAAAGGCATCGCTCACGATACTCTGAAGCAGAATAATGGCGGCAACGCCGGCTTCAGTTTTAAAAACAGGAATTAAACAAAACAAAGGGACACTCAGCAATAAGCTGAAATACTGAACTTTATATTCCCCAACTTTATCTGTAATATATCCGCCTAACCAGGAACCGATTACTGAACCGATTCCGAAAAAACTAAGAACAATTCCTGTATTTTCAATACTGAATTTTAAATGATTGGTCATATAAACTCCCAAAAATGGGAGGACCATTGAGCCCGACCGGTTGATGAGCATCACCAGTGCGAGCATCCAGCTTTCGTTCGAAAGTCCTTTGAACGAATTTGTATATAGATGTATAAGTTTCACAATTTTAATTTTGATGATTATAATAATCTTCTCATTTATTTTAATAGGATTTTATCCTATTCTCTGTCAGGTTGCCCCTTTGGGACTTTTGAGATTGTTTCATCTCTTCACTTCATTTCTCTCAATGCCAATAAAAAAACAGGGCTTAAAAAATTAAGCCCTGTTTCATTTATAATGATATAAATAAATTTTTACTCCGGCTTATAAGAGTCTTTTAATGTTACCGTTCTGTTGAATACCAATTGGGTATCCGTAGAATCCTGGTCTTTCGTAAAATAACCAATTCTCTGAAACTGAAGAGGTTCCCCTACAGCCATAGCTTTCAGTCCTGGCTCAGCAAATCCCTGAATAGTTGTCACGGAATCAGGATTGATAAAATTAAGGAAATCCACATCTTTCTCAGCGTCAGGCTGTTCCACCGTGAATAATCTATCATAATTTCTGATGTCGACAGGAATTGCGTGCTTTTCGGAAACCCAGTGAATGGTTCCTTTTACCTTTCTTAAACTTTCTTCCGTACCGCTTCCCGACTTGCTTTTCTCATCATAGGTCGCATAAATGGTCGTAATTTCACCGTTTTCATCTTTTTCCACTCGTTCACCTTTGATGATATATGCAGATTTCAAACGGACTTCACCGCCTAATTTTAATCTGAAGAACTTATTATTTGCTTCTTCCTTAAAGTCTTCACGCTCAATATACAGTTCTCTTGAAAAAGGAATTTCCCGGGTTCCTGCATTTTCCTGTTCAGGATTATTTTCGGTTTCCAGCCATTCTTCCTGATTTTCAGGGTAATTTTCAATAACTAATTTAATCGGGTCAACTACCGCCATCACGCGTTTTGCAACTTTATTCAGATCTTCGCGGACACAGAATTCCAACAATTGGATTTCAATAAGGTTTTCCCTTTTTGCCACTCCAACCCTTTCAATAAAGTTCCTGATAGCCGCCGCTGTATATCCTTTTCTTCTCATTCCGGAAATGGTAGGCATCCTTGGATCATCCCAACCATCCACTACATTTTCAGCAATCAGCCTCTGCAGTTTTCTTTTAGAGGTAATCATATAAGAAACGTTCATCCTGGCAAATTCCCTTTGCTTCGGCGCTACTTTGGGTTTTTCATAAACCTGTTCCAGATACCAGTTGTATAACGGCCTGTGATTTTCAAATTCCAGAGAGCATAAGGAGTGCGAAACCTGCTCCAGATAATCAGATTCGCCATGGGCCCAATCGTACATCGGATAAATTTTCCAGTCGGTACCCGTTCTGTGGTGAGGCCTTTTCAGAATTCTGTACATCACAGGGTCACGCATATTCATATTGGGTGAAGCCATATCGATCTTTGCACGAAGTGACATCGCCCCTTCTTCAAATTCGCCGTTCTTCATCTTTTCAAACAAATCCAATGACTCCTGAACAGGACGGTTTCTGTAAGGAGATTCCACTCCCGGTTCCGTAGGGTTCTTTCTTTGTTCGGTAATCACTTCAGAGGGCTGCTCATCCACATACGCTTTTCCTTCTTTGATTAACTGGACGGCCCAATCATAAAGCTGCTGGAAGTAATCGGAAGCATACAATACCTTATCCCATTTGAAACCCAGCCATTCAACGTCTTTCATAATAGAATCCACGAATTCCTGCTCTTCTTTTTCAGGATTCGTATCGTCGAAACGAAGGTTTACGGGAGCATTGTATTTTTCGCCCAAACCGAAGTTGATGCAGATCGCTTTGGTATGACCTACATGCAGATAACCGTTGGGTTCAGGTGGAAAACGGAAACGGATCTGATCATTGGTAAGTCCGTTTGCCAAATCATCTTCGATAATTTGCTCAATAAAATTGAGTGATTTTTTTTCTTCTTCCATTAAGTTCGCTTTAAAATGCCGCATGACACAGCAATTTGCAAATTTAGGAAAATTTAACGTTTTACGGTAATTATAAATTTTTTCTATAATTGATGATTATTCAATAGTTTTGTTTATCTTAGTCATCAACTAAAAACTATAGCTCAACTTAATCTTATTACGGCTTATATATCTTCAACAGCCGGAAACTGCCCTTAATACAGATCACAAAGAATTTACTTTTTTAATCAGACCGCTCCATTTATCATTTCAAGCCTGTAAAATGTGGATTGATATGTATAAAAATAATCATTCTTGAATATACATCATTTTGTCGGTGCCTTGAGAATATTATGAACCTTATGTTAAACTTCAGTGAAGGACAGAAATAATCCTGAATTTTATCGATAGGATTGTATGATTACTGATAATTATATATCATTTTACTGATCACGTTATAATATCTGAGCATAAATAGATAGTGCTTTTTTTAAACAGATGTTTGAACTGTATATGAAAAATATCATATGGCAAATCAAATATGATACCATACTATGGCATAGAGATTGTAAAGGGATTAGTCAAAGAACACTAAATTTTATATCATGGAAAAGGTTAGAAACAGGTTTTCTTCTTTGTTGGAATACATTAAGAAAGCAATTTTCGTACAGGACGTTATTTAAAAACGCAGCATCACTAATAATTAAGTACAAGATAGTATCCGGACAACCATTACTGTTTCATTTTAATTTATCGTAATGATCCCGGAGTTTATGTATTAAACTCTCATTGTCTGTATTGAATTATTCATCATTCATTTAATTTATGTTAATATAGTTAAAAATGTTGTATATCACAAAAAAGTGACTCATATTTACCCAACTAAATTAAATTTATTATGAAAAATCTGAAAAAACTACAGAGAGGCGAATTGAAAACCATCCGTGGAGGCGCAGTTCCATTAGGCTGTAACAACTGGGACCCGAGAGCACGTTGCTGCAGAGCATGGGATGATGGATATCAAAATAATCCAACATGCCCTACTCCTTAACATTTAATTTTTAAAATACAGTAATTCTCCTTTCAGATCCAGATCTGATGTGAAGTTATTGGTGAATAAAGATCCGGTACCCAGACCTTGAGGCATCGGATTTTTTTTGGTAAAAGTATATTGTGCAATGGCATTCAGCCCGATGTTGCTTTCCAGCGCAGAGGTAATCCACCAGCCGATTTTATGCTCTTCAGCAAGAGAGATCCACTCATCAGAACCGGAAAAACCTCCTACTAATGAAGGCTTTAAAATAATATACTGAGGTTTTATGGTTTCTAACAGTATTTTCTTATCCTCAAAATTCACAATCCCGATCAGTTCTTCATCAAGGGCAATCGGTGTTGGTGTTTCAGCACACAACGCTGCCATTTCATATGGGTTTCCGGCTTTAACCGGCTGTTCAATAGAATGGATATACAGATCGGCCAGCTGTCGCAATACTATTTTTGCCTCATCTGCATTAAAACCGCCATTGGCATCAACACGAAGCTCCAATACCTCTTTTGAAAAATTTCGCCTTAACTGCTGAAGCACTTCACGTTCAGAATTCCAGTTGACTCCGATCTTCAGTTTAATGCAGTGGAAACCCTGATCTAGTTTATCCTGAATCTGTTCCTGCATATAATCAATATCACCCATCCAGATTAATCCATTGATCATCATAGCCGATTTTCCCTCTGTAAATTCACTTGGGAAATAAATCTTACCACTGTATTGCAGATTCAGGGAAGCCTGCTCATATCCAAACCAGATCGATGGAAATTCTTTTAATTCTTCTTTCAGGAATTTGGGATCCTGCTGAATATTTTCACAAAGCCATTTCAGTTTTTCTTCATAATCCGGCCGGTCATCAAAACTTAGCCCACGGAAAACCGCGCACTCGCCTATTCCTTTTTTCCCGCCATCAGAAATTTCAAGAATAAAGGTTTCTTTATCAAGCAAAACGCCGCGAGATGTTCCACTCGGGCGTTTGAATTGTAATATATATTTAAAATAATCAGCTTTCATTTATTTTACGCTATCAATCCGCATAAATTCTTCTGCTTTTTCCACCATATCCACACTTCCGCAGAAAAACGGAATTCTTTGATGCAGCTCTGTTGGTTCGATTTCAAGGATTCTCCTGAAACCGTCCGTTGCTTTTCCGCCTGCCTGTTCTGCCAGGAAAGCCATAGGATTACATTCGTACAATAATCTCAGCTTTCCGTTGGGAGCCTGTGAATAGGACGGATAAATATAAATACCGCCTTTCAGCATATTCCTGTGAAAATCAGCAACTAACGAACCGATATACCTGGAAGTATAAGGCCTGTCACCTTCTTCCATCTGGCAGTATTTAAGGTAATTTTTAACGCCCTGAGGGAATTTAATGTAGTTTCCTTCATTAATAGAGTAAATTTTACCTGTTTTCGGAAACTGCATATTCGGATGAGAAAGATAGTAGGTCCCTAAGGACGGATCCAGTGTAAAGCCGTTAACACCGTTACCTGTAGTATATACAATCATGGTTGATGAACCGTAGATCACATATCCTGCGGCAATCTGGTTAACGCCTTTCTGTAAAAAATCTTCCAGCTTAACCGGAGTACCTGGTTCCGTTACTCTTCTGTAGATGGAAAAAATAGTTCCTACAGACACATTAACATCAATATTTGAGGAGCCGTCGAGAGGATCGATCAGCACAACATATTTGCTTAAGTGACCGTTCTCACTACATTTAATGTCAATAAAATCATCATTTTCTTCTGAAGCAATACCACAGACCACTTCTCTCTGAGACAGTGCCGTAATAAAAATGTCATTGGCAATTACATCAAGTTTCTGCTGTGTTTCGCCCTGAATATTTTCACTTCCGGACTGCCCGATAATATCTGCAATGCCGGCTTTGTTTACTTCTCTGTTTACCACTTTTGAAGCTAATCTTATAGCGCTTAAAAGACGGGAAAATTCTCCTGTGGAATACTGGAAATCATCCTGCTTATCAATAAGAAATTCTCCTAAAGTCTGTAATGGCTGATCTGACATATTTTTATTTTTACGATTTCTCCAAATTTCGTAAAATTTATTGCATTTAAAAAGAATAATTAATAAAAGAGATTAAGAACTGTCTATCAGTATCATACAGCACAATTCAGGCCAAAACATGCGACCTTATCATAAAAATGAACACCCAAATTGTTTATTAAATCAGAATATTTATACGCTACATTTTAATTTTAATGAAATCTTAAGGCGCTCCGCGAATTGCACTATTTCATATCTCGTTGTAAATTTATAATTTTGTAACCCGTAAAATATTCCCACAAATTTTATCTAACAATTTTATTACTAACAATTTAATGAAAATTTTCAAGTTTGGTGGAGCATCAGTAAAGGATGCTGACAGTGTAAAAAATGTGTCCATGGTATTACAAAGCCAGGGATTTGAAAAATGCTTGCTGGTGATCTCAGCGATGGGCAAAACGACTAATGAACTGGAAGAAGTAGTGGCGCTTTATTTCAGGAAAGACAACTATCAAGCTGAAATTGAAAAGATAAAACGGAAACATATAGGGATTGCAGAAGGACTTTTCTCCGAGAATCACCCAGTTTTTGCTGAAATCAATTTATTTTTCGATGATATCGATTCTTTTTTAAGAAGGAACAAGTCGCCGAATTACAGCTTCGTTTATGATCAGGTAGTCAGCTGCGGGGAAATGATCTCAACTAAAATTGTAAGTGAATATTTAAACGAGATTCAGTTTACGAATCAATGGCTGGATGCCAGAGATTATGTAAAAACCGATAACTCTTACCGAGAAGGTACGGTAGACTGGACCAGGACAGAAGAATTCATTTCCCACTTAAATAAAGAAATCTGTTACGTTACCCAAGGATTCATCGGTTCCGATGATAATAATTTCACGGTTACTTTGGGAAGAGAAGGCTCGGATTATTCTGCTGCCATTTTTGCTTATTGTTTAAACGCAGATGCAATGACGATCTGGAAAGATGTTCCGGGCGTCATGACCGGTGATCCGAGAAAATTCAAAGATGTCAGCCTTCTTTCCCATATTTCCTATGAAGAAGCGATAGAAATGGCCTATTACGGAGCGAGCGTTATTCACCCGAAGACCCTGCAGCCACTTCAGCAGAAAAACATCCCTTTTTATGTAAAATCCTTTGTGGATCCTTCGAGACCGGGAACGAAAGTAGGAGCTTCTGAAAAAAATCAGAATGAAGAGGTGTATATTTTAAAAGAAAATCAGACTTTGTTGAAAATTTCGACAAGAGATTTTTCATTCATTGCGGAAGATCACATGAGTTTAATTTTCGGATACCTTTCCAAAAATAAAATTAGGGTATCACTGATGCAGAATTCTGCTATTTCACTGGCTTTATGCCTAGAAGACAAATTCAGTATGATCGACGATCTTAATGATGAGCTGCAGAAAATATTTAAAACCGAAGTGGTAAAAAATGTATCTTTATTTACCGTAAGAAATGCCAAGATCGGAAACATTGATCAATTTTACCAGGAAAAAAGTGTATTATTGGAGCAGATTTCGAAGAATACGCTTCAAATGGTAACACAATAAAAACTAATTGCGACTAGACACACATGAGTTTAATTTCGAAAAACGACTTAATTAAGGCCTCCGGTTTGAGCAAAATAGGATTTTTAAAAAATCCCGTTGCATCAGCTATCATGAGTATTGCCAAGATCAATGAAGTAAATAAATTATACGACAAATTAAGAAATAAGGAAGGCAAAGACTTTTTCGACTCATTTGTGAGAGAACGGAACCTGAGCTACATCGCTTTTGAAGAAGATCTGGCTAAAATTCCTAAAACGGGGCCTTTTATCCTCGTATCAAACCATCCCCTTGGTGCCATCGACGGAATTTTGATGTGTAAAATAATGTCGGAAGTCCGCCCGGATTTTAAGGTGATGGGAAACTTTCTGCTGGAAAAAATTGAACCCATGGAACCGTATGTCATTTCGGTCAATCCTTTTGAAAACAGAAAAGAAGTGCACAGCAGCTCATCCGGAATGCGAGAAACGCTGAAGCATCTTCAGAACGGAGGCTGTGTAGGGATTTTTCCGGCAGGAGAAGTGTCAAATAAAAACAATCCTTATAACGAAATCCTGGATAAAGAGTGGGAAAAACCTGCCCTGAAGCTTATAAAGATGGCAAAAGTTCCGGTGGTTCCGATGTATTTCCATGCTAAAAACAGCCGGATTTTTTATCAGGTAGCCAAGCTCCATCCCAACTTACAGACGCTGATGCTTCCTGCGGAAATGATGAATGAAAGGGAAAAACCGATCAGGATCAGAATCGGAAGGTCGATTGCCGTAAAAGCAATGGATGATATGGAAACTACTGATGAACTGGGTGAATTTCTGAAGCGTAAGGTATATATGATGAAATCGTACTATGAGAAAAGAAAATCTCTTGCCCAAAGCATCAATCTTAAAAACCTTTCTTTAAAATTCCCTTTGTTAAAGGAAGAAAATATAGTTCAGAACATTATTGATGAAACTCCGAAAGAAGATATCCTCAATGACATCAGGAAACTGAAAGGCACCGATAAAATGTTTTTCAGCAACGGAAATTATGAAGTTTATTTTACCTCTTACGAAGAGATCCCTTCAGTCATGAGGGAAATCGGGCGGCAGAGGGAACTTACTTTCCGGGCGGTGGGTGAAGGAAGCAACCTTCCGTTTGATCTGGATGAATATGATAAACATTACCATCATCTTTTTTTATGGGACAATGCAGAAGAAAAACTTGTGGGAGCCTACAGAATGGCCCTGGGCAAGGAAGTAATGAAAAAATCCGGGATTAAAGGGTTTTATACGAGTTCGCTATTTGAATTTGAACAGGACATTCATCCTTTTTTTAAGAAAGTGATTGAAATGGGACGTGCCTACATTTGTCAGGAATACCAGCAGAAGCCGCTTCCTCTTTTCCTTTTATGGAGAGGGATCGTACATGTCTGCCTGAGAAATCCGGATCATAAATTTTTAATGGGAGGCGTGAGCATTTCCAATAAATTCTCAGAATTCTCGAAATCCCTGATGATTGAATTTATGCGCTCCAACTATTATGATTCTGCCGTAGCTCAATATATTACCCCGAGAAACGAATACAAAATAAAACTCCGGGAGAGGGATAAGAATCTTTTCTTTGATGAAATGGAATCTGATTTAAATAAGCTGGATAAGATCATCGATGATCTTGAGCCGGAATTAAGATTGCCCGTTCTGATTAAAAAATACATTAAGCAAAATGCGAAAGTCATTGCCTTTAATGTGGACCCTAATTTTAATGATGCGATTGACGGACTGATGTATATCCGGATCAGTGACCTTCCTGAAAGCACGATAAAGCCTGTATTAGAGGAAATGAGTGAACAGATTAGAAGAGAACAGGAAAATAATTCAGCTGAAAATCAATAGGTTTTAAGTTTTGTTAAAAAAAGTATTATTAATACTTGCTTCATATACCAAAACTTACTACTTTTGCATCACTTTAAAACAACAAAGTAAAGAATGGTTTCTTAGCTCAGTTGGTAGAGCAATGGATTGAAAATCCATGTGTCCCTGGTTCGATTCCTGGAGAAACCACAAAAACCACCTGTAAAAAGGTGGTTTTCTTTTCAAATTGTTCTATAGTAAAGATTGCAAATTTTAATAATTATCATTAGTTTTGCATCACCGCTTCTGAAAAGAAGTATTTAAGCGGTTTCTTAGCTCAGTTGGTAGAGCAATGGATTGAAAATCCATGTGTCCCTGGTTCGATTCCTGGAGAAACCACACAAATCCCTTTTACAATATTGTAGAAGGGATTTTTTTGTCAGGATCTTAAGATTATTTTATAAAATGTTTTTCATATTAATCTGAATTAATTATATATTTATTTAAGAACGATAAAGCTTAAATAAACCATGGAAGAATTGTATCAGAGAAACAGAATTTACTTAACAGATCAAGAACAAAATTTTATTAAGACCTACCCTTTTCTGATTGCAGGCTGCGGGATCGGAAGCAATATTGCCGAATGCGCACTGAGATTCGGTTTTGAGAACTTGACGATTATTGACGGTGATACTGTAGAATACTCAAATCTTAACAGACAAAACTATACTTTAGATGATATTTCATGGTATAAATCTGAAAGACTATTTAAAAGACTAAAGGAAATCAATCCGGATGCCGATATAAAATTTCACACAGAATATATCAATCATGAAAATATTAATACTTTAATAAAAGATCATAAGACTGCTATTAATGCCTTAGATTTCACTTCTGATATTCCTTTATATTTTGATCAGCTTTGTCAGGAAAAAAATATCAATGTTCTGCATCCGTACAATCTCGGCTGGGCCGGATTGGTAACTGTTATTACCCCCGATTCCGATAATTTACTTTCAGTCAGCAGCAATTTTAATGAACTGGAAATGGTACAATTTATTATTAAGGATTTAAAATCTAAAGAAAAAAATTACAATTGGCTGGAAAATACCCTTAATACCTATATTAATGAAGAAGAAAAACATTCACCCCCTCAGCTTTCTGTGGCATCTTGGCTGTTAGGAGGGATTTGTACACATCTACTGTATCTGCTTGCCACAAAGAAAGAAATCAAAAAGTTTCCTGACTATTATATCAAGTCAGCTCTTTTATAAAAGCTTATTATTGGTCACATACGATAAAGCTTCGGAAATATTATTTACATGCATTTTATCAAACAGTTTCCTCCTGTGGAATTTAATGGTATCAGGAGAAACAAAAATCTTTTCTGCAATTTCATTGATGGTATAGCCTTGTGCATAATATCTCAAAACATCAAGCTCCCGTTCAGTAAGCTTTACTTTCTGTTCGTTTTTCCAGATATCTTCTTTGATATGGTAACTCCAAAATTCATTCGTACCCTGCTTAAAAACGGTAATATTACCGGATTCAGTATGGGTGGAAAGCGATACGATGCACATTGCTTTCCAGATTTTCCCGGTGCCGGTGAGAAAAATCGGAGTCAGCTTATGATTAATTAAAATGGCTTTGTCTTTATTTAAAAGATGGAAATCATAAGAAATAGTATACAGCTTTCTTTCTGAAACAGGTATTCTTTCATAAAAATCAAAGCCTGCCTGATTAATTTTAAGTAAAAGGTCAAGATCATTTTTTTGAACATACTTAAAATAAAAGTTATATCCCATCATTTTGACCTCCTCTGCAGAATGCCCGCACAGAAACAGAGGATTATCCGAAACATATTCAAAATTCCTGTTTTGGTAATCAATAATATAAACACTCATATAACTCACTCTGGAAAAAGCTTCCGTTACCTGTAAATAATTGTTCAGCTGAACTTCTTCCTCAATAGAAATACTTTCAACAGTATTTTTTTCGAAGAAGAAGTCATTTACATTTTCATTCATAAATTCAAGTTTAGGTATCGTTTTTTTATCAATATTTGATTTTTTATAAAAATTCTACACTTAAGTGTAATGTTAGACCCAATCAATCACTATAAATTTATGAAAAATAATTCCCATGAGCAAGATAAATATCCTGACATCCGATTTTGATTACAGGAAATTAGCAGAATTTATTATTAAAGAAAATTACACGCACCATAATCAGACCTATATATTTTCAGAACAAAAGACAAAAGCTATTTATGAAGAGGAGATACAGTATAGAAAAAACTCGATGGTTTTTGCCTTACAGGATTCACAGGATAATTTTATCGGAACCATCCGGGCACTCAAATGGAATTATTTTGATCTCCTGCCTTTAGAAAAAATATTTTCCATACACCCTTTTCAAATACTTGAAAAAAATTTCGAGGGTGAAATATGGCATATCGGAAGATTTGCCATCAGAAAAAATGAGGGACCGCTTCCTCTAAAAAAATTAATGACTCTTGCGATAGGAAGCGTTTGCGAAAAAGAAAAAAACGTAGCGTTTGCAGAATGTGACACCAAACTATTAAAAATATTATACTTGATGGGGATAGAGCCTAAAATAATCGGTAGATCCAAATACTATTTAGGCTCTGAAACCATCCCTGTTTTATTGGCTTATGAAAATCTCATGCAATTTTACCTTAAACATGAGTATTTGATCAATTATAAACTAGACATCTATAGCCAATCTGTTATCCATCCTGCTTTTGAGAAAAGCACAGTAAATTATTCTTTTATTTAAACTCATTCTGAATAAAGAGACTAATAAAACTTCCAGAGAAGACGTATTGAACAGCAACATATAAATACAAAGTAGTTCAGATACTTAAAAGTTATTACAACAATTAATTTATCCGTTTAGTAATCACTTACTGTTACAGTGAAAAATCAGAAAGTACATCCCTGAAAAATAATAAGAATCAATCAGGACTATAAAATAATTCTTGCAAGAAGAGACC
The DNA here is from genome assembly GCF_000430845.1 of Chryseobacterium gregarium DSM 19109. GTDB lineage: Bacteria > Bacteroidota > Bacteroidia > Flavobacteriales > Weeksellaceae > Chryseobacterium > Chryseobacterium gregarium. The sequence goes on along the minus strand of NZ_AUMU01000002.1, from coordinate 253,677 downwards.
AGCGAAGGAGAGAATGTCGATAAACTTTGATCCGCAAACAAATCATTTTTAAATTTTTATTATCATGAAAAAAGCAAAATTTAACGCAAAAGAGTTCTTAAAAGTAAAAACTCTTTCCCCACTTGAACAAAATCAATTAAGAGGTGGTTTCGGTGAAACAGAAGCAGCCGATGGTGTTGTAGTACAACAAGTACGTCAGCAAGTAGTTCAGCAAGTTCAGCGTGTGATCGGCTTGTAAAAAAACAGGTAATAGAGAAACAAATTTTCTCTATTACTTTTCTTTTCACCATCAAATATTACAATATGAGCAATAAAGAGTTTAACAAAGATTTTTGGCAACAATTTATCGATACAAATAAAAATTTTACACAGACATGTGTTATTAAAAATGTAATTCCGGAAGATCTTATCCTGAAGCTGAAAAATGCGGTAGTTGACGGGCTTACCAACAGATTCAAGACAAAAGATCTTGATGGTTTCAGATTGTATTTTCCGTCTCAGGGAAAAGGTAAGGAAAATTCTGAATTTATTGATGAATTATATAAAAACCCTCCTTTAGAAAATGAAGAAATAACTGATTACTGTAATAGAGCTTTTAAGGAAAAATTCGGTCTTATTGTCAACTTTTTAGAGAGACATTCAGGCTTTATTTCAAAGGAACTGAGGATGATTACGGAACCACTCCTTGATATTATCGGCATACCGGCGACAGGAGTAGACGTTACCGTCTTCATCGGAAATTACGGATGGACCCCACTAGGAATCCATCAGGACCATAAAGGTGAAAATGTACTTCATTTCCATCTGGGACCCGGAGACAAAACCATGTACATCTGGGATCAGGAAAAATATAAAGAATTAACAGGCACAAAACATAATAATTTTGAAATTGAACCTTTATTGGAACATGCCGAAAAATATGATTTCTCAACAGGAGACTTATTTTTTATGCCATGGGATAAATTTCATATCGGAAAAAGTGATGAATTATCTGTCGGGGTTACCTTTTGGTTTAATAATCCTTCAAAAGTTAAATTTTTTGACAGGATCCTGAATACATTCTACAGGGATTATATCCACGAAAATAAAGATATAATCGCCCCGCAACATAATTTTTTGGAAAACAACGATACATTCGAGGAGTTTCTTTCTATTTTAAAACTTGATGAAGAGATTTTAAACGGTTCTACAAGGGATTTCTTCAAATATTTTTATAATGAATTTAAACATGGCTTACTGAGTAATGCCGGCTGGCAGGCCCCGCCTCAATCAAGAGAGAAAGAAGACAAATACAATGTGGATGACTATGACTTCCTGCTTGAAAAGGAAATCTATACGAACGAACCTTTTAAAATGATCTACAAGGTCGACGAAGAAAAAGAGCAGTTTTATCTCTATGTAAGAGGCACAAAGATAGATATGCGATATCATCCGGAATTACTAAATATTGTTGACAACTTAAATACCCACAAAACCTGGAAAGTATCAGAATTGTTAAAAAATCTTGAGATTGAATGGCCTATTGAAGCCGGACTTTATTTTCTCTCAATGATCTACGATAAAAAGGGAATCGAGATTTTAGGAGAATCCCGTACCATAATACAAGAAGCTGAAAATCTTCTATTAGAAGAGGAAAACTAATGAAATTTATTCCTCAACATGACAAAATGGACTGCGGGCCCTCATGCTTGGCTATGATAACTTCATATTATGGCAAAGCATACGGCCTGCAATATCTGCGTGATCATTGTTTTACTTCGCGGGAAGGTGTTTCAGTACTTGCCATCAATAATGCTGCAGAAAAAATCGGATTTAAAACATTAGCCACCCAGATTTCCGTTGAGGATTTAAATAACGAATTCTTACCCTGCATCTTACACTGGAATCAGAATCATTTCGTTGTACTTACCAAGATTTCAAACCCATTGTTTAGCCGAAGAAAAATTTATACTATTGCCGATCCTGCCCACGGAATGCTAAAACTAACAGAAGAAACATTTGAAAAGTCCTGGCAGAAAAACACAGACAGAGGAGTAGCGCTTTTACTAGAACCTACCGATTTATTCTTTCAGAATAAAAATATTCCGGACCAGAAAGTATCACTCAGCTATATCTATAATTATCTGGGACCGCACAAAAAGCAGTTTTTATGGTTGTCATTAATATTATTATTAGGAACAGTAACCACTCTCGCTTTCCCTATTCTTACACAAAAACTGATCGATGATGGAGTCAGTAAAAAAAATATGGGGATCATCACCTATATTCTTATGGCCCAGCTTGCATTTTTTGTAGGCAATATTATTCTGGGTATTTTCAGAAACTGGATTATGTTATATGTAGGAAGCCGGTTGAATATCAGTATCATTTCAGATTTCTTAAAAAAGCTGATGAGTCTGCCAATTAAATTTTTCGAAACAAAATTTATGGGAGATTTCAATCAAAGAATACAGGACCATGAGAAAATAGAACTATTCCTTACTTCAAACAGTCTGGTCACTGTTTTTTCCGTATTTACATTTTCTGTTTTTTTTGTTGTTCTTTGGAGCTACGATTTTAGAATCCTGGCCACTTATTTTACACTTACTGCGCTTTCTGTTATCTGGTCGTTATATTGGCTTAAAAAATTAAAAATTTTAGATTATTACCGTTTCCAAGAGAAAAGTGAAAACCAGGAATCTATTTATGAAATTATCAACGGTATTTCTGAAATGAAACTTAATAAATTTGAAGACTATAAACGTAAAGAATGGGAAAATATACAGCAGAAATTATTTAAAATCAACTTAAGAATTTTAAAAGTTGACCAGATTCAACTTTCCGGCTTTGATTTTCTTAACCAACTGAAAAATATTGTGGTTATATTTCTTTCCGCTTCATTTGTTATTCAAGGCAGTATGACATTGGGGGCATTGCTAAGTGTTTCTTACATTATCGGCCAAATGAATAACCCGGTTAGCCAACTGATTACATTTTTCCGGTCTATGCAGGAAGCAAAATTAAGCCTGTCACGTTTATATGAAGTTCAAACCCATCCGGAAGAAGAACAGAAAAATCTGCTTCCGCTAATGAATGAAAACTATACACGCCAAAATGGTATTGAGAAAGGAATCTATTTCAAAAATGTATCGTTTCAGTATGAAGGCCCACAATCTCCTTATGTGTTGAAGGATATCAGCCTTTTTGTCCCTGAAAGCAAAATAACGGCTATCGTAGGTGCAAGCGGAAGCGGAAAAACAACAATGATTAAGTTACTTTTGAAATTCTATGAACCTACACAAGGTGAAATTTATTTTAACCATTCCAACCTTAAAGAAATATCTCCAAAAGATCTGAGGGGAAATTGTGGTGTTGTGATGCAGGACGGACATATTTTCTCTGATACTATTGAAAGAAATATAGCAACAGGCGATGAAATAATTGATTATAAAAAATTACAACATTCTTTGCATATTGCTAATATACAATCATTTGTAAATGAACTCCCTTTGGGATTAAACACTAAAATCGGAGCTTCCGGAAACGGTATTTCCGGTGGGCAGAAACAGAGGATATTGATTGCAAGAGCGGTTTATAAAGATCCTCATTTCATTTTATTTGATGAAGCAACTTCTGCCCTGGATGCAGAAAACGAAAAAGTGATTCACGATAATTTACAGGAATTTTTCAAAGGTAAAACGGTTATCATCATTGCCCATCGTCTTTCGACTGTGAAAAATGCTGATCAGATTATTGTTTTAAAACACGGGAAAATTGTGGAGCAGGGAAACCATCAGTCATTAGTTGAAAAAAAATCCGACTATTTCAATCTGGTTAAAAATCAATTGGAACTCGGAGCATAATTCTCTATTCTAAAACCTTTTCATTCATTTTTTATAATGTCGGATAATTTTTATCCGGCTTTTATATTATAGAGGTAAAGTAATAAAATTTCGTTAATATCATCATGTTACCTTATAAAAAGCATCATCGGTCAACCTGAAATAAGTATCTTCGCTTTTTAAATTTTATCTGAAAAAATGAAGAAGCTGATCTACGGATTATTTTTATTTTCTACACTGTCCTTATTTGCCCAGGAAGCGATTCAGTTTCAGGACCTGCCATTTAAAGACCTTGTGGCTAAGGCCAAAAAAGAAAATAAAATTGTATTTATTGATGCTTATGCATCATGGTGCGGGCCTTGTAAAATGATGGAGCGAAATGTCTTTACGCAAAAATCAGTCGGAGACTATTACAATTCTAATTTTGTCAATGCCCGGTTTGACATGGAAAAAGGTGAAGGAAGGGAAATTGCTTCTAAATACGAAGTACGTTCCTATCCGACCTATTTATTTTTGAACGGAGACGGAGAACTTGTTTCACAAAATTTCGGTTATATGGAAGAAAGTATGTTCCTTTCTATGGCCCAGGATATTAATTCTCCTAATAATAAAAAGGGATCTTTGAAAGAACGTTTTGCAAAAGGTGAAAAAGATCCTGAATTTCTGATCAACATTATGAAATTGAATTCTTCCTCAGATTTTGATTTTGCCAAAAAAGCTTCAGAAAGATATTTTGAGAACAGGAAGAAAACAGAGGAATTTACCAAAGATGATGTCGGGCTTTTATTATTTTTTCTGAAATCTACTGAAGATAAAAATTATAATGTTTTTATAGAAAGAAAAGCTGAAATCATTAAGTTTCTGCCTGAGGAAACCTATAAGGAATTTGACAATCAGATGAAGCTGGCTAAGGTGGTAGAACAGTCTATTGACACACAAAGTAAAATGATCAACAGTGAGTATTTCATGAAAACAGCAGAACCTCTGGTTGGAAAGCATGATGCTGAGGTGAAACTTAATCAGACCAAATTAAGTTATTACGAACAGAATGCTAATTTTCCGGAATATGAAATAGCAGCACTTGCCTATTATAAAAATACGGAAGCTTTCGAACCTAATGAGCTGCTAAAAGCAGCATGGATATTTTCCGAGCATGTGAAAACCACTTCTTCGTTAAAGAAAGCAGCAGAATGGGCAGAAAAATCCGTTATGCGTGGTGAGACCTCTGAAAATACTTATATTTTAGCTAAAATTTATGCCTTGACGGGTAGAAAAGACATGGCAAAAACGTACGCCGAAATGTCCAGAAACCTAGCAGCACAAGCTCAGAAAGATTCTACTTTAGCTGAGAAACTATTACAAGAAATACAATAACAAATGTCGAAAATGAAGTTTATTACAGGATTCCTGACCTTATTTCTACTGGGAAACCTGAATGCTCAGGAACAATCACAGGAACAGAATGATGAGAAACGGGTTTATATTAAAGGAAATGCCTTATTAATTCCCATCGGAGTGGTCAATGTAGCATTAGAGCATCAGTTAAACAAGAAATTTACAGTGCAGGGAGATGTCCTGGTCTCTCCGTGGAAATCTTTTGGAGGACATGAGCTGCAGTATTATTCAGTTTCGCTGGAAGGCAGATATTATTTTGACGAAGCTTTTAAACACTGGTATATCGGAGCCAATATTGCAGGTTCCCGCTTTATTGCTCAAAAATGGAATTACTGGAATGATAATGCTTTTAAAGATAAACAAACCAGTACTAATTATATTAACTCAAATCTTTATCAGAAAGGATATTCTGTTATATTGGGTATTACAGCAGGGTATCAATTCAGGCTTTCCGATAAATGGAATATGGATATCTACGCCGGCGTAGGAAGTTCCCAGGATTTTTATAAGGGATATGACCGTACTACAGGAAAACGTTACGATTCTCCTAAAGATTATAATAAAAGTGGAGAGATCCTGCCTTACAGAGGCGGTATCATGATTTCTTATCAATTAAAATAAATTCATGAAATTATTCGGAAAAAACCATATCATTATCTGCATGATCACTTTTGCCATTTTATTTCTGATGAATTATCTGGGAAATGATCAGCCGGATAAAATAGAAAGAGCATTAATGATCGCTGGTGCAGGCGTTATCGGATTATCTATAGGGTTGGTCATTATGAACAGAGGGAAGAATGACAAAAATCCGCCACCGGATTTTGACTGATCAATCATCTTTTATAAATACAAACTAATTCACCTGTACATTATTAAATTATAATAATGTACAGGTGAATTAGTTTGACTATACCGGACCATCAGTCTTCATACATAATATATTTTTTTCTGATGTTTTTAAAATTTCTCAGATCCGGTTCCCAGGATGCTTTGATTTCGGAAACCGATTTTCCGGAAATAATCTGCTTTCTCAGTTCATCGGTTCCTGCCAAAGTATCAAACCATAAATTTTTCAAAAAGAACCCTGTTTGTGGGTTTTTATAGTTTTTGTAGGCTTTAATTACCCACTCTAAATTGAGTTCTCTTAAATCTGTTTTATGGGCTGAGAGATTTTCACCATAGCACAATTTTCCATTTAAGAAAGGATCCTTCGCTCCGGAATTTGGTTTTGGGGTAAACTGATAAGGCATACCGGTTGTCCAGGGCGAGCCGTAAATCTGAAACGGTAGGTCTGTTCCCCTCCCCACTGAAACCTGAGTGCCTTCGAAGAAGCATAAACTCGGATATAAGTTAATCGCAATATCATTCGGCAGATTGGGTGAAGGCTTATCTGAAATCGGATAACGTCGTTTCTTATGATAATTCTTCATAGGAATGACCGCATATTTTGCCTGAATCCCGTTCTTTAACCATTTCTCCCCATTTACCATTTTCCCATATTCTCCGATGGTCAGACCATATACAACAGGAACCTGGTGCAGTCCGACAAAGCTCGACCATTTTTTTTTCAAAATCGGGCCGTCGGTATAGCCGTCATGCGGATTGGGGCGGTCCAACACCATAATCTCTACATTATTTTCCGCTCCGGCTTCCATCAGATAACTTAATGTTGAAATATAGGTATAGAACCTGACCCCGACATCCTGAATATCAAAAACAACCACATCAATTCCTTTCAATTGCTCAGGGTTTGGTTTTTTATTGTTTCCGTACAGGGAAATGATTGGAATTCCCGTTTTTACATCTACTCCGCTCTTTACTTTTTCACCGGCATCTGCATCCCCCCGGAAACCATGCTCAGGTGCAAAAATAGACTGGATTTTTATACCGTTCTTCACTAAAAAATCAACGACATGGCTTCTGTCCTTCATCAATCCGGTCTGATTGGTAACTACACCGACAGTTTTCCCTTTTAATAAGGGTAAATACAGTTCAGGCTGGTCTGCCCCGGTTTTAAATTCCGGCTGATCTTTAGCCTGAGAATAATATTGATTGAATACACCCAAAAAAATTAGGCAAATAAGAAGTAAATTTTTAATTTTGAAATCTAAATTCATAAGCTTGAAATTTCCTTTATATTTCTCTAGAAAAATAGCGTTTTCCAAAGATAACAAAAATAACCTGTCACGGGTGATCATCTTCATCGGAAGACTTTCTGTTGCATTAGGGATTATTGTCTCTTTAATTACCGTCTCCACCGGTTTCGGTTCTAAAAAAGCGATTAAAGAAAGACTGGCAGATTTCAGCGGACACATTACGGTAAAGTCCACACGGTCTAATTCCTCTTACAACACTTCCGTTCTTGACAATCAGGGGCTCGATATAAAAAAGATCAATGAAATGCCGGATGTGGAATCTGTTCAGACGTATGCAACAGTGACCGGAATTATGCGAAACGAACACAATTTCGCTGGAATTATTTTTAAGGGGATCGGAAAAGATTTTGACAGCCTGAGATTTAAAAAATTCCTGATTGCCGGAACTACCCCTAAAATAACCGGAACCGGATATAACAACGGGGTGACTATTTCCCAAAAGACAGCCGGTGACCTTCATCTGAAATTAAAAGACAGTATTGTCACCGTGTTTTCAAGAACTGACCAGCAGCCTGTTTACAGGAAGTTTGAAGTAGTCGGTATCTATAAAACCGATATTAAGATGATCGATGACCAGTTTGTCATCGGGGACATCAGCCATGTCAGAAAAATCCAGGATATGAAGCCGGACGAAGTAGGCGGCATTGATATTTTTTTCAAAGACATCAATGATATCGACAGTGATTTTCCTGAAATCGAGAAACTGATCGGTTATAAAAACTATGCGGAAAAAGCAACCGAAAAATTTCCTCAAATTACCGACTGGATCAGTATTTTTGATACCAATATTGCCCTGATTATCATTATCATGTTGATTGTTGTGGTGATCAACATCATTATGGTACTCCTGATTCTCATTATTGAAAGGACAAACTCTATTGGCCTGCTGAAAACTTTAGGGGCCAGCAATGGCCAGATCAGGGCAACCTTCATCAACTATACTCTGATCATTATGATTCCTGGGCTTTTGTGCGGAAACCTGATCGGGCTCAGTCTGATCCTGATTCAGAAAGTTTTCGGAATTATCAAATTAAATCCTGAAAACTACTATGTAAGCACGGTTCCGGTAGATTTTAATCCTATTGCCATCATCTCTATTTCAGCAGGAATACTTATTATATCCGGGCTTGCTCTGATCATTCCGAGTTATCTGATCAGTAAAATTTCTCCGGTTAAAGCGATTAAATACAATTAAATCAATAGCTAATAGTATATCGATTGATGTTGAATTTTAATATTGTGATTTAAGAAACCTTTAATTTTAAATTCGATTAAAGCCTTAAGGTCATTAATATACTATGATCATAACCTTAAACTCAATAAAATTTAAAGCCGTATCTTTGCAGGGCTTATAAAACATTTATGAAATACGCAGAAAATATTCTTGAAACGATCGGAAATACACCGCTGGTAAAGCTTAATAAAGTTTTAGGTGAAGATTTTCCGGCTTTGGTCCTGGCCAAGGTAGAAACGTTCAATCCGGGCAATTCCGTAAAAGACAGGATGGCTGTGAAAATGATTGAGGATGCTGAAAAAGACGGGAGATTGAAACCGGGAGGAACCATCATTGAAGGAACTTCCGGAAATACAGGGATGGGTCTTGCACTTGCCGCGATCATCAAAGGATACAAATGTATTTTTGTAACCAATTCCAAACAGTCAAAAGAAAAATGTGATATCCTTCGTGCCGTAGGTGCAGAAGTCATTGTATGTCCTACCGATGTAAAACCTACAGACCCGCGTTCTTACTATTCGGTTTCCAAAAGGCTGGCAAAAGAAACGGAAAACGGATGGTATGTTAATCAATATGATAATTTATCCAACAGAGCTGCTCATTATGAATCAACAGCTCCGGAAATCTGGGAACAGACCGATGGAAAGCTGACCCATTTCGTAGTGGGAGCCGGAACAGGAGGTACGATTACCGGCTGCGGAACATTCTTCAAGGAGAAAAATCCGGACATTAAGGTAATCGGTGTGGATACCTACGGTTCTATTTTAAAGGAATACCACGAAACCGGTGAGCTTCATTACGATCACGCCTATACGTATATAACGGAAGGAATCGGGGAAGATATTATTCCTGAAAATTACGATATGGCTGTGATTGACCACTTTGAGAAAGTGACGGATAAAGACGGTGCCATTTATGCAAGAAAGTTAGCTAAAGAGGAAGGAATCTTCTGCGGTTATTCTGCAGGAAGTGCGATTGCTTCTTTACTCCAGATGAAAGATCAGTTCACGGAAAATGATGTAATCGTGGTTCTTCTTCACGATCATGGTTCCAGGTATGTAGGAAAAATCTACAATGATGAGTGGATGAAAGAAATGGGCTGGCTGGATTAACCAGACTGTATTATATAATAAAAACTCAGAGAAAATGCTCTGAGTTTTTTGTTATCTGATATTTTTCTTTACTGCCTGTTTCAGCACTTCGTAGTCTCCCGGGCTCATTGATTTTTGCGGAAACATATAATTGTACTTCCCTTCCAGAGCAATAAATTTCTCACCGGCCTCTGCAGAAGTAAACTCGGTCCAAAGACAGGTTTCTTTCTCATTATTGATATTTACCGTAAAAATTTTCTTATTGAATTTAATCTGGTAAATTTCCGCGTTTTCCAAAGTCTTCAGGTAGGCAGTGACTTCCTTTTTCCATCGTGACACTTTATTAACCGCTACGGAAAGAAAAATGACACAAAGAAGAAATAAAAAGCTGACAAAATATAAAATCCCGAATTTTTCTTTGCTGAAATCATCTTTAAAGATGAACAGAATGGCCAGAATCAAACCTACAATTAGGGTCGTAACGGTTTTTCCTTTTGTGGCTGATGAAAATAAAAGGCTTCCTGAAGTACCGCTGAAGTAGACGTCTTCAAAATCTTTCCTGTTGATCTGTAAATTGATGATTTTATCGTCGTTCATCTTAAGATGGTTTAATTGGCCTTAACCGTTCTTTTGCAAAACTAATTAAATATCCTCATATCTTTCACGAATTACAGAAAGTTTGTTCATCAGTTCGCGGTTTTTCTGTTTCAGGTCATCCATTTTCTGAAGCATTTCATGGATCACTTCCAGTCCCGGAAGATTAATGTCCAGGTCGTAATGCCAGTTGGTAAATTTTTCAAAATAATGTAAATCATCATACATCAGATACCGTGTTTCATTTTCTGTATGGATATTCAGTAAACCGGAATCCACCAGCTCATCAAAAAAAGTGATTTCTATATTGTATATTTTTACGAGCTCTTCCCTCGATATTCTTTCGTTCATAGCCTAGGAATTTTTAAGTTGTTCAAAGAGTTCTTTCTGCTTTTCGGTAAGATAGGTAGGCAGTTTTACTTCATAGGTCACAAATAAATCCCCATACTGCCCGTCCTTTTTGTAAACCGGAAATCCCTTTCCTTTCAGCCTTACGGTCATGCCGTTCTGTGTGCCGGATTTTACTTTGAGGCTGACACTTCCGCTGAGGATATTTACATTTACTTCTCCGCCCAACACGGCAGTATACAGATCGACGGTTACTTTTGTTTTCAGGTCATTACCGGATCTTTCAAAATCCGGATCTGCAGGAATGTTGAAGGTGATGTATAAATCCCCGGCCGGACCGCCGTTGTGCCCAGGATTTCCGTGGCCTTTCAGCTTGATCTGCTGGCCGTCATGCACGCCGGCCGGAATGGTAATTCTTACTTTTTTTCCGTTGATTTCAAAAGTTTGGGTATGGGTAGCTGCAGCATCCTTTAAACTTAACGTAAGTTCCGCCTGTACATCCTGCCCCTTGAATTTCCCTGAAGCACTTCCTCTCGAACTTCTGCCAAAGCCTCCTCCCGCACCGCCGAACATGCTCTGGAAAAAATCTGAAAAGTCTTCGTCTTCCCCGAAATCATTTCCTGAAAATCCGCCTCCGAAGTTCCCGCTCTCATTCTGATATTGCCTTTGCTGCTGTTGCTGTGCCTTTTCATATTCTTCGCCATGCTTCCAATGTTCTCCGTATTTATCATACTTCGCACGGTTTTGCGGATTGCTGAGCACCTCATTTGCTTCGTTCAGCTCTTTAAACTGCCTTTCCGCTTCTTTGTCATCGGGATTAAGATCAGGATGCAGTTTTCTTGCCTGTTTCCGGTACGCTTTTTTAATATCGTCCTGGGTTGCGTTTTTGTCTACGCCTAAAATTTTATAGTAATCAATATAAGCCATAGAAACCTTTTTACCCAAATTTAAGCATTTTAAGACTTAAAAATATATAACGGAATGTTAAAAATAAACCTACCTTTGAGTAAAAGCGCTGTATGAAAGAGATCATCAGAAACTACTCCGGTATTTTACTTTTACTGTCGGGCATCATTGCGGGAAGCATTCTCGGAATCGTTGCCCCCGCTGTCGTTGATTATGTAAAACCTTTGGGAGATATTTTCCTTAATCTTCTCTTTGTCAGTGTCGTGCCTTTGGTATTTTTTGCCGTTTCCAATTCTATTGCTTCACTGGAGCAGCAATCAAAATTCGGGAAGATTATGGTGACCATGGCTTTCACCTTTCTTTTTTTCATTCTTACCGCTGCCATCTTTACGATTGGTACTGTTTATTTATTTCCGGTTTCAGGAATTTCGGGAAGTAAGGCAATGGTTGAAGAAGCTATAAATAATGACAGCTGGGGAAACAGGATTGTCAGCTTTTTTACTGTCGGGGAGTTTACACAGCTTTTTTCCAGGCAGAATATGCTGGCTCTGTTGATTTTTGCTTTCATGACCGGTTTTGCCGCCAGAAAAGCGGATGAAAAAGGCCAGGCTTTCAGGATGTTCATTGCTTCAGGCTATGAAGTGATGAAAGAACTCCTTATGCTGATCATGAATATCGCTCCTATTGGCCTGGGTGCATATTTTGCGTATCAGGTGGCTACTCTGGGGCCTCAGTTATTCGGGTTTTATGCAAAACCTTTAGGATTATATTATGCAGCCGGAATTGTGTATTTCCTGGTTTTCTTTTCCCTGTATGCTTTCATTGCCAAAGGCCGCAACGGCGTAAAAAGTTTCTGGACAAATGCTGTTTATCCTACCCTAACCGCTCTGAGTACCTGCAGCAGTTTTGCCACGATGCCTGCGAATCTGGCGGCAGCATCTAAAATCGGAGTTCCAAATCAAATCGCCAATATCGTAATCCCTATCGGGACGACCCTGCATAAAAACGGTTCTTCGATGTCTTCAATCATCAAAATTTATGTGGCTTTCCTGATTATCGGAAGGGATTTCTTCGATCCAGTCAATCTTCTGCTGGCTTTGGGAATTACGGTTTTCGTAAGCATTGTGGCAGGCGGAATCCCGAACGGCGGGTATATTGGTGAAATGCTGATGATCTCAGTATACAAATTACCTCAGGAAGCGATTCCGGCCGTGATGATTATCGGGACGCTGGTAGACCCATTGGCTACGGTTCTTAATGCAGTCGGCCAGTTGGTGGCTTCAATGTTTGTGAACCGGTTTGTGAAGGTTTAATTGAGCAGATAGAATATATTAAATTGTATTGAGATTAACATGAATCCCTTTTATAAATTTATAGGCTTATATGACCATCTGAGTTTTAACATTGAGATGGAAAAATCTCATTTCTTTGCAAGTCTGAAAAAGATCACTTATAGCACTAATACAACATTCATCACATTAATTCCTGATTACGGTATCCCTACAAGATTTGAATACAGGGGAACTGTTAATAAAAATGATTTTATAATTAAAAGAAGAAGACATTTTTTTGATTATAATGTTTTTCATTGCATTATAAAAGGAAATATTTCAGAAAAAGATAATACAACCTATATTCAGATGGAATTTACTCCTTTCACTTTCCATTTTCTGACTGCCATCTTAGCACTGCTCCTTTTCCTAACTATTTCTGCAGCAGAGATTGTAAATTATAATAATTATTTTATTATTGCTTTTCCATGCATCATCGGAATCAGCGAGTATTTTATTTTAAAAAGAAATATAAAAAGAGATAAATATGATTTTGAAAGAGAAATAAATTTCATGCTTCAAAAAAATAGTCAATTCAAAAATTATAAATAATCTATTTATTCACTGCGTTTTACCGGCTCTAAATTTTCATATTCCTCTTTGTTAAAAAGCTTATAATGCACTTTAAACGTTTTTCCCAATGGGGTTTCCAGGGAAAAACCACCCGGTCCGAAACCGTCGGTAACATCCAGTGTGAAATGTGAATACTGCCAGTATTCAAAAAGATCCCGGTCAATCCAGAATTCATGGCCGTTGATGGTTCCAATCATGGCATCATTCATTCTCGGGTAAAAGCCTCCTTTTTCAAAGCATTGCGGCTGGGTACCTTCGCAGCAGCCCCCGGCCTGGTAGAACATAAGTTCGCCGTATTTTTTTTCGAGTTCCCAAATAACCTCAAGGGCTTTTTCCGTAACGGATACTCTGGATATTGTGATCTGCATATTATTTGATTTTTATGGATTTGATTCCGGCTCGTTGTAAAGACGTAATTTTTTAATAAATATTTTTAAAGTGAAGTGGCTGTTTACCTTCTTCCATAATGGTGTTTATTAACATTAAAAAGTCCGGCCAATTAATTTCAGCCGGACCTTTAGCGTTTATCATACTTGTTTACCTCAGCATTATCTGTAAATCTGCTGCAATTCCTGTTCCTTACCCTATAAGTTAAACCGTATTTTGCGTGAGGGATAGAAAGGGTCTTGCTGAAAGCAAGAGTGCGAAGCGAAGCGTAGCACCGAAACGAAGTGGAGCCCTGCATAGCCCGACCGTTTTTGCCCCGGCCCTGTTTAGCTGAGGCAATAAACGGGCACGCCCTAACTTTATTTAAAAAAATCCTAATTTGTTCTTGTTGTATGAAATCAGCATATTTTTGGTCTGGCGGTAATGGTCCAGCATCATTTTATGGTTTTCCCTGCCGATTCCCGACTGCTTGTATCCACCGAACGGCGCTCCTGCAGGATAAGAATGGTACTGGTTTACCCAGACTCTTCCCGCCTGGATCTTACGCGGAACATTATACAGCTGGTGTGCATCCCTTGTCCACACGCCTGCTCCCAATCCGTAAATCGTATCGTTGGCAATTTTAATACCTTCCTCTTCATCCTTGAATGTAGTGAATGCCAGTACCGGCCCGAAAATTTCCTCCTGGAAAATCCTCATCCTGTTGTTTCCTTTGAAGATAGTCGGCTGGATATAATATCCGTTCTCAAGGTCTTCACCCATATGGCTGACATCACCTCCGACCAGCACTTCCGCACCTTCTTCTTTTCCTAACTGGATGTAGGAAAGGATTTTATCTTTCTGGATCTTGGAAGCCTGCGCGCCCATCATCACCGTTTTATCCAGCGGGTTTCCTACTTTAATCGCTTTTACCCTTTCGATTACTTTTGCTATGAAGGCATCCGCAATATCTTCCTGAACCAGCAATCTGGACGGACAGGTACAGATTTCCCCCTGATTCAGGGCAAAAAGGACAGCTCCTTCAATTGCTTTATCCAAAAATTCATCATCTGCATCCATTACCGAACTGAAGAAAACATTCGGGGACTTACCACCCAGCTCCAGGGTTACCGGAATGATGTTTTCTGTAGCATACTGCATCACCAGACGGCCTGTAGCCGTAGATCCCGTGAATGCCGCTTTGTTCACTTTAGGATTGGTCACCAGTGCCCTTCCGAGTTCTGCGCCGAAGCCATTGACGATATTAACAACTCCCGGAGGAAGCAGGTCTCCGACAAGCTCCATTAAGACCAGGATGGAAATCGGTGTACTTTCTGCCGGCTTTAAAACCACGCAGTTCCCTGCTGCCAGCGCCGGTGCCAGTTTCCATACGGCCATCAGTATCGGGAAGTTCCATGGAATAATCTGGGCAATGACACCCAGCGGCTCATGAACAATCAGAGAAACGGTATCTTTATCTAGTTCATTGTGGGACCCTTCGTCTGCCCTGATCACAGAAGCAAAATACCTGAAATGGTCAACAGCCAGCGGTATATCCGCGGCCAGCGTTTCTCTTACCGCTTTACCGTTATCAATGGTTTCGACGGTCGCCAGATCTTCAAGGTTCTGCTCGATCCTGTCGGCTATTTTGTTTAAAATAATACTTCTTTCCGTAGATGAAGTATCTTTCCAGGTCTGGAATGCTTTCTCCGCAGCATTGACAGCCAGTTCCAGATCTTCTTTGGACGAATGTGCTGCCTGGGTGAAATTTTTCCCGTTTACCGGAGAAACCACATCGAAATATTGCCCGTTTACCGGTGCGGTGTATTTCCCGTCAATATAATTATCATATCTGCTTTTAAATTTAGGCCACTGTAAAATGGTTCCTGATTCCTGTTCTGTAACTGTACTCATTTTAATAATTTTAATTTTTGATGATCCTAAGTTACCGTTCCCTACATTAATCGTATAGCACAATCGTACAAAAAAACTTCATAATCGTACGTACCACGAATTTTATCATTTCATTAACAGTTGCTTAGCCTGATAATTTTTATATTTGGGTAAAACAGGCACCAAACCTATTCAGCAATGAACAATTCTAAATTTTTACTCCATACCCCTGAATTAAAGCGGCAAAACCAGCTCTTGCATCTCGTTGAAAACCAGACCGTATTCAATATGAGCAATTGTGAATTCAGCATCTATGAAACGCACCAGGCATCTTTTGACGTAAAACTGCATTTTGACACCATTGCTTTTACAGCCATGCTCCGCGGGAAAAAGCACATGAAGCTAGAGAACAAAACCGGCTATTTTGATTACCTTCCGGGAGAAAGCATGCTGATAGCACCGGGCGAAACGATGGTGATTGATTTTCCTGAAGCTGATGAGACGCCGTCACAGTGCATTTCCCTGAGGCTGAACCCAGAATTTATTGAAGATTCCCTGAATCATTTAAACTATTACAGCCCGAAAGCAGATGAAACGTCGCAGTGGAACATTGAGCTGGATGAATATTTCCTTTTCAATAACCCTTCACTGGCTTCTGCCACCAACAATATCATGCGGATTGCCATGGACGACAATTCTCAAAAAGATATTATGGCGGATTTTGCCGTGAAAGAACTTCTGATCCGCCTGATGCAGACCCAGGCGAGGAGCATGGTAGAAAAAAACCGCGCTAAACATAAATCAAGGATCAGCTTTGTGGTGGATTACATCAGGAAAAACCTTCATCAGAAACTGTCGGTGGACAGCATTGCAAAGCTGGCATACGTTAGCAAATCCAATTTCTTTAAAATGTTTAAGGATGAACTGGGCACTTCCCCCAATGAATTTATTCTGCACGAAAGAATAACCAAAGCCAAAGAGCTATTGGCAAGCCGGAACAGCATCAAGGAAACCGCTTACCAGACCGGTTTTTCGGATACGAATTATTTTACGAGGGTATTTAAGCAACTGGTGGGAACTACCCCAAAGAGTTACCAGGATAACATTTTATTTCTGAATAATAACTGATCATGATATCCCCTAAAGATATTATCGAATATCTATTTGGTGTTAAAATCAGCAGGAAAGCAGACTGGATTATTAATTCATTGATCTTAGCCTTTATTATATCAATGGCATTCATCATAATGAAAAGTAAGCACTCCGGATGAAATGCTTACTTTTTTTATTGGATTACTTTTGATAATCATAGTACCTTGCTCCCTTCAGAACCGGGTTCTGCGATTCAATATTTTTTAATCCGAAACCTTTATAGTCTTCATTAACGGATGCTTCCAACTGTTTCCGGTGCAGTTTTTCATACGTTTCAAAATCAATGGCGGTCCTGTTTTTTAAGTTTTCAAACAGGTTCCATTTCTCAGCTACTTTTTTCCAGTTTTCCGAAATTTTTCCGGCAAAGACTTTTGATTTGGAACCGCTTCCGTAAGCCAGAAACCCGATTTCCTGTCCGGCCAGTTCTTCATGTTCATCAAAAGAAACCTGCAGGGCAGAAAGCAGGGCCATAAAAATGGAAGCCGTATACATATTGCCGATTTCTGATGAGGCCCTTTGGGACTTTTCTATTTTATCACTGATGAACCGAATATAGTCCGGTGATTTTGCCACCGCTTTTTGTTCTTCAGGATTTGAGTACGGGAGCCCTTTTTCCAGGCTGTAAATTTCCGTGAAGACCCTTTTGCCATGAAAAGCATAGGGAAGGTGGAAAATCAGGTATTTCCAGTTTTCATAAGGCTTCGCTGTTCCGGTAATCTTTTTGTAATGGTCGTAGGCTTCCCGGATTCTATCCTGGTAGCACTGATTGGAATACTGACCGTCAAAAACCGGCTCATCGGTAAAAATTTCTATTTTATCCGGGAAATTTTCCGGTGCATTGATAAGATCCTGTTTATTGAAACTCCGCCTCGGCTTGAAAAAATCGAAAACGCTTTCTGTAGCAACCCCCCATTTGTTTTCAATTTCCAGCAAATCCGGCTTTGCAGAAACCAAAAGGGCTACGGCACCTCCGCCCTGTGTATATTCCCCGGAAGAGTCCAGCTCGTATTTGGCATAATCACTGGCCATCACCACTGCTTTTTTATCCGGATTGGCTCTTACAAAATCCAGTGAATTATGAAGAGCGTCTACCGCTCCGATGCAGGCAAAGGTCATATCCACCACATCACAGTTTTTAAAGCATCTTTCCCCGAATTCCTGTTCCAGTACTTTTTCAGTCATCTGCATGGCATAAGAAGCCGTCGGTTTCGCCGCATCCAATGCACTTTCGGTACCTAAGTAAATTCTTGCTATGTCTTTCGGTTCGAGCCCGTAGTCTTTTATTAATTTTAATAAAGCTTCTGCTGCAAAAGTTGCAGCGTCTTCATGCACATCGGGAAATCCCATTTTATGCAGGCCCAGCCCTTTTTCAAGCTTTGCAGGTTCTATCCCCCTTTTTTCTGCCAGTTCTTTAATTTCCAAATATAATGAAGGTACATAATAGCTGGCTGCTTCAATTCCGAAAGTCATAGTATTAAATTTTAATACGAATTTAAAAAATGTAAACGTTTAACCGGTGATGATATTTGACAGATTTTACAAAATGGATGTTAAAATATGATATGAAACTAAAAAAAGCACCTCTTTTCAGAAGTGCTTTTGAGTTTTTAAATAATTATATGATTATTTAAAATTTTCTATGGCTTTATTAATGGCATCAATCTGCTTATTGATGCTTGCCGCATTTTGAGGATTCTGTTTCAGAAGCTCTGTTTTTTTACTCAGACCGTCTTTCAGCATTTGGGAAATCATCATTTTCACCTGAGGATTGTCCCCCATCTGTCCTTTTGCCTGGGTTACTATTTTTGTAATGCTTTCCGTTGCTTTAAGGTTATCAGAACTCATAATCCAGTTATACCCTTCTTCTGCAGATTTCCCCAATTCTGGATTCTGGAATTTAATAAAAGGATAAAATGCAACAAGCTGAGCAATATTCGACATCTGGGAAGTCACTTTATTTTTCACGACAATCGGAAGCATCTGGCTCATTAGGGTTTCTGATGCGCCATCAAGATCGATTTTTTCGGCCAGGGCACCCGCTCTTGAAGGATCAACAGCTACCACCGCACTTACGGAATTGCCTTTCACAGCATTTGAAACTGCATTCACTCCTTTTTCAAATACCGGAAGGTATTTTTTATCCTTTGTTTTTGCCAATGCTGAAATTGCCGCTGCCTGAACCAGTGTTTTCGGGTCTTTTGAAGCCAGTTTTTCCACATCGGAACCTAATGCTTTAAACTGTTCCGGATTTGAAAGATCCATTAACTGCAATGCCTTAATTCTTGTTCGGAAATAAGGGTCTTTTAATGCTGCAGCCAGTAATTTTGTTGCTGCCGGATTTTTCCCCACTTGTTCTTTAATTCCGTTCAAAGCATTGTATCTGCTTTTGAATTCTTTGGAACCGGTGTACTGCATCAGGTTCTGCTCGGGCGTTTTCGTATCGGTAATTTCTGCCAGTAAAACGCCGTCTGCATTGATGTTTACCAGATCTGCATTTTTAGAAGTATCAAAACTGAAAATATTTTTCGCCTCCGCATTTACCCAGACATTGTATCTTTTGGGCTTTCCGTTATCATAAACATCGATTGCCAGAGGGAACTGGAACAGCTGTTCCTGCGTCTGCTCGATGGTGACAGCAATCTGCTTTTTCACAGGCTCGAAAGTATAGGCATATTTAATTTTCGGGTTGCCGCTTCCGAAATACCATTGGTTAAAGAACCAGTTCAGGTCTTTCCCTGACACTTTTTCAAATGACAGCCTCAACTGATGGGCTTCAGCGTTCTGATATTCATTGGTTTTCAGATAATCCTGCATTCCTGCAAAAAAGGCATCATCACCCAGGTAATTTCTCAGCATGTGAAGGATCCCGCCCCCTTTCTGATAGGTAACCAGATCGAATACGTCTTCACGGGAATCATAATCGAATCTTACCAGATCTTTCTTAAAATCGGAAGGATTGTGAATGTAGTTATTCACATCTTTCATCTGATGGTAATCAGCCTGGTCTTTTCCGTATTTATATTCATTCCAGAGGTATTCGGAATAGTTGGCAAAAGATTCGTTGACCGTTAAGTTGCTCCAGCTTTCCGCTGTTACCAGATCCCCGAACCAATGGTGGAACAATTCATGGGCGATGGTATCTTCCCAGGTATTTTCATCAATTAACTGCCCCGGTTTCTGTAAAATATCGCTTCCGTGTAAGGTTGCCGTAGTATTTTCCATGGCACCGCTCACATAATCCCTTCCCGAAATCTGCGCATATTTTGCCCATGGATAATCATACCCCAGCCTTTTGGAGAAGAACTCCATCATTTCCGGCGTATTTCCGTAAATCTGTTTGGCGTATGGTTCATACTCTTTTTCGATATAGTAATCAACCGGAATATTCCTCCATTTGTCTTTTACGATTGCATATTCGCCTACGCCCATGAAGAAAAGATAAGTAGAATGCTTTTTATCCATTACCCAGTGGTCTGTTCTAAGGCCGTTAGCTTCTTTCTGCGAGTCTTTTAAGATTCCGTTGGAAAGCGTTACATATTTATCAGGAACCGTCATGTAGATTTCCTGAGTCGTTTTCTGGTTGGATTTGTCTATGGTCGGGAACCATGCGGAAGAAGATTCCGTTTCGCCCTGCGTCCAGATCTGGGTCGGCTTGTCTGCATCTTTTCCCTGTGCGTTAATAAAATACAAGCCTTTGGCATCGTTAATGGCTGCACTGCCCTCCTGTTTTACTTCGTTCGGGCGGGAGGTATATTTGATATATACCGTATAATCCTGATTTTTTTGATATGTTTTATCTAAAGTAATTTTCAGTACATCATCCTTATAATCATATTTTAAAGAAGATTTTTTACCATTGATATCCAATGCGACTTCATGAATCAGCATTCCTTTGGCATCAAGGGTCAGTTCATTTGTCGGATAGAAAAATGGAGCGGCTGTCAGCCATTCTTCCCCGTTCATCTGCTCTTTCTGATAATCGAAATTTACTTTCAGTTTGGTGTGCCTGAGTTCCGTTACTTTGGTATGGGTAGCCCGGTAGACTTTTTCCTTTCCTGAGGTTTCGGTTTGTGCTGCTGTATTCACGGAAAAGAAAATTCCTCCCAGGATAGCAATCGATAAAACGGCTTTTTTCATTTTTATGTATTACTTATTTTTAGAATTATTTTTAGTTAAAATGTCGAAAATATCATTGACCACAGTCTCATAATCCCCCTTCTTGAACTGTTCTTTGGTTTTGTGAAATGCTTTCTTCAGCTCGCTTTCCGGATTTTCATCGTCTATGATTTCTACAGCCTCCACACCTTTCATCTGAAGGATGGCATTTTTTAATGCTTCAAGGTCTGCTGTTTCTTCGGTATTGATTTTTAAATATTTCATTGTCTTATTCTTTTGTAAAGGTATTTTTTGTTCCTCCCTGTGTAATGACAAACTGATTTTTTGCCGGATAAAAATCGATAATGATTCCGGCCGTATCAAATTTAAATCTGGTATCCGAAGTTGCCTCCAAAGGAAATGCGCCTTGTCCGGTGGCCTGTGCCATCAGTTTTTTGTCATTGATAAAGATATTGATTTTTAAAGGAATGTCTTTACCAGAATACATTCCCACAAATTTCTGAAGTTCATTCTCAGGAATTTCAAGTGTTTTGAAACCGGGCATTTCAAAGTCTTTCCCCATTGCAGTTTCTATCATTTTAATTGAAATCTCATTGGTATCCATATCCGATTGGTTGGTGCTAAAAGCCATGGCCACCTTCAGATCAGGAAAATAAAATAATGCAGAGCCGAACTTATCAATTCCTCCGGTATGCCCGAAGCCCCAATCTTTATCAAAAGGAACTTTTAACAGTCCGTAACCATAACCATCAATAAAGTTTTTCATCTTCTCCAGGCTTTCTTTTTTGATCAGTTTTCCGTGTTCCAAGCCAAGGATGAATTTCAAAAGTTCGGTTGGCGTTGAAATAATATTTCCTGCCCCCATCGGAATACTCATATCCGTTTCGGATGAAGCTTCATATTTCCCGTTGGTATACTGGTAAGATTTTGCCTGATTTTTTGAGGTGTCAATTTTTCCTCCCGCTTCCGTTAAAGTTAATTTTAAAGGCCTCGCAATTTTTTCCTTAATTAATTCTGCATATGATTTTTTATACACTTTTTCAAGAATAAAACTCAGCAAAATATAATTTGAATTACTGTACTCAAATTTCGTCCCCGGAGCAAAGTCACTCGGATATTTTTTAATAATATCAATTAAACCGTTCTCTGTCTGAGGTTTTGTATTGTATTGCCAATAGTCTGCTTCGTTGGTAATATTATGGATTCCCGTTCTGTGCTGCAGTAGATTTTCAACCGTAATTTTATCTGCATTGGGAATCCGAGGATAGAAATCCGAAAGTTTTTTGTCTGAAGAAAGTTTTTTATCTTCTATCGCTTTCATGACCAGAACGGCAGTAAAAGTCTTGCTGATCGAACCAATACGATATTGGGTATTCATATTGGCTTTCTGCTGTTTCTCAATATCAGAGAATCCTACAACTTTAAGAAAATTCGTCTGATTTTTATCTGAGAAGGCAAAACTCCCCATCGCCTTATGGTGTACAAACAGGGAATCCAGATAGTTTCCCAGTTTTTCCTTTACATTATTCTGAGAAAAAGCAATACCTGAAATGCTTACTACTGAAAGAAAAAGTAACTTTTTTATCATGCATTGAGATTTAATCAATAGGTTGAAAAAATCCGGTGAATGTTACAAAAAAAAGTGAAGTTTTGTGCTTCACTTTTTTATATTTTATTTATCAAACAGTTTCTGAATATTTTCCAGATTACCTTTTAAAGGAAGAAATAATAAAATCTCTACATCATCTGTTTTAACATCGAAATATACTTTAACCTGTTTCTTTCCCAACAACGCAAATTGTAATTCGCTATCTGAATCTATTGTCGGATATGAAACTATTCTGTCTTGAAATGACTCAACTAATTTATCTAAATCCCGTTTAAATAATTAATTTCCTTTTTGGTCCAGTGTTCACTTAAAAAATCATTGATTTTCCTAAGACTTTCAATCGCAATGCAATGTCCGAAAATATTATTTTCATTACTTCTTAAAAATACAATCCATTAATTCTTTGGAATATTCCTGATATTCTCCATTTTTAATTTGACTTCGACTTCTTTTAATTATTTCTTTAAACTCATCAGAATTCTCAGTCTCTTCCCATGAATCAACTTTATCATTTTCAGAAACCTCAATACTGTTAATACCCTTTATCTGCGATAAAAGTTTTTTGATGAAAGGGATATCTGCGTATTCATCTGAACTGATTTTAATTTCCATAATCTCTGAATCTGAACTGAAGTTAATGAAATTATTATTAAAAAATTAAATCGCAACAGGCGCTTTTATCCCCGGATGCGGATCGTAATTTTCCAGCGTAAAATCTTCAAAATCAAAGCTGAAAATATCTTTGATTTCAGGATTTAATTTCATGGTCGGAAGCGGCCTTGCTTCTCTTGACAACTGCCTGTTCACCTGTTCGAAATGATTATTGTAAATATGCACGTCCCCGAAACTGTGAACATAATCCCCCACTTCCAGATCGCAGACCTGAGCGACCATCATCAACAGCAATGCATAGCTCGCAATATTGAAAGGTACTCCCAGGAAAACATCTGCGCTTCTCTGGTATAGTTGAAGTGATAATTTTCCGTCTGCTACATAAAACTGAAACAGCGCATGGCAGGGTGCCAGGGCCATATTGGGGATTTCGGCAACATTCCATGCGGAAACGATCAGCCTTCTGGAATCCGGATTTTTTTTGATCTGGTCAATTACCTCCGTGATCTGGTCAACCACTTTCCCGTCTGCACCGTTCCAGCTTCTCCACTGGGCACCGTAAACAGGGCCCAGGTCTCCGTTTTCGTCTGCCCATTCGTCCCAGATTGAAACGCCGTTGTCTTTTAAATATTTAATGTTGGTATCGCCTTTTAGAAACCAGAGCAATTCATAGATAATCGATTTCAAATGCACTTTTTTGGTCGTCACCAATGGGAAACCTTTGGACAGGTCATACCTCAGCTGATACCCGAAAACACTTCTGGTTCCGGTTCCCGTCCTGTCGGTTTTGTCTGTTCCGTGATCTGCAATATGCTGTAAAAGGTCTAAATAATTCTGCATCCTGAAAAAGCTGTTTTATGGCTCAAATTTAAAGAATCTAAATTAAAAGACCGAATAAAAACCATTCATTTTGCCAATAGGCTGTACTGCCGTATTATATCTGATCAACTTAATTTAAGCCTAAAATAAAATCATCAGCGATTTAAGTCTTCAGGCTGATTTGAGCTTCAGTTGTTATTCTGAAACGGGCTACCAAATTTCCTCAATGGTCTGCCTGACTGTATTGATAAAGAAACTCTGTCCTTTTGACAATCCTGCCATGGCTTTTACCAAAGGCGATTCGGAAGACACCGTCATAATCTTCCGGTTGTCCAGGACGATTTCCCCAACCGAAGCGGCAATATAAAAAAGTCCTTTATCGGTTTTTACCAAAGCGCCGTTCTGTACTTTTGATGAAGGTTCATCTGTTATTTTCTGAATTAACATCTGCTGGTTCAGCGTTTCATTTAACTGCCTTTGAAGATTATTGATCTCCTGCTGAAGCATTTCCCTGCCGGTTTCATATTTATCCCCCATCGAGCTTTTGGTATCATTGCTTGAGGCTCTGGTTTCTGCAATCAGATTTTCGAAATTCTGAATTTTCCCGGTAATTTTATTTCGTGCTATTTCTGCTATTTTAGATTTATCCATATGCTGTTCATTTGGCAAAGATTCCAAATGTATTAAATAAATTTTAATGTTGAGGTGATATAATACAAAAGCAGGCTGCCATTGATTCCGGCAGCCTGTTATTTGCTTATTTAAATTCAGTTTTTATTTTTCAAAAACGGCGAAATCCGACACTTTGAAATTAAAATTTTTGTCTTCGTCAAAATTCTTTTTCGTTTTGTCAAAAACATTTTTGAAAGCCCCGGCTACCTGTTCATCTTCAATACTGAAGTTCACAGGCTCTTTTGACATATTTAAAACCACCAGCATTTCATCTTTCCCGTTTTTTCTCACGTAGGCTAAAATCTTATCATTGGCCGTTGTATTCAAAAGATACGTGGTGACATTCGGGTCGCCTCCTCTCAGGGCCGGATTTAATGATTTCAGATTGAATAAGCTTTTATAGAAATCTGCAGACGCGTAAGTGCCGGTCCATGCAATAGGGTCTTTTTCGAAGAATTCCAATCTTTTCAGGTTTGGAAGCTCCTGACCAGAATACAGTAAGGGAATCCCGTTCCAGGTAGCGGAAAATACGGCCATCGGCTTGGTAATATCCCCATATTTTTCATATTCCGTCCCGTTCCATGAATTCTCGTCGTGGTTGGTCGTAAACCATGCCCTTATAGAACCGTCCCCGATCTTTGAATATTGCATCAAAAGATCTTTAAGCTCCTGAAGCGGCTGGTTTTTCTTGTAATAATCCTCGGATTTATGCATCCATTTCCAGGAGTAGCTGGCATCGAAGACTTTTCCGTATTCCGGATTTTCAAGTTCGTCATATTCCCCTATCCAGAAAAGAGGCTTTATTTTTTCAACTTCAGGACGGGCCTGCTGCCAGAAATCCACTTCTACCCATGAGGCAAGATCGCACCTGAAGCCGTCGATACCGGTTTCCCTGATCCAGAATTTCATGGCATCGATCATGGCGAGCCGCATTTCCTGATTTGTATAATCCAGTTCTATAATATCATCCATCCCCGAAGCCATATGGAATTTTCCATCTGGGTCTTTCAGATAAAATTCAGGATGCGTTTTGGTCCAGACATGGTCCCAGCCGGTATGGTTGGCCACCCAGTCGATGATCACCTTGAATCCTAACCGGTGTGCTTCATTCACCATGCGTTTAAAATCTTCCATCGTTCCGAATTCCGGATTAATGGAGGTATAATCCGAGGCGGCATACTGGCTTCCGAGACTTCCCTTCTTATTTTGCTGCGCAATCGGAGTAACCGGCATAAACCAAAGGGTTTCTACCCTCATGGCTTTCAGTCTCGGCATTTCTTTCGCAAAGGCATTGAACGTCCCTTCTTTGGTATATTGTCTTACATTGACTTCATAAATGTTAGTGGTATGTTTCCAGTCTTTCGGCAAATCTGTCATATCTTTTTTTATATTTTGAGTAGCACACGAAGTCATTCCAATGCTTATGGCTGCGATTAAGATTAACTTTTTCATTCAGTCTCTTTTAACAAAAATAGGAATTGTGACTGAAAGAAGGTCATGATAAGGCGTGAATTTTATGTATCAGAACAATTTAGGAAACAAGGCTAACTGCTAAAAAGCAGAAGATAAATCTGACGGTAATTTTAAAAAATAAAAGATTTTTATTAAAATGAAACAGTCACTTGTCTTATCATTGTTCAGGTTAAAAAAAGCCCCGAATTTTCATTCAGGGCTATATATAGCTGTTTTTCTGTTTAATTATCTTTCATCTTCATTATCGTCTTCATCGAAAACATCATCGTTGTAATCCTCTTCTTCCTCGTCATCAAAACTATCATCGTCTTCATCTGCAAAGTTCCCGCCGGCTACCAAATCATCATCAAAACCAAAATCGTCATCCAGTAAAGGCATGGCTGATTTCTTTTTAGATCCTCCGGCAGCGCTTTTGATAGGCGCTTTCAAAGGGACGTTTCCGAATCTGTATACCGTGATCGGATAATTTACCCCTTTTGTTTCTTCAATGATCTCAACCAGCTCGCAGAAAAATTCCCAAAGATCAAGGAACCCATACTGGAACTGCGCTTTGTTACCTGTATTTTCGAAAGCCTCGTCAATGTAAACATCCGACATAATTTCGCCGTCGCCGTCATCACTCATATCTTCCAGCGGAATCCCTTTTATAATCGTACCGTCTTCTTCCAGCAGATTAAATGTAGAAAGTTCCTCTCCCTGCAGGCTGAACGCGCTTTTAATACCTAAATGTAAGTTCCATAGCGTCTGTTTTCCTTTAACTTCGATATCCCGGAAAATATCTTCTTTTGCATCTAATATTACGCGGATTTTATAAACCATCAGTTTTTAAATTACTTTTTTGCCTTTATTATTATGATAAATCTCTAT
The DNA here is from genome assembly GCF_000430845.1 of Chryseobacterium gregarium DSM 19109. Lineage (GTDB taxonomy): Bacteria > Bacteroidota > Bacteroidia > Flavobacteriales > Weeksellaceae > Chryseobacterium > Chryseobacterium gregarium. The sequence continues at coordinate 226,646 of NZ_AUMU01000002.1, read as the reverse complement.
TGCAAATATAAAATAAATGAGATGGGACAAAAAAATATTTATTGATTTTTTAAAACATTTTTTTTCCTTACATTTTGCCGGAATTATTTGCTTTTTTCAAGCATAAAACTGAATTTCGTCCCTTCGAGATAGACACTCTCCGCGGTGATATTTTCGTTGTGGGCCTCAAGGATATGCTTTACAATCGCCAGGCCAAGCCCTGAACCGCCTTCTCTTCTGCTGCGGCTGGTTTCTACACGGTAAAACCTTTCAAAAATCCTGGGCAGGCTTTCCGATTTGATTCCCATTCCGTTATCTATCACCTCGATTAAAACCTTATTTTTAAGAATGCTTGTTTTGACCGCTACTTTTGCTTCCTGACGGTTGGCATAATGTATGGCATTAGAGATCAGATTGATAAAAACCTGTGATATTTTCTGCTTATCCGCCTCCACGAAAATCTGCGGCTGCAGGGTCTGGATCTGTAAGGTCGCATTGTGTTTTTCGGCTTCAAGGTCCAGAAGATCGAAAATTTCCTTGATGAGTATATTAACATCAAATTTTGAAACGGTCAGATTAATTTCTCCCGCTTCCAACCGGTTGATCATATCCAGGTCGGTAACAATCGCGATCAGCCGTTCCACGGATTTATCAATCCGTTCGAGGTATTTATCACGGATCACCAAATTATCGACACCGCCATCCAGCAAGGTTTCCACATACCCCTGAATGGAAAACAACGGGGTTTTAAGTTCATGGGAAACATTTCCGATGTATTCTTTACGGTAGCTTTCCATTTCTTTCATCATATCAAGCTCGGTGATTTTTTTCTGATTGAGATCTGAAAACCGTTCACCTAATTCCTTAATGGTAATATTCTCATTGTCATGGGTAACAATTTCCTGCGGCAGAATCCGGGAAAGTCCGCGCACTTGCTTTTTACCGTAATAATTAAAGAGTAATTCCAGGACGATGTAATTGATGATAAAAAGAAGTACGAGACAGATAAAAAGCCCGATTTTGAAGAAAGGAGTTCTGTAATAGAGATCCTTCAGCGAATCAAAAATGATGACTAACAGGAACATCACCAGTGTCAGGAGACAGGAGGCGACAAGGGTAAGTTTGTAAAATTTCAATTTTACATTATTTTAAGGTTGATACGTAAAGGTAAGAATTGAAACGGGTATTAAGCAATAAGTTTATATCCAATTCCTTTTAATGTCTGAATCGTATTGATTCCCAGTTTTTCTCTTAATCTCCTGATGTGTACATCAATGGTTCTCTCCCCTACAATAACATCATTACCCCATACTTTTTCAAGAATTTCTTCTCTTTTGAAAACTTTTTCGGTGTTGGATGCCAGTAAATAAAGAAGATCAAATTCTTTTTTCGGGAGCAGGAACTGCTGTCCGCTTTTAGAAACCCTGAAATTGTCTTTATCTATAATCAGGTCACCGATTTCAATAAGCTTGGCATTATCCGAAACCTGTGAGGTTAACTGCAACAGCGCATTGACTTTGGAGATCAGGATTTTCGGTTTGATCAATTTAACGATATAATCATTGGCACCTGCCTGAAAGCCTGCCAGCTGCGAAAACTCTTCGCTTCTTGCCGAAAGAAAAACAATTAAGGTTTTCTGGAGCTCCTTGATTTTACGAAGTTCCTGGCAGGTTTCAATTCCGTCTTTTTCCGGCATCATCACATCCAGCAGGATCAGATCAGGAACAATTTCCTTTGCTTTGTCAATACCTTCGTTACCGTTGGTGGCTGTATAGATATCATAGCCTTCCTTTTCCAAATTATAAGACAGGATTTCTAAAATATCCAGTTCATCATCTATCAGGAGGATTTTCTTTTGGTTCATTTTTGATTTTTACGAGTCAAAGTTAATGATATTTTAATCACAGTTTAACAAAACAAACATCGTTCACATAAAGTTAACAATAATGCCCTTTTCTTAATGTTTAGTTAAGGAAAAATTAAATTTCACTAAACCATTTACCCCGTCAATGTTCCCTTCCTTTGCACCGAAAGAATATAGTAAGATAAAGTACAATGAAAAAACAATTCCACAAGAGCATTATGCTACTTGCCTTGTTTTCTGCAGGCTTTGCTTTTGCACAAAGTCAGGTATTAGAAGGTAGGGTATTGGATGAGAAAGATAATACTCCTATTGAAGGGGTAAAAGTAAAGGTAAATGATCAGGAAGTAATGACTGACATTTCCGGAAACTACTCTTTCAATCTTCCACCCGGAACCAATTACATTATAACAGTAACATCCAATGGATATAATAGAAAAGAAATCAGTGAGGTCATTGTAAAAAATGATGCCAATACTCATCTTGATATCGTTTTGGATAAACCATCTACCAAAGAAAAACAAATCGAAGGAGTTGTCATAAAATCCAACGCCAGAAAAGAAACCATTGCTTCTACAATCGGTTTACAAAGAAATTCAGGAGTAGTTTCGCAGGTTATCGGTGTTGAAGCTATTAAAAGAAGCCCGGACAGAAATACAGGTGAAGTGCTGAAAAGGGTCTCGGGTGTGAGTTTATTTGAGGGAAGATATATTGTCGTAAGAGGTTTATCAGACCGTTATAATCAGGCTATGCTGAACGGTATTCAATTATCAAGTACAGAGCCGGACAGAAAAACGTTCTCCTTTGATCTTTTCCCTGCAAACGTTATTGAAACCCTTGTTATCAACAAAACTTTCATTCCTGAATACAGCGGTGAATGGGCAGGCGGATTGATCCAGGTAAATACCAAAGATATTCCAAACAAAAACTTTTTCAATGCGCAGGTGGGTGTAGGAGGAAACTCTATTACCATGGGTCAAGAGTTTAAGATGCAAAAAGGAGGAAAATGGGATTTCTTAGGAATTGACGACGGATCAAGAAAACTCCCTGCCGGTATGCCTGCAAAAAATGCATTCAACACGTTGGATGATGCCACTAAAACAGGATTCGGAAAACAATACGTAAAAAACTTAGGATACAATACAATCGGTTATCCGGAGAATGTAAATCTACAATTGGACGGAGGTTTCAATACGAAGCTTTTCGGAAAAGATTTAGGCGTTATTGCGGTTTTAAACTACAGCAACAACAAGAGAAAAATTGAAACAGCAAACAGCTTCTTTACCATCAATGGACCTCTTGCTGACACGAACTTCGATTATTACACTGAAAAATATCAGAATGACGTTATTTTGGGAGGTTTACTAAACCTTACTTTAAAACTGAACAGCAACAACAAAATTTCCCTGAAGAACATCATTACCAACAATACGGTAAATCACATGTCTTTCAGAACAGGAAAAGATTTTGAATTTGATCCTGTAAACGGAACAAATATCATGGCAAGAGAGATCGGATTTAAAGAAACCACTTTCTATAATTCTACTCTGAAAGGAACACACAAAATTGATGCTTTAGGAGGTCTTACTTTCAATTGGTACGGAAGTTTCGGTATTTTGGATCAGTATATTCCATTATTACAACGTCTTCAGTACAACCAATATCCTGACATCAACGGAAGCCCTTATTTGGCTTTGATTTCAAACGGACTTTCTCAAAAATCAGGAAGTGTATTCTACTCTACGCTTAGCGATTATTTATATAATGCAGGTGGAGATGTATCTAAAACTTTTGAGATGTTTGGACAAAAGCAAACTGTAAAAGGAGGATATTTATTCCAGGTAAAAGACCGAGTTTATAACTCAAGACCTTTCTCTGTAAGACTTGAAGGATATAATCAAGGATTGCTTTCTCAGCCTTTCGAAACAATTTTCAGCCCTGAAAACTTCGGAACAGACGGAACTAAATTCAATTTCGACGAAATCTCAGGAAACCAGTACAGATATATTGCCAATACGATTCTTAATGCAGGGTATTTGCAGATGGACAGCAACTTTACGCCCTGGTTCAGAGCAGTATACGGTTTAAGAGTTGAAAACTTCGATCAATTGGTGGGAAGCACAAAAAGAAGCGATGACCGTTTTGTAAACACTCGTGTCACTGACTTTTTACCCGCTTTAAACATGACATTCAAGTTAGCGAATAACATGAATTTACGGGTTGCAGGTTCGCAGACTGTGGTAAGACCGGAATTCAGGGAAGTTTCTCCATTGGCCTATTATGATTTCGATTTGGGAGCTACCGTTGTCGGTAACAAAAACATCCAGAGAACTAAAATCACCAATGCAGACGTTCGTTGGGAATGGTATCCGAGAAACGGAGAAATCCTTTCGGTGGCAGGTTTCTATAAAAACTTCAAAAACCCTATTGAATTATATTTTAATCAATCCGGTGCAGGAACAAGTAACACGTTCAACTATTTAAATGTAGATAAAGCGGATGCTTACGGAGCTGAATTAGAATTCAGAAAAAAACTTGATTTCTTCAGTGCTCTTAAGAACTTTACTTTAGGTGGAAACTTCGCTTTAATTAAAAATAAAGTAACCGACGAAGCTACGAAAACCGACAGACCGATGCAGGGACAATCTCCTTACACGGTAAACGTAAGCCTTCAATATGACACTGAAAATACAGGCTGGACTTCAACTGTACTTTTCAACATGATCGGAAGAAGAATCCTTTATGTAGGAAACGATCAGGTTCCGCCAATCTGGGAAAACCCAAGACCGCTTCTTGATTTCCAGGTGGCAAAAAAAATCTGGCAGAACAAAGGAGAAATCAAACTTAACGTTTCAGACATTTTAAACAGACATGCGAAGTTCTACCATGACCTGAACAATAACAAAAAGTATGATAACGCCGATGCGCTTGCTATAGACAGGGTAACAGGAACTAACGTAAGTCTGACACTTGCCTACAGCTTTTAATTAATCTAATCAATATTTAATAAAAATAAGTCTTTATAACATGAAAAAATTTGTTTTATACGCTCTAATGCTTGGTACTTTAGCAACTACGGTAACTGCATGTAGAAACATAGAAGAAGATGGGCAGACCATTGTTCAAAATGGAGGTTCAGGAAACGGAAGTACTGAAAATTTAATTCTTTCAGGGAAAATAACTTCTAATCTTACGCTTAAAGCCAATAATACCTATAAATTAAGAGGATTGGTATATGTAACCAACGGAGCTACCTTAACTATCGAACCGGGAACAAAAATCGTTGGTGAGGCGGATAAAAACGGTTCATTAATTATCACAAGAGGAAGTAAGATCATGGCAGAAGGTACTGCTTCAAATCCTATTATCTTCACTTCAGAAAAACCAAGTCCTAAAAGAGGAGACTGGGCGGGATTAGTAATCTTAGGAGCAGCTCCTACCAATGCTTCTTTTAACGGACAGGCTGGAATCGGAGAAATCGAAGGTGGGATCAACAACACTGAAGGTTTAGGTCTTTACGGAGGAACCAATGCGGCTGACAACAGTGGTGTTTTAAAATATGTAAGGGTAGAATATGCTGGGTATGCATTTTTACCGGATAAGGAAATCAACGGAATTACATTCGGAGGGGTTGGTAACGGTACTACAGTAGATTACGTAGAGGTTGCTTATGCTAATGATGATAGTTTTGAGTGGTTCGGAGGAACGGTAAACTGTTCTCACCTTATTTCTTACAAAGGTCTTGATGATGATTTCGATACGGATAACGGTTTCTCAGGAAAAATCCAGTTCGGTATTGCGGTAAGAGATAACCAGATTGCAGACGTTTCAGGTTCTAATGCATTCGAATCTGATAATGATGCCAACGGTTCTTCTTTGACGCCGCAAACAGGAGCAACATTCTCTAACATGACTATTGTTGGACCAATCAACTCTTCAAGCACTGCTACAAATGCAGGTACAATTAATGTTTTGTTCCAGAACGCTTTACAGATCAGAAGAAATTCTTCAATCTCAGTATTTAACTCTGTTTTCACAGGATTCCCAATCGGTTTATTCATTGATGCTACGAAGGGAGTTCCTACAGACAACAATATTGGTGGTTCAAAGCTTGTTTTCCAGAATAATATTTTAGCAGGAAATGTAACGCCTTTAAAATTTGCAGGATCTACTACAACGCCTACAACTTTCACATTAACAGATCTTACAAACTGGTATAATACGGGAGGAAACACTACTCTGGCTTATACAGCTGATGCGAAATTTACAAATGCTTGGGCTCCTGCAGGAACAACGCCAAACTTTTCTCCTGCTTCCGGATCAGCGCTATTGACAGGTGGGGTATTCACTCATGCAAAATTAACAAACTGGTTTACTCAGGTAACATACAGAGGAGCTGTTAAAGATGCTACTGATACTTGGTACGCAGGATGGACCAACTATAACTTATAATACTCAGTAATTAGTTTCTTCATATTAAATTCAAAACGTCATCGGAAATAATTTCCGATGACGTTTTATTATGGGCAAAACACACATTTTGAATTGGGAAATAAAAGAAAAGCTGTAATTTGGCTTTTTAATAAATAGATTCAGGCTATTTTGTAAAAAATAAAAATAAAACTTTACATGAAGAGAAATTATATCCCGCTGATCATCTCGTTAATGATAATGGGTGCATCATTTGCCGCAAACTCCTGCAGCAAAGAGGATGAGGAAACGGCAAAAATTGCTGTTATAGGAATTGCGCAGGATCCGGGCAATTTTAAAGGTGAGGTAACCAACGGGCAGATCGTAACGCTGGATGCCACTAAAGTCTATGTGCTCAACGGAGCAGTCAGGGTAAAAGACGGAGGCAAACTTATCATTCCTGCGGGAACTAGAATTGTTGCAACAGCCGGAGCGGCCTCCTATGTTTTAGTAGAACAGGGCGGACAGATTTATGCCAACGGAACAACCTTATCTCCAATATTGTTTTCGTCTTCAGCAGCCACACCGGGGAGCTGGGGCGGTTTGGTAATCTGCGGAAAAGCACCGGTAAATACCGGAACTACAAACTCTTCTGAAATAGGCAATTCAATATACGGAGGGAGTACAGCAACGGACAATTCAGGGTCTTTAACCTATGTAAGGATTGATCATGCAGGTGCTGATTTTGCAGCCGGTAAAAAATTCAACGGTTTTTCTTTATTTGGGGTCGGAAGCGATACGAAAGTGGAAAACATCGCCGTAGTAAACGGCGCTGAAGACGGGATCGGAATTTACGGAGGAACGGTAAATCTTTCCAATATCGTTTCTCTAGGAAATGAAAATGATGCTTTCAGCTGGATGAACGGATGGACGGGGACCGCTTCCAATATTTACACAAAAAGAAAAACAGACGGTACGGGGAATACCGGAATCAAAGGGATTAATAATGCGTCCAATGCTGATGCTTCGCCAAGATCCAATCCCATGATCAAAAATGTTACCCTGCTGGGCGGAACCACCGGCGAATCTGATGCCATAAAGCTCTCTTCAGGAACCTATGCCACAATGGATAATATCATCGTTTCCAACTGGACAAAAGGTATTGCCATTGAAAGTGATTCGGCAGTAGCGTATTTCAACGGCAAAAAGAAAATCACCAATTCTTTCTTTGATACGGATGTCACCACAAAAGTTTCCTTGAAATCCACGGCAGGTACTAATGTAGCCATCATTGACACTACATTTACCGTAAAAAATGACGCCGCCGGTGCCGGAAACGGAGTGGCAAGCCCGGCCTGGGCAGTGGGCTGGTCCGGCCTGCAATAAATACTGAATGAAATTGAATGTAAAAATAAAAATCCCTTAGAAAGTTATTCTAGGGGATTTTAGATATATGATGGATTGTATTTTAAAAATGACGAAGCTTAAATCTTTATCATTTTTATCTTTGAATTAAATCTTAAGAATATTGAAATTTCCTAACTGCTTCCAATGTCATATCAATTTCCCGGTCCTTAATCGCATCGCTGATAAAATACGTTTCATAGCCGCTTGGTGGAAGGTAGACTCCGTTTTGAAGTAATTGATGGAAGAAATTATTGAACAATGAATGATTGGCTTCCTGGGCTTCATCAAAATTGGAAACCCGGTTAATATGGAAAAACACCGACATCATAGACCCTTTCCTGTTGATTTTATGGGCAATGCCTTTTTCATTCAAAATTTTCCCGATTTCAAAATCCAGGGTCTCTGTCGTTTTTGCCAGTCTGCTGAAGAATTCAGGATCGTTTTTAATGAGCTGTAATGTTTTTAAGCCGGCCCTCATCGCCAGAGGATTTCCGCTTAATGTTCCGGCCTGGTATACAGCTCCTTTCGGGGCCAGGTAATCCATAATTTCGTTTTTTCCGGCAAAAGCCCCTACCGGGAGCCCGCCTCCGATTACTTTTCCATACGTTACCAGATCCGCTTTTACATCATAAAGTTCCTGCGCGCCTCCGAAGGCCAGCCTGAAACCCGTCATCACCTCATCAAAAATCAATAAAGCTCCGTTTTCATCACAGATCTTTCTTAATTTCTGAAGGAATTCATTTTCAGGAAGCACACAGCCCATATTTCCGGCAACAGGCTCTATAATAACCGCAGCAATTTCACTCTGGTTGTGCCTGAACAGATCTTCAACCTGTTCAAAGTCATTGTATCTTGCTAATAATGTGTCTTTAGCTGTTCCCTCGGTTACCCCCGGAGAATTCGGGTTTCCGAAGGTTGCTGCACCGCTTCCTGCCTTAATCAGAAACGAGTCCGAATGCCCGTGGTAGCAACCTTCAAATTTTACAATCTTATCTCTTCCCGTAAAACCTCTGGCCAGCCTGACGGCACTCATACAGGCTTCCGTACCCGAAGAAACCATTCTGATCTGATCGATATTCGGAACATTTTCTACGATAAATTTTGCAATCTCCGTTTCCAGCTCTGTCGGTGCTCCAAAGGAAAATCCTTTTTCTGCCTGAATTTTTAATTCTTCCAGCACTTCCGGATGGGTATGCCCTAAAATCGCGGGACCCCATGAATTGATGTAATCGATATAGGTATTATCATCAGCATCTGTAAGGTAAGCTCCTTTTGCAGATTTCATAAAAACCGGCACACCGCCTACTGATTTAAACGCACGGACGGGAGAATTAACTCCGCCCGGGATGTATTGATATGCTTCATCAAATAAAGCTGAACTTCTTTGGTACTTCATAGGTAATTATTGGTTGAACTCCTAAAATGATAATAGGAATAATCAACAAAGATTAATTTCTCGGTTTTTTATCAATCAGATAAATCAGCTGTCCGGCGGAAGGCTGCTGGCCCTGGTCCATCCTGTTTTTGGCGTATAATTTATTTAACTTGATTCCGAACTTTTGGGCAATATCATGCATATCTTCACCGTACTCAGCCTGATAGGTCGGTGTATTTCCGTCAGAATTTTTAGATTCAAGGAAAACGATATCATTTTTCTGCAGCATATTATTTTCAAGCTCGTTCCATTTGATCAGTTTGCTTTCGCTGATTTTAAATTTCTTCGCAATAAACTGAACGTCGGTGTCTTCGGGAATGATTATGTATTTTAACCCGTCATTCGGATGGCTTTTAATCAGGATGGTATTAAGGATTTCCGCTTTGGTTTTAATCCGCTCCACTCTTTTCTGCTGCTGCGCATAGGAAGTCTGCTTGTAAGGAACTTCAACAGTTACCGGATTTTTTGCTTTCCTGGTGTATTTTTCAGGTTCCAGCTGTGCCATAAAAGCCCTGTCATCCTTAAGATTAGGGTACATTTTTAAAACCGCATACATTACTTCCCTGGAACTCGTATTATCAAATTCATATAACTTATACTTTTCAATTTTGCCGATCAGGATGGAAGCGTACCGTGGATTGGTGGCATAACCTGCTTTTTTCAGCCCGGTAGCCCATGCCCGGTAATCTTTCATATCGAGATTGAAAAGATTGGCGTAATACTTTCTCGTCGAAAGAAATACGGAGTGGTCTTCATAAGACTGTCTGGGATCATCATACACCCGGAAACATTCATTGGGAGCATCATCGGTATGCTTCATGGTTTTTCCGGTCCAGTCTTCCTTACACTTGATGCCGAAATGATTTTTGCCTTCAAGTGCCAGACGGCTTTGCCCGCCGCCAGTTTCCAGAAGTCCCTGCGCTAAGGTAATAGAAGCCGGAATTTTATATTTTTCCATCTCTTCCACGGCATATCTGGCAAATTTCTGGATGTACTGGTCTTCAGTAGCCCAACTCTGAGCAGAGAATTTTGATAAAACTAAAAGGCTTAATATGGAGAAAAGTCTTTTCATGTTTTTCAATTTTTACTTAAATAATTAAACTTCTTTTTTGTTTTTCTAAAAGCAGGTTGGCCCCCTCAATCCCCTGTAACCCGCCGGTATGGAAGCACAGTACTTTGCTGTTTTCAGGAAAGTAACCATTCTCTATCAGTTCAAAAACCTTCTGCATCATTTTTCCTGTATATACCGGTTCCAGCTGAATTCTGTACTCCTTCTTAAAGTCATTGATAAAACGGATGTTTTCATCTTTTATTTTACCGTAACCTCCGAAATGCGAATCTATTAAACTGAAATTTCTATTTAAAGTCAGTTCTGCGATCCTGTTTTCCAATGAGTCATCATCCACTACTTTAAAGCCTATAACTTTCTGGTGGTCTTCACAATATTTTGAGATTCCGGCCACCGTCCCTCCTGTCCCGACTGCGGTGCAAAGATAATCAAAATCTTTGGTATGGTCATTCAGTATCATTTTTATGCCTGCCACGGCATCTTCATTGGTTCCGCCTTCAGGAACGATCAAAGCATCAGGAAATTCCTGCTGCAGAAAAGCAGTTAGTTTTTCTTTATGCCGGTATTCTGTGCGGGTAACGAATTTTAAATTCATTCCGTTTTTTTTCGCAAAAACCAAAGTCGGGTTCCCGCGCCATTTGTCTTCTAGCTCCTCTCCTCTTATGATGCCCAGTGTCGGGATTCCCGCCAGGTTCCCGATAGCAGAAACAGCAGCAATATGATTGGAAAAAGCACCGCCAAAAGTGATGAGGTAAGGTTTTACCGGATTTCCTGCTGCATACTTATTAATGTTAAAGAATAGTTTCCAGTATTTGTTTCCGGAAATCTGAGGGTGAATAAGATCTTCCCTCTTCATAAAAAGCTGTATGTTTTGATGAACGGGAATTTCCTGGATAGGGATCTTTTGTATCGGAAGTGGTAACAGCATTTCTTTTAACCATATTTAAAACCACAAAATTAATGTTTTGTTGTATCAGTATTTATTTAAAATGCAAATCTTTATCTTCAACCTTACAAATACTTTTCAAAACTCCACAATCTCCTTTTTTTCAGGTAATTAAGGTCATGCTCATTAGCATAAGCTTCCCTTTCAAAAGAAATCCTTTGATATGCTTTATAGCGGTCTTTCAGTTTGAACAGCCAGTAATAATACTCGATTAAATAAAAAATATAAAAGAAAACAATCAGCATTTCAAGCTGCTGCCTCAAATGTATTTTTTCATGATTGATCAATATCTTATTTTTCTTATCTTCGGGGTTGCTGATCAGGATAAAAGGGAAAAGAGCGATGCCGTTGATTTTTAATCTTTTCAGTGGCTTTTGGCATACAATTATCATACTAACAAATATAAAGTTTTTTTGACTTAGCGATTTAACTTATGGCACTTTTTGATATCAAAGAAGGCGAAGACTTTTACTACAATGAGCAGGGATATAAGGTTTTTACGGAAAAGTTTCACCTGAAAAGAGGCTACTGCTGTAAAAGCGGCTGTAAACACTGTCCTTACGGATACGATAAAAAGACTGATACATTCATTAAAAACGATAAAAAAATTAAGTAAAATGAAAAAATATATTTTTCTTCTGCTAGCTTCGGCTACCCTGACCCTTACTTCCTGCAGTCCGTTCAATGTGCGTTCCGATTATGCAGAGACGGCCAATTTTAATTCATACAAAACCTATAAGTTAAGGATTGACGATCTTAAGCTGAATGATATTGACAAAGACAGGGTTTTGAACGAATTGTCAAGACAGCTTCAGACCAAGGGGCTTCAGCCGGGAGAAAACCCGGATCTGATTGCCAATCTGAAAGCCAACCATAAAAAAGTAACCGATATCAATTCTTCTTCTCCGTACGGAATGTGGGGATGGGGCGGTCCTTTCGGATGGGGAATCGGAATGAACAGAACCTGGACGAGCAATTATAATGAAGGAGCCATTATTGTTGACCTTGTAGATGCAAGAACCAACAAATTGGTATGGCAGGGAATCGGAAGCGGAATTTCCGTAGATTCTCCGAAAGCAAAACAAAGACAGATCCCAGAAATCGTAATGGAAATCATGAAAAATTATCCTCCTCAGAGAAAATAAGATCTTAACTGATCGGATATAGAAAAACCAATGCACAGTCCGCATTGGTTTTTTGTTTGATATAGAATGTCGATAATATCAACAGCCTTTTATGTTATAATTGGAAAATTTAGTTTTTAATGGCCTTAAACGATTTTTCAGTTCCGTTTTTAAAATGTAAAGTCACAAAATAAACCCCTTTATTCAGATCATTTAGTTGTATAGCCTTTGAAGGTTTTTCAATTGTCTGGACCACTCTTCCTGCTGCATCATTCACGGATATTTTTTTCACATCTTTTATATCGGTAATGTTCAGTACGTCATTGAAAGGATTAGGATACATCTTTATTCCGGCTGAGCTCTCATTCTCGTGGGTCCCTAAATTCGGAATCTCTTCCCAAACCGCATCATCCCAATAATGCCCTGCAAAAGAAGTTCCGGGATTACGAATAGCTAACCTCATACCATTCGGAACAGTTGTCGGGACCATAAACGTTCTTTCTGATGTACCGTCATAAGATGGATTTGTAATAGTAATCGGCTGAAGCACTACGAAAGTATCCGGCAAAGCATCTTTTATATATCCGAATTCAAGATAACCTGCCCCGTTTGACTTCATTTTCACCCTTAACTGATGCGTTCCGGCATTGATATTAGTTACCAACGGCATGACAACGATAGAGATCTTTCCTGCTCCGTAACCGGTCTGATAGATCTGACTTGTTCCGGAAGCCGGCTGGGTACTTGAAATAATCTGGCTCGCCCCGTTCAGGACAACCCGATCCCAACAGGTGGGCACGATACTGTTTGGCGAACTGTACGCATCAAAATTTTCCGAAAAACTGCTTACTGCTGTACATTGGGCATTAATGGCAGACCTACCGCCTAAAATTCCTAATAAAGGAATACAAATTGTAAAGTATAAATTTTTATTCATTCTAAATAAATATAAGAGGAACGAAAATACTTCTTTTTATTAGCATTTTAAATTCAAAATTTATGATTTTTATCAATGTAAACAAACTTAATCTATGATTTTAAATTAATTAATACAACGATCATTTATAGACATCAGAGTTTGTTAATATACCATCTAGAACGCTATAGAACATTGGAGTCATAAGAGTTCTGATCCAGAACATATTAAAATTTAATAATCCCGTAATTTTTAATTCCTAAATTTATATTAATCTTAACCAACTTAAATATTGAAATGAAAAAACCATTATTGATCTTAGCGTTCGCTTCAGTATTAGCAAATGCGCAGGCTCCGGCGGGATATTACAATGCGGCGAACGGATTATCGGGCGCTTCTTTGAAAACCGCTTTAAGCACGATTATCACAAACGGCCATCAGGACAAAGGCTACGGCGGGCTCTGGAACGGCTACAAAACCACCGACATTGATAAAAATTATGAAAATGACGGTTCAATTCTGGATATCTATTCTGAAAAACCCTCCGGAACAGATCCTTACAAGTATACTCCGGTTACCAATCAGTGCGGCACTTATTCGGTAGAAGGAAACTGCTATAACAGGGAACATATCGTTCCTCAAAGTTTATTTAGCGAATCTTCGCCTATGGTTTCTGATATTCATTTTATCAGGGCCACCGACGGAAAAGTGAACGGAATGAGATCCAATTATCCTTTCGGAAAAGTAGGAACCGCCACCTTTACTTCTAAAAACGGATCAAAACTGGGAAATTCTGCTTCTTCAGGATACGCGGGAACGGTTTTTGAGCCCATTGATGAGTTTAAAGGTGATGTAGCCAGGATGATCTTCTATTTTGTGACCCGCTACCAAAGCAAGCTTTCAACTTTTTCAACAGGAAATATGCTGGGAAGTTCCGCATTTCCCGGATTGCAGACCTGGGAGCTGAATATTTTGCTGGCCTGGCACAGTCAGGACCCAGTTTCTCAGGCAGAAATCAACAGAAACAATGCTTCTTATACCTATCAGGGAAACAGGAACCCTTTTATTGATAATCCGGGTTATGTGAATCAAATTTGGGGTTCAGGTTCTGATGACGGTGGCGGAACAACCAACCCTCCGGTTTCAACAGGTTGCGCCAATGAGACTTTTGAAACCATCCCGACTGCCAGCACAGCATCTTATACGACCAGAACCTGGACCAATAACACCCTTTCATGGACTGCAACGGATGCCAGAACGGATCAGACGATTTCCGGCAAAGCAATTACCGTGAGAGCAGGTTCGCTCACGTCAGGAAATTCAGCCAACGGTATCGGATCATTAACGGTAACCACACAGCTTAAGTTTTCAGGAAGCAACGGTACCTTTACCGTTAAAGTAAACGGTGCAACGGTCGGAACCGTTCCTTATTCTGCAAATGCAACGACTACAACCATCAATAATATCAATACGACCGGAAATGTAATGGTAACCCTGGAGAATACTTCAGCGAGCAAAAGAGTGGCCATTGACAATCTGAGCTGGACGTGCTATCCGGGGACATCCAAAAAGATTCAAAATATTTCTTCCGGATTAAATTCAGATCAGAACACCTTACAGATCTCTCCAAATCCGATTTCCAATCAGGAGATTTTTGTCAAAGGCGAAATTCAAAATATTAAAAGAGCGGAGATCTATAATCTGCAGGGAAAGGTTATGCAGACTATTGATCAGCCTTTTAAGAACAGCAGGAACCTGATTAAAATCAAAAACCTTGAACAGGGAGTTTATATTTTGAGACTGGATGATCTGGCTCTAAAGTTTATTGTGAAATAACATCAATCACAATAAGATCAGAGTCTGTTAGATTTAAAAAAGGCTTTGTGTATCAAATGAAAAAGACCGCTTACAGCGGTCTTCTTTTTTATCCTCTTCCCATGGTGGAAATATTTCTCATTTGTTCCATATACCCATCCCAGCCAACAGTGGCAAGAATAAAAACCATGTAAATAACCTGCAATCCTCCTAAAGCAAGGCCGATAATACATAAGATACGGCCTGTATTCAGATTACCGTAATCCGAATACTGTGACGGATTTGCGTCGTAAAGCATCTTATCGTTTTTATACTTGCTAAGACCGATAAGTCCGCAGATAATTCCGATTAAACCCGAACAGCAACAGGTCCCTACCACTGAAACAATTCCTAAAATCAGCACGGTTTGTGCATTTGGCAATTTCTGATCCATAGTTAAATTTTTAATGTTATTAATATGAGTTTAAAAAATTTGATGTTTATAAAAATAGGCAACGACCATAATTACGGCATTAGCAGCAGCCAGTCCCACTAACAGGTTTCCATAATTCCTTTTCGTATCCACAAAATTCAGGACAACCGTCGCAAAAAAAAGCAATAAGGTGTATACAGCAGGAAACATATGAAAAGCTTCACCAAACCTGCCTTCAAAAACCATAACAATAGCCCTTTGGGTACCGCAGCCGAAACATTCAATTCCTAATAATTTTTTACTCGGGCAAGGCAGCATGAAGTCTTCTATTTTCATTCCGGTGTTTTATCTTCCCAAATATAATACATTAAGAGGAAATTTTGGCTCTTAAATATTGATGTGGGAAAAAACAGTCTTCTTTCATTTCAAATGATCCCTGAACTGCAATATAAGGATTCCGTAATATTTCCCTGGCAATGAAAATCAAGTCGGCATCACCCTTCTGAAGAATTTCTTCTGCCTGTCCTATTTTTGTAATTAATCCGACAGCGCCGGTTTTTACCTGCGCTTCGTTTTTCACCTGTGAAGAAAACGGAACCTGGTATCCCTCATGTACAGGAATTTTAGCGCCGTGAATATTTCCTCCACTGGAAACATCGACAAGATCAACGTGGTGATTTTTTAAAATTTTAGCCAACTCCACACTGTCATCTATATCCCAGCCGTTTTCGGCATATTCGGTCCCGGAAATCCTTACAAACAGAGCAACATTTTCATTAAGCTCTTCATTAACAGCATCAACAATCTCTACGAGGAACCGGACCCTGTTTTCAAAGCTTCCGCCGTATTCATCCGTCCTGATATTGGAAAGCGGCGACAAAAACTGGTGAATCAGATAACCGTGGGCCGCATGGATTTCAATGATGTCAAAGCCTGCCTGTACAGCCCTTTTCGCTGCTTCTCTGAAATACTGAACCTGCTCTTTGATCTCTCCGGCTGTTAAGACATGCGGAATTCTTTCCGTAGGCTGATACGGAACCGGGCTCGGCGCAATGGTTTCCCAACCTTCTTCAACCGGAATCTGAACATTATTCCAGGTAGAACCTTTTCTTCCGGCATGGGAAAGCTGGATGCCTATTTTACTTTCGGAATGCCGGTGTACGAACTGCACAATGCGCTGCAGCTGTTCTGCCTGTTCGTCATTCCAGATTCCCATGCAATGATTGGTAATTCTCCCGCGCGGCTCCACGCCAGAGGCTTCCACAATGAGCAGACCTGTTCCACCCTGGGACCTGCTGCCGTAATGGACATAATGAAAGTCATTAGGAAGACCGCTTTCAGAGGAATACATACACATCGGGGACATTACCCAACGGTTTTTCAGTTCAACATTTCTGAACTTAATCGGAGTGTATAACATTTGTTATTTGATTTTTAATTTAAAATTCTTGAAGATGCAATAACCTTGCCCACCTGCTGAAAAAGAGCTACTTTTATCCCCCTTTTTTATTTTACAATATATGAAAAAAGAAACCCGAATCAGTTACGAATATTTTAAGAACAGCAGTGAACTGAACGATATAGAAAAAAAATTATTTGAAAAAGCAAAGGAAGCCCGCGAAAAGGCCTATGCTCCTTATTCGAACTTTCTGGTAGGCTGTGCCGTGCTGTTGGAAAATGATAAAATCTATTCCGGAAATAACCAGGAAAATGCAGCGTATCCTTCCGGGCTCTGCGCAGAACGGACTGCCCTGTTCTGGATCGCCGCTAATTTCCCGGACGTGAAAATCAAAAAGATTTTTATCGTCGGAGGACCAAGAGCACTTCATGAAAGCAACCCGCCGATTCCTCCCTGCGGAGCGTGCAGGCAGAGCTTAATGGAATATGAAACCAAGCAGAACGAAAATATTGACCTTTATTTTTCCAGCATGAATGAAGAGGTATTTAAAGTTCATGCCATCAAGGATCTGCTTCCGTTTTATTTTGATGCTACATTTTTGTAGTACGATGCATTTTATAAAACTGTTGATATCATTATCATTTCAGTCTGGAAATTAAGTGATTTTCTGCAGTTTGCGTAATACATTTAAAAACTTATCTTTGCAAAAATTTTGGTTTCCAATCATTTGGAATGAAAAGGGAATCGGGTGAAAATCCCGGACTGTCCCCGCAACTGTAAATCGCAACAAAAGTTTCTACGAAAAGACCACTGTGAAAAACGGGAAGGTGTAGCAAGCGAAAGTCAGGAGACCTGCCAGGATCTTAATCAATAAAATATTGCTTTCGGAGGAAAAGTAAAAGAGCATGAATATCAAGAGATCTTTACTACTGATTTTTTCGTCTTACGGTTGTTTTCTTTTCGGACAGGAGAAAACGATTGATACGGTTTATATTTTTGACAGCCAGATGAACAAGGTAAAACTTTTTCACAAAGTCAATACCCTTACCCCAAAAGACATCGAAAAAAATTCCACCAGTCTTTCTGAAGCATTACGCTTCCAGTCTCAGGTTTATATTAAGGAAAACGGCCGCGGAGCAGTGTCTTCGCCTTCTTTCAGGGGAACAAGTGCTTCGCATACTGCCTTTGTCTGGAACGGAATTAATATCAATTCTACTTTTTTAGGACAGGCAGATATCAATAACAATTCGCTTTTCGGATATGACCAGCTTGAAGTAAAATCAGGTGGCGGAAGTGTCATTTACGGAAGTTCAGCCATTGGAGGAAGTATTCATCTGAACAATAATCTGGAATTCAACAGGGGATCTAATGCTTCTGTTTTTTCTGAGGCGGCTTCTTTCGGAACGTTTACAAATTTTGCAAAAGCATCATTCAGCAATGACCAATTCAGTTTTAAAGTTTCCGGAAATCATTCTGTCAGCCAGAACGATTATGAGGTTCCGGAAGAAGAATATATTAACCGGAACGGAAGATATTACAATACTTCAGTGAATATCGGTGTATCTTATAAAATTGCTGATCATCAGACCATTTCCTGGCAAAACCAGATCTTTGACGGGTCACAACATTACCCTATTTTTGTAGAAAACGGAAATAAAACAAAGTATGATGCTCAGACATTGAGAAGTTTATTGTCATGGGACCTTAAAAAAGGTAAATTTTCAAACAGCTTAAAAGCGGCTTACACGGAAGACAACTTTCAGTATTTTGGAGATATCGACAGACCAAAATCAAGCGGTGCAGATGGCAGGAATTACATTTTCAAAAATGATTTTAATTATTTCATAACACCGAAAATCAATTTTAATGTTATCGGGGAATTTCAGGTAAACAAAGGTGAAGGTTTCGGTTCAGGGATTGGAAATATAAGCAGGAATATAGGATCTGCTGCCGGATTGTTACGGTATTTTGTAACACAAGATTTACGTTTTGAAGCCGGAGTTAAAAAAGATTTTGTTGAAGATATTACTTCTCCTTTGCTCTATTCTGTTTCAGGAAAATGGAATCCTTTGGCTTGGTACAGTGTGGGGGCAAATTTTTCCAGGAACTTCAGGTTTCCCTCATTCAATGATCTGTACTGGGAACCGGGTGGAAATCTAGATTTACTTCCGGAAACTTCTACGAATATAGATATGGATCATGTATTTAAGCTGGGGAATTTCAATATCACTTTAAGCCCATATTATATGGACATAAAGAATTATATCAACTGGCTTCCGACATCATTTGGATACTGGTCGCCAATAAATACATTTCAGGTTAAATCTTATGGACTGGAATCACAGGTTACGTTTCATAAAAATCTCGGAAAGAATGGTTTAAGGCTTAACGCCGGCTATACTTATGCTAAATCTGTTAATAAGAAGAAAGAAACCCAGCTGATGTACGTACCGATTCACAGAGCGGTCGGAAATATTGATTATCAATATGATTTTCTTAGAATTTATATTCAGGGACTTTTCAACGGACTGACTTATACGACAACTGATGGAAAAAAGGCTGATGCTATTGAGCCTTATTTTGTTATGAACACCGGAATTTCTGCAACTGTCCTGAAAAAATATACTTTAGGATTTAAAGTAAATAATATAACAAACACTGTTTATGAAACAGTTTCATATTATCCGATGCCTAAAAGGAACTACAGTGTTTATGCAACCCTTAATTTTTAAACTAAAAAATATATGAGAATAACTAAATTTTTAACAATTGCTTTTGCTTCTGCCTTACTTTTTACTACTTCATGCAGCAATGACGATGACGTAAATCTGGAAGCCTATTACGGAAACGGTTTTTTAATTGCCAATGAGGGAAACTTTGGAAAACCGAATGCTGACATCACGTATGTAAGTTCGGATTTAAAAACTAAACAGGACAATATTTTCTCGGCTGCCAACGGATCCAATCTTGGCGATGTCTTGCAAATGATCAGCTTCAGTGGCGACAATGCTTATCTTTTATTGAATAATTCCAATAAAATCCAGGTTGTCAACCGCTACAGCTTCAAGAAAGCCGGAGAAATTACTTCCCAATTGAATGCACCGCGCTATATGGCTTTTGCCAATAATAATATCTATGTAACCAATGATAAATTCGGAGGTGACAAATTCGTAAGTATTTATAAAGCATCTGATTTATCGTTTGTTAAAAAAATTAATTTTACGGATACAGTGGAAAGGGTTGTAGAAGCGGGAAATAACATTTTCGTTCAGAATGCATCATTCGGTTTCGGAAATAAGATTACTTATATCACAACTTCCAACAATGAAGCTCAATCCAGCATTACCCTTCCTAACGGGAATATCAATAAAATGATTGAAAGCAATGATATGGTATATGCAATTGCTGCAGGAACTTCAGATTCTTATATTTACCAGATTTCAAATACGGGAAGTATCACAAAGACCTATACCTTGACAGGAATTACCAATGCTACCAACCTGGAAATTGAAAAAGGTAAGTTTTATTTTACTTCCGGGCTTAAAGTATACGCGATGGATATGACAGCCAACACAGCGCCTACTGCTCCATTGTTCTCCGTGACAAACAGTATCGATCCGTACTCTAATCTTTATGGGTTCAGTGTAGTTAACGACAGAATTTTCACTTCTGATGCTAACGGATTTACGCAAGACAGTAAGATCAGCGTATATTCTACTTCAGGAACTTTAATCAAAACTTTTACCGGAGGCATAGCTTCAAACAGTGTATATCAGAATTAAGAAATTAATACTCCGGTATTAATATAATTTTTCATCATTTGTGTTTTTTATCCAGGCGATTTCTTCGAAACCGCCTGGATTTATTTACGGCAAAAAAAGCAACAGAAAAATCCGTTGCTTCATTATTTTACTTTAAAGTGTAATTTTTATGCTAAAGTCAACCCTAACTTTTCAGCTTCTGTAATAACAAAACGCCTTGCTTTTTCACTGTCGTTTTCTATTTCACCCTCCAGAATGGCTTCTTTCACTTTTTCCTTTAAAATCCCGATTTCGCGTCCCGGTTTAAGGTTAAACATGGCCATGATTTCCTCTCCGGAAATAGGCGGCTGGAAATTCCTTACCTGATCTTTTTCTTCAACCTCTTTGATTTTGACCGCCACATATTCAAAATTCATTTTGAATTTTTCCTGTTTCCTGGAATTTTTCGTGGTAATATCTGCTTTGCAGAGGGTAAACAGGTCTTCCAGATTTTCACCGGCATCAAACAGCAGCCTCCTTAATGCGGAATCTGAAGCATCATCGGTCACCAAAGCAATCGGCCGGGATGAAAGTTTCACCATTTTCTGGACGTATTTCATATCTGGACCTAACGGGAGCTTCAGCCTCTGAAAAAGGGTTTTCACCATTTTTGAACCTAAAAATTCATGTCCGTGGAACGTCCATCCGGTTCCCTCCACAAATTTTTTGGTCGGAGCTTTGCCGATATCATGCAGCAAGGCCGACCAGCGCAGCCACAGATGGTCCGTATGTTCTGAAATATTATCCACTACCTCTAAGGTGTGATAGAAATTATCTTTATGCGTCTGCCCTTCCACTTCTTCCACGCCTTTCAGGTCGATAAGTTCAGGAATGATTAATTTCATCAAACCGGTCTCTTCCATTAATCTTAAGCCGACTGAAGGTTTCTCCGAAAGCATGATTTTATTAAACTCGACCATCACTCTCTCCATGGAAACGATTTTGATCCTTTCCGCTTCCTGTTTGATGGCCTCCAAAGAATTTTCTTCAATCTGAAACTGCAATGTGGAAGCAAAACGGATCGCTCTCATCATTCTCAGCGGATCATCAGAATAGGTCTGCGCCGGTTCCAGAGGAGTCTTTAAAATTCCTTTTTTTAAATCATCGATGCCGTTAAAAGGATCAATCAGTTCCCCGAAATTATCCTGGCTTAAGGAAATGGCCATTGCATTGATGGTGAAATCTCTTCTTTTCTGATCGTCTTCAATCGTTCCACCCTCAACTTCAGGCTTTCTGCTGTTTTCGGTATAGCTTTCCTTCCGGGCCCCTACAAATTCCAGCTCGAGGTCTTTATATCTGATCATCGCCGTTCCGTAGGTTTTAAAAACAGAAACTTTCATCGTGGGATCAATTTCTTTTCCCACATGCTGGGCAAGCTCAATACCGCTCTGTTCCGTTACAAAATCAATATCAGTGGAAGCTTTTCTCTTCATCAGTAAATCCCGGACATATCCGCCGACAATATATACAGACTGATTGTTTCTGCCTGCTACTTCAGAAATAAGTTTAAAAAGTTTAAGGTTTTTATTCTGATTAAGATTAATGAACATTTTTAAAAGATGTTAGAGATTAGATTTCAGATATTAGATTTGCAGTTATTTGACAACTGTAAATCTTAATCTAATGCAAAACCACTAAGAAATCAGGTGATGTATAGTTTAAACTAAAATGTCCGACTTCTTAATGGTCAATTGATCTGCAAAGATAATTAAAATCTTTTTCTTTATTCCCGAAGTACCTTTATTCTGTTGTCACTCCAGATTTTTATGACGGAAGACCCGGAATACTCAGAAATCTTCTCCCGATCTTCTTCCACGGCATAATCTACCAGTCCGATGATTTCCGGGGAAATATCTGAGAACCTCAATGGGCTTTTATCGCCGCTGAAATTCGCCGAAGTAGAAACCAACGGCTTGTTGAGTTTGGTAATTAATTTTTTACAGAAATCATTTTTCACCAGGCGGATCCCAATGCTTCCGTCTTCAGCCAGCAATTCCCTAGGCAGGCCCCTGGGGTTTTCATACACGATGGTTACGGGCTTTTCGCTCAGGTCAATAATTTCCCAGGCCATTTCCGGAACATCCACCAGATCCTGCAGCCGCTTTTCAGTCTCTACCAAAATGATCATGGATTTATTTTTCTCTCTTTTTTTAATGTCAAATATTTTATTGACGGCCTCAATATTCGTAGCATCGCAGCCAATTCCCCAAATCGTATCTGTCGGGTAAAGGATGGTTCCTCCGGATTTTAATATGTTGATGATGTTTTCCATGTAATAAATGTATGTTTTGATTAAAGCTCTTTAATATTCTTTTCTCTAATTCAATGCTTATCTTAATATTCTTTTCAAATCTCTCGCCTTAAAATGTTGTGCGAACAAAACAGGTGTGTTAAATCTTGTGGTTTCCTTAAGTAAGGCGTATAAAATTTTTCCTTCAATGATAAAAATAAAAGTAGTCTGCTCATAGCCGGAAAACCCTTCATAAGTAGGTTCATTCAAAAAAAATAAATGATCTGTTGCCTGGTAGAGTGTGTACTTTTTTATTTTGCTGTATTCTGTAAGCCTTCTCTTAATTTCCTCCGGCTGAATATCCGTCCTGATTTCCCTGAGATTCATTTCAGTAAGCTGACAGTATAATCCGCGCATCCCGAAAATCATGATTAAAAAAGGAAAAACAAGAGAGAGAAGGAAGCCTCATTAGATGCTATAATATCAAGGATCATCAATAAAGGTATAAGAATGAAGCCGGAAAACATAATATAGGTAAACAGCCGTTCTGATGCCGCAGAATTACTTTCATTGAAAATCAGCTTTCTGAACTGAATACTTTTTTGAGTATCTAAATTATGCAGATTGCGCATCTTTTTTATTTATTATGTACAGATAACCTGCAGAAGAAGCAACAAAAAGAATAGAAGCCAGCCATAAAAAATATCCGGTATCGAAACTGTGAATGCTGGCCATCCGTCCGTTTTCAGCGGCTAAGATTTCTTCAAGAAAAATAAATGCTCCTGAAATGATAAAAGCAACTATTCCTGTTATGAATGAGACCAAATGGTATTTTTTAAAAATAAAAACAATAGAAATTAAAAACCATATATTTGCCGTCCATACCAAAAATTCTTTTCCTGCACCTCCTAAAAAACTGACAGGGCCTATTAAAAAAACTTCAACAGACCTATAACTTTTAATTTTTCCCATATCCTCCACTGTAAAAGCGTTAAAGAAAAGAGAAAGTACAAAAATTAACAAACCAATTACAATTACTTTGTTTTTTGATTCACTCATTGTAGGTGTGACAGGTATCTTTCTTTAATAATATTCAAATGATGCTCGTTATGCCCGACAATCAGTTTCCCGATGCTTTCCACAGAAAGTTGGTTTCCGTTGGCGGTCCCTATATTGTTTGCTGCGGAAGGATGTAATGTTTCCAGTAAAATCTGAGAAGATTTCCTGACCAACTGGTATTCTTCTATTAATGATTCTAAACTTCTTTCATTGGCAAAGGAATTTTCAGCATACGTTTCTTCGTCAAAACCCGGCAGTTCATGCTGATCTCCTCTTGCAAAAGCTAAAATCCTGTATTGAAAAATTCTTTCCGTATCTGATAAATGGAGGAGCAGCTCTTTCAGGGTCCATTTACCTTCGGCATAGGCAAAAAGAGACTGCTGTTCGGTAAGGCCGGAATATATTTGAACGGTCTTTTCTCCGGTATTCTTCAATTCCTGCAACCAGTTTTCTGACGGAATAAGATCTAAATAACGCTGTATATATTTTTGAAAATCAGTCATTTTAAATAATGTTATAAGTGATAAGCCATGATGTATTGATGACTGTCAAAATTTATCATGAGAAAAATGGAGTTCACTAAGGAATGTGGCCTCCGTTTTTCTCATGATATCTGTTTTAGTGAATTAAGAAAATGCTCTTTCCAGATCTGCGATCAGGTCTTCCGCATCTTCAATCCCTACGCTTAAACGCACGAGATCATCTGTAATTCCCAGTTCAGCCCGTTTTTCTGCAGGGATCGAAGCATGGGTCATCAGAGCCGGATGGTTGGCAAGCGATTCTACACCGCCCAATGATTCCGCCAGAGTGAACACTTTTACCTGTTCCAGGAATCTAACGGCATCTTCCTGCTTACCGGATTTGAAGGTAAAGGAAACCATGCCTCCGAAATCTTTCATCTGAGCTTTGGCCAGTTCATATTGCGGATGGGATTCCAGTCCCGGATAAATAACTTTGTCAACCGCAGGATGAGACTCTAAATATTTGGCAACAGCCATCCCGTTTTCCGAGTGTCTCTGAACCCTTAAAGCCAGTGTTTTGATCCCTCTCAATACCAGGTAAGAATCATGAGGCCCTAAAATCCCGCCGCTTGCAAACTGGATGAAATGAAGCTTTTCTCCCAATTCAGCATCTTTAGCAACCAAAGCTCCGGCGATCACATCAGAATGCCCGCCTAAATATTTTGTAGCAGAGTGCATCACGATGTCAGCTCCCATATCAATCGGTCTCTGAAGATAAGGTGTGGCAAAAGTATTGTCAACGGCAACCAGGATATCTTTTCCTTTGGCTATTTCGACAACCGCTTTGATATCAACCAGTTTCATTAACGGATTGGTTGGGGTTTCCACCCAGATCAGTCTGGTTTTATCAGTGATCACATCAGCGATTTTAGAAACATCATCAAAATTCACAAATGTGAACTTCAGCTGATATTTTTCAAAAAGCCTGGTAAACATCCTGTAGGTTCCTCCGTATAAATCATCAACCGCCACGACCTCATCACCGGGATTCAGCAATTTCAGGACACAGTCGATGGCAGCAAGACCGGAACCGAATGCCAGACCTCTTGCCCCGTTTTCAATACTGGCGAGAGAATCTTCCAACGCCTGCCTTGTAGGGTTGGCCGCTCTTGAATATTCGTAACCGGAATGAACTCCCGGACTTTTCTGTGCAAAGGTAGAGGTTAAAAATACGGGCACATTTACAGAACCCGTTGCCGATTCGTGATGCTGCCCTCCGTGTATTACTTTTGTATTAAAATTCATAATTGTATGCTTTTAGCTTATTGCTTTTGGCATTTAGCCTTACAGCTGATTCCAAAAGATTTATTATTATGTGTCTGTTTTTAGCAAAAGCCTGTTGCCCGTTGCTGAATACCAAACGCATTTTACATTTTTATCGCCGATTTAACAGCAAATTCTTCCGCAATTTCTTCTATCCACTGCGCTACATCGTCCTCTCCTGTTGCTCTCTGATAAGTACTCCCAAGAGAAACAAGGATCTGGTGGATAAACATTTTCATCTGGTCAACCGGCATTTCCTTCGTCCAGAGGTCAATTCTTAAAGCTTCCATGGTTTTATCATCCCAAACGGAAATCATGGTGGCCTTCGTTTCTTCTTTTTCTATTCCGCCATCCTGGGCATTCCAGGTAATCTGTTCCGGGATATGGTTTTCATCAAGCTCTACATCTATCGTAATCTGAGTTTTTCTCATAACGTTCTGTTCTATTTATTTCTAATTTATTTTTAGCTATCTGCTTACTTATAGCATTTCTATTCCATCTTCAAAATTCCATCTTTTCTCCTACTTCAGTTTCGGCTTATATCCGGACTGGTTAAATAGTACCGTTGCATCCATCTTCAGGAAATCCTGCAGCTTGGTATCCGGTTTTTCATTAAGATAGGCTTTACAGATCTGCCACCCTGCAAAAATTCCGACCTGCGGTGAAGATTCATTGTCAATATCGGTATAAAATTTCGAGAACGGCCCCGGAGCGATAAAACGGTCTTCCAATCTGTGGTCTTCCCCGAAAATAATATTGTTTTCCACAAAGTAATTCCAGATGTTGGCTTCATTGTCCACGGCCCATTCATACTGTTTCTGGGTATAATTCATTTTCAGGTATTCAGGATAAGTAGGCAGAAAGGCATCTTTAAGAATCATGATCTTCCCGTTCAGGATCATCATGTCAATAAATTTCTGATGGTCCGGAGATTCTTTTACAAAACCTTCCGCAAAAATTTGTGCTACCTTCGGAACGATATTGTTCGGGTTCATCGATTTCTGGAAATACATTTCCAGACCTTTGTAATTAGGGTTTCCTTCGCCCATAAAACCCGTAATATCGATGAACAGGAGATTTCCTTTAGCATCATAGAAAATCGGGTCCTGGACCATCTGTAAAGCTGAAGAAAACAGGTATACTTTCGGGCTGTTGAACTGCGGGAAATAATATCTGATGTGTGAAAACAGATCATGAAGATCAGTCTGAAGCTTTTTCCGGTCTATTTTCCCGATGGCTTCCTTGTAAATTTTAATTTCTTCCTTATCGGTTCTCCGTTTTCCGAAATCAGCATCGCTCACGGTTCCCTGAAACCACGGAAACTCAGCTTTAAACTGGTCCAGCGGCATGCTCTGGTCATAAAATTTCCCGGAAATATCAGTGATTACCACTTTTTCGGCAGGCGTCTTTATTTCCACGTTCCACGGGTTCGGGGATTCTTTTTTACAGGCGTTCAAACTCAAAACTAATCCTGAAGAAAGCGCAATAATTCTGAAAATCTTCATATTTTTACATGGAATTTAAGGGTACAAAAATAATGATTTAAAGATAACCGGATGCCGAAAAACAAAATAATTGCAACTCTTTTCATGTCTTTGCCCGGCTTTTAGAGTGCATAAAAGCTTACTTCATTCGTTCGAGAACATCATCTCTGAAGATTTTTGGAATATAAATTGAAACTTTTTAAAAAGATTAAAAAATATAAACAATGCAGACACAGAAAATAACAGACCATATTGTCAACTGGCTGAAAGACTACGCCACCAAAGCTAATGCAAAAGGATATGTACTGGGCGTTTCGGGAGGTGTGGATTCCGGAGTGGTTTCTACACTTTGTGCCATGACGGGACTTGACGTACTTCTTCTGGAAATGCCGATTCGGCAGAAAGCAGACCAGATCAGCAGAGCACAGGACCATATTGAAGATTTAAAGAAAAGATTTCCGAATGTTAAAGGGGAAACGGTTAACCTTACCCCGGTCTTTGAAAGCTTTGAAAATGTTGTCGGAGCGCATTCAAAAGACCAGCCTAACAATAACCTGGCGATGGCCAATACAAGATCCCGGTTCAGAATGCTGAATCTGTATTATTTCGGACAGCTTCACGGGCTTCTGGTTTGCGGTACCGGAAATAAAGTAGAGGATTTCGGTATCGGTTTTTATACCAAATACGGTGACGGCGGTGTTGATGTTTCGCCTATTGCAGATCTTTATAAAACCGAAGTATATGAACTGGCAAGATCACTGAACCTGATTGAAAGCATACAGAACGCCATTCCTACAGACGGGCTTTGGGATGCTGAAAGAACCGATGAAGACCAGATCGGTGCTACGTACCCTGAGCTGGAAAAAATCCAGAAGGAATATGGAACAAAAGCGGTTGCTGATTATGAAGGCCGTGATAAAGAGGTGTTCATGATTTTCGACAGGATGCATAAAGCTGCAAAACATAAAATGGTCCCGATCCCGGTCTGTGATATTCCGGAAGAGTGGAGAAAAGGATAAAATCAATGTAACAGTTTATCAATATAACAATGCGCCGGTAAAAGGCAGAATGGTACTTGTCAATTTAAATTTTAAAACATGACCGGTAAAACAAGATCTGTATTTTTTATCTGCTTAGGACTTCTGTTTGGAATGTCCGTGATGTATGTGTACAAAAATTTCATCGCGGATAAAAATCCGGTTTCAGAGACAAATCCTATTATTGAATATGGGGCAGCAAATGGAAACTCGGCAATTTCTGTTCAACAATCCATCGACCTGTTAACGGAAGAGAAAACCGTGGTGAATTATATAAAACAAAACCATAAACTGCCCGGATATTACATGACGAAAACCGAAGCCAGAAAAAGCGGCTGGGATCCTGCCAAAGGGAATCTATGTGAGGTCCTGCCCGGAAAAGCCATCGGCGGAGACCGTTTCGGCAACCGTGAGGGCAGCCTTCCAAAGAATAATCTATATTATGAGGCTGATGTAAATTACCATTGCGGAAACAGAAACGGGGACCGGATTGTTTTCACAGAAAAGGGTGAAGTTTACCTGACCAAAGACCATTATAAGAATTTTGAAAAGCAATAGCTTCTTGCTCATTAAGCACAATGCTCGGACCGTAGATCAGGTTCTTCTGCATTATGCTTCCGGATCAATTAATTACTAAATAAGAATATGAAAACAATATACATAGATTTTACAGGCATCGGGGATGATGAAGACTTTTATGCCCAGTTAAAAGAAAAAATTATACTTCCTGAGCATTTCGGAAATAACCTGGATGCCTTATCGGATGTCATTACAGGAGGCCTGGAAATGCCGCTTCACCTCGAATTTGTAAACATGACGGTTGATCAGCTTGAAACTTTTGAAGACCTGCTGACCACACTGGAGGATGCAGAGGAAGAACTGAAAGATTTCACTTTTACATATTTTCTGGAGCAATATGATGACGAAGATGAGGAGGAAAATACCGATAATAATGAATCATTATAATCAGCTCAATTAACAATAAAATCTGCGGAGAAATCTGCAGATTTTTTTATCTTATTCATATCTGCGGTTTTGTAAAAATTTCATAAAAACAGATAAAATACATCAGTTCATTTATAAGATGGCCAATTGCTTTGGTAGAACAGTTTTAAGGCATGCATGTGGTACTTATTAATTTTTAAACATTATGTTAATTTGTTAATTTTATCACAAATCTATAACTGTTAGCTTATGATCATTTGCGAAAACCTATTGTTTTCCCATGGCGCTGAACTGCAAAACTATATCCCCGGTGAATATATCTTTGAAGAAGAAAGCACTCCGAAGTATTATTTACAAATAAAATCCGGCACGGTTAAGCTAAGCAGCTTTCTGGAAGACGGTAAAGAGTTTATCCATGGAATCCCATTTGATGGTCATTGCCTGGCAGAAACCTATCTTTTTCATGACAAAAAATATGCTGTCAATGCAATAGCCATTACAGACTGTGAAATTATAAAGCTGGAAAAAAACAAACTGATAAAGATGCTTCAGAAGAAGCCTGATCTTTTTTTTAAAATATATTCTTATACGGCAGACCGCATGCATTACCGATATGTCATTGCGGCTCCGTTTTCTTTTCAGGATCCGCTTGCCAAGCTTCATCTTATTATGAACCATATTAAAAGCCATTTCGGCTTTAAAGAAAAGTTTTCTTATCCTGTTCCTTACACTAGGCAGCAGCTGGCTTCCCTTACCGGAATGAGAATAGAAACGGTAATCCGGGCCATTAAAAAAATGGAAAAGCAGGATATGCTGAGAATTGACGGCACTAAAATATTTATTTAAATAAAAAATCCTCAACTTTTCTGTTAAGGATTTTTCACTCTGTTATTCCGAATTATTTTATTTTCCAGTTACTTCGGTAATCGGATTTCCGACATTCCCGCTTGGAAACTGAATTTTCAAAAGAGAAGAAACCGTAGGGGCAATATCCGTCATTGAATAAGGCTTATCGCTTGTACCATGCTGAATTCCCCAGCCCATAAAAATCAGTGGAATATGGGAATCATAAGAATTCCACACACTGTGCGTAGTTCCTGTCTTTGCATATGGTGGAAGCATAGAATCGTGAGAAATCAGCTGGATATCCCCGCTCCTCTGCCTGTTAATGCCATTGATAATCCTTTGCTTAAGCGGCTCAGGAATTGTAGCTTCCTGCACTTTCGTTACCGAAACCGCATACAGGTCATTAGGGTCATTTTCAATTTCCTGAACGGTAAAATCCCTTACCTCATCCAGCACTAATTTATTTTCTTTTAATAATTTTCTGTCGAAATAAATCTGGTAGTTATCAACCGCATTGATCAGTTTATCAACCCCGAACTTTTCTTTCAGTTTCTGATTCATGTTCATTTCCATTCCGTCTCCGAAAAACCCGGTTGTTATTTTATGTTCCTGCAGAAACCCTACCGAATGGGCTCCTCCATGGTCAGCCGAAAGGAAAACGGTATACTTGCCCTTCCCTACTTTGGCATCCAGGTAATTGAAGAACTGTTCTAAATCCTGATCCAGCCTTAAATAAACATCCTCTACCTCGATAGAATTAGGCCCGAATTTGTGACCTGCATAATCCGTAGAAGCTAAATTAATCGCCAGCATGTCCACAATATCATCACCTCCCAGTTTTTCTCCGTCAACGGCAGCTTCAGCTAATTTTAAAGTCAGTGTATTTCCAAACGGCGTATAACGGATATTATCTTTTTTAGCCTGATAGTCAGCAGCTAA
Source organism: Chryseobacterium gregarium DSM 19109 (assembly GCF_000430845.1). Lineage (GTDB taxonomy): Bacteria > Bacteroidota > Bacteroidia > Flavobacteriales > Weeksellaceae > Chryseobacterium > Chryseobacterium gregarium. The sequence continues at coordinate 195,749 of NZ_AUMU01000002.1, read as the reverse complement.
ATTGCTGTAAGGAAAAGTAGGCGTTTTTGCGCTTCCCAGCAATCCTTCCCAGGACGAATTGTCCGGTGAACTTTCGGTATACTGATTGATCGGAAGCAGGGTATTCCAGCCGTTGGCAACCAATTTATCCGGCAGGTTAAGAGCATTGAATGATTTCAGCCACTGCGGCAGATCATTCATATACCATGTGCTGGTAATAAAGTTCCCCGAAGAGTCATCAAACCAATAAGCTCCGTTCGGGGTATGCCCGGCGGGAAGGATAGAAGCACGGTCTTTAAGGGAAACCCCGATGACTTTTCCCTGGAAATTGGTGGCCAGTCTCAGTTCATCAGTCACAGTAGTGGACCATAGATTTTTCGGAGAATGACTTCCTACTTTTACATTGGTAGTGCCTACAGGCTGTACGCTTTCATCAGCAGTACAATACACGTTTTTTCCGGTCTCCTTATCGGTCCAGTCATTTCCCGCAATTCCGTGAATCGCCGGAACCGAGCCTGTATAAATACAGGTATGCCCCAAAGCTGTAACGGTAGGAACATAAGGAATATGAACATTGTTTAAAGAGTAGCCGGTGTTCAACAGCCTTTTGAAACCATCATTGCCGTATTTATTATAAAATCGGTACAGGTAATCCCACCTCATCTGGTCTACAACCAGACCTACCACCAGTTTAGGCCTTTCCAATTGAGAATTTTTGTTCTTCTGCGCGTTGGTTGTAATGACTGACAAAAAAGCAGCTGCCACAACCGAAATTTTCCTAAGCATTCCGTAAAATTTTGTTGGGAACAAATTTAAGGGTTTTGAAATTTTCAGGATGTGAAATTTTAATTAATTTAATACTCCGTTTCATTACGAAAAAGTAATACCTGCTTTAGGATCGTATATAAATCTGAACATGCAGATATCCTATCTTATCTGGCCCGTTTAATCTTTCAATCATTTAATGACATACCGTGATGATCATGGTACCATACATAATATATATGTGTTTTTTTTACATTTTTTTCGGATTGATTTTTTTACATTTGATAGAACTGAAATCCGCTTAAATCATTGATCAATGAAACTCCTCAGACCTTTTCTTTTATCTGTTTCAATACTGTTATTCGGGTGGCGGTTTACGAACAATATTAATCTTATCAATATTGCTGTTACGTTGAATGAAGCTGAAATAAGTTCTGAAGTCACCAGAGTACATCGGTTTACGGACATCAGTCAGCTTAAAAAATTCACCATTGAAAAATCAGCTATATGGAATTAATCAGGAAAAGGTTTTCGGAAAATGCAATGATAAGGGTGGCTGTTATTTCAGTATCGGTTTTTATACAGATTATTCTTTACAGTACCCGAGGAAATATGGTGAATTCAAAATCTATAAATTTTTAAAATGATTTTAGGCGTATACTGGTATTACAAATTCCCTGAAGGGCTGTATCATTTCGATTTTTTCAGATTTCTAAAAGGTTTCGGAGGACATGCCGATAATCCCGCACAGCTTCAGGCAAGTGTATCTGTCAGCGATACAGAAAGCTTTCTGCTCAAAATAACAACATTGAAATCCGAATATAAAAGAGCTTATCTAACGGTTAAAAAAAACGGGAACTGCCTGTTTATAGAAACCCGCGATTATACTTTATTCGATTATCATTTCCAGCTGGTTTCGGAGGTTGAAAAACTTTTAAAAGATGAAAATGCCCAACTTATTGAAGATAAAATTTCATTTGATATGGGAACAAATTATAGTTTTGATGCTGACTATGAAGGAATTTACGACAAAAAGAAACATGATTTTATCCAGCTTGTAGGCTCTGATTTTAAAAAATGCAATGCAGAAAATGTCTCAATGCGGATAGATGGTCATCTGCCGTCAGGCCTGAAAAGGGAATTCCTGCATGATCTTACCCAAATATGCCTTCAGGAAAATATATCAGTATTTTATTATTTTGATTTTGAAGCGGATGATTTTGTTAACCTGATGCTTTTTTTCACCAACGGACGTCAGACCAAAGATCATATCCAGATTATCAATATCATTTCTTTCGGCGATAAAATCCGAAAAATTTCCGAAAAATACACAGTATGGTTCGGCCATAAAAACGGGTTGGGATATTATCCTGTGAACGGCCCGCATATTCAGTTAATGGATGATGAAGAATTTATCATCGGGACAACACTTTCGTAAAATTATATATTCAATGGACATCAAAAAACTGGAGAGACTCAGAGAGGACCCGACTTTAGACTGGGGTTTAAACGGCTATGAAACCGATATAATATATGTGGTTTCCGCTATTGAAATGGGAGGCTCGTTTGAATTTGGCTTAAGAGAAAAAAAACAGCCGTACATAAAAGCATGGGAAACCGGGCCGGGCGACATAGCCAGGCTCAATACCATCATTGAACAGGCACATTCTTTCGGTGCTTTTCATCAGGGAGAAATGATCGGCTGGGTAATCTGCGATTTCAGGGCATGGAACAACAGCCTATTTATTGAACATATTTTAGTCAGTGAATCCTACAGAGGGCAGAATATAGGAAAGATGTTCATCAAAGCGGTCAACCGTAAAGCCAGGGAACTGAACTGCAGGATTGTAGAACTGGAAACACAGAATACAAATTACTCTGCGATTCAGTTTTGCCTGAAATGCGGTTTCATTTTCACAGGAATCAATACCAAACGGTATGCAGATTCCGCTGAAACGGCTGTATTCATGAGCTTTGACCTGATGATTTGAAGGTGAACAAGTATTTATTTAGGCAAATCAGAATCAATGGGATCATAAATATAAAGATTTCTGGATATTCGTAAAAACCCTGATCTTGAATTTGAAAGGATTACATTTAAATATTAACATTATTCCACAAACGCTCCTTTCTGAGCTACGATCTGATTTCCCCACCAGGTAATCGTTTCAAGAACGGGAATAAAGGTTTTACCGAATTCGGTAAGAGCATAAACTACTTTTACGGGTGGTTTTTCTCCGAAAACCGTTCTTGATACCAATCCGTCTTTTTCCAGCTGTTTGAGCTGGATGCTTAAAGTCATTTCCGTAACGGAAAAAAGTTCTTTCCGCAATTCGCTGTACCTTTTCTCATGATCTTTCAGATGATACAGAATAACGGTTTTCCATTTCCCTCCTACCAGATCCATTGCGAGACTTACTGAGCAGGGATATATTTTTTCGCCGATTTTTACATGGCTGCCTATACATTCTTTTTTCATTGTTTACACCTATCCAATTGGATAGTTATTGTAAATGTACACGGTTCAGAATAAATTTGCAACTATAATTTTTATAGTAAATCAAAAACATGGTACTACTTATTCTCGGGCATCCGGACATCGAAAAATCACTGGCAAACAAGACCATTATTGAAAATCTGAAAGACAGCAGCCTAGAACTGGAAATCAGAGATCTTTCAAAACTATATCCTGATTTTAACATCAATGTAAAAGCTGAACAGGAAGCCCTGTTGAAACATCAGACCGTTATATTTCAGTATCCTCTGTACTGGTACAATATGCCGGCAATTTTAAAGCATTGGTTTGACCAAGTCTTTGAATATCAGTTTGCGTACGGTTCACAGGGTGATAAATTAAAAGGAAAGCATTTTATCCCAAGCTTTACCGTGGGTGCCCCTGAAAGCGAATACCATACTTTAGGGGAACATCATTTCAGAGTGTATGAATTCTGCAAAAATATGCAACAGACTGCGTATTATGCCCGGATGAAATATGTTGACCCTTTCTATTTTCACGGAACTTCAGTACATTCAGGATATACAGAGGAAGATATTAAAAGAAAAGCAACAGAACAGGCAAAACGTTTAATAAAACTGATAGAAGGATATCAAAATTAAATCCCTATCATGTGTAATACTATTTTATTTGTATATTCGTAATCAGCAAATTAAAATATAAATTACTATGAAAAATTTAAAAAAATTAGCCAGAAAAGAATTATCCGTTATTCACGGTGGCGACACGGCATATGCTTTCTGCGACAGCAGCGGTGTATGTCCGCCAACCTTTCCAAGCAATGCTCAGACTTACTGCAGCGATGGAATCTGCTATAGAATTACCGGAGGCGGTAATCCCGGAGGAGGCGGATGCCATGAACCCAGTCATTTCTGCGAATCCTGGGAAACCGGATGCGGATGTATTTATATTTAAAAAATTTATCAGATATTTTAAGAGCGGCTTTCCGCTCTTTTTGTTTCCGGTTATGGAAAGTTCATGGAATAACCGATTATAATCTTGTCTATACTGAACTTCACAACAAACAAAAATTGAACTTCACAACAAAATCCTTGTTCAAAATAAACCCCAACTTTGTCCTGTAAAATTTAAACAACATGGAAAGCGTACAGACAAAGAAAACAGTTTTGGTAACGGGAGGAACAGGGTTCGTGGGAATTCATACGGTCCTGCAGCTGTTGCAACAAGGTTATAAAGTAAAAACCACACTCCGTTCAATCTTAAAAAAAGACATCATTTTAAAAGCTCTGGAAGAAGGCGGGATAACCTATTTTTCAAATCTTTCATTTATTGAAGCTGATCTTACGGGAGACCATAATTGGGACGAAGCCGTAAAAAATTGTGACTATGTCCTTCATGTGGCATCGCCCTTTCCTGCTCAGGATCCGAAAGATGAAAATGAACTTATTATTCCTGCAAGAGACGGAGCTTTGCGCGTTTTAAAAGCGTCACGTGATGCGGGCGTAAAAAGAGTGGTTTTAACATCTTCATTTGCAGCGGTAGGTTATAGCATTGATGCAACAGACCATATTTTTACAGAAGAAGACTGGACCGATATAACGGCTCCGCTACCGGCCTACATCAAATCAAAAACTGTCGCTGAAAAATCTGCCTGGGAATTCATTGAAAAAGAAGGCAACGGTCTGGAACTTACCGTCATCAATCCTGTCGGGATTTTTGGCCCTGTTATCGGCGGAATTACATCTGCTTCTTTGGACATTGCTGTTTCAGGGGTTCTGAATGGAGCAATGGATCATACTCCACCCTTTACAATGGGCGTTGTGGATGTGAGAGATGTTGCAGATATTCATATTAAAGCGATGCTTCATCCCGAAGCTCAGGGAGAACGTTTTATTGCGACTTCAGACGGCGTGATGAGCTTTTATGATGTTGCCAAACTCTTCAAAGAAAAAAGGCCGCAATACATTTCAGACACTCAAAATTTAGAACCGATTGGTCAGCAATTCTATAAAGAAATGTCCAACAAAAAAGCAAAAACCATCCTGAACTGGGTTCCAAGAAGCCGGGAGGAAGCTTTGCTCGCAAGCGCAGACAGTTTGGCAGGGAAATTATAAATTACCTTCGTTCATTTGAATAAAAAAAAGTAAAAATAATTTCGTACCGGGAATCTGTCCCCAAGACTTGCCGGTACGGTTTCTTCACAATCTCCTGAAATAAGGAAATTTAAAACAGCTTTCATAAATTTGTACGGCAAATTGTTGCAAAATCACAATTTACCTTAATACATATAAAGTGAAATAAGAGAATGTTGCATTAAGAAATGCCGCTGCCTGAAGCACGACACAAACTCAGAAACGAAGAAATAATTGTAAATTCGTACAAATCCAGTAAAAATGGCTTGATGAAATTATAAAGCCGGTTTTTGGTGATTTCAGGATTAAGTTAAGATTTTACAGAGATTTCCAGATCCGGACTTTTTATTCCTTTTGTGCAAAAAAAGAAAAATAATAACATGAAATTCAACAATATACAATCCTGTCATTTAGGGCCCGAAATTTCACCAGAACAGTTTATTCCGGAACACTTCTTTTTGCTCTTGTTAAAAGGATCGATGGTGTCATATGACGGCCACAGGCATTATACCATGAAACCGGGGGATTACTGTATTGCAAGGAAAAATCATCTCGTCCGGTATACAAAATACAGGGAAGATGGAAATTTTGAAAAAGTGATCATTGCCTTTGATGAACCGTTTTTAAAGAAATTTCTTGAGCGCCATTCCTACCAGGCTGAACCGACCGATCATGATGATTCTTTCCTATTTATCAATGAAGATAAACTGATCAGAAATTACATACAGTCTCTGGAGCCTTATTACAACGGAACGGAACAGCTGGATGACACTTTTGTGGATATCAAACGTGAAGAATTATTGCTGATTTTATTAAAGAACAATCCTGATCTGAAAGATATTTTTTTCAACTTCACTGTTCCGCATAAAATGGATCTGGAATTATTTATGAATCATCATTTTAAATTCAATATCAGCTTAGAACGTTTTGCCTTTATGACAGGACGAAGTTTATCGACTTTTAAAAGAGAATTTAAAGCAATTTTCAATACCACTCCCGGAAAATGGCTGATGAACAGACGCCTTCAGGAAGCCTACTTCCTTTTGGAAAAAGAAAACAAAAAACCGACCGATATCTATCTTGACCTCGGTTTTGAAGACCTTTCTCATTTTTCTTATGTATTTAAAAAAGAATTCGGGATTTCACCTTCAGAACTGAAGATGTAAAATTTTGATGTGTAAAGTTTTTACCTCACTTATCTATAATTGTTTTAATTCATTACTTTTGTAAACTAAATTTTTATAAATATTATTCTGATTAAACCATGACAATAAAATCGTATTTACTTTTAAGTATATGTTCACTCTTATCATATAGTTGTAGCAGCAATGAAGATATTACCGAGGTAAATGAAATTTTAGAAAAAAATATTGAGAGCTACAGATTTTTTTATATGCATTATCCTCAGGCTGCCATACCAGGTGGTTATGATACTGTTACAATAGAATACGATCTAAATAATAGACCTATAAAAAGAATTGGGGGTCTTTTAGTAGCCTCTCCGCAATCAGGATTTAATTATGCTTTTTCAAATAGTGTTTATAATGAAGTAACCTATGGAAATAATAATGCGACCATTGTCTCAAAACTTAATTCAAGCCAAGGCTATACAGTTCCTGAAAATAAAAAATATTTCGAATTTGAAAATGGTAAAATATCAAAGAAGATTGTTTATAATCTCTATGAAAATGATACTATTCAATATATATACAACAATCAAAATAAACTTTCTAAAAGAGTCTTTAAAAAAAATAATGCTATAGCTTACCAAAGTGATATTTATTACAATCAAAATGGAAATGTAGATAGCATAGTAACCAGAAGTCCAACTATATGGAACCCTGTTACAACAACGTACGAAATTAATTTCAGTTCCAAATCACGAATTTTAGAAATTTTTAAAAATTATGATAATAAATCAAATCCAACAAAGAAATTAATGATTTTTGATGAAATTTTTCTCAGATCTCTATCTGAAAATAATTACAATTATTATAATCAAACAGAATATAATGCTAATGGTACAATATTAAACTTCAAAGAATATAATTGGAATTTACTATATACAAATAATAATATTGATTTTTCTAAGAAATAAGCATAGTCCCAAATTCACTATTGAAAAGTTTTCAAAAACACAACAGAACCGCGCCCTCCGGGCGCGGTTCTGTTATATAAAGTCGGATTAATTAAAACTTTAAATCCCCATTCACTTCTCTCACAGCATGAGCCGCTTCAGCAAATTTCAGCTGTTCGTCAGCCGTAAGGGTAATATTTACGATTTGTTCCACTCCATTTTTCCCGATGATGGCAGGAACACCCAGACAGATATCGTTTTGTCCGTATTCACCTTCCAGCATTAAAGAACAAGGAATCATTTTCTTCTGGTCGCAAGCAATGGCCTGAACCATTACAGAAACTGCTGCGCCTGGTGCATACCAGGCTGAAGTGCCTAATAATTTGGTCAGCGTTGCCCCTCCTACTTTTGTTTCTTCAATGACATACTTTTGCTTTTTTTCATCCAGGAATTCAGTGACAGGAACCCCGTTTCTTGTCGCTTTGGTCAATAAAGGAAGCATTCCGGTGTCACTGTGAGCAGCAATTACCATCCCGTCAACATCAGAAATCGGAGCTTCCAATGCTTCAGCCAGCCTGTATTTGAATCTTGCAGAATCCAATGCACCACCCATTCCGATGATTTTATGCTTGGGAAGACCTGAAGTTTTGTGTACCAGGTAAGCCATGGTATCCATCGGGTTGGAAACCACAATGATGATGACTTCCGGAGAATGTTTTACCAGGTTTTCAGTCACCTCCTTTACAATACCGGCATTGATCCCGATCAATTCTTCTCTGGTCATTCCCGGTTTTCTCGGAATCCCTGAAGTGATCACGGCTACATGCGAACCTGCCGTTTTACTGTAATCTCCTGTTGTTCCGGTAATTTTGGTATCGAACCCGTTCAATGATGCCGTCTGCATCAGATCCATGGCTTTACCTTCTGCAAAACCTTCTTTAATGTCTACTAAAACCACTTCCGAAGAGAAGTTTTTCATAGCGATGTATTCTGCACAGCTTGCGCCTACAGCGCCTGCACCTACAACGGTTACTTTCATAATGTATACTTTTTATTGTTTTATTAATAGGTCATCACGGAACCTTGCGGTTTCATGCTGAATGACTTCTAATCCAAAATTGGAAACGTCCAAATTTAACAATTCCTGAAAAATTGGGCAATTTTTCAGGAATTTTAATTATAACTTATTTATATTTATTTAAAACCGACATATTCAAACTTACAGACCGATAGAAATCTCATATTTTCAGGCCTATGCCATTATGAGAAATTTTCATTGACAAAGGCCGCCTGTAATCATTGAGGCAGATCTAAAGATGATATCAGGGTTTGAAATAAAGCTTTAAATGATCAGTTCACGCTTAACAGGAACGTATATAATTTTTTAGCACCTGCCAGAACTTCATCATAATTTTCCGATGTCACTTCCCTGTCCAGGACTTCTTTGAAATTCTTCCACATCGGGCCTGTATTTTCCTGGTAACATCCGAAAAAATTGAACGTTATCTGATCAAAGCCCTCAGTTTTAGAAAGCTGCTTCGCAATCACATTCCCTCCTAAAGTAGAACCTTCAATAACATACATGGCCCCCAGAGCCTCATGTTCATTATAGAATTCAAGTTCTTCAGAAACAAGCTGTTGCTTCAGAGCCAGGCTGGCCAGATCTTTTTCAATCAAAGGAAGCTTTTTCCTGTTATCCAACTGAAGTTTTTCAGAAAAATTGCCCGATAGGCTGTTAAAAATTTTAGATTCGGCATGAAGAAGCATCAGATAATTGGTGCCGATGATCTTTTTATAATCTTCTAACGTAAATGTCTTGCTGAAAATTTTTTCTGAGTTAAAAAGTTTTTCGGCAGCATCATGATATTCTGCCGTGTGTTGTTTTAGATATTCAGATACCATAAGAATTTAAAATATTCCTCAAAGGTAAGGCTTTTTAAATGTCAAAATAAAGGAAGTACCCTCTTTATTGCTTTCATAGCTTACCTCTCCGCCAATTCTTTTCATGATCCTATGCACGATAGACAGCCCTACTCCGTTCCCTTTGAACTTTCTGGCATTATCCATCCTGTTAAAGATTTTAAACATCTTGTGTTTATTTTCTTCCGGAATCCCGATTCCGTTATCCGAAATCCTGTAGATAACTTTGTCGGCTTCTTCAGTCCCTTCAATTTCTACTTTAGGATTTTCCTGTTGGGAAGAGTACTTAATCGCGTTATTAATGATATTCAAAAATGCCTGATGGAGCATGGTTTTATCGGCAAGAACCCGCGGACAGTCTTTAATGATGACTTCAGTCTGCTGGCTGTCAAAGGTAATCTTCGCATTCTCGGAAATCTTTTCAATGGTACGCTGTGTTTCCAGTTCTTCCAACTGGATTTCGCTGTGTTTGGCCCGGCTTAACTGTAAAACATCATTCATCATTTCAGCCATGCTGTCGATTTCTTCAATAATGGAATTGATCTTATTCCTGCTCTTTTCCGAAGTATCGGTAAGGGTCTTTAAAAGCATCTGGGCATTAAGTTTCATCACCGTTAAAGGCGTTCCCAGATCATGGGAAATGGTATAGGAAAAACTGTCCAGCTCCTCATTTACTTTTTTAAGCTCATCATTGAGCCTTTTGATCGTATTGTAATTTTTGTGTGACGTTTCCAAAATCAGGTCGCGTACCGACTGCAGGGCCACGATATTTCTGGAATCCCACCTTTTTGAACTTCCTTTAATATTTTCGGTGAACAGCTGAAAAGAGGTTCGTGGCGAAACAATCTTCTTTTCTTCTCCGTCCTGGTAAACAACGTCAACCTTTTTCTCCGGATTTCCGGCCCAGTTGATGTGCTCGTCAAATTCTTTCCGAAACCAGATCAAAACATTGTTCTTGCTCCTTTCCATAAAATAAATGACCACTCCTGCCGACTTTTCATCCAGCCCCAATTCTTTACCATGATCTTTCAGAAAGCTTCTGCTCAGGTAAATAGTGTCATCCGTATTTTCGTGTGCCCACTGAACGATAGTCTCTATCGTCTGTACATCAGGCGTACTTCCTTCAGTAACGATTTTTTCTTCCGCCACAATCGCTAAACCGTCGGCCTCAAGAAATTTTTCAATCTCAGACTTATTGTCAATCAAAGAATTTAACAGGCTGTTATGTTTTAAAAATTCCGCCTTTAATCTTAATGCCCTTTCATTAAGCTCCAACCGGTAGTTCAGTTCATTTTTAGATTTGAAAGATGAATAGGCATTGGAAGCCAGAGCTGTGAAAATACCGGCTTGTACCCTGTCTTCAAGGTCAATATGCTTAGGTTCAGAATTCTGGCAGGTGACCAATCCCCAAAGATGGTCATCGATAATGATTGAGATACTGAAACTTGATGAAGCACCTGAATTTTTAATATACTGCCCGTGGATCGGTGACATCCCCCGTGAAGCCACGTAGGTGAGATCTATTTCGCGCGGTATTTTACTTAAAATAGGGATGGTTTCAGAATGTACATTGCTGAAAATCCTTTTCCTCTTTTTCATGTACAGTTCGCGTGCCTGGATCGGGATATCGGATTCGGGATAATGAAGCCCAAGATAGCTTTCCAGATGGTCATTGGTTTTTTCCGCCACTACTTTTCCGGATCCATCCATCATGAATTTATACACCATCATGCGGTCATAATTAACAATTCTTGCCAGTGTATGCAGAAGCTGGTTCCAGATTTCCTGGTCATCATCAATGATATAGAAATTATCGTATTTATTGGTAATCCTTTTATTCGGATTGACTGAAACCTTTTCAAACTCCAGAAAAATGTTGCCCTTGCTCCTGAAAGCGGACAGATGATATTCTTTACCATCAATAAAAATTTTATCGAAGTAAGTTTCGTTGTCTCTTTTTGTAAAATCAGGAAGTGAGGTATAAATATCAGATTCTATGATACTTTCAAAAATACCTGGAAAATCAGTTAATTTCCTGTCGAAAAGCTGCTCAGGGTTTTCGATACTAAAAATATCCTTTATATTCTTGCTAAAAAAAGTAATGGAATGAGACTCTGCATCGATGCCAATCAGATAACCAAAACTTTGTATGTAACCCGGAATATGGATGGGCTCTTCATGACACTCTACAAAATTCATATAATACTTTGATCAATCAAATATAAGATTTTTTTTAAAGGAATGGTATTTTTTGCCAGCAAACACATACCACATAAACAACACAGTTTAAATATAATAGACGGTGTATTTATTTTTATAAAAAAGGATAACTTTAAACCTGTCCATCAGCATTATCCATGAAACAGGCTTACTCAAATTAAACTTCCTTATCGAAATACAGCATATAATATTTTCCTTTTTCATCTTCTCCCTGGGCCAGTTTCTGCCGGTCGCCATGGATATAGATATGGAAATTTTTATCCAGCTTAATGATGCTTTTAAAATGACGCTGTGTTTTTTTCACCGCTGCTTCGCTGATAGGAAATTCTTCGGCAATACTGATCTGCATATCCTGTTCGTAATCTGTTTTGAAATTAACAAAGCTTTCGATCACATGCTCGTCTCCCAATACCTCACTGGCAAAATTGTCCAGCTTAAACTCTTCCTTCTCTTTAAAGAAATTAATGGATTTGTTTAAAAAATCTGCCTGGTCTGCCTTGGATACCTCAAATTCCTGCGGCAATTGTTTGGTGATGTAATCTTTATACACCATCAGGGCTTCCTGGGTATGAAAATAATCGTCGTCACGCTGTTTTACCTTCAGAAAATCTTCAAACCAATAATACATATCTCCGTTTTTGTTGTTGTCAACCACGGAAAGCACATATCCGGTTTCTTTGTCATTATTATATATCAAAGCCGCCTTATCGATTTTGGACAAACCGATTCCCTGGTCTTTTTCAATATCAAAATTATCTTCCTGGGGAGAAATTTTTAAAAAAGATTCTCTCTTTTCCGTTTTAAAGATCCCGATTTTATCAACCCTTTCGGTTCCTTCCCTTTCGTCCTCAAAATAAGCAATAAACAGTTCTCCGCCCTGAACCCTGGGATTTTCAGCCGTTTCAAAAAGATGCTTTGCGATATTTTCAGATTCCCAAAGGAATTTGGCCTTGTCTTCAAAAATTTCAGATACGGAACTGAATACCGGATTATTCACCAGATAAGAGTCACTGTAAAAATGAAAAGTTTCCTCAGATTTAAAAGATCCTAAAAAATAGTTTTCCAGCAGCTCCGCCATCCCTTCTTCCAATTGCAATTCTTCCTGAGAAAGCATCAGAGATTCTCCGTTGATTTTATTTCCTACTCTGTGTACTACGATTTTTGAAAACATGGTCCTGAATATTTTGGAGTGCAAAGATATTAATTAAAATCAGACAATCACCACAATTTCATTCTGATAAAAACCATATCATTTTGAAATGATCTTTTTCCGGGAATCTATCATTCACCCCAAATACATAACTGATTATGAGAGCATTAAAATAAAAACCAGGCATGAGGCATACAATTTGGCATTATGATTATCAGTACATCATATAATCACAATGCAATCAGGATATTAAACGGCATTGATGCTGAGAAATTAGAGAAGTAAAGTTACAAAATGAACAATACCTTAAGATCATTATTTCCTGCATTTTTGATTATGATTATCTTTATTAAATAGTTAAACTTTAAAAACCCAATACTATTATTATGGATTATTTACAGGCCACCCGGGAAATAACAAATGTAATCCCTGAAATCCGGGATGAATTCAAAGAAACAAGAATACAGAATTCTTATCAGGTCATTGAACTTTTTACGGACAAAATGAAAAGCATGATCCGGCAGAATGACAGAAGCCGTCTGTTCAAATGTCTTAAAAAGATGGGGGACCTCTATAAAACCGGTGATGCACTGCTGAAAAATGCCATCGAGAATTCTTTTATTTATTCACTTGACAACTGTACCGCTTTCTGCAGTAAAGAATACCGGAATATGATCTTCAGCCATCTTTCAAAGGATTTACAGAAGGTATATACAAAACAGATCTACAGCCACAATATATAAGTTCATTACATTCTTAAACCGCTTTATTACATATTTTAATTTTATGAGAAAGAAAATCAGAAGGGAATATGACTGGAAACAATGGGAACAGTCCAATTCCACGGAGCAAATCAAGATATGGGCTACCCATATTGCCGTTATAACCGGAGTTTTTATTTTTGCCGCATGCCTGTAAATTGGTACAGTTTTGGATATAAAGCAGACATCTGAAAAATATTAATGTGATGAATGTACCGATGCAAACTATTAATCAAACAATAGCTGTTGAGTATTTAAAATTTTTCTATTCGCCGATCCGAAATGAAATTGACCAATTGTCTGTACAGGAAAATTTTGCAGGTGTAATACAGGCCATCGTCAACTACCTGAAAAGATTATTGCACGAATCTAAAATAAACATTATTGCACACCACATCAAGTTAATGGACTGGATTTACAGAAAAAGTAATTCTTACGTAAGAACAATGATCGAAAATCTTTTCATCCGTTCTTTTGAAAGTTTTAAGAAACTTACCAAAATCCAAAACTGGAAACTTCTGTATCAGCATATGTCGATTGAATTTCAACAGATTTATCTGAACCAGAACAAACTTGATGAAATCATGTTCAAGAAATAGTTCCAAGAATACATTTAGAGACCGGCGGGCTAAAAGCCCGCCGGTCTCTAAATGTATGTAAGTCAACACAAATATCAAATGATGTTGTCTGTCAAATGAATTAAACAATTTTCTAATTCTTTTCCTTATTGGGTTTTTGTATAACGTGCGAAATTCTTTCCGTTTTATTTACAGGTTTTAACCTGTTGGGCTTAAAATAGGTCTCGTACAGTTTTTTAGGCTTTATAAGATTTATTTTCTCGCGGTCCTGCTCCCAGACCCTTACTTTATAATCTTTTCCGTTTCCTGAAGCATTAAATAAAGGGGTGAATATCAAATCCCTTTCCTTGATCGTATATCTTTTACTGAGTGCGTACAGGTTGTTGATATCATTGATGTCAGAATAGATGATTTTATCTTTGTACTCCTGAAATGCCCGGGATTTCCATGATAAAGTATCATTTTTAAACAGGCTTAAATCCTGGGATATATCCGGTACTATGGAGGACTGGTAACTGAATTTCGTGTCGACAATCAGAAGATCCATTTCGGCCATAATCTGATTAATCAGATTTTTATTTTTGGCAATCTCACTTTTGAATTCAGCGGATTTCTTTATTTCAATTTTTATAAAGCTCCTGAACGATTCCTGAATGCCTGAGAAAACCCTGATCACATCACTTACGGAAGCAGAATGCCCTACAGTTCCGGCAGGTTCTATCTTGAAATTAATCGCTATTTTCCTTAGTTCTTCTAAAATTGGATTTTCCATAGTAAAGGCCAAATATATTACTATTTTTGATTACAAAAAAATCCACTCACTTTCGCTCGGGGATTTCTATCAGGCAGTTATTTGCTTATTTTTATTTTACTTCTTTAAAAAATAAAAAATCTGAAAATCAACAATAATTAAGTATTGGTACTGACATCAGATATTTATCTGTACTCTGGCAAGTCTTTAATTTATTTCTACAATCTAAAAGATCAGTAATAGAGGAATAAATTGAGAGATCAGGCGGGCTTTATTGTCAATTATCGTTAAAATTTTATATAAAGAGAATCACCTATAATTCAATTCATTGATTTGATTTTTTCAGGATGGTCTTCCATTTTCTATTACGTATAGTCCTTTATGAAAGTTAATGTATTATTAATATTTAATCATTTGCTTTAAAGTAGTTTTGCATATTGAGTTTTCAACTCTTTAAAAGTGGAAAATAGTAATGGACAGTTTTAAAAGAATATATTCAGAGTATAAACATAGAGTGTATTTTTTTGTAGCTAAATATATTTCTGACGAAGAAGATATTGAAGAGCTGGTTCAGGATATCTTTATGCATTTATGGAAATACTGTTCTGAAACCGATTCCCAATCTCAAACCGAAGCTATTATATTTAAATCCGCAAAACAGGAAATCTCCAATTTTTACCGTAAAAAGAAAATGATCTATGTTCCTTTGGAAGATTCTCAACAAGTGAGTGCTGAAGAAAACTCTGATCTTGAAAAAAAACTCCTTCAGGAAGATCAGTTACAAAAAATTGAAACCCTTCTGGAGCAGGTTCCCGAAAAAAGCCGGGAGTTTTTCATCAAAAATAAAATCCAGAATCTCAGCCTATTTACCATTGCTCAGGAAAACGATATTTCTAAAACCGCTGTTGAAAAGCACGTCAACAAGGTTTTGAAATTTTTGCGGACGAATTTGAATTTGTTCTTTTAAGTTAATTGGAAAATTAAATTTGATTGTTACAACCCGCTACTCTGAGGGAATGCTGTTGTAATTTGACATTAATTATATGATTTTACTAAATGTCGAAAATATTGTGCTAATAATTTTTCATTTTCTGATTCAATGTTAATTTCCTAAGTAAAATTTCCTGCATTCTTTTCCAGATTAAGCCAAATGTACTTCCCTGCTAAATCCCGGCATATTTAGATGGCTTAAAAGTTGAGAAATAATAGTTTCTGATTCAAATAATTCCTTCTATTCTACATCTGTAAAATCTATTGTACTTATCAAAACAAGAGAAATAATTTCAAAATTTCCATGTCCTATAATTGTACTTAATAAAAAATTATATTAACTCAATATCAACCAACATGAACAAATCGTTAAATGAGAAAAATAGGGGTTGACGATTTTATCCTTTCAGCGTATTCACTAATAAAGATCAAAATACAATATGGATTTCGAAAATCAGTGGAAATCGGTAACAAAGGAAAACCGTAAGATAAAAGATACATCAGACGAAAGAATTTGGAAGGGACTTGAAAGAAAAATACAATTCAAAAAGAATACCAGAAAATTCTTAGCAGTTGCTGCGGTGCTTTTACCGCTATTCACAATCATGGGTTTGTATTTTATTGAAAATGAAGAATCTTTTACAAATCATAAAGAATTGGTTTTTAAAACTTCAGAGGTAAAAAAAGAATTTGTTTTATCAGACGGGAGTAAAATTATTTTAGAACCTCAAAGTAAATTGACACTCGCCACAGATTTCGGATCAAAAACCAGAACTGTTTCTTTTACAGGAAAAGCATTTTTTAATGTTGCTAAAAATAAAAATTTACCCTTTATAGTAGATGCCAAGGGATTTAAAGTTCAGGTTTTGGGAACCCAGTTTACTTTAGATCAAAAACAAAGCAATAAAGTTTATCTGAAGGAAGGAAAAGTAAAAGTAGATTACAGAGGCCATTCAACATTTCTTTTGCCTAAAGAAACATGGTTCGCAGACAAAAACGGAATTGAAAAACATTTTTACGATCACGAGGTTGAAAGAAAGTTTGACTTCAATGACATGAAATTCAATGCTGCCGTTTCAAAACTGGAAGAAACCTATAATATTTCAATCGAATATCCGAAAGAATATAAAAACAATATCATTGATGGGGATATCACAGGAAATCTTGAAAAAGTACTTCAGACCATCAGTTTTCCTTTTAATCTCAATGTTGACAAAAAATCACAGGATAATATTATTCTAAAAAAATAATGCAGCGGTAATGGGGGTTACCGATGCATTGAATATAAATCAGTCAAATAACAACTAATTTCAGCAAAGCTATGAAAAAAACAACAATTAGCATGATGTTGTTAGGGCTTTTGTGTGCATCACAATTTTCCTATGCAACTGCTAACAAGTGTTTTCAACAATCCGTCAATCAGCGGAAAACTCCTTTAAACAAAGTTTTTGAGAAACTGTCAAAAGCTCATGGAGTCAAATTCTTTTATTCTGTTTCAGATTTAAAAAACATCGAGGTTGATGAATCTCGGATTAATTATCAATCTTTATCAGAATCTTTAGATTATCTGAAGAAAAATGTAGGTCTTGATTTTAATGTAGATCAAAACACAGTGACTGTACGTCTCAATACCAGAGCGATAGCCAAACAGCAAAAAGTCAATGCAGTTCAAACTGATGATTTTGTCAATTTCGTTAGAGACACTGCAAAATCTAGAGAAAAAACAATCGATGAAGTTGTTTTGGTAGGGTACGGAAAGCAGAGCAAGAAAAACAATTCGGGTTCTATTTCTTCAATCGATGAGAAACAGATGAAAGGTATTGCTTCCAGTAACTTTGGAGATATCATCGCAGGAAAAGCAACAGGAGTGCAGATTACACAGGCCACGCCAATCCGGGAGGGTCACCATCCATTAGAGTGAGAGGAATCGGAACTTTAACAGCGGGCTCAAATCCTTTGATCGTTGTAGACGGACTTCCTTTAACGGAAGGCTCAAATTTAAATGCCATCGATCCTAATTCTATTGCTAAAATTGACATTCTTAAAGATGCCGCTTCTGCCGCAATCTATGGTTCGAGAGGTGCAAACGGAGTCATCATCATCGAAACCAAGCAGGGGAAGAAAGGAAAAATGAACGTCTCTTTTGATACCTACTACGGAATGCAGATGCGGAGTGATAACGTAAAGCTGGTGAATGCTTATGATATGGCAACTTTCCTGAAAGAAGCAAGAGACAATAATTATCTGTCTAAAGGCAGTAACAGAAGTATTTTTGATGACAATGCAACAAGAATAAGCAAAGGAGCTTCTTTAAGAGAATTAATTCCTGATTATCTTAAACCTTATTTAGCTAAACAACCGGGCCTGACCGATACCGACTGGCTCAATACCGTTATGAAACCTGCACCCATAAGTCAGACTTCACTGAATATTACGGGAGGAAGCGATAAAAGTAAATATGCCTTCACGACAAGTTATTTTAATCAGAAAGGTTTGGTGGTCGGAACTGATTATGAAAAATTTTCAACAAGCATCAATTTGTCAACTGATCTTACAGACCGTTGGAAAGTCGGCGTAACTATGACTCCTTCTTACGCAACAGGTACAATCAATGCGTCAGAAAACTCCCGAAGCTATAATCCGTTGCAAATGGCAACAGCGATGTATCCATTCTTCAAAGTATATAATGATGACGGAAGTTTAGCTGTTTCTCAACAAATCTTAGGCAATACTGCAACAGACGGAGCTTTGGTAGAAAACCCGGTTGCGGTGCAGGAAATGACAAACAGAAAATATACTTTGTTTAAAACATTCGGTAATATTTTTACAGAATTGGAATTATTGAAAGGTCTTAAATACAGATTGTCTGTAGGTGGAGATTATTCCAATTACGAATACAACTTTTTTGATCCTTCTACAGTTGGAGCCTACAGAGCTGCGGCACCGGATGTAACTTTTGCCAACAGAACAGAATATATCAGGAAAAATTATTTGATAGAAAACGTAATTTCGTTTGATAGAAAATGGGGTTCTCACAGAGTCGATGCAATTGGAGGACAGTCTTTCCAGCAGGAAGACAACACTCAGCTTTTAACCGAAGCAACTTCTTTTCCGGATAACAGTATCAGAAATATTGCAGGCGGAACAGCTTTTAAAAATACATTAACGCAGTACAAATGGAGATTGCTTTCTTATTTCACAAGAGTCAATTATACGTTTGACGATAAGTATAATCTAATGGCTTCCTACCGTAGAGACGGCTCATCACGTTTCGGTAAAAACTCTAAATGGGGAGATTTTTATGCATTTTCTGCCGGTTGGACAGTAAGTAATGAAAACTTTTTCCCTGAAAACAATATCATTACCGACTTAAAACTAAGATACAGTTTAGGAAGCAACGGAAACAATCAGATCCCAAATTTCGGTGCTCTTTCGCTGATGAATCCCGATAATTATACTTTTGGAAATACTTTAGCACCAGGTTATACGACGGCGACGGCCCCAAACCCGAATATTTCCTGGGAGAAATCAAAATCCAATAACTTCGGGATTGATTTTTCATTATTTAAAAATGTCTTAAATATTTCTGCAGATTATTATATTTTAAACCGGGACGGTTTACTACTGGATGTTCCCGTTCCGCAGCAATCGGGTTTCAGTACTTCTCTTCAGAATATCGGAAAGATCAAAAATTCAGGTTTTGAATTACAGATTGCATCAAAAACTTTTAATATCGCACAACATTTTACGTATTCAGGAAGTTTAAATTTTTCGACCAATAAAAATGAAGTTTTGGCTTTGGCGAATGGTCAGAATCAGATCATCACCGGGGAAAACAATTTTTCTGTCACAAAAGTGGGCGGTTCTATCGGAGAAATGTATGGCTACAACATTATAGGGATTTACAAAAATCAGGCAGAGATTAATAATTCAGCTCACATCACCGGAACAATGGTGGGAGACTACATCATGGAAGATTTGAATAATGACGGAAAAATTGATGTGAATGATAAAAGAAGTTTCGGTAGTGGAGTTCCAAAATATATCATCGGGTTTAATAATAATTTCAGGTACGGACTTTTTGAACTAAGTTTCACTTTGTACAGCGAAATTGGAAAGAAAATATATAATGCAGATGCCGTAACAACTTTAGAATCCGGTGAAGGTTTCGGAATGGCATCACAATATTATTTTGACAACAGGTACAATGCAGTAAGCAATCCTGATGGTTTTTTCGGAATGCCCAATATGAACTTTTCAAACAACAGAAAAGAAGCTAGAACATCTAATCTTTATTTCAAAAATGCCGACTATGTCAGATTGAGGTCGCTTCGTCTGGCATTCAACCTCCCTCAATCAATGCTTAAAAATATCGGTATAGAAAACGCACAGATCTATCTGGTCGGAAACAATATTGTTACGCTATCAAAGTATAAAGGAATGAACATAGACGCAACTTCTGACAATGTTCTTACACAGGGCTTTGACCAGGCCTATTATCCGGTAGCCAAAATTTATTCTATGGGCTTTAATCTAAAATTTTAAATCATGAAAAAAATATTCATTACAATAGTCAGTCTTATCATCATTACTTCATGTTCATCAGATCTTTTGGATGTGAATCCTGAAGCACAGAAAGTTTCATCTCAATTCTACAATAACTCAGCGGAAATTGAACAGGGTGTGGTTTCTGTTTATGGAGCACTTCAGTATACGGGACAGTATCAGTTGGCCATGCCAGCATTGGGAGAATTACCCTCTGACAATACCTACGATGAAGTTCCTGCCAATGATGCTTTTACGTATGGAGAACTTGACTTCTTTACCATTCAACCGAACAACAGCTTAATTGCAAGTGTATGGAAAGACAACTATATCGGAATTCAGCAGGCGAATATTATCCTGGCGAGAATAAATAAAATTCCGGATATGACCGATGCTTTAAAATCGGCGAGAATCGGGGAAATGAAATTTCTGAGAGCTTTAATGTATTTTAATTTAGTGAGAATTTTCGGCGATGTTCCTTTGGTTTTAAAAGAAACCACCAATGTGAATGATTATTTCGGTCAGCCGAGAACGCCTGTTGCTGAAGTATATGCTGCCGTTGAAGCTGATTTGAAAGAGGCTGTCAGCCTATTGCCCGCAACAGCCACACAAAAAGGCAGAGCGACCAAGGGCGCTGCACTGGGAATTTTAGGAAAAGTACTTTTGACACAGAAAAAATATGCAGAATCATTAACCTATCTCAATCAGGTTGAACCTTTAGGATATCAATTATTGACTGATGTGACCAAGATTTTTGACATTGCCAATGAAAACAATGCGGAAATTATTTTTGATGTACAGTTCGCTTCAGGGCTCAACGGAAATTCGGAGGGAAGTACCGCATTTCAGATGTTCAGTCCGTCAGGATCAGTTTCAGGGGCGAAGGGTCATAATCTTCCTACGAAAGAGATTTACAATCTTTATTCTACGGGAGACACAAGACGTTCTGCCTATGTCGGTCTCACTTCAAACGGAATTCCATTCAGTAAAAAATTAGTAAAAACCTCCAATACGATCGCTGATGGCGGAAGTAACTTTGTGGTACTGAGATTAGCAGATGTTTTTCTGATGATGGCGGAATCGTATGCTGAGCAGAATGATTTTGCCAATGCTAATATTTATTTAAATAAGATTAAGACCAGAGCCGGAATTTCAGCTGTAAACTTTTCAAATAAAGACCTTCTTTTGAATGAAATCGATAAAGAAAGAAGACTTGAATTTGTTGGAGAAGGTCATCGTTGGTTTGATCTTATCAGAATAGGTAAGGCTATTTCGGTGATGACAAATCATTTCACCAATAACCCCGGTTACAGTACAGCACAAATCGATAATCACTATTTGCTGATGCCGGTTCCTCAAGGGCAAATCAACACAGATCCTGCAATTAAACAAAATCCAGGATATTAAATATCATTTTAAAAACAGCTCATCCCGATCCTTTCAAAACTAAATTTTTTATACTTACTTTCTCGGGATGAGAGTTTTTAAACCCATTAATAACTAAATTTTAAATTATATGTTCAAAAATAAATTAACATCCCTAGTGTTCGTTGTGGCTTCATTAATTTTGACAGCGCAGAATAAGAAGGTTTCCTTATCAAAATTCCCTGATGATAAAATAATGGTAGTTGCCCATCGTGGTGACTGGAGAGAAGCTCCTGAAAACTCTGCCTGGGCAGTTAAAAAGGCCATCGAAAAAGGCGTAGATATGGCAGAAATAGATCTTGCTATGACCAAAGACAGTATCTTGATTTTAATGCACGACCAAACGATCGACAGAACGACTACCGGAAAAGGAAAACCATCAGATTTTACTCTGGAAGAAATTAAAAAACTCAATCTAAGAGACGGTTTAGGAGTGGAAACACAAATGAAAGTTCCGACTTTGGAAGAAATTCTGCTTCTTAGTGACGGAAAAATCCTTCTGAATCTGGACAAAGGTTTTGATTTCATCAAACAGGTCTACCCCTTGGTGAAAAAGCGGAATATGCTTGATCAAATTTTGTTTAAAGGACATGAATCCTATGCTGAGTTCAACAGAAAATACGGAGACATTAAAAGAGACATTCATTATATGCCGATCATAAAATTAGGGAATGAAGAAGACCTTAAAAATATTTCAGAATACCTTAAAAATTACCAGGTCTACGGTTTTGAATTTACAATCGGAGCCACAGAGGATAACTTGATTGATTTTAAAAAATTAAAAGAAAATAAGGTTAAAATTTGGGTAAACTCACTGTGGCCTCATCACAATGCAGGAAATAACGATGACAAAGTTTTAGAGAATCCGAATGTTTATGACTGGTATGTAAAAAAAGGAGTTAACATCATTCAGACAGACCGCCCCAAGGAACTGATCAATTATTTAAAAATGAAAAATTTATACAATTAATAATCAAAAAGCCTCTTTAAAAAAGTAAAAATAAAAAATTGCCATTTTAGAATTATAAAAAAAATTGGTGGACATTTATGGATTATCCTTTCGGGAAATCAACAGAATTACCACTGAGAATATCAATAAAATTTTAGTACTTTAGATCAACTTTAATCATCATATTATGAAAAACAAATCTCAGGTATTACTGATCATTGGCATAATGGCTTTGGTCACAGGCGGCTATCTTTATTTTCAGGCAGATGGTGACGCAGTCAATCAGAAAAACACAGAAATTGCTACAACGGCAACCAGTGCAGAAGAGGCTGCTAAGCAAATTTCTGCCAATAACCGAAGTGAAATCGGCGGCAATTCTGCAGCATTGTTTTTACTAGGTCTGGGCGGTGTTCTTACTTTAGCATCTATCGTCAGCATGGTGAAGAAAAAACCGGTGTAATTTAATATTCAGTACGATAAAATAAAAACCGGAAATTGCTTCCGGTTTTTTATTTTACTTTTTTCTGTATGAACTGTTCTTAGTTAAGGCCTTTCGGTACATTGAACTGTTGACCTTGGTCCATGTTGAAAAAGCTTGTTGTTGTTATCTAAGTTTCTCGAAAAGTATGTTGTAAAAGGATAAAATAATTAACTTTAAACTGTAAGGATGTGAAATAAAAGATTCGGTCCGGAGAAGTCAGCACTAATTTTATTAAGTTCGCTTTATCGCACACTAAGCTCCGGTACAAATGATAAACTAAAATGCTGAAAAAAGTATAAGATTGGAAAGTATCCAAAAAAGAAAACCGCTACAAACAATTGTTTGTAGCGGTTTATATATTTTATTGATTAATATGTTAATCAATAATTATTTTACTTCTTCAAAATCTGCATCCTGTACATCGTCTGCACCTCCTGCATTGTTTCCTCCAGGATTCTGCGCACCTGCTGCATCAGCACCCGGCTGTTGACCTGCTGCATACAACTCTTCTGAAGCCGCCATCCATGCTGCATCCAAAGCTTCTGTTTTAGCTTTTACATCATCTCCGTTCTTCGCTTCGAAAGCCGTTTTCAATTCTGCATGAGCAGATTCGATTGCTGCTTTTTTGTCAGCAGATAATTTATCACCGAATTCTTTCAGCTGCTTTTCAGTCTGGAAGATCAGTCCGTCTGCTTTATTGAAGATTTCAACTTCTTCTTTTTTCTTGGCATCGGCTGCAGAGTTTTCCTGAGCTTCTTTTTTCATTCTTTCGATTTCTTCGTCAGAAAGACCTGAAGATGCCTGAATTTTAATCGTCTGTTCTTTACCGGTCCCTTTATCTTTAGCAGAAACGTTCAGGATACCGTTAGCATCGATATCGAAAGTTACTTCGATCTGAGGAACGCCTCTTGGTGCCGGCGGAATATCAGCAAGGTCAAATCTGCCGATCTCTTTGTTATCGTTAAACATCGGTCTTTCTCCCTGGCCTACTCTGATGCTTACAGCCGGCTGGTTATCAGAAGCGGTAGAGAATACTTCAGATTTTTTAGTCGGGATCGTAGTGTTCGCTTCAATCAATTTAGTAAATACAGAACCCATCGTTTCGATTCCTAAAGAAAGCGGTGTAACGTCAAGAAGCAATACATCTTTTACATCACCGGTCAATACACCACCCTGGATAGCAGCACCGATCGCTACCACCTCATCCGGGTTCACTCCTTTAGACGGCTTTTTACCAAAGAATTTTTCCACTTCTTCCTGAATGATCGGGATTCTTGTAGAACCTCCTACCAGGATTACTTCATCAATATCAGAAGTTGACAATCCTGCATCTTTCAGAGCTTTTGCAACCGGATCCATAGATCTTTTTACCAGTTCTGCAGATAACTGCTCGAATTTGGCTTTTGTTAAAGTCTTCACTAAGTGCTTAGGACCTGTAGCCGTAGCGGTAATATAAGGAAGGTTGATTTCAGTCTGTGGAGAAGAAGACAACTCGATTTTTGCTTTTTCAGCAGCTTCTTTCAGCCTCTGTAATGCAATAGCATCGGTTTTAAGTTCTACTCCTTCTTCAGCTTTGAACTCATCAGCCATCCAGTTGATAATAACATCATCAAAGTCATCACCTCCTAAGTGCGTATCTCCGTTTGTAGACAACACTTCGAAAACCCCGTCACCCAAATCAAGGATCGAGATATCGAAAGTACCGCCCCCAAGGTCATACACCGCAATTTTTTGATCTTTATGAGACTTATCTAAACCGTAAGCCAATGCTGCAGCGGTAGGCTCGTTGATAATTCTTTCCACTTTAAGGCCGGCAATTTCTCCCGCCTCTTTAGTTGCCTGTCTCTGCGCATCATTAAAGTAAGCCGGAACCGTGATTACCGCTCTTGTTACTTCCTGGCCAAGATAGTCTTCAGCCGTTTTCTTCATTTTCTGAAGCGTCATGGCAGAAATTTCCTGCGGCGTATATTCTCTGTCGTCGATTTTTACTTTTACCGTATCATTTGGACCTGATACAACTTCATAAGGGACTCTGGAAATTTCTTTTGCATCTTCTTTAAAGTGCGTTCCGATAAATCTTTTGATAGAATATACCGTTTTTTTAGGGTTTGTTACCGCCTGTCTTTTGGCAGGATCCCCTACTTTTCTTTCTCCGTCTTCCGTAAATGCCACGATAGAAGGTGTTGTTCTTTTACCTTCTGCGTTAGGGATTACAACAGGGTCTTTTCCCTCCATTACAGCCACACAAGAGTTGGTTGTTCCTAAGTCAATTCCAATTATTTTACTCATAATATTATTTATTTTTTCTGTTTTAAAATTAATTACACTCTCAATTTCTCAATATTTGTACCATTCAAAATTTTATGACAAAATGACACAATACCTAACACCAGACCCTTATCGCAGATAAAAAACGTCTTATTAGCTACCATTAAGACAGTGTGCCGATAAAGACAGAATGAAAGAATTAATTAAAGTTTAACCTGGAATATAGAGCCGGAAAGGGATCGAATTATTATTTTTGATAAATTATAAACTAACGAATGTCATTACACTTTAATCCGAGAGATATCACATGGCTTGCCTTTAATGAAAGGGTTCTGCAGGAAGCAATGGACGAAAAAGTACCTTTGCATCTGAGAATTCGGTTTTTAGGAATTTTCTCCAATAATTTAGACGAGTTTTTCAGGGTACGGGTCGCCGGCCTGAAACGGGCGATGGATTTTAAGGAAAAAGTAATTGCGGAATCCTTTTATCAGCCGCCGTCAAAAATCCTTCAGAAGATCAATGACATTGTGATGACGCATCAGCAGAATTTCGATAAGACCTGGAAAAGGATTCAGGAGGAAATGGCTGAACAGAAAGTTTTCATTAAAACCTCAAAAAACCTCAGTGCAAAACAGAAAGATTTTGTAAGAAGATATTTCGATGAAGTGGTAGAGTCCAATGTGATCCCTATTCTCCTTCACGAAAATACACCGATGCCTTATATGCGGGACAAGAGCCTGTATTTAGGGGTGGCTATGAGAAAAAAAGAATGGCTATATTCAAGCAATTATGCCATTATCGAAATTCCGTCACGCTTTGTCGGGCGGTTTGTCCTGCTTCCAACAGAAGATCCGGAAGAAAAGAATGTCATGTTGCTGGAAGATGTCATTACGTTCAATTTACCGCATATTTTTTCTTATTTTGGATATGACGAATTTTCCGCCAATGCTTTTAAGGTAACCAAAGATGCCGAGCTGGAGCTGGATAACGATATCAGGACCAACTTTGCGGAAAAAATTGAAAAGGGATTAAAAAACCGAAGAAAGGGAAAACCTACCCGTTTCGTTTTTGATAAAGATATGGATAAAGCGCTTCTTGAAATGCTGATCCGCAAACTGAACCTCACCAAAAAAGACAGCATTATCCCGGGAGGAAAGATTCATAATTTCAAACATTTCATGGATTTTCCCGATGTTTTTGAAAAATATGAAAGACCTGTTGAAAGAAGATCTTTCACCCATCAGGCTTTTGAGCACGGGGAAAGAGTAACGGATATTATTCTGAAACAGGATATCCTTCTGAGCTTTCCGTATCACAAATACAACCCGGTCATTGATCTGCTCCGTGAAGCGGCCATGGACCCGGATGTAAAATCCATTCAGATCACGGCGTACCGTCTGGCAAGCAGCTCAAAGATCATCAATGCCCTGATTTATGCGGCCAGAAACGGAAAAGAGGTGACCGTCATGCTTGAGCTTCAGGCGAGATTCGATGAAGAATCCAATCTGGAGTGGAAAGAAATGCTGGAGCCGGAAGGCATTACCGTGTTAATCGGCATCCCCAATAAAAAGGTACATGCCAAATTATGCATCATTAAAAAACGGGCACATAACAAAACCATCCAGTACGGCTTTATCAGTACGGGAAATTTCAATGAAAAGACCGCAAGGATTTATGGAGACCACCTGCTGATGACTGCAGACCGTGGGGTAATGGCAGATATCAACAAGGTGTTTAATGTTCTTAAAAAACCGAAAGAAGATTATCTGACCATTTTAAGGACGTGTAAAAACCTGCTGGTATGCCCGCAGTTTATGCGTGAAAAAATCGTTTATCACATCGATAAGGAAATTGAAGAGGCCAAGGCCGGAAGGCGTGCCGAAATGATCATCAAAGCCAATTCCGTAAGTGACCGGGCCCTGATTGAAAAATTATATGAAGCCGCCACAGCCGGGGTTATGATAAAGATGATTGTAAGGGGGATTTACTGTGCCATCAACCAGAGGGAATTTAAGGAAAAGATAAAAGCCATCAGTATCGTTGATGAATACCTGGAACATGCCAGAGTGATGTATTTTTATAACAAAGGGGCGGAAGACCTCTATATTTCTTCTGCAGACTGGATGACGAGAAACCTGGACTACAGAATTGAAGCTGCAGTAAAAATTACAGATAAGAATCTGAAGAAGGAATTGAAGGATATTCTGGACATACAGTTGAAAGATAACGTAAAAGCCCGTATTTTAGATAAAAAACTGAGTAACGAATACATCAGCAATGATAAGGAAGAATGCCGTTCTCAGATTGAAACATACCGATATTTAAAAGCCAAAACGAACAAGAAATGAAGATTGCAGCGATAGACATAGGAAGTAATGCCGCCAGACTTTTAATCAATGAAGTAAAAATCAATAACAATAAGCCTGAATTCATCAAACTTAATCTTCTGAGGATCCCTTTACGGCTGGGGATGGATGTTTTTACCCTGGGGAAAATAGGGGAAGAACGGGAGAAAATGGTAATCGACGCCATGAGGATTTTCAGCGACCTGATGAAAATGTATCGTGTTGAACATTATCGGGCCTGTGCTACAAGCGCGATGCGTGATGCGGAAAACGGACAGGAAATCATCAATGAAGTAAGAGAAACTTCAGGCATTGATATTGAAATCATTTCCGGTGACGAGGAAGCCACCCTGGTCTATGAAAACCATGTTGCAGAAGGTCTTGATAAGGACTTTGCCTATTTATACATTGACGTTGGCGGAGGTTCTACCGAGCTCACCTTCTATGAAAACAGCACCATGATCTATGAAAAATCATTCAACATCGGGACCATCCGCCTGCTGAATAACCTGGTAACGCCTGAAAACTGGAAGGATATGAAAGAGGAAATCAGGAAAAACATCAACAGTAAAAAGCCGATTGTGGCCATCGGCTCTGGAGGGAACATCAACAAGGTGTTTTCCATGAGCAAAACCAAGGACGGAAAGCCAATGTCAATTACCCACCTTAAAAAAGTATACCGGGAACTGAATGAACTTACGGTTGAGGAACGCATGACCAACTATAACCTCCGGGAAGACAGAGCCGATGTTCTGGTCCATGCCCTGAAGATTTTTAACAATGTAATGTCATGGTCGGAAATCAACAGGATCTTTGTCCCGAAAATATCGGTGGCAGACGGACTGATCCATAATATCTACAATCAATTGCAGGATAAAAAAAATTAAATATATTATTTGAAACCGGTCACTGTGATCGGTTTTGTTTTTAATTAAATGATTGGCTTTCATAGCCCGGATTGCAGCGAAAATCCTTTTTGAAAAAAAGATTGCAGCGGAAAGCCGGAAACAGCTCCCAAAAAATCATGAATAAGAAGGGTTTATAAACCAAATCACGAGGCTCATGCTTATAGTCTTAATATAGAAGATCATTAAAATACGTGTCATTTTGCCGCTGTTTAAAGTAAAACCGCCTGCAGAACGTCAATAACAATATAATTCAAAATAAACTCAATGAAAATAATTCTTACAGGAGCAACGGGAATGGTAGGAGAAGGTATTTTAATGGAATGTCTTGAAAATCCGGATATTTTTCAGGTCCTGAGTGTAAGCAGGAAGCCTTGCGGGAAAAAGCATGCGAAACTGAAGGAATATATTATTTCTGATTTTCTGGAAATTGACCTGAATGACGGGAATTTTAAAGGTTACGACGCCGTTTTCTTCTGTGCCGGAATCAGCAGTATCGGAATGGACGAAGAAGCATATACCAAAATTACCTATGACACGACTTTACATTTTGCCCAAGCAGTCCTCAACCAGAATCCGGATATGGTTTTCAACTATGTTTCCGGAGCATATACCGACAAGACCGAAAGCGGAAAGCAGATGTGGGCAAGGGTAAAAGGCAGAACCGAAAATGCATTAACAAAGCTGGGATTCAGGGCAGCCTACAATTTCCGTCCCGGCTTTATGAAGCCTGTTGAAGGTCAGGAAAACGTAAAATGGTTTTTCAAACCTTTGATCTGGTTCATTCCCATCATATTACCTTCAAAATCATTAACTTTACAACAGGTGGGTAAAGCAATGATCAACGCCGTGCGGAAAGGATACCCTGTCTCAACACTTGAAATTAATGACATTAAAAATCTTGCTCTATGAAAGAAATGTTAAAAAGAATTTTCCTGGTGGCTTTTATCCTCTTGGTTCTGACGGCTGTTTCAGGATTTTTTTACATGCAGAAACATCCGCTGGATGGCAGCAAAGCAACCGGGAAGAACCTGAATTTTTCAGGACGGGTATCATCAAAGTAAAGACCTGCAACCTATCCGGGGAATTGTCTGTTGACAAGTTTACCGGCTTGCCTTCCCCTCATTGGAATGACCCATTTATTAATCATTTATTAAGATTGCCTTAAAATATTTACCAGGCAGAAGCTTCATTTTTGCATAAATTCAATATACGTAAAAATGATTAACAACTACCTGTTAAAAGGATCTGTTATTGCTGCCTTCTTCATGCAGGGAGCCTTATCCGGACAGACCACTCTTATCCACTACTGGAATTTCAACAATAATACCTCTGCATCTGCCATTACGGCTCCGTCCTCAACCTTAACAGGCGGATCACTGACAGCAGCCACAAGCGGAACGACCGAAATCGATTTCACAGGAGGAACCGGACAAAATTTCAACATCGATAACCTGAATGCAAGAAACGGAGATGTTTCCGGCACTCATTTAAGATATAATTTTCCGATCAACGGAAATCTGCAGTTTAATCTGCCGACTACCGGTTACAATAATGTGGTGGTGAAATTTACCACCAGAAGATCAGGCTCGGGAGCCGGAACGCAGACATGGTCATATTCTACGGATGGCACCACTTTCCAGACCTACCAGACGGTAACTCCGCAGGATGCCAACCCGCAGCTGGTTACCTTTGATTTTTCTTCCGTGGCCGGTGTTGCCAATAATCCGAATTTCAAGCTGAAAGTACAGTTTGCAGCAGGTTCCGGAGGAAGCGTAGGCAATAACCGTTTCGATAACTTTACCGTTGATGCTACTGTTGCTGGCGGTACAGATACTGTTGCGCCTATCATAACCTACCTTCCTGCAAATGGTACAAACAACGCTTCAACCACGTTAAACCCTACCCTTACTTTTAATGAAAACGTGAGGTTGACAGACAATTCTGCGATCAGCGATTCCAATGCACAAATGCTTGTTGATTTCCGCCTTGGAAATGCAACAGGCACACCGGTTCCCTTTACCACGACTTTCAGTAACAATAAAATCACGGTAATCCCGACTTCAGGTCTGGTTCCCGGACAAACCTATTATCTGGCCTTAAAACCAAACATGGTGGAGGATGCAAGTGATAATGCGGTGACCGCCTCAACTTCAACCATTTTTACGACAGCAGGAACTTCGGTTTCCCTGGAGAAAAATTTTATTAAAGTCAATGAAAATGCAGGAACTCTGGCTTTTAAAATTAATATCAGCAACCCTTCAGCTTCATCCGTGAATCTGGTCGTAAAACCTGCACCGTTCGGTACAGCGGACAGCAATGATTTTACATTAGCCAGCCAGACGATAAACATTACACCGTCAACAACAAGTTATACCGTCAACATCCCGATCACTGATGACACGGTAGAGGAACAGGAGGCGGAGTATTTTGTCGTAAGTCTTGAGAACCCTTCCGGAGCTGCCCTGTCAGGCGATAACAACGCGACCGTTTATATTGTTGACAATGACAAACCCGCTCCGGTACCGTCCCATCAGATCCAGTTAAATTATATCGGAAGCTTTGACCCTTCGGGGAACAACAACAGCTCTACGGAAATTGTCGTTCATGATCCTTCCACGCAGCGGTTATTTACCATCAGTTCAATTACGGATGTGTTTGACATCATCAACTTCAGCAATCCCAATGCACCGACTGTTATAAATACCATCAATATGGCTCCGTACGGCGGAATCACAAGCATCGCCGTAAAGAACGGAATCATTGCAGCCGCTTCCCCGAATACCAACCCTCAACAGAACGGATCGGTGGTTTTCTTTGATATCAACGGAAATTTCTTAAAACAGGTTGCCGTGGGCGCATTGCCCGACATGATTACCTTTTCTCCGGACGGAACGAAAGTAATGACCGCCAATGAAGGCGAGCCTAATGATGCATATACGGTGGATCCTGAAGGAACGGTGAGCATTATCGATATTTCCGGAGGCATTAATACCCTTACCCAAAGTAATGTAATTACCCTTAATTTTAATGCTTTCGATTCTCAGGTTGCCACACTGGCTGCAACGGGCTTAAGAAAGGTAAGAACCAATAACACCCTTTCCCAGGATCTGGAGCCTGAATACATCACCATCAGTTCAGACAGCCAGAAAGCCTGGGTAACGCTTCAGGAAAACAATGCTGTTGCAGAAATCAACCTGGCGGCTAAAACGATTACAAGCATCTGGGGATTAGGTAAAAAAGACATGAGTATTCCGGGGAACGGTTTTGATGCTTCAGACAACAACGGTGAAATTTTAATTGCCAACTGGCCGGTAAAAGCTTATTTTCTCCCGGACGGTACCCAAAATTTTAAAGCGGGAGGAACCAATTACCTGGTAACAGCCAATGAAGGGGATGAGAAAGACCTGTCAGGATTCAGTGAACGGACCACGGTCGGAGCCGCGGCCTACACTTTAGATCCTGCCCTATTCCCGAATGCATCCATCCTGAAGGCATCTTATAATTTAGGGAGGTTCAGGGTTTCCAATGCTACAGGAAATACGGACGGAGATGCAGATTTTGAAGAAATTGCAGCATTGGGTGCACGCTCGTTCTCTATTTTCAATGCGGATACCAAACAGATCGTCTATGACAGCGGTGACCGGTTCGAACGGTATATTGCTGCTAACCATCCTTTAATTTTTAATGCTGACAACGAATCAAACGCCGTAAAAAACAGAAGCCGTGCCAAAGGACCTGAGCCTGAAGGCGTTGCTCTGGGAACCGTTAACGGCCAGACGTATGCCTTTATAACGCTGGAAAGAACCGGTGGTGTCATGGTTTACAATGTAACAGATCCGAATAACCCGACATTCACCGATTACAAACATTCACGTATGACTTCAGCTTACGGCGGTGACAACGGCCCGGAAGGGATTATCTATATTGATGCAGCGAATACCACCACAGGAAAAGGCTATGTGGTCATTGCCAATGAGATCAGCGGTACGCTGTCGATGTATGAAGTAGCCCAATCCCCGACATTAGCCACAGGCGAGGTAAAAACTGAAAAAGCGACATTCAATGTATTCCCTAATCCGGTATCCAAAGGCAATATGCTTTATTTCAACAGAGTTCAGGATTATGAATTATACGATATGTCCGGAAAACTGATTGGAAAAGAGAAAGCAGCCTTGACAATAGATACTTCAAAACTTTCTACAGGTGTTTATCTTGTGAAAACCTCGGAAGGATTTGTAAAAAGGGTTATTGTAAAGTAAAATATAATATTCAGTTGAATTATAAAATGAGTCCCGGAATTTTCCGGGACTTTTTATTATGGAAAATTGATTAATTTTGAAAATTAAGGATAAAACAAATATTACAATTAATAAAATGTTTGCATTTGCATTAGATACTAAAGAAGAAACTGATATTATCACCTATATTGATGATGTTAAAAATCTTGAAAGTAATATAACGAATCTTGGTTATCGGGAATTGCGTTTAATTAATGTTCATGATGTTGAAAAGTTGAAATCTGAAATCGAAAAGGCTATCAACATATATGATCATAATTGTTTTATTTACTTACTTGATGAAAAGAAATCGATCATCGCCGGTACCTTCATATCTGAAGTTAGAATTATTAAATCTAAAAAGAAAAATTTAATATTAAGTGGAAATGTATGGCATAAGCCTAAAGGTTTTCATAAAGCTTATAAAATGATGCTCAATAACGAAATCAAAGAAAAAAACAGCTGGAAAAATTTCAGAAAAGATGAATTACAAGGCTGGCTTGTTGCTGCTTTAAATAATGATAAAAACACTCCTAATAAGAAAAATGTCATCATCCAAATTGATGGCAATAATTTTCACAATCTCAATGAATTTTATTGTACACTTGGTGAAGAAGTAAATGGAATCGCAGGATATTTCGGAAGACAATTATACGCTCTACATGATTGTTTAAATGAAAATTTTGGAGTAAAATCAGTTGCAAAAGTTATTTGGAAGAATCATCTATTAAGTAAAAAACTTTTAAAGAATAACTTTAATAAAATAATTGATATTTTTAAAGAATATAATATAGAAGTAATTCTTAAATAAATAGCCCAGCAAATTTCACTTGATTTATTCAATGCAGATTCTTATAAGATTCATCAAATTTTTCAAAGATTTTTTTGTAGGCACTAACGATATTCATTTCCCTATTCAGGTTGTTTGATTCAATATTCCATTTTCTTGTACTATAAATATATGCAACTTCCTTTAAAAAGCCTATCATTAAATTGCAGTTCTTCCATTATAGGTAACGTATCATTCAGTCTCAAAAAAAAGACAGACCCTTACAGATCTGTCCCAAAAATATATTTTTTAACTTTATTCTACGCTTATTACTTTTTCAATTTCGGGCGCATGCTGTTTAATGGTATTCTCGACTCCTAACTTTAACGTGGAGAAGTTCAGTGAGCATCCGGAACAGTTCCCCAAAAGCTTTACATAGACCAGGTTATCCTTTACATCGATCAATTCAATATCACCTCCGTCTTTATTTAAAAACGGGCGGATGCTTTCCAGGGCCTCCATTACTCTTGTTACGGTATCTTCGTGCGTTATATTTGTTTCCATATTGTTTTGTTCGATTCGGTTTTTTCAAATGTTGAAAAATAATTATTTTGCTTTCGGCGAGCATCCTGCCATGGTGGTAATTTTTACCGCTTCGGTAGGAGGAAGGCTTTTGTTTCTCTCCACCAGGCTTTCTACCATTTTACGGGCAGTTTCCGTATAGATATCTGCAATTTCAGATCCTTCCTGCAAAGCAGCCGGCCTACCCACGTCACCCGCTTCCCTGATGCTCTGGATCAAAGGAATTTCTCCCAATACCGGAATTCCAAGGTCTTCTGCCAGATATTGCGCGCCCTGCTTTCCAAAGATATAATATTTATTGCCCGGTAATTCTTCCGGAGTAAAATAAGCCATATTTTCAATCAGCCCAAGAACCGGAATGCTGATGCTTTCCATCTGGAACATCGCAATACCTTTTCTTACGTCTGCCAGTGCCACATGCTGAGGGGTACTTACGATCACCGCGCCTGTCACCGGAACTTCCTGAATGATCGACAGATGGATATCCCCTGTCCCCGGCGGCAGATCTATTAACAGAAAGTCCAGTTCTCCCCACGCTGCATCCCTGATCATCTGGTTTAGTGCTTTGGAAGCCATCGGCCCTCTCCAGACTACCGCCTGGTTGGCTCCTGAAAAATATCCTATCGACAGCATTTTTACCCCGTAATTTTCAACAGGCTTCATCAGGCTTTTACCGTTAACTTCTACAGAAATCGGTTTTTCACCTTCTG
Source organism: Chryseobacterium gregarium DSM 19109 (assembly GCF_000430845.1). GTDB lineage: Bacteria > Bacteroidota > Bacteroidia > Flavobacteriales > Weeksellaceae > Chryseobacterium > Chryseobacterium gregarium. The sequence continues at coordinate 160,691 of NZ_AUMU01000002.1, read as the reverse complement.
TATCAAACATGGTAGGAACGGAAGGCCCGTAAATATCGGCATCCAGCAAACCTACTTTGAAGCCCATTTTCGCTAATGTTACCGCTAAATTAGCCGCAACCGTAGACTTACCGACACCTCCTTTTCCGGAAGCAATGGCTATAATATTCTGAATTCCTGCAATCTGTTTTCCTTTGATCTGGCTCTGCTGAATTTCGGCAGGCTCAGGAGAAACTATTTTCAGTTTCAGATGAACCTCTTCCCCGAACTCACTGGCAAAAGCCTGTTTCATCGCAGCCTCAAGCTTCTTCTTCTCGTGCATGGCCGGTGAATGAGCCGTCATATCGATATACACTTCATTGCCCATGATCTGAAGGTTGCTCACCAAATCATCAACTTCTATTTCTTTAAGGAAACTATGAACCTTTTCTTTCGTCAACATAAACTAAATAAATTGTTTACAAATTTACGAAAAATTAACCTATTTAGAATAAGTGAAAAGACTGATAGATACTTTCTTTCACAGAAAATATTTTGAAGTAAAAGGGAAATCATGAACCCTATTTTAAATCCGGACCTTTTCCTGTCGATTTTGATTACAATGCGCATACCGTTCACATTTTTAATGAAGAACATTGATTTATCGCTGTAATTAATGGAATTTTGTTAGATTTGTCAGCAACTATATCAAGTAAAAATCACATTAAATAAATTCATGAGTGCTAAAAAATTCATCCTGCTTCTCTTTTTAACTTCTCTTTGTTTACAGGCCCAGAATTATTCAAAATACGTCAATCCGTTTATCGGGACGGGCGGCCACGGCCACACTTTTCCGGGAGCCATTGTGCCCTTCGGGATGGTACAGCTTTCACCGGATACCAGAATTGACGGAAGCTGGGATGGATGCAGCGGCTATCACTATTCAGATTCCGTGATTTACGGTTTTTCACATACCCATCTCAACGGAACAGGCGTTTCAGATTACGGCGACATCATGCTGATGCCGACCATGGGAAATCCAAGCCTCGATTATAAGGAATATTCTTCAATATTTTCCCATAAAAATGAGAAAGCAGCGGCAGGGTTCTATGCAGTGAAATTAGATAAAAACAATATTGATGTCCGGCTGACGACCACCAAAAGAGTCGGTTATCATGAATATACTTTTAATAAAGCCGGAAACGCCAACATTATTTTAGACCTCAACCACAGAGATAAACTTCTGGAAGGTGAAGTAAAGATCATTGATGACAAAACCATTGAAGTTTTCAGGAGAAGCGAAGCCTGGGCAACCAATCAGTATATCTACGCCAGGATTAAGTTTTCAAAACCGATGAATATCTCAAAAAAGGAAGTGAACGGAAAACAGGAAAATCTTCTTTTTACTGGTACAAAACTGGCACTGGCATTTTCTGCAAAGGTGAAAAAGGGTGAAAAAATCAGGGTGAAGGTAGCAATTTCCCCGACCGGTTACGAAGGCGCAGGAAAAAATATGCTGGCTGAAGGCACATCCAATGATTTTGAATCGATCCGCAAGCAGGCGGTTGCAGACTGGGATAGAGAACTGTCTAAAATTGAAGTCAAATCTTCCGATCAGGATAAGCTGGCCGTTTTTTATACTGCCATGTACCATGTTTTCACACAGCCGAATATCAATATGGATGCCGACGGGAAATACAGGGGCCGCGACAATAAATTTTATATGGCCAAAGGCTTTGATTACTATTCGGTTTTTTCACTTTGGGATACCTTCCGCGGAGCGCACCCATTAATGACCCTGATTGATAGGAAAAGAACCGCTGATTTCATTAATACCTTTATTAAGCAATATGAACAGGGCGGGAAACTGCCGGTATGGGAACTGGCTTCCAATGAAACGGAATGCATGATCGGCTACCATTCGGTATCAGTCATTGCTGATGCGATGGCAAAAGGAATCCAGGGATTTGATTATGAAAAAGCGTTTGAAGCGTCCAAACATTCTGCCATGCTGGATATCTTCGGGCTGAACGCCTACAAACAGAATAATTTTATCAGTATTGATGATGAGCATGAAAGTGTTTCTAAAACAGTGGAATATGCGTATGATGACTGGTGTATCGCTCAGATGGCAAAAATTTTAGGAAAAAAGGAAGATTACCAGTACTTCATGAAACGTTCCCAGAACTGGAAAAACCTGTACAATCCGAAAAACGGGTTTATGCAGCCGAGGAAAAACGGAAACTGGTATGAGCCTTTCGAGCCGAGAGAGGTAAACAATAATTATACGGAAGGAAATGCATGGCATTATTCGTATTCTGTACAGCAGGATATCCCGGGCCTGATTGCGGCCCATGGCGGGAAAGAAAAATTCGAACAGTTTATCGATGCTATTTTCTCTGCTCCGGGCACCACTACAGGAAGAGAACAGGTAGACATTACAGGTTTGATCGGGCAATATGCCCAAGGGAATGAGCCGAGCCACCACATCGCTTACCTTTACAATTATGTCGATAAGCCGGAAAAAACAGACGCAAAAATCAAATATATCCTTGACAACTATTATAAGAATGCACCGGACGGACTGATCGGAAATGAAGACTGCGGGCAGATGAGTGCGTGGTATATTTTAAGCACCCTGGGCATCTATTCCGTAACGCCGGGATTACCGGAATGGCAAACCACCACTCCATATTTTGATGAGGTTAAGCTCCATCTGGAAGACGGGACGATAAGAACCATTACGAAAAACACCGGCCGGGCAGAACTTAAAAAGCTTGGATTTGAAAATGCGAAACCGTTCAGGGATTTTAAATATGATGAACTGACGGCTTCTCCTGTGATTGCCGCCGCACGGATTTTTGACCTGAATACAAAAGTTGAGATCACAGCCCTGAACCCTGATGACAAAATTTATTATTTAACAATGGATGAAGGTGATGTCAATGTGAGAAAAATGTTCATAGCTTACAAAGGTCCGTTCACCATTACAAAAACAACACAGGTTTCTGCCTACGCAGAAAGAAATGGAGAAAAAAGTTCAGTAGTAACGGCAAGCTTCAACAGAAGACCGAACAATTGGGATATCACGGTCAATTCCAAGCCTACTCCACAATATACAGCGAGCGGTAAACTGTCTCTGATTGACGGGATCAACGGGGATGCCAACTGGAGAAAAGGGGAATGGCTCGGCTATCAGGGCCAGACCTTCGAAGCGGTGATTGATATGAAATCGCCTCAGGATATTACCCATATTTCGTCAACCTATCTCCAGGACAGCAGGGCATGGATCCTGATGCCGAAGAAAGTGGAATATTATGCTTCCAATAACGGAAAAGACTTTATTCTGCTGAAAACCATCGACAATACACTTGACCCTAAAAATGAAACCATCCAGGTAAAAGAGTTCCCGACAGAAGTATTGCCTACCCAGGCCCGTTACATCAAAGTAAAAGCCTATCATTTCGGGAAACTTCCTGAATGGCACCAAGGAGCCGGCGGTGATGCATATATTTTTATAGATGAGATTTCCGTGAAATAGCAATCAATATTCGTAATAATAAAACCTCTTTCAAATTGAAAGAGGTTTTATTATTACGAATATTTTAAAGATTATCAGTTAGGAAATTTTCCATTAGGAACTAACTTGACTTCGAGGCTTGACAATGATGAATATTAAAATTTATTATTTTTCAATTCATTCTCTCAGACCAATTCAGCCCTTCCGGCAGTTCCCTGTCAGAAAACTCAATATGGATCACCCTTCTTCTGTTTCCGTTGGTGGTTCTGTTGGAACCATGAAGCAGTAAAGGTTTCATCATCATAATTCCGCCTTTTTCTACACAGCACAGCTCTTCAGTTTCCACGGTCCAGTCGATAGTCTCAGGCCTGTAGATTCCTTTGGCATGGGATTCCGGAACCACTTTTAAAGCGCCGTTGTGTTCATCGGTATCATCCAGATGGATCCGTATCGTATAGATATTTTCAAGAATATCCAGTGGCGGCTGAACGGCAAACTGTTTCTGTTTGGCAGTCCATGGCCCGAAACCCGGCAGTTCAAGCTTTTTATCAACAGAAATAGTCAGGTCCTGATGATAGGCGACATACCAGTTGGAGGTTTCGGGCTTATCAAAATAAATGCTTTTTACGGCAGCATATTTTCCCCCGAAGATTTCTTTGATAATGGTTTTCATATGATCATTAAAAATCAGATCCCTGACATCAGGAATTTCCTTCAGAAACTGCCGTATAGCAAACAGATCTTCCGATTTTCTGAATGTTTCTTTTGAAGAATCCGTATTCCGGATCACCATAATGATTTTTTCAATTTCTTCGTTAGAAAAAACATTGCTGATAACGGAATACCCTCTATCAGCAATAACTTCTTTGTGTTGTTGCAAATTCAATAGGTCTTTATTTAATGCTACCTGATTCAATTTTATTTTTTTACAACATTGATAATTTCATCAATTTCATCTTCCGTAAAATTACCGCTGATTTCTACCTTTCCGTCAGGAATCGGATTCATAACGAGAGGTGCTGAAATTAACTTTCTGTTCAGTACAATGGCAATAGGCCTGGCAATATTTTTTTTGGTTAACTTTTTAAATTTCCTGGCACCAGCTTCTGTGAGGACAATATCGATAACATACAGATCAATCTCATTTTTACGTTTTTTTATGGTTGAAATTTCTTTTGTTGAAATTCCGATATTGGGTGACAACTTCAAATCTATTAATGTACTCTTCTGCACATCATAATTAACGACCTCATAAAATCCGTCTTCTCTGTCAGAAAATACAGGCTTTTCTTTAACCTGCGAAAACAGATTCACCGATATTATAAGAAGTACTATTCGAAGTAATGCTTTCATACAGGATATCTAAAGACTTCCGCCATGGTTATCCAGCTGGCCTTCCCATTTGGAAACAGCGGAGGTAGCGAGTGCATTTCCAAGTACATTGGTCATACTCCTTCCCATATCGCAGAAATGGTCAATCGGTAATATTAAGGCAATCCCTTCCGGCGGAATTCCGAACATGGAACAGGTGGCCACAATAATCACCAGAGAAGCTCTCGGCACTCCGGCAATCCCTTTTGAGGTCAGCATTAATACCAGAAGCATCGTAATCTGCTGCCCGATGGTCATTTCAATACCGTAGATCTGGGCAATGAATATCGAGGCAAAGGTCATATACATCATACTTCCGTCCAGATTGAAAGAATATCCTAAAGGCAAAATGAATGACACGACCCTGTTGTTACACCCGAATCTTTCCAGCTCTTCCACCAGTTTCGGGAATACCGCTTCAGAACTGGTGGTTGAAAATGCGATCAGTAAGGGTTCTTTGATTCTTCTCAACAATTCAAAAAGACGGTTCCCGAGAATCAGGTATCCGACCAGTAAAAGCACCAGCCACAGCATACCCAATGCGAAGAAAAAATCCCTGAGATAAATGGCATAGACTTTAAAGATCTCAAAACCGTTGGTTGCGACAACGGCTGCAATAGCTCCCAACACCCCCAGCGGGGCAAACCACATGATGTAGCCGACCATTTTCAGGATTCCGTGGGCAATAATGTCGAACAATTTAACCACAGGCTGTGCATATTCGTCCCCCAGATTGGCCAGGGCAACCCCGAACATAATGGAAAACACCACAATCTGCAGCACTTCATTGGTGGCAAAAGCTTCAAAAACACTTTTAGGAATAATATGTTTTACAAAATCTTCCATAGAAAATCCTTTGCTGCTTTTCAGCAGTTCTTCGGCAGAAGCCGCATCCTGGATCGGAAGCTTGGTTACATGTCCCGGCTCAAGCCAGTTCACCAGGATCAGACCGATAAAAAGGGAAACCAGGGAAGCCGAAATAAACCATAGCATGGCTTTCGTCCCTACCCTGCCGATCATTTTGATATCGCTCATTTTGGCAATTCCCACTACTAAAGTGGTAAAAACCAGAGGCGCAATAATCATTTGCACCAGACGGATAAAAACCGTCCCTAAAAGTTTTATATTGTTGGAAAAGGGTTCTGCGCTTTCCGGATATTTTACATGTACCAGTCCGCCGATCCCCACTCCCAGGATCAGTGCGATGATAATGGCTATAAATAGTTTATTCTGTCCTTTCATATTGATAATTCAAGTTTCGCAAATATAATATTTTTACAATTGCCCGGGCATTTACTTTATCAATGATGGATCCCGTCCCAAAACAGAGCATCATTCAAAATTAAAATACTGATTTATAAAATATTGCATAAGGCAACATAAATATATATTATTTTTTTATTTATTTGGTATACATTTTATTACTACTTTTACTTATACAACAACATTGACAAAATATACAATTATGAAAAAAACGATCGCAATGGCTGCACTGGCTGTAGCCGTATCCTTCGGTTCTGTTTCCTGTAAAAAGAAAGTTTCTGATTCCGATCTTCAGACTCAGGCTACTACGGTAGTAACTTCCAATCCCGGAGCTTCCGTAGAAGTGAAAGACGGCGTAGCCCATCTGAGCGGAACTTTTGAAACCCAGGAGGCAAAAGATGCCATGATCAAACAGCTGAAAGCCATCAACGGGATTAAAGATGTTCACGATATGTCTACCGTAGCTCCTGCTGCTAAGGTTGTTGCTCCGGTTGAAACGCAGTCTGCCGTAGATCCTGCCGTACAGCAAAAAGTGAAGGATGCGGTAAAAGATATCCCGGGAATAAAAGTAGAAACAGTAAAAGGCGAGCTTACCCTTACAGGAAACGTCTCTTCTGCTGATGCCCGAAAAGTCAAAGAATCGGTAGACGCTTTGAAAGTAGGAAAAGTAAATTATAACTACACCGTAAAATAATCAAATATGAGCACATTACAGGATAAATATTCAAGTGTGGTTTCTGCTGCCCAGTCTGCAGGAATCTCTGATCTTCAGGTACAGGAACAGGACGGGATTCTTTACGTTTCAGGAAGCGCTTCCAATACCGCCGCCAAAGATTCGGTATGGAATGCTCTGGGAGCAATTGATTCTTCATATTCCGCTTCCGACATTAATATTGACGTACAGGTTTCAGGCCTTGCCGCCGGTGCTGCGCTTACCGTAGCCACCGATGAATCCAACCTCAATATCAGACAGGAGCCTTCCACCGATGCCGCTGTTGTGGGTAAGGTTGAAAAAGGTTCTTCCGTAACACTGGTAGAGCAGACTTCTGACGACTGGTGGAAGGTAAAAACCGACAAAGGCCAGGAAGGATATGCCTACTCAAGATATCTTAGGGCTTAGTCAGATTAAATATTCCATTATTTATATACAGCATCCTGTTTAGGGGTGCTTTTTTTGTTCCAGTATTGGAAATGAACTGGTAAAATATGCTCATCAATTATAGATTTTATTTGTCCGGTTTGAAATGGAATACATGCAGTATAAATATAAAAATACCCCAAAATTAACTGAGGTAGTTTTATATTTATAATTAAAAATTTTTAACTGAATTTCTTAATGGCTTCTTCACTTACCGGCGTGAAAAAATTAATAAGATTCCCATCCGGATCGCAAAAGAGAAGCGACCGGTTCCCCCAGGGCATTGTGACAGGCTTTTGGACAATATCATTCGTAATTGTTTTGATCCTCTCGTATTCCTGATCGACATCATCCACAAGAAATTCTATGATAGCGCTTTTATAACCGGGCATGTCGGTAAGATTTTCGCTGAACATTTTCATCGTACGGATGCTTCCTATGGCCAATACAACAGAACCTGCCGGGATCTCGGCAAAATCTTCTGTATACCATTGGGCTGTTATTCCAATGGCCTTCTCGTAAAACTGGACGGACTGCCGGATGTTCCGGGTAATAATTCTTAATGAAGTTAGTTTCATACTCTTAATTTAAATAGATATACAAAAATAAGGTGCTGCTGCGACAACAGTATGTCAGTAGCATACTCGTGAGCCCAACCTATTTTTCCCGCTCAGGAAAAACAGAAGACTAAAGATTGTTTTATATTCTAAAACCTATCAGGATGTTTGATTTAAAAGCATAATCTGATTTTTTCGCTTTGTTTTTTTCAACCGTAAGGTTCAACCGTTTTGCTTTCTTAAAAAGAAATCAAATTTATGTCAGGTGTTTAACATTGCGGTCATTACCTATGTTCATTGACAGATAGAGAATCTGATAGCCTGATATTTAAAGATTCAGATCAAATTAGTTGACAGACCTTAATTCTCCTGTGAAATGCCAACATTATACAGGAGTGAAATCATAACTAAAATCTGAAATCCATTTTACATTAGTCTTTTTTATGTTAAATTAGCGGTAAATTTTAAATTAATGAAGATTCATTTTTCAATTTTACTGATTCTATGTTTCATTTTTGGGAATTCACAGGATAAGCAGCAGCCCGATACTTTCGTAAAAGACAATTTCACCAAGAAGGAGTTTTATATCCCGATGCGTGACGGTGTAAAACTGTTTACTTCCGTTTATATCCCGAAAGATATTTCCAAAAAGCAGAAATACCCGTTTCTGATGCAGAGAACCTGCTACAGCATTGCGCCGTATGGTGAAAATGAGTATAGGACGAAGCTGGGTCCTAATCAGTACCTGATGCAGGATAAATATATTTTCGTATTCCAGGATGTCCGCGGAAGATACATGAGCGAGGGAACTTTTACCAACATGACCCCGCAGGTTGACCATAAGAGCAAAAAAGATGTTGATGAAAGTACAGATACCTATGATACGATTGAATATCTTCTGAAAAACATCAAAGACAACAACGGAAAAGTTGGGCAGTACGGGACTTCTTATCCCGGATTTTATACCGCTGTCGGAGTTCTGTCACAGCATCCGGCTTTGGTGGCTTCTTCCCCGCAGGCGCCGATCTCGGATTTCTGGAACGATGACTTCCTTCATAACGGACGGTTTATGTTAGGCTATTTCAGGACCTTCCCGGTATTCGGAGTTCAGAAAACAAAGCCGGAAAATAAAGCCTGGTATACCGATTCGATGATCAAACCGACATCCGAAGACGGCCTGAAGTTCTACAGGGACTTGGGAACGTTAAAAGACGGCTATGAAAAATACTACATGGATAATTTTTTCATGACCGAAATTATGAATCACACCAACTATGATGAATTCTGGCAGCAGAGAAGCCTCCTTCCCCATCTGAAGAATGTGAACCACGCGGTGATGACAGCCGGAGGATGGTTTGATGCGGAAGATTTATCAGGACCGTTAAATATTTATAAAACGATTGAAAAAACAAGCCCGAAAGCTAAAAATACAATTGTAATGGGACCTTTCTCCCACGGAGCATGGGCCTATGAGCAGGGAAAACATTTCCACAACCAGATTTATTTCGGGGACAGCATTGCGACCTATTACCAGAAAAATATTGAAACGAAATTTTTCAATCATTATCTGAAAGGAAACACCAAACAGGATGCCGGTTTACCGGAAGCTTTGATGTATGATACCGGAACCAAGCAATGGCGCGAATTTGCATCTTATCCTCCGAAGGAAACAAAAAAAATGAATTTTTATTTAGCTAAAGGAACACTGAAAAATTCTGCCGGACAAAGCTTCTCTGAATATTACAGCGATCCAAGTAATCCGGTTTTAAGTTCTGACAACCTGAAAGATTTCAATGGATTCACTCCCAGGAATTATATGTCCGAAGACCAGAGGTTTGCAGAAGGCCGGCCTGACGTTTTAACGTTCACCACCGATGTCCTGACGGATGACATGACTTTCGCAGGAGAAATTATGGCTAAATTAAATATCGCTTCCACTTCTACAGATGCCGATTTTGCCGTAAAACTAATTGATGTTTATCCTGAAGATTTCAAACCTGCCGAGAAAAAAGAAGGCGTTGTGTACGGAAATTACCATCAGATGGTAAGAAGTGAGATCATGCCTTCGAGATTCAGAAATTCAAAGGAGAAAGCGGAAGCATTGGTCCCGAATCAAAAAACAGTGGTGAACTTCAGGTTACAGGATGTGGTGCACACGTTCAAAAAAGGACATAAAATCCAGATCCAGATTTCTTCAACCTGGTTTCCGCTTTTCGCAATCAATCCACAGAAATTCATGGAGAATCCCAATTTTGCCACCAAGGAAGATTACACAAAAGCATTCATCAGGATTTTTGAAGACAGTGCGATTGAAGCTGAGGTTTTGAAATAAAAAATAATTTTTATGATATGTATGGTGACTGAGGTGTTCGAAGTCACCATTTTTATTTTACCTCCCGCCGGTTTTCAGATGACACAGATTTTGCTACAATCATCTGCTGGATTTAAACTTGCACCAGGTTTGTGGTTATACTTTGTAAAAATTATTCATCAATCGTTCTGAACGTCAGGTTGATCCTCGGCGTTTTTATTTTTGCCGTCGGTGGAAGCCGGTGCAGCCAATGGTCCTGAGTAGTGCCCTTCATCACAAGCAGGCTCCCGTTTTCCAGGAATATTTCTGCTTTTTCCTGGGTTTCTTTATGCTTGAATAGGAACTTTCTTTCCGCACCGAAACTTAAGGATGCAATGGCGCCGTGTTTTTTCAGATCTTTTTCAGCATCGCTGTGATAGGCCATTCCCTCGCTGCCGTCATGGTACAAATTGAGAAGGCAGGAGTTGTAGGTTTCACCGGTAAGTTTTTCGCATTTCTGCTTGAGCTTCAATAATTCAGGGGTCCAGATTTTAGCCTGTTTTGTCCGTTTTGAATAGGTATATTCAAACGGCTTTTCCCCGAACCATGCGACTTTTCTTTTGGTTAAAATCAGTTTCCCGAAAATCACGGCTTCATCATGTTCCCACGGAATCTGATTCAGTAAATAACCATAATAAAAATCCAGCTTTTCTTCAGAGAAAATTTTTCCGTAATAGAGAACGGTTCCGTCTTTAGGGAGAATATTTAAGGGATCGTCTGACGGATCTTCGAATAGGTTCAACATCTTTAAATTCATGTTTAAAAATTAAAACATTAAGATTGATTAAGTTGGTAAGAATCGTTAAGTTGCTTCGTCTAAAAAGGTATATTTAAAATCAGAATGATTTATCTTAATAAACTTCATTACTTAAAATAAATCTTAATGGTTTAAATAAAGTTTTACGGTAAAAGAGAACTTTCAGAATACATCCTTGAACTTTCCCAGCCAATCATCATTTGTTTCCTGTCACTTCCCCACCGATACCCTCCAAGATTTCCCGAAGACTGAATCACCCGGTGGCATGGAATCAAAAAGGCTACAGGATTGCTTCCGATGGCTGTCCCGACAGCCCGTGAGGCTTTGGAGTGCCCGATTTTTCCGGCTAAATTGCCATAGGTTGACAGTTTTCCCATAGGAATGGTTAACAGGCTTTCCCAGACCTTCAGTTGAAAATCAGTGCCTTTTAAATGGAGTTTGATCGTATTCAGTTTTGTCCAGTCTTTATCAAAAATGGACAGTGCGTTTTTCTGAAGGTCATTATGTTCCTCAAAAAAAGAGGCATTGGGGAATTTAAGCTTTAAATTTCCCAATGCCGTCTCTTTATTATTTTCAAAAGCCATGTAACAGATCCCTTTTTCAGTGGAAGCCGTAATGATGTTTCCAAAAGGGCTTTCTGAAAAGCTGTATTTAATACTCAGGCTTTTCCCTCCGTTTTTATATTCTGCCGGAGACATGCCTTCGATTTTGACAAACAGATCATGCAATCTGCTGGTACTCGACAGGCCTGTTTCGAAAGCGGCATCAAATAAGCTTGCTTTTTCCTCTTTTAACAAACCTTTCGCATGTTCAAGGCTGATAAACTGCAGAAATTTCTTAGGGCTGGTCCCCGCCCAGTCTGAAAACATCTTCTGAAAATGGGCCGGGCTCAGATTAATCTGCTCCGCCACTTCATCCAGGCCGGGCTGAAGTTTAAAATTACTTTGGATATAGGCTATTGCCCTGGCAATTCTGTGATAATCTATCTGACTTTGGGTAGACATAGGATCTGTTTTTATTTCACAAATTTCCAAAGAATATACGGCAGAAAAAATCCGATTCCTGCGGAATTTTAATTGTTGTTAAAGGTATGATAATAGGCAAGCATTTTGTAATACAGCTTCGCCGCCAGGAATGCACTTGGCTTTGCCATCGGCGAATCCATTAACTCTACAATATCAAAGGCGACCACGTTACATTTTTCAAATACTTTTCTCAATAATTCCAGCGTCGGATACCATTGTAAACCGCCCGGTTCAGGAGTTCCTGTTGATGGCGCAATGGAGGGGTCAAAAGCATCCAGGTCAATGGTGATATACACATTTCCTGAAACTTTTTCCAGAACATCATTCACCCAGTTTTCATTGTTGGCAATCTCATGAGCGAAAAACACCCTTCCTTCCGGCAGATATTCGGCTTCTTCGATGTCCATGGAACGGATTCCCACCTGTACCAGGTTATGTTTCTGATTGGCTTCAAAAACCGCACAAGCATGGTTGGAGGTTGACCCGTGGAACTCAGGACGTAAGTCAGTATGGGCGTCCAGCTGAAGAACCGTTAGGTTTTCATATTTTTCCCCTACCGCACGGATGGAACCGATAGAAACAGAATGTTCTCCTCCGAAAAGGGTAAACAGCTTGCCGTCATTGTCTAAAAGTTCTTTTGTCTTTTGGTATACCGCTTCCGTCATGGCTTCAGGGGTTTCATTTTCAGAAATTTCCCCTGCCATATACACGCCTTCAAGATAAGGCTCAGTCTGGGTTTCAATGTCATAAAGCTCCATGTTTTCAGAAGCATCAAGGAACAGTTGCGGACCTTTGTCAGCACCTTTTCCCCAAGTTGAGGTCCCGTCATAAGGAACTGTTACCAGCATTACCTTTGAGTTTTCCAATGATGCATTTTCTTCAGGAATTCCTGCGTATGTCTTCATGTCGTATTTAAAATTAAATGATTTCAGCAAAGATACAAAGAAGTTCGGAAAAAGAGGGATGGCGGAAGAAGGAACCAGGGAGTTCTTTACCATGTAAAATAGGCAATATAATTTAAACGTAGATCATCCGGCTTTAGACTTCCAAACTGCATAATCATTTTCAATAACAGTCCTTACAGTGAGTAAAATCAGGCGGAATTATTTAAACTTCCCGGCTCCGGCTCCATGCTTCCATCCAAAATTATTAACTTTGTAAAAAATTCAAAACATGTCATTAAAAGCTGTGCTGTTCGATATGGATGGCGTTATTGTAGATACGGAACCTTTGCACAGAAAAGCCTATTTTAAAACATTCGGAGACCTGGGAATTGCAGTTTCCGAAGGGATGTACACTTCTTTTACCGGTGCTTCCACTAAAAGAGTCTGCGAAACCCTGATTGCTGAATTCAATCTCCACCAGACCTATGAAGATATTGCTGAAATCAAAAGAAATTATTTCAAGGATTATTTTTATCATGATAATGAATTTGATTTAATTCCGGGCGTAAGAGAACTGATCGAGCATTATTATGAAAACGGGATTACCCTGATCCTTGCCTCTTCGGCAACCATGACCACCATCAATATGGTATTTGAAAAATTCGGACTGGAAAAATATTTCAGCGGAAAAATAAGCGGTGCCGATTTAAAGGAATCCAAACCTCATCCTGAAGTTTTCCTTCTGGCTGCTGAAATGGCCGGAGAACCTGTTGAAAACTGTATGGTGATCGAAGATTCAACCAACGGAATCCTGGCAGCGCACCGGGCCCATATCTTTTGTGCGGCATATCGGAGCTCACACTCCAAAAACCAGGACTATACACTGGCGGATATCGTAGTTTCAGATTACCCCGAACTTGAACTGGATAAAATTTCAAAATATTTCTAAAAACAAAAGCTCTCAGAATCTGAGAGCTTTTGCTTTTTATGTTTTGATTAAAAACCAATTAATCTGATTTTTGTTATTGATGAGATTGCTTCGTCGCTCTCGCTTCTCGCCATGACAATAACCAATATTTATTAATACCCAAGAAGCTTCAATACATCTTCCGGTTCCTGTTTCTCACGGAAAATTTCATACTGCAGGTCCCCGTTTTCATCTTTCTGGATCAGGATATGCCTTGGCTGAGGCATCAGGCAGTGATGAACCCCGCCGTAACCGCCGATGGTTTCCTGATAAGCTCCTGTATGGAAAAACCCGATATACAGAGGCTTGGTATCACTGAAAACCGGCAGGTAAATTGCATTCGTGTGCTGTTCAGAGTTATAATAATCATCCGAATCACAGGTCAGCCCGCCCAGGAACACCCTTTCGTAGGTATCATCCCAACGATTCAGCGGAAGCATGATAAAGTGCCTGGAAATCGCCCAGGTATCCGGAAGCGTGGTCATGAAAGAAGAATCGATCATATTCCATTTTTCCCTGTCGTTCTGGCGTTTCTGAGAGATTATTTTATAAATGTTCGCACCGCTTTCCCCAACGGTAAAGCTTCCGAACTCGGTATAGATATTAGGTTCCTCCACGCCTTCTTCTTCACAGAATTTCTTAATCTGGGAAACGATTTCTTCCACCATGTACTGGTAATCGTAATCGAACTGCAATGAAGTCTTGATCGGAAAACCGCCGCCGATATTCAGTGAATTGACTTCAGGGGCAATTTTCTTAAGACGTGCGTATACGCGAAGGCATTTGTATAATTCGTTCCAGTAATAGGCCGTGTCTTTGATCCCGGTATTAATGAAGAAGTGAAGCATTTTCAGTCTCGCATTCGGATGCTCCGCAATCTTCTGGCTGTAATACGGGATGATGTCCTTATATCCGATCCCCAGTCTTGAAGTGTAAAATTCGAATTTCGGTTCTTCTTCCGAAGCGATCCGGATTCCGATATCGAATGTGGTGTCAATGCTTTCCGTAAGCTTATCCAGTTCGCGGTAGTTATCCAGGATCGGCGTAATATTTTCAAACCCGCTGTTGATCATCTCTGAAATTTTCGCCAGATAATCATCGGTCTTGAATCCGTTGCAGATCACTTCAATATTTTTGTCTACTTTCCCTTTCTTATAAAGCGCTTTTACAATATCCATATCGTACGCGGAAGATGTTTCCATGGAAATATCATTCTTCAGCGCTTCTTCAATAACAAAATTGAAATGGCTGGATTTTGTACAGTAGCAGTAGGTGTAGTTCTTTTTATATTCTGTCTTTTCAAAAGCTTCCTTAAACCAGCTTTTTGCTTTCTGAATATTCTGAGAAATTTTCGGGAGGTAACTTACCTTTAAAGGGGTTCCAAACTTTTCAACAACATCCATCAGGGGAATATCGTGAAACAACAAATTGTTTTCAGAAACATTGAATTCTTCCGTTGGAAAATACAATGTCTGATCAATAAGTTCCGAGTATTTTATTTTCATTTCTAAGTAAGTGAATTAAGAATGCAAAATTGCTAAAAAAGTTTGATTTTTTAGTTTTAAATTTTCTTAAAGTTTTTACAGATTTGAAATTACCCGGATTATTGTTGTCTATGAAATTTTCAGAGGTATTTTGTGCCGACAAATATCATCAGGTCGCCTTTTTCATATTCAATGGAAACTTCATCCTCAACGGCAAAATTGCGGGTCCCGATCCTTGAGGTAATACTCAGGTTTCCATGGGTTAATCCCCAGTTCAGACCTGTTGTAGTGATATTTTCAGCAATGGGAAAAGGGTATAATGAAACAAGTTTGTCCTTTGTGTTCTTTACCGTAATTTTTTTGGGAATAAAATAATATTCAGAAAATTCATCATAAAATTTTAGGTCTAAATTTTCCTTAAATAAATAAGCCACCGTCAGATTTCCCAAAAAATGGTCCTGCTCTCCTCCGCTTCCGCCCAACACATCCACCTGTACAAAGCCTTTCTCCATGATAATTTCAAGGGCTTTCTGAAAATCCGTTTTATCCTGATCCGGCGTATAAATGAATTTTTCGTCATACACTTCTTCATCCTTACCGGAATGGGAATCAAAATCCCCGGAAATGAAATCAAGCTTATCGAGAGGGAATCCCAGGTCTTTCAGATAATGAAAAGCACCGTCAGTACAGGCGATCAAACCGTATTCTTCAATTTCCGGAAAAGATTTCGGAGGATCTCCGTTGATAAAAAGTAATGCTTTCATATTTACTGAGTCGGTTTCCTTATCAAATCTTCAACATTCTGCTGTGATGTAATGATCCATCTGCCTACATTTTTGCCAGGTCTTTTCTCTTTCACTTTTTTTATGAAATTCTTAGCATCATTGGCATCTTCTGCATTGGGTTGTAAATCAACATATTTCTTGTACGTTTCCAGCATTCTGTCGACTTCAGTATACGTTAGTCCTTCCCTGTACAGCAGTTTCCGGTAAGATCTTGCGATATAATAATTTATGCCGAAATACTGGTCAGACTTTTTATCAATCAGGTCGTAAGCCTTTTCGAAATAGTATATTGCTTTCCGGAAATCAGGTTCTTTTTTACTGAAATTATTAATGCCTCCGTACCATAGGGCAGCAGTAAAATCAGGTTTTTCAGATAAAATTTCACCGATAACAATTTCCGCATCGTCATTTTTATCCTGACTGAGAAGAGCCAATGCCAACTGTGATTTTAAAATCAAATTGTTCGGATCTTCTTTTAAGCCTTTTCGGAATACGTTCTCTGCCTGAGAAAATTTATTCTCTGCAATATATCCGTCTCCCTGATCAAGATACGCAGAACTGCTCTGTGAAAAGACCTGATTGGAAAATAATATCAATGTAAAAAAGATCTTTTTTACTTTATCTTTCATTCGGGTTCCAGTATTCTTCCGGTTCGCTGTTGATTTTCGAAATGTATCTTGCCAGGACAAACAAATAGTCTGAGAGCCGGTTTAAATATTTAATCAGTTCGGGACGCACTTCTTCCGATTCATTTAAGAAAACCAGAGAGCGCTCTGCCCTTCGGCAGATGGTTCTTGCCGCATGTAAAAACGTGGCCGGCTTTCCTCCGCCCGGCAGGATAAAATACTGCAAAGGTTCCAGCTGCTCTTCAAAAGTATCCATCCAGCTTTCCAGGGCTTCAATTTCAGTATCGGAAATAATTAACTGGAGGCGGGATTTCCCGTTGGCCAGCATCAGTTTATCCACCGGCGTGGCAGCCTCGGATCCTACGGTAAATAAATCAAACTGGATTTTCTTCAGCTGTTTCAGGACGTCTTCATCTTCGATATGGCTCTTGGCAATTCCTATGAATGAATTCAGCTCATCTATATTCCCGTAGCTGTCCACCCTTGCACTGGCTTTCGAAACCCTTGTTCCGCCATACAGGGCAGTCTGGCCTTTATCACCTGTTTTTGTATAAATTTTCATACGACTAAAATACTTTTTTATCATAAAGCTGACAAGTTATTTTGTTAAAGCTATTTTCACCTGAAAATCAAAATAAATTCCTGTTAAGCCTTACATATTTATATTTGTATGATCATGTATTATTTTTAAGTTATGAACGTGTTTAAGCGTAGGGGTATAGGTAGTCTTACAGGATTTATCGTTTTTTGCGATTATGGTTTAATTTCTTTTAGAACCTTAACCTTCGTACAAGATTTTTTTCTTAGTTGAATTGCTGATGAACATTCTCGTTATATGTCCTATCTCTAATATAGCCTGACGGGTTGTTGTAAGGATTTAAAAGAATAAGAAACTCAAAGCCAATCATTAAAATGTCAATTAATAAACTTCTGCCCATCTATTGGCAAAATAAATGAGAATATGGTGCCTTTGTTTTCAGCACTCTGTACCTGAATATGACCACTGTGAAGTTCAATAATTTCTTTACATAGATAAAGTCCTATACCAAAACCTGATATCGACTGGCTATTGATATCCTTTACCCGATAATAGCGGTCAAATATCCGCTGCTGGTCATCGGCGGGTATTCCTATCCCCTCGTCTTGGACGTTAATCTTTAAACGGTTATCATCAATGATCAGATACTCGACGATAATAGTGGATCCGAAAGGAGAATACTTGATCGCATTTCCAATAAGGTTATTCAGGACCTGGAAAATCTTTTCACGGTCTGCAAGTACGGATTGTGGGCCGGAAGGCTTAAAAATAAAATTATGGTGGTGATTGGTTGAAAGTATTTCTTCTTCAATTTCCGAGAACAACAGCTGGAAATCAAAAGCTTTTTTGTCAATGTGCAACTGCCCGGAATCAAGTCTTGATACATTGAGAAAGCCATTAATCATACTGTTCATATAATCTGTCTGTTTTAGACATTTTTCCAGTATATTTTCCTGCCTGGGATTTTCTGTATTTACGGCCAATCGTTGTAAAATCTGAATATAGGCCTTAAGAGATGTAAGCGGTGTTTTAAGTTCATGACTCACCATGCCCATAAAATCATCTTTCCGTTCCTCTTCTTTTTTCTGTTCTGTAATATCCCTGAGGGTACCATTAAGGCTTAAAGGCCTGCCCTCCTGATCATAAAAAACTCGGCCATTGGCCTGTAGCAGCCTGACGTTTTTATCTTTTTTATTTTGGATTTTGTATTCTATAAAATAATGGCCATCAGAATCCTTATCCAGTGAATTCGTGATTGCTGCAATAACCCGGTCCCGATCCTCCGGCACAATGACTTCCAAGGCCAATGACAGGTCCAGGTTTTCTTCAGAAGACAGGCCGAACCAGGTTTTAAGCAGGGTATTTCCGGAAAAGAGGTTGGTTGCAGGCTGGTAATAGAAAGTAGCAAGCTGTCCTGCATCGATGGCCAGGGCCAGCATTTGCTGGTCATTTTCATTCTTCCGGCGTTCCAAAACCTGCTGGGTAATTTCTTCAAGAATGATAAGAACACCTGAAATATCGCCATGATCAGAAAAAATCGGCTGGTATATGGAATTTACGATAGCTTCCCGTAATCCGTCATTATGATGTAATTTGACCGTAAATTCAGTATTGATTTTGGGCTTTCCGGTTTGGTAGACTTCTCTGAGCCACCTGTTTACAGACTGCCCTCGCAATTCCGGCCGGGCATCCTCATGCGGGTGGCCAATGACTTCAGATTCCGTACGCCCCCATATCGTAAGGATGGCCGGATTGGCGATTTCTATGATATGTTCCGGCCCTTTCAGCATGGCAATTCCAACAGGAGCCTGCTCGATAATGGTTCGGATATACTCCCTGCTTTGGTCAAGCTGCTTTATAGAATTGCTAAGCTCTTCATTAGTGGAAGTCAGTTCTTCAAGCGTGGCAGCCATTTCTTCATTAAGCGCATGTTCCCTTTCTTCTTTCTGCTGTATTTGCTGTATAAATTCACGGCGCGCGGTCACCTCAAGCGCCGTATTGAGTATACACCATGTTTTATTATTCTGATCGGTAAGTGCCTTATATTCATAATCAAAATAATCAAGCATTTCCACTCCGTTTTTGATCAGTTTTGCAGGAGCCTCATGGACGGAATACGTTTTACCGGAACGCCATACCTCTCGCAACAACTCTAAAAAAGGCTGTCCTTCAAGCTCAGGAATTGCCTCCATCAAAGGTTTACCTATGGCAGATGAGTCCTTGCCCCATAAACTTAACATGCCCGCATTGGCAAAACGTATGACCATATCTTCGCCTGAATAAATGGCCGTTGGTGAGGGAGATGAAGCCAATGCCTGGATAATTAAATCTATGCTGAAGCTTGTATCGGATAAAAATTCCTGGGTAATCATAAATTGACAAATATATGCAAAGTAATTTTACTGCCCTTAAACAATGGTATATGAAATCTTAGAAAAGTATACCCTTCATCATGATGGGAATCTGACTCATAATTTTAAAGTATGTTGCTAGTCAGCCAGTTCTATAGGATTATTATATTTTTTCTGATCTTCTCTGGATTTCTCCTCAATACCGCGGATAATTTCATTAGGATCCCGGTCAACTAATTTTATAGTGCCATTATACACCCCTGCCTTAAAGTCACGTGCAGGATCTTTTTTATATTCAGCAATAATCTGAAGAAATTTGGTTTTACTGACCTTAAGATCTTTGTCTACATATCTGGAACTTGGTATATCAATGTCTTTTCGAAGTAACTTATGGTTTCCAATTAATTTAAAGTGGTAATCGTTTTTGTCATCATACAGCTCAACTATAAGTCCCGGCAGACCATAAAATTTATAGGGTCCGGTATTTATGGGGATTTCCGGATTAAAATAGGCGTTCCACTTACGTCCTTTAAAAAAGGCCACTGCTTTTTGCAGCTGATTTCCGTGATCATCTTTTTTCTTTTCACTGGTGACAGACCAGTCAGGTATAACAGAATCATCATAAGTATATCGTATTGCGCCCTGAACCTCTGTAATGACAAAGCTGCTGTTACCGGCTTTCCTTTTAATTACATATAAAATGTTTCCGACTTCTTCATATTCTTTATTACTGTCTGAATGATATAAAGAATCCAATATAAACCTGTCATAACTGCGGAAAGAATATTCTAGATCATCAACATCCAGACACATTCTTTCACTTTTATATAAAGTACTTGCAGAATCTTCCTTATAACGTAATTCATAAATAAACCTGTTTACTTGCTGAGCACTTAAAAACGAAAAAATACATAGTAAAAATGGAAATAAGGTTTTAGAAATCATAATAAAAATTAAATATGAGTAAAAAATAAAAATATTGTGACAGCTCCATTTTTTCTTAGATAATATCGGAAAATACCAGAACGAATATGTTAAGCATGCTATCAATGCAGGCAAAACGGACAGTGAAATGATATTTGACATGACTCCTGTCCATTTTGCATTTATTTTAGTTGGTTAATTTGTTATTCAATCTCAATCTTGTTGTAAACAATCCACCGTTTCAGATTTCCAACCATTCTTTTTAAATGATCTTCATTCAGGAAAATATTTGTCCAATATTCAAATCTGTCGCACTGGACACTTATGTAATAGGTCATAATGGCCAAACATGCAAAAGGTAAAAACATTTTTTCCTCAATACTAATTTCAGTTACAGTCTCATAACCCTTTATGAAGCTGTCAGCCTTTACCTGATATTCCTCTTCGTTCAAATGCGTTGCAAATAACTGAAACAAAAAATAAGAAATATCAAAGCATAAATACCCGTTGCCGCAAAAATCAAAGTCAAAAAATGTTATGTGTTTTTCATCATCAATATGCAAATTGTCAAACCAGACGTCAAGATGAACAGCTCCATATCTCATTTTCTGTCTGTCGGTATTTTCCATCTTTAGCGTTAAAAAAACAGAAAGGGTTTCTAAAAACTCAATCTCGCTGCTGTTTTTACTATAAAATGTTTTTGTTCTTAAAACGGGGTTCTTAAGCAGGTTTTGAGCATTGTAAGATATTCTCATCAGTTCTAAATTTTCCGTGGATCGATGAACTTTTGCCAATGCCTGTCCAATCAGAAAACTTGTCTGGGATGAAAATTTTGCGGTCTTTGTGCCTTTAGCATACGAAAATAAAACACCAAATCTTATTCCTTCCGGCGCTTCAATTTCCTGAATAAATCTGTTCGATTGATCAGCTATCGGAAAAGCAATTTGCAGGTCTGCTTCTTTTAGAAGAATTAAAAGCCTTAATTCCTCTTCAATGTCTAACTTTGTCCGCCAATTATGGGTGTAAACTCTAAAAACATATTTGTCTATGCCATCCTGAACAATGTATAAATGATTCATAGCAAGCCGGAATATGCTGCATTCCGTTTTGTCGCTTAATCCATATTTTCGTTGAATCAGTTCACCCAATCCATTGGGTGAAAGGGTACTGTTTATTGCCGGAAATTTCTCTGTCATCAATTCTTTGTTGTAGCTGGTTATAAACTCTATGCAATTTAGTTAGCACTTTTCGGCTTTACTATTACACTGTTTTTTGATTATTTTATTCGAACTGTAATTTGACATCATCATTGACTAATCTGCAGTCTCATCATATTGTTGTAAATCAGATAACTTAATTCCCTGAGCATCTACATAAGCGTATAAATAATGCAAAGTTTGCGGTAAATCTGTCAATTTTGCTAAATCGACTTCCGGATAATGTTTTTTCATCCATGAATTAAATTTTTCTCCTTTTGAGCTCAATTCCGTAATATAATTTTTATAATCCTCAGTAGGAGCAAGCGTTACGCTGCTTACTTTCTCCCCGCTGTGGTTATGGTCATTTTCCACTTTGGAAATTTCACATCAAGCAATTTCAGGTAAAGTGACCGATCTTCTACTACATAATCATTTTTATTTTTTTCACTGGCGTTTTCAATCACATGGAATTTAGCTTTCAACGTTTTGGAATCTTCTAAATAACTACTTAAAAATTCTTTTCTATCCGTAGTTTTCGTGACAAATTCCCTTTTAAATTTAAAATCAGGCGTTATAATAGCTTCTAACTCTTTACCCTGATAATGATTCAGATAACTTAGAAATTTATCCGCTGTATTTCTTTGTTGGGTATATGACTTACTGTAAGTTATTACGAGCATCAACAGGCACAGGTAAAATTTGATTTTCATCATTTTTGAGATTATTAATTAATAATATTACACAAATTATTTTATCAAATCCAAAATTCCATTCCACTTAATTGATTTGTTCATTCCCCAGGTTATTAAGCTTTTCCATCTTCCAATACATTTTCAGCAATATAGCATTGCTGTTTTCATGTAAACCCGGGCTTTTCCATCAATAATAATTTTAGTAATGGAATTGTAAAGCTCTTGATTAAATTGTGACCTTTCTATCATGTATCAAAATTACAAAATTTACCTTATCGTCAGGTTAGTGGACCCTGGGTCATTATTTAATATCGATGATAGTCTGATATAATAAAATACTCCAAACATTCAGCAATCTACTTTCATCCAATGACAAGCAACTTTTAATCGTTTCGTGAGATTTCATTCAGGCTTTCTTCCATCTAAAAGCTATTTTGATTAATCCCGGATTTGGAAGAAATTAAATTTTACTGGACGGTAAAAATAATAGACATCGCATGTAATAAATTTAAGACCTGAAATGTTTCTATCTATAGGGAATAAAATTATTACCGGTAAATAATTGATTTTTGCAAAATGTACAGAACCATAGGTAAACACATTCTCTGTATAAAAACTTATATTACAAACAGCAATGAAGAAACTGTTATTTCTGCTTTTAATGATTCATGTATTTTCATTTGGGCAAAAAAAGATAGATGTGAAAATAGATCCCAGAATTGAAGCGATCAGTATTTTCTATACGCTGGCAACAAGGGATACATTAGATAAAAAGCCTACACCCTCAATATACTATCGTCAATTTGATAATTATTTTGAAAAGTATAAACAGCACAGTTCGTTAAACTGGTATAGAAATCTTGATGCCTGGGATGGTTATGACCTGTCGAGCATAGGGCTCTACCTATCCGACAAATATCCGTTCAAATTGAAAATTCCCTATACAGGTAATCAATTGCGCAGCTGCGACATCAAAATATTTCTGGAAAAATTTAATGATTTTTATAAAGACTGTAGGGTTGGAGATTTTATAAAGGCCCATAAAGCAGATTACTTACGTATTACCAAATTTGCTCATGATAAAGTTAATGAGAGCGGTATCTTAAAAGATGTTGATCATTTTTTCAATAAGCCTTCACAGGGCGGAGTGGAAATTTATATAGATATTCTGAATAATCTGGGAAGCAATGCAATATCAATTGATGACAAAAGTTTCAGAGGTAAAAAGGTTTTTAAACTGGCCTATCTTAAAGATGAAAATATGATACAGACCAATGATACAGAAGTAACATTTATACCCCTGCCAAATGTAATGATTCATGAATTATCACATCTGTATTTAAGTGATTTCCTCTCTTTGTACAGGGAGAGGTTGGCTAAAAAAAGAAATATCTTCTTAGTAACGTCAAAAGGTGAAAAACTGAAAGAAAGTGAGTGGGAGAACGAGGCTGATGAATTGATGGTGAGAATCTGTGTATCCAAAATACTGGGCGAAAAATATGGTCCGGAAGCCGAATTGAAAGAGGTTGAAAATCAATCAAAACATTTTAAATATTTTAAAGAATTAAACTTGTTTTTCAACAATTACACTCAGCACAAGAATAAGTACAGCAATATAGCACAGTTTTATCCAGAAATTATGAATTATCTGGAGACGTTAAACTGACGATGGATTTACTGTTCCCTGTAAAATTTTTTCAAAATTAGTTTTAAGAAGTCTATTTTATCTTGATAATCCAGCCTTATAAGAATTTATATGGATTCCAACCCAATTGCGAATAGCGTGTATTTGCAATTGGAAAATCCATTACCCTATTCAGGGCCTCATTCTCTGGAAATATATTTAGGCAGAAACTTACAATTTTACTGATGAAAGCGCTGCAATATTTACTGATCCCGCTTCAGGTAATCCTGGCTGACGGCTGTTGCAGGGAAGGTAATATTGGAAAAATAAAAGCTAAGTCTGGGTATATCATTCAAATCATTATTCGAAATGGCAAAAAAGATAAAAATTTTGAACCCATTCATAAAAGATGGATTGTTGAACGTACTTTCTCCTGGTTTGATAACGACAGGAGACTATGCAGAAATTATGGGCTTCTGATGGAAAATTCTGAAACTATAGTCACATTATCCACCATAAAACCTGTATCGAATAAAATTTAAACAGGTTTTAATAATTCAAATAAAAATAAATAATCAAATTGATGCGGGTACCATAATATTTTTTAATATATTTGGTAAAGATAGATCCTTGCTTTTCTTTTTAAGAAATGATGATGTTTCGTCATCGATGTACAATTGCTTAGCATACTGCACTACATACTATCTTTAATGGTGAAATTGGTACTAGTGCGTGCCTTTTCAGTTCATTTTCCGGGAAAATAAAGGTACGCACTAGTACCATTTCTGGAGTTGATAGATATAGTCCTCAGAAGATACGAAGGTATATCAGAACAAAGCCCTATTCAGTTGTAGGGCTTTTTATTTATAAAAAACACACCAAATGTCACAAAATCTCAGCAGACAACAGATTTATGACCGTATAAAAGCATCTTCCAAAGACAGTTACATCTTGGATGAAATGAAAAGACTTGGTTTTTGGCAGGAAACTTCCACGCCTTCCGTTCCCGAACAGCTGATCCAGAGAGAAGCCATTCTACAACAGGAATTGCAGGAATTATTGGCAAAAGACAGGAAATACGGCAATCAGGAAGCCATGCTCCGTGAAATGCGTAAAAAGCGGATGAATGACGCAAAAGCCAAAAGAGAAGTAACCCGACAAAAAAGCGAACAGAAACGGCAGGACAAAGCTGATTACTGGAAAAATTTACAGCAGCAGCAAATCATTTACCTTGGCGAAAATGTTTCGAAAGGTCTTCATAAAGGCGATTCGGATGCAGAAAAACTGCTTCAGTTTTCACTTCCTGTTTTTGAAAATGTATCAGATTTCAGTCAGAAATCGGGTTTCAGCCTTTCAGTAATAAAATACCTTGCTTTTCACCGGAACGTTTCAAAAAAATCCCATTACCACGTTTTTGAAATTCCGAAAAAATCAGGGGGAAAAAGAAAAATTTCCGCTCCTAAGCCTCAATTGAGACATTTCCAGCATTGGATTTTGGAAAATATACTGAATAAAATCCCCGTGGGAGATGCTGTCCATGGTTTTACCATAAAAAAATCGATTGTCACCAATGCAGAACCGCATATTAAAAAAGACATCATCATCAATATAGACCTGCAGGATTTCTTCCCGTCAATCAGCTATAAAAGAGTGAAAGGCCTGTTTTCAAAACTTGGATATTCAGAACAACTGTCCACCATCTTTGCATTGGTCTGCACACAGGCACATACGGAAGAAATCTTACTCGATGAGGTTAAATACTTTGTTCATAAAGGAGAAAGATTTTTACCGCAGGGCTCACCTGCAAGTCCGGCGATAAGCAATATCATTGCTTACAAACTGGATAAAAGATTACTGGGGCTGGCTGCAAAATACGGATTTACCTATACCCGTTATGCTGATGACCTTACTTTTTCTGCCGGTCAGGATAACGAACAGAACATCAATAAGCTTTTATATTTCGTAAAACAGGTGATCAGTGCCGAAGACTTCACGGTTCATCCCGATAAGCTTCATATCATGAGAAGGAAGCATCAGCAGAAAGTGACGGGAATCGTAGTCAATGAAAAACTCAATGTCGAGCGAAAAAAGCTCAGAAAATTCAGAGCACTCTTACACAACATTGAAGCCAACGGATGGCAAAATCAGACCTGGGGGAAAGCATTTCATCTTATCAATGCGGTAGAAGGCTATATCAATTTTGTGAATATGGTAAATCCTTCCAAAGCATTGGTTTTCAAAGAAAAACTGAAAACGATCATTGCAAAACACGGCAAGCCCTTTGTAGAAGTCAGAACAACCATTCCTGAAATTGCGGAAACAATTAAAGTTTCCGAAGACCAAGAAGAAATTACAACACCAAAAGAAGAAAAAACAGACTGGTGGAATATTTTTTAGCCTGAACCCAACACATACCTGCAACCATCTTAATCAATTAGATAGATGAGAATTATCAAACAGACCAAACTATTTTTCCACGAAGGAAAATCGGATAAAGTTTACGAAATAGACCTTTGTGAAGTCAATCCTGATGCTTATATCGTTAATTTCCGTTACGGAAAACGCGGGACGGCATTGAAAGAAGGCAGTAAAACTCCCGAATTTGTCTCCAGGGAAAAAGCGGAAAATATTTTTGACCAACTTGAAAAAGAAAAAAGAAACAAAGGATATCAGTCTGAAATCGAAGTATTTGTAGAACTCCCTTCATTAGACACCTTAAATATGAATTCGGCAGAAGGCGTTATATTAAAACGCCTGGAAGATGCCACACAGGGAATCAATTCCTTCAAAACGGAATGGAAAACTTCCCGCGTGATCTGGAAAGCCGCTCAAATGGAAATCAAAGAAGCCGTTCCTTACATCCTGAAATTGGCGACAAAAGGTGATGAAATGCAGCTGTATGCTTCCATTTTTTCAATCAGAACATTAAAAGTTACCCAGGCTTCTGAACTTCTTCACAGCATTGCACACAGTACAAGGCACAAACAGTATATCAGGAATGTGGCTTTTGATGCGCTTTTGACAATTAACGAAGGTCCGGAACTGGAAAAAACGGTTTCGGAATTATTGGAAATTTTGCCTCCCGAAATAAAGTATGCCATCGATAAAGGCGATTACCACAGTCTGAAGAAGCATTATTCCGAAAAATTCGGGGAAAAAGAAAAAGCAGACGAACTGGCCTATCTTTATCTCTTATCAAAAGCATACCCTTCTTTGATTCAGGTCATTGAAGATCTCCTAGGGCAGATCCCGTTTGAATCGCCTTATTTCAGGAACATCCGCGCGGTTTATAAACTCGCCCGTTTCAGAGATGATGCTCAGATTTTGGGAATGCTTTCATTTTTGTTTGAAAAGAAAACGCCGATGTTCAACAGAACAGCCAGCCTAGACAAAGAAGCATGGAATCAGGACCAGTACTTTTATCAGTTCGGAGGTTCCGTTAATGTAAGAAAAGAGCTTTCCGGTAATGAAAGCAGGCTTGCATTTTCAAATTTCACCAAACTTTATTTTCAGAAAAACGGTTTTTACTATTTACAAGAATTGGGAAAACAAAATAAAGCAAAAGAATATTTAAGGTTTGCGGTAAACGTCCTTATTCAATATTCTGATGCAGATTATACTCCCGAAAACAGAAGGCCTTTAAGCACTTACGGAAGATATGACTGGGAAAGCAGACAATATTATTATACGGTGGTGGATTTCCCTGAATGTTACCAGTCTTTACTTCTTACAACTTTACTTTTCGGAAATGATAAAAACCGTAAAATGGACTCCAAGCTTCAATTCTATTTCAAAAAAGAAGAATTTTGGAGTACCGATTATTATTATCAGGAAAATAAAGTCAATAAAGTAGAGTCAGGAACAAATGGAAACTCAATTCCTTCCGAAAACCCTTCCGTTAAAAATCAACCGCAGGGAGCCTTAGACAATATCATCAGTACATTTAAAAATATTTTTGGATCAAATAAAGAAAAAGAGGCTGTTCCTCAGCCTAAACAGGAAGAATATAGGATAAAACCTCATCCAGAACCGTCAAGACCTCAATTGTATCCCGGATTCTGGGACGAAATGCCCGAAGCTTACATTCAGCTTTTGATGCAGGCAAAAATGGATCTGGTCATGAAGTTTGCTTACGAAAATGTTTCCGTTCATGGGGATTACGAAGATTTGCTGTACAAAATAGAGCCTGAAATGATGATCCGGCTGCTCTCCAAATCTTCAAAATATCCCCAGAATTTAGGTTTTGATGCTTTGAAAAGAAAACAGGAAGAATTAAGGCAAAATGAAATTTTTGTGGCACAAATTTTAATTTCCGAAAACGAAGAAGCAAGAAACTGGGCAAAAACAACCATCGAAAACAACACACAACATTTTCTTTCTTCCACAGAATTCATCACGATTCTGGTGATGAACTCACGAAAAGAATCCAATGAATTTATCAATCATTTACTTCAGAAAACATCTTTGCCGGAAGCGCAGCAAAAAGCAGTGCTCGGAAAAGTAATCATACAACTGATCTCTCTGGAAAATAATGAAGAAAACAACAGGATTACAGAATCTGCCACAAAAAAACTTAAAATAACAGCTTTCTCTAACTTTTCAGAGATCAGCTGGGAAATTGTCGCCCAATTACTGACTTCCCCGTTGAATAATAACCGGTTTCTGGCAAGTGAAATTCTGCTTTTCAAATCCCAAAAATACCCCGTAACGGAAACTCCTCTTTCCATTATTGAATTGCTGTTAAACAACGAAAGCGAATCCATCAGGCAAAACGGGATCAGTCTTTTAAATCAATATCCGAAAGAAGAAATTGCGAAAAACTGGCAGGAAGTTCTCAGATTGATTTCTTCCGGTTACAAAGAAGTGGCAGAAAACATACTTTCTTTGAACAATCAGCTTGAATCTCAATCTGAAATTCAGCTGCAAACCATTGAAAAGTTGTTTGATCTATTGATGACCGGGCAAAAATTTGAAAACTCCCATCAGCTATTCAGATACTATCTCGAAAAAACAGCTCCGAAATACAGTACCGATATCCCTGTAAAACGGATCATCAGATTACTCTTTGCCAACAGTGTGAAAAACCAGCTTTTCGGCTTCGAACTCCTTAAAAAGGTAAATGATGACGGCAGATTTACTTTGAAACAGGTAATTTCTCTGGCCAGTCACGAATTTCTTGCAGTAAGGCAATGGTCATGGAATTTTTATAAAAATAATGTTCCAAAAATCAAATCGGACCGTAACCATGCGCTGGGAATTCTGGATGCCAAATGGGATGACAGCCGGGAATTTGCCTTTCATTTTTTCCAGACCGAATTCAAAGACGAAGACTGGGATACAGATTGTCTAGTCGGAATTGTGGATTCAGTGCGTCCTGATGTGGAAAATTTTGGTAAAAACCTCATCATGAAATTCTTCAAAAAAGAACACGGATTGGAATACCTTACCAAACTGAGCCAGCATCCGAGTCAGAACATCCAGCTTTTCGTGACCTCCTATCTTGAGAAATATGCAACAGACCAACCTGAAAAACTTAAGGAATTGGAGTTTTATTTCCGTTCCGTACTTTCAAGGGTAAACAAAGCGAGGACTGCCAAAAACCGGATTTTCATTTTTCTGGAAAAAGAAGGAAGAAAAAATACGGAATCAGCGGAAACCGTCAGTAAAATCCTAGACGATTTATCGGCAACAACAGCACTTCAGGATAAGGCAAAGTGCATCAATATCATTTCCGATCTGAAAATGATCTATCCCCAACTGAATGTTCATCTCAAACTAATCTCTTAAGCCATGCTATTCGATTATAAATTTCATAAAGATACAGCCGTTACAAACTCTGCCACGAGCACGCAGATGAGCTTTTCACCTGATCTGAAAAGAGATCCTACATTTTTTGTAGGTAAACTCAATAAAAGAATTCCTTTCAGGGAAGCCATTTCGGCATTGCATGATGTGGTGGTTTCCGATCTCCGTTTCAAGCCGAAAGACAAAACCGAATACAAGGACTGGGTTGCTGAACAGGAAAAACTCTGGCTGAGCGACTACATGGCAGAATTTCAGATAGAGGAAGTCCGACAGAGAATGGCCGAAGTGAGAGGGGAACTTGACCTGGTGTATAAAGAAAAAAACCGGGTATTAGGTCCTTTCAATACCGCTAAAAAGACTTATTTCGATTACTTGTACCAAAAAGACAAAGATGCCTGGTTTGTTCTCGATCCCGTCATTACGGTTCATCCTGATGAGGTTTTCTTTGAATGCTTTAGCCAGGACGAATCCACTTACGGAAAATTGAGCAGCAGCTATAACGTTTTCACGGAGATCAGCGAATTCAAATGTGGGACGACCAATATTGATTATTCGGCTACGCTTTACAACGAATTCCAAAAAATAAGGGACTATAAAGACACGGAATTTAAAATTGACCCTTCAGGTTTTGAGGCGATTACCACAAACGAAGAAGTGTACAAGGAAGAAAAAATAGATTTGCCCGATTCCTGGGTTCGCGGATTTTTACAGGTGAGTTCTGCAATGACTTTACCGGCAACGACTTTCGATCTTCATCCGATGGATATTTTCAGCATTTGTCAGTTTCTAAGAAGGTTTAAGGAGAAAAAAGGACCGAGGGCACTGCGTTTTATCCTTGAGCCCGGAAAACCGGTTCAGGCAGTTTTTGAGCCGTGGTACGAGACATTAACTTTTCACCGTTCCATTTATAAGGGACCGGAAAGTAAAACGATCAGGATTTGGGGGAGAAGAAGGTTGTTGATTTTGGAAAGATTGATTCCTATTGCCAAAAATTTCAGGGTGGTTTTATTAGGAAACGGAATGCCTTCATTTTATATTGCGGATCTGGGAGATATGTCCTTTACTCTGGGACTTTCAGGATGGACCACCAACGATTGGAGCAGGGCAGGAAATTTTGATCTGATGGCTCCTAGGAGTCACGTAGACTTACTGACTCAGGAAAAGGTTTTCAATGCCTTAAAGGAAACATGGTTCGGAACCACTGTTGAACTTTCAAGAAAACTGAATCTCGATACCGCTGCCATTTCGTCTTCGCTGACGTCTTATACCCAGGCGGGGAGAGTAATTTATGATCTCAATTCGGGATTGTACAGAGTTCGCGAACTGACCCAGGAACCTTTGGACATGAAGCAGCTGCGTTTTTCGAGTCCGCAGGAGGAAAAAGCGGATCAGCTGATTTCGGAAGGCAAAGTGAAAATTGATTACAGTGTGAAAAATGATGTTCTCCATATCCGCGGAACGGTAAGAGAGAATAATTCCACTTACAAAACGGAAGCTTATATCGATAAGGACCAACGATTGACCGATGGAAATTGTCAATGCGGTTTTTACAAAACCAATGGTTTAAAGCAAGGTCCCTGCGAGCATATTCTGGCAACCCGAATGATGCTCAACAGGAAGCAGAATTAGAATTTCTACAAAAGGATATTAAGCGGTGTCTATTTTTGTTTGCTGGTGATGCTCAATCATCAGCAGTAAAAGTAATTATTATCACTTTCAAACACCTTGTTTTCACAAGTACAATGTGTTCCTGTGCCAGAAAAGAATTATGATCCCATCAATACAATACAGAAAAAGTCCTTAAGCAATATCTGGCGATGCATCTTTTTCCGGAGGGAAATATATATACGCATCAGAAAAAAATAAATTGAATCTGTTTTTTATGCTGAACGAAACAGGATTCAATTTTCAAGTTCCCATTACTTTTTAGCGCAGTTTTCTTCACTCGTAATAAAAAAGACCGGCCTGAAAAGACCGATCCGTTCAAATTATTTATCGATAACAACCTATGATATAAGCCTGTTTTATGAACGGAAAAATTACATTAATATTTTAAAAATAAAATAATTTTTAAGTATTGAAAACACTGCTGACAAACTGTTGTCACAACATGGTTTTACCTTTGTCCCGACAATAACAAACAACATTACATTATGAGTACTACCACACACACCACCACCCGATTCGTGACTTCTGAACAATTGCTGGATCATTGGCAGGGACACCGGAATTTAACCCGGAGAATCATCGAAGCATTTCCGGAAAAAGAATTATTTGAATTTTCGATCGCCGGGATGAGGCCTTTTGCAAAACTGGCCGTTGAAATGATCAGCGTAAGCGGACCAGGCCTGAAAGGCATTGTCAGCCAACAGACGGAAGCCTATAATGAAGATGCTTTCAACCCGGAAACCAAGGAAGAGCTTCTGAAAAAATGGGACGAGGAAACGGAAACCATCAACCATTATTTTGCACAGATTTCGGAAGAACGTTTCCAGGAAAGCTTTAATTTATTCGGCCAGTACGAGTTTCCGGTCTATCAGAATATCCTGTATTTTGTAGACAATGAAATCCACCACCGTGGTCAGGGGTATGTTTATTTAAGGGCATTGGGAATTGAACCGCCTTTTTTCTGGGAAAGATTTTAACCTCAGAATCTTTTATAAAAAAAAGCTTTCAGATTTGTTTCTGAAAGCTTTTTAATTTTCATGTTTTCTGTTATTCCGGAAGAATATTTTTAAAGAATTTAATGATATTCCCTTTGAGCCTGGTGAACATTTCCGAAGTTCCGAACTCTTTGTTGTCATACCCTATGGGAAATCCTTTTTCTACGTATTCATTGTTTTTACCTAGTGTAAGAATATTGAAATCTTTATTCACTTCTCCCAGGCTTTCGGTATGGATGTCTAAGAATTTCACAGAAGCATTTTTAGAGAAATCCAGTTTTTTAATGTCAATGGTTTTCACTTCCTTTTTCAGATCGGACCGGAAAGAAAGGTTCATATTCTTAAGGTCGATCACGGTCTGCCATTCCCCGGCATGAATCGAGTTCAGGATATTCCAGGCATACGCTACCGGTTTCTGATCATACTTATAATTGTTCAGCATATAATAGGCCCGGTTGTAACGGTCTTCCCATTTCCCCTGATCCGCAAAATTAAATTTTTCCTGACCGCCTAAAAAATCAAACTTCTGAGCGCCGGCCAGATCTTTTTTGTACTGGTTATTGCATAAAAGCGGCATCGGCATATCTTTATCCGTCAGTACTTTATACTTTCCGTCAAGCAATGCGATGGTTGCCGTATTCCCGGCGGCATCACTCAGGAAGAAGTGGCTTCCAGCAGCATTCGGCCACCAGTCGATATTCGGACCTTGATTCAGGTGATCCACAACTTCTTTTACCGATTTGTAATTATCGAGCTGATACTGGATCCATTGGGCCCAGAACATATTCGGCTGGGAAGGATTTTTCACTTTTGAAGTTTCTTCAAGATAAAGCTCAACCAGGAAAAGCCCTTTTTCATTCACTCCGTAACACGGAAAATCATAGCCTAACAGATTGAAGGTTACGGAACCGTATTTTGAGTTCCATTGCTTGGCATACTTGGAATTGTCGGTCGTCAGGTTTTCCCAGCTGATATTTCTTTTCCAAACATCGCGCTTATTGACCACAATCATCCCCGGCATCGTTTTCCAGTTTTCATTGAAGCCGACTACAGAATAGCCTTTCCCTTTTAACAGGAAAGCTGAACATGCAGAAGCGGCTGTTGAATAAACGACGGTACATAATAATAAACAACGTAATAGTAAAAATTTCATAATGAATTTGAATAATAATATTTTAGATTTTTTTTGAAATATCTGCCATTAATTTTTTGAGGCTTTCTTTTAAAGATTCAGGTTCCAGAATCTCCGCATAATCTGCAAAGGTAATCAACCATCGCGGAAAACCCTCATCGATCCAGTCGGTTTCGAAGATAAGTTCGACATGATCGCCGCATTCTATCTCTTCAGTAAGGCCATAATACTTTTTGGAATTGATGATATGCCCGATAATTTTTTTCTCTACCAGAAGCCTGACTTTCGTTTTGTTGCCGTTCGGGGCTTTGCGGTAATCATTGATCTGTCCGTATTCCTGCAAAAACGGATGTTCCGTTATGGAGATCTTCAGAATCCTGTCAATCCTGAACTGCCGGAAGTCATTGCGTAAGGTACAGAATGCCATGATATACCAGAAATTGAATTCAAAGAAAACACCTACGGCCTCAATGGTCCTTACGGAAATTTTGTAATCAACGGTTTTATATTCCATCAGCAGCTGACGTTTTTCGGCAATACTTTCCAGAATGATCGGGATCACGTTTTTAATAGGATCTTCGGTTTTAGGCTGGTAATTGTAGATGTCAATCTGCTTTTCAATATTTCCTATTAAATTCCGGTCCGAAAATTTCAACACGGAACGGACTTTCTCCATAGCAGACTGGTAATGGTTGCCCAGGCTTTCATGTAAAAATTGCTGCATGAGCTTTTCTGCCGTAATGAAACTCAACACCTCTTCTTTGGTAAACATAACAGGCGGAAGCCTGTAGCCTTCCATTAAAGAATAGCCGCTTCCCGCTTCCCCGACAATAGGGATCCCGGCATTTTCCAGGGTTTTAATATCCCGGTAAATGGTCCTTATGCTCACATCAAACTTCCGGGCAAGATCCTGCGCCCGCACCACCGGTTTAGACTGTAATTGAGTAAGGATCGCGGTTACCCGGTCAAGTTTTTTCAGATAATGATCATTCATGGACTAAGACAGAAATTTGAAGTTTATCGCCAAAATACTTTATACTTTATACTTTATACTTTATACTTTATACTTTATACTTTATACTTTTTACTTTTTACTTAACATCAATGATCTTTAAAACTATTCACCAGCTTATCAAGATTCAGGCTCCTTGCGGAAGCATCGAAAATTTCACGGTAGGTTCCGTTAAGCTGTACCAGTTCGTCATGGGTTCCGTTTTCCACTACCCTTCCTTTTTTCATCACGTAAATTTTATCGGCATCTAGAATCTGTGATAAGGAATGGGAGATCATAATCACCGTCCGTCCTGCTTTTATCGCGTCCAGGGAATTTTTAATCTGTTCCGTGGAAATAGCATCCAGGCTTGCCGTAGGCTCATCCAGGAAAATAATCGGCGGGTTTTTGAGGAACAGTCTGGCAATGGCAATCCTCTGCTGCTGGCCGCCGGAGAGTTGGGTGGCATCATGCCGGTATTGGTCCGGAAGCTCCATGATCTGTTCATGGAGATAGGCTTTTTTAGCAGCTTCTTCAATTTCCCTGAAATCGGCATTCATATTGCCGTACCGGATGTTGTCTTCAATGCTTCCCTGAAAAATATGGTTTTTCTGAAGCACCAGGCCCAAATCACTTCTCAGAAAGGTATTGTCAAAATCACTTAAATCCACATCATCCAGCAGAATTTTCCCCGAATCCGGCAGGTAAAATTTACACAGAAGATTGATCACGGTAGATTTTCCGGCTCCGCTTAAGCCTACCAGGGCCGTAGTCTTTCCGTTTTCGATTTTCATGGAAACCTCATGCAGAGCCTGGGTGCCGTTCGGATAGGTAAAATTTACATTTTTCAGTTCAAAGTTCCCTTTGATATTCTGTTCCACAAAAGTTCCGTTAGGCTCTTCTTCGTTTTCGGCATCCAGAATATCGAAATACCCTTCTGCATAAATCATCGCATCATTCATATCATCATAAATCCTGTGCAGCTGGCGGATCGGTGCCGAAACATTATTGAAGAGCATTATATGCAGCATGATCGCACCGATGGTCATCTGCTGGTCAAGCACCAGATAAACGGTTAAAATGATGATCAGCACCACGCCGAACTGTTCAATAAACGTTTTCAGCCCGTCGTAAATGAAATTGGTCTTCCGGGTAAACATCTGGCTCCCCATCAGCTGCATTTGCAGGTCGTACTGTTTTTTTCCTTCGAATTTTTCGCGGACAAAGCTTTTGATGACCATGATGGAATTGATCAGATTCAATAATCCCGAGGTTTTCTGTTCGCGCTGGTTTCTTAAGGTTCTCCTTACTCCGCCTAATTTCTTGGCCTGTAACGAGCTGATGTAAAAATAAATGGGAACGATGATGGTAGAAACCATACCGACATATACATTCTGCATATACATGATCACCAATGCAATGACCGAATTGGAAAACAGGGGCAGCATGTCGATGAAAAAATTCTGCACCAGTTTCGTCAGGCTTTCTATGCCGCGGTCGATCCTGATCTGCAGTTTTCCCGATTCATGGTTTTCATCATTGAAATACGCCACTCTGTAGGTAAGAATTTTGTCGATGGCCGACTGTGCCAGCACCGAGCTTACGTTGATCCTGATCTTTTCGCCGTAAAATTTCTGTCCGAAGTTGATGAAAATATTCAGCAGTTCCTTTCCGAGCAGAATAACGGAAATCAGGACCAGTACATGGATGCCTTCAGACATTGGGTGCGGAAGATGCGTCAGATTGGTTACTTCATCAATCGTATATTTCAGGACCAGCGGGTTGACCTGTGCGGCAAGCGCTCCTAAAAAGGTAAGGAACAGCGTCCCGTAAATCATCAACCGGTACGGCCGGATAAAGGGAATAAGCTGCTTGTATATCCCGAATAAAGTGAGTGTTCTGTTGAAAGGCTTGGCCATAGGAATGAGTTTAACGGAAAAACGCACCGTTTACTGGAGAAAAGGTACGTTTTATTCTGTTTTTAAGCAAATCTGCCTGTTAATTATCCTTCGTAAATATAAGTCGTCACATAATGCAATTCAGGGGTACCGGCAGCTTTGGACTCTTCTTCTGCCTGCTCCGGTGAATATTGTGAATTGATTTCCTTTTTCTGGAAAACAAAGGAATTGTTGGCATTTTTATCCACCACATCATTGAAAATATGCTGGATCTCAGAATTCCCCAGTGATGCAAAGCTGATGTCTTCAAACCCGTACATGAGCCTCAGGTCATCGAACTGCGCAAAGTTGTCATCCACAAAACCCTGCAGCTGGGCTTTGGAATCGAAGTTCCCGGCCCAGATATTATAGGCATAGCTTTTCTTTTTCGGCTTGTCCAGGATGCTCTGGTAGACGAAGTTTTCACCCAGATAGGCTTCCCTTACCAGAGGGTCATTCGCCAGTTCTTCGGGAAGGCCTTCTTTCAGGATTCTCCCTTCAAACATGATATAGGTTTTATTGGTGATCGCCAGGGTCTGCTGGACGTTGTGGTCGGTGATTAAGATCCCGATGTTTTTATCCACCAGGCTTCTTACGATTTTCTGGATATCTTCTACGGCAATCGGGTCTACCCCGGCAAAAGGCTCATCCAGCAGAATAAAGCTCGGGTCCGTAGCCAGACAGCGGGCAATTTCCGTTCTCCTTCTTTCACCCCCCGACAAAAGGTCTCCGCGGTTTTTGCGGACATGCTGCAGGGAGAATTCTTCCACCAGCTCATCGCATTTCACCTGCTGCTCGCGTTTTGAAAGCTTGGTCAGCTGCAGAACACCCATGATGTTCTCCTCAACCGAAAGTTTACGGAACACGGAAGCTTCCTGCGCCAGGTATCCGATTCCTTTCTGTGCCCTGCGGTACATCGCATCGGTGGTAATTTCCTGCTTATCCAGGAAAATTTTTCCGGAAGTCGGCTTAACCAATCCTACAATCATATAAAACGAAGTGGTTTTCCCGGCCCCGTTCGGACCGAGCAGACCTACGATCTCGCCCTGCTGAACCTGTACAGAAACACCTTTTACTACTTTTTTAGGACCGTATTCTTTGATTAAGTTTTCTCCGCGTAAAATCATAGGAGCAAAGATAAAGTTTTTTTGAATTTAATATTCAGATTAAAAAACCGTCATTGAAAGTTTTATGAAAATTTAAGATCTCGGTAATTGAAAGTTCCGGAGCACGGAAGATTGTAACGGCTGAGCTATTTTAAGATAAATGGCTCAGATCCTGTGCTTCAAAAAAACACTCACAGGTAATGGTGATCATGCCGGTTTTTCTGTGTCTTTAAATCTGCTCATCTGAAATCAGGACAGTTCTTACAATATAGATTTTGAAAATCGCTGATTTTCTGAGGGGAATAGAATCACCGCTTATTTAATTTCCATAATTTTATAACACCAACCCAAACACTTTATTACTATGGAAAACAATCAGCAACTGACCGAGCTTCTGGCTCTGGACCTGGGCATTAATATCATCAACCGGAGGCCGTATGCCAAGGAAGTTTTCAAATGGCAGGATATGGATCTGCTCCCCCACTCCTCTACCGACACCATGCTCTGTGAAATTTATGAATGGAATGGCAGGAACTGGCGGACTACCAACAATAACCTGATCGGATACCTGTTTGAAGGAGAACGGCTGAATACCGTTAAAAAACAATTGATGAATATTCAGAAATTCCCTGCCTTAATTCCTGATTTTGAATTTACAAAGGAAAATATAACGGAGTTCGGGCTTTCCCTGCCTTCCCTTTTCAATATCGGGGTTAACGGAAACCTCAATAGTGCCAGAGCTTTTTCAGTACGGGTCAATGGCGTTACCAAATCCAGGATCACCAACATTGATTCGCCGGGCATTGAAATCCTGAGAAGCTATTCTGAATTCACGCAGGATCAGTCCAAATCGTACAGAAGAAATATCAAGTTCAATTACCTCAGTGCTTCTTTATTTTATGCGGACAGTGTGGAAATTTACCTTGAAAAGGAATCCGGAGCCGTTATCGACGTAAGCTTTCAGACCCAGGATGTAGAGGTGACTGCGAAAGTGGATACCAATACCAAAAAACATTTTGTCCTGAAATACAAAGGAAGCCAGGCACCATTTGCCGCAAAATTTACGAAAGGAAAGAATTTTAATATCATGTAATATAAAGGAATTTTTTATTATATCCATACCATGTGACAAATTTTTATTACCTTAGAGGGGATTAACCAAATCCATATTATCATGAAAAAATTAACAAAAAAAGACCTGATGAAAATTAACGGAGGAAATATCCGCCCGCCGGATGCCAATGGCAACTGCCAGCCGGGATGGTATTTATGTCCGTCTAATATCTGCGTCTATGACAAAGGCGGAGAAAACCCTATTGTTCCGGGATCTCCCCATTATCATGCCTGCTTCGGATAAACATTAAAAACAAATAACACCTCGGCTGAGGTGTTATTTGTTATATTTTTATTGCCTACCTGTTTAAAAGAATCGCCGCTTCCTTGGCAAAATACGTAAAGATCATATCGGCTCCGGCCCTTTTGAAGCAGGTTAAGCTTTCAATAATAGTCTTGTCATTATCCAGCCAGCCGTTCTGCGCGGCTGCTTTCACCATGGCGTATTCCCCGCTTACGTTATACACGGCAATCGGGAGGTCAATGGCCTCACGGACTTTGGAAACAATATCCAGGTACGGAAGCCCCGGTTTGATCATAATAATATCAGCCCCTTCTTCGATATCTTTAAACACTTCATTCAATGCTTCTCTCGAGTTGTGAAAATCCATCTGATAGGTTTTTTTATCTTTCGGGATTTCCATATCATCTTTCGGTGCGCTGTCCAGGGCGCTTCTGAACGGCCCGTAAAAAGAACTGGCGTATTTTGCGGCATAGCTTAAAATTCCCACGTCTGTAAATCCGCTGTCTTCCAGCGCCTCCCGGATGGCCTGAACCCTTCCGTCCATCATATCGCTCGGGGCCACGATATCGGCTCCGGCTTCTGCATGCGAAACAGACATTCTGGCCAGGGCGTCATTGGTCGCATCATTTACAATCTTACCGTTTTCGATAATCCCGTCGTGCCCGTAAACCGAATAAGGATCCAGTGCCACATCAGGCATGATGATCATTTCAGGAACCGCATCTTTGATGGCCCTGATCGTATTCTGCATCAGCCCGTACCTGTTCCATGCTTCTTTTCCGGTATTGTCTTTAAGGTCTTCAGACACTTTCATGTACAGGTTAACGGCTTTCACCCCTAAAGAAAACAATTCCCTGCATTCTTTTACCGTCAGGTCTATGCTTCTCCTGAAAATTCCCGGCATTGAAGCAATGGGTTCTTCTTTGTTTTCACCTTCCATGACGAATACCGGCATTACGAAATCACTGGTCGTAAGCGTGCACTCTCTCACCAGGCTTCTGACCGATTCGTTCACTCTCAGCCTTCTGTTTCTTGAATGTATCATTTTTGGAATACTTTTTGAATAAAATTTAATACAAATTTACTACAAGTTCTGTAAAAAACTATTGCAGGCGATTGCAGAATTGTTTAGTTTTGTTTTAATATAGTTACGAAATTTTAATTTGATGAAAAAAATTTTACTTTTATTTATATTTTCGGGCACTTTTTTTGGATTTTCCAATAATATCAAAGCGCAAATCAAGGAACCTAACTCTTTCTCTCAGAAGTCTGATGACGGGGTATTGGTTGCTTATCCCAATCCGGCTAAGGATTTCCTGATCATAAAAGCTAAAGAACCTAATCTGAAAGTTAAAAGCGTTACTTTTTATTCCATTTTAGGGACACAGGTAGCCAACTATTCGGTCAACATGAATTCCGGAGAAATCAATATTGAAAAACTTAAACCCGGAAAATATCTGATCCGGTATATTTTGAGTGACAATACCATGAAGGTCACTCAGATTGTAAAACAATAACTTAAATCCTGATAATCATCAGGATTTTTTCTTTTCGCTCAGTTCTATTTTAATATTTCCGTAACTTTCGGCACTTTATCTTACTAATAAGAAAAAACAATTTCATGCTGAAAGCTGAACACATCAGAAAGACTTACAACGCCGGTAAAAAGGTAGCCCTGGATGATTTTAGCATCCACGTTCCTAAAGCGAGCGTGTATGGCCTTTTAGGCCCTAACGGAGCCGGGAAGACCTCTTTTATCCGTATCATTAACCAAATTACCCAGGCTGACTCCGGGGAGATTACCATCAATGGAGAAAAGCTCAACCCCAGCCATATTAAAGACATCGGCTATATGCCTGAGGAAAGAGGCCTGTATAAGAATATGACGGTCGGTGACCAGCTTCTTTATTTCGGCGAACTGAAGGGAATGAGCAAAAATGATGCTTTGAACGAAGCCAAAAAATGGTTTGACAAACTTCATATCGACCAATGGTGGAAAAAGAAACTCTCTGAGCTCTCAAAAGGGATGGCCCAAAAAATCCAGTTTGTGGTCACGGTGCTCCACAGACCGCCTCTACTGATTCTTGACGAACCGTTCTCGGGTTTTGACCCTGTGAATGCCAACCTGATCAAAGACCAGATTATTGAACTTAAAAACAACGGAACCACCATCATTCTTTCGACCCACCGGATGGAAAGCGTGGAGGAAATGTGTGATTATGTAGCTTTAATCAACAATGCTGAAAAGATCATTGACGGAAGGGTATTTGACGTAAGGGAGAAATTCAAGAAAAATATTTTCGGGATTACCCTTTCCGAGGTCAGCGAAACTCAACTGGACAGTTTCAGAACCAAATATGAAATTTTTAATGTCGCCCGTGAAAACAGCCTGCTTTTATTCGATCTAAAAAATGAAAGCGACCAGAATCATATTCTGCTGGATCTTGTGCAGGTAGGAAAAGTACGGTCGTTTGACGAAAAAATCCCGAGCATGAATGAAGTATTTATTAATGCGGTAAGCAACAACTCTTAATTATGAATCATATTTTTTTAATTACAAAAAGGGAATTTCTTACGCAGGTAAAGAAAAAATCCTTCGT
Source organism: Chryseobacterium gregarium DSM 19109 (assembly GCF_000430845.1). Classification (GTDB taxonomy): domain Bacteria; phylum Bacteroidota; class Bacteroidia; order Flavobacteriales; family Weeksellaceae; genus Chryseobacterium; species Chryseobacterium gregarium. The sequence continues at coordinate 119,087 of NZ_AUMU01000002.1, read as the reverse complement.
TATTCTGACGCTGCTGGCCCCTGTCATGCTGATTGCTTTCGGAGCCGTGGTGGGCCTGATGTTCAAAGCCAATGAATCTCACAATGTTATTGAAGTAGTCGACAGAAGCGGCCTTTTTAAAAACAAACTGAAATCTGACGATCAGCTGAACTATATCTTTGTGTCTGCCGCCGATGAAAAATCAAAAGTCAGCAGCCTGAAAGATAATGAAGCACTGGACGGCATTTTAATTTTGCCGGAATTAAAAGACCGGAATTTCGATGATTTATTAAAGAGTACACGACTGGTCATCAACAGCAAGATCGGGTTTGATACCAAAAAGAAAATTGTTTCCGATATTACTGAGGTCATTAAAAAAGAGAAAATCAAGCAGCTCGGCATTGCCGAAACCCAGCTGAATGATCTGGATAAGAGTTTTACGTTAAAGACCATCAATGTTTCTGAAAACAACAAGGAGGATTCCGATCTTGCTTTCGGCGTGAAAAGCGGCTTAAGCATCCTGTTGATGTATGTAACCTTTATGTTTATCATCATTTACGGGGTAAGGGTAATGCGGAGCGTGCTGGAAGAGAAAAATAACAGGGTGGTGGAAATCATCATTTCCTCCGTAAAGCCTTTTGAGCTGATGATGGGGAAAATCTTAGGCGTGACACTGGTTGCCTTAACCCAGTTTCTCGTCTGGATCACCATGTCTGTTATCGGAGCCTTGGTTTTAAATACCGGATTTTCATCGATCCAGAAAAACATTCCCGGCGGAAATGAACAGCTGGCAGGCAAGCTTGACGTTGCCCAGATTGCCACCCAGGTTTCCCACAGCTTACTGGAACTGAACTTCCCTTTAATTATTTTTGTATTCATTGTATTTTTCCTGTTGGGATATATCTTTTACAGCTCGATTTATGCAGCCATCGGGTCTGCAGTGGATAACGAAACCGAAACGCAGCAGTTTACTTTATTTGCCATCCTGCCTTTGATGCTGGGGATGTACGGAAGCTTTTCTCTGATGAATAATCCGGACGGGCCGCTCGGATTCTGGCTGTCCATTATCCCGTTCACTTCTCCGGTAGCAATGATCGCGAGAATCCCTTTCGGGGTTCCTGCCTGGCAGATCGCCCTGTCCATCGGACTGTTATTGGGAACCACTATTTTTATGATTTTCGTAGCCGGAAAGATTTACCGGGTCGGAATTTTAATGTACGGAAACAAAGCCACCTTAAAGGAAATCTGGAAATGGATTAAAGGATAAATTGAAACCAATCAACGGATAAACAAAATCCCGGACTTTACAGTCCGGGATTTTTTATGTTTGAAATGAAATACCTTCTTATCCTAAAACCTTTGCTACGGTAGCACCGATATCAGCCGGGGAATCCACAACGTTGATTCCGTTTTCTCTCATGATTTCCATTTTAGCCTGAGCGGTATCTTCATCACCGCCAACAATAGCTCCTGCGTGTCCCATTGTTCTTCCTTTAGGAGCAGTCTGCCCTGCAATGAAACCGACTACCGGTTTTGTGGAACCGCTGGCTTTGTACCATCTTGCCGCTTCCGCTTCAAGACCGCCACCGATTTCTCCGATCATCACCACGGCTTCAGTTTCAGGGTCATTGATGAATAATTCCAAAGCTTCTCTTGTCGTTGTTCCGATGATCGGGTCTCCACCGATCCCGATCGCTGTAGAAACACCGAAACCTGCTTTCACCACTTGGTCAGCCGCTTCATAGGTAAGGGTTCCTGATTTTGAAACGATCCCTACTTTTCCTTTTTTGAAAACGAAACCTGGCATAATCCCAATTTTAGCTTCATCAGAAGTAATGATTCCAGGACAGTTCGGACCGATCAGTCTGCAGTCCCTGTCTGCGATATAAGATTTTACTTTTACCATATCCGCTACAGGAATACCTTCAGTAATACATACGATCACTTTAATACCCGCTTCAGCAGCTTCCATAATGGCATCAGCAGCAAATGCAGGCGGTACGAAAATGATACTTACGTTAGCGCCGGCCTTTGTTACCGCATCAGCCACAGTATTGAATACCGGCTTCCCCAAGTGCTCGCTTCCTCCTTTCCCCGGAGTAACACCGCCTACAACATTGGTTCCGTATTCGATCATCTGGCCCGCGTGGAAAGTACCTTCATTTCCTGTAAATCCTTGTACAATTACTTTAGAATCTTTGTTTACTAAAATTGACATTTTATTATAATTTTAATTTATTTATTACTTTTTATTGATGCTCACAAATTTACTTATTTTTCTTTGATTAAAGATACATCTGAACAATTTGTTTATTTAAGGTTTTTCAGCCTGACCTCTTTTTTAAGATACGTTTTGAAATCCTCCGCAAACATCCCGATATAGGTTCCTTTTTCAAGATTTCTGTTGACGCCGGTTTTACCTAAAATAACAGATCCACTGGCAATGGTATTTCCTGAAGCCATCCCTACCTGTCCCCATAAAGTCACTTCATCACCGATCACACAGCACCCTGCAATGCCCACCTGGGAAGCAATCAGGCATTTTTTACCGATAATGGTATCATGCCCGACCTGGATCTGGTTATCCAGCACCGAACCTTCACCGATTACCGTGGAATCCGTGACTCCCCTGTCAATGGTACAGCCGTTTCCGATTTCGACATTATTTTCAATCACAACATTGCCGACCGAAATAAGGCGGTCAAAATTTCCGTTCAATCTCCGGTAGTAAAAGGCATCGCCCCCCAAAACGGTATTGGACTGAATGATCACATTATCGCCGATGACGGTTCTGTCCCCGATGACTACATTCGGGAAAATCAGGGTGTTCTTTCCGATGGTTACGTTATTCCCGATCACGGCGGAAGGATGGATTTTTGTTCCTTCCCCGATTTCAACATCATGAAGCTCTTCCGTGAAGTTATAGATCCTGGTAAAGTGGGTATTGATTGTATTGAAATCCCTGAAAGGATCGTCGGAAACCAACAGGGCCTTTCCTTCCGGGCAATCAACTTCTTTATCGATCAGGATAATGGTTGCCGCAGAATATAATGCTTTATCATAATACTTCGGATGGTTCACAAACACGATATCTCCGGGTTTCACCCTATGGATTTCATTGGTTCCCAGGACTTCGAAGTTCTCCGGACCAACGAATTTTGCACCGATAAGATCAGCAATGGTTTTCAATTTTTGAGGCGCGTGGAATTTCATAACAATTGATTTTCTTTAATGGATATGGGCTGCTCCCAATTTTATCAGCCGTATTTTCATACCGGCTATAAAACAAAATTCGGAATGCGTGTGCAAACCGAATGGGTATAAACTTTATGTGTAATTTATTCTTTTACTCTTTCCAGGTAAGAGCCGTCTTCGGTACTTACTTTGATTCGGTCTCCCGGCTCAATAAACAAAGGAACCATTACTCTTGCTCCCGTCTCAACGATGGCATTTTTAAGGGCGTTGGTCGCTGTATTTCCTTTTACTCCAGGATCGGCTTCGATGACATCAAGATAAACGGATTGCGGCAGTTCTGCAGAAAGCGGTGTTTCATCAGCTTCTTTCATAATGATTGTCACTTCTTCACCGGCTTTCATCAATTGAGCATTTTCAATCATCTCTTTATTGAGGTAAAGCTGGGAAAAATCGTCATTGTTCATAAAGTGGAAACCGTTCTCATCATCATAAAGATACTGGAACTTTCTTGTAATCACCTTTACCTCCTCAATTTTATGACCTGCAGAAAAAGTATTATCAAGCACCTTTCCGTTGGTTACCGATTTTAATTTTGTTCTTACGAAAGCAGGACCTTTTCCCGGCTTTACGTGAAGGAATTCGATTACTTTAAAAATGTCATTGCTGAATTCTATACACAGACCTTTTCTTATATCGTTACTTGTTGCCATTAATGTTGTATATGTTTTATTTTCTTTTTTTTATTTCGATACCCTGGCCCTGAGGCGTCATTCTGTTAAAGGTATTATTGTTAAATGTATTCACCTGATTCTGTAACCGGTTTACATTCATCTGAACTTCGGAATGATACGGATTGGTATTTCCCAAAACCGGACGGAAATTATCTTTCGGTTTAACAATATCATGAAGATTGCTTTTTGCAATACTGTCATTGGACCTCTCCGGAATTTTCCTTTCCAGGATGGAAGTATGGGTCGTTTTTTCAGTTTTCAACCCTTCCGTCTGCTGTCCGGATAAAAATGATGCCGCAAAAAGCATGACCGGTAAGAGTAAAATTCTCATGATTAATATTAATTATTGTCTTTTCCGGTTCCGTATCCTTTTACAATCCCTCTCGGTGAGTTCTGGATAAACTGAAGGATCTCATCTCTTTCAGCCGTCGGAAGCATTTCTTTTTCGATGTGTGAAATAGCCTGGGAAACGTTCATTTTCATCTGGAAGATCGCCCGGTAGATCTTCTGGATTTCAAAGATTTTTTCATTAGTAAATCCTCTTCTTCTCAGGCCGACCGAGTTGATCCCTGCATAGGACATCGGCTCTCTCGCCACTTTTACGTAAGGCGGAATGTCTTTTCTTACCAGAGTACCACCGGAAATCATCACATGCTTGCCGATCTTACCAAACTGGTGAACAGCAGACAGGCCTCCCATTACGGTATAGTCCCCTATTTCCACATGCCCTGCAATACCACAGCCGTTAACGATGATGACATGATCTCCGATAATACAGTCGTGGGCAATGTGCGTAGTGGCCATGATCAGGCAGTTTTTACCTATCCTTGTAAAGCCCAGGGCTTTGGTCCCCCTGTTTACGGTGACACACTCCCTTATGGTGGTTTCATCATCAATGATGACCTGGGTATCTTCACCGTCGAATTTCAGATCCTGGGGAATCGCCGAAATGACGGTGCCGGGGAAAATCCTGCAGTTCCTGCCGATTCTTGCGCCATCCATGATGGTCACATTAGGGCCGATCCACGTGCCTTCTCCGATTTCCACATCCCCTGCAATAGTCGTAAAAGGTTCTACGATTACATTTTTGCTTATTTTCGCACGCTTATCTACGGCTGCTAATTGATGAACCATTTAATCAACTTTATTTTTTGCAACTTGAGCCATTAACTCTGCTTCTACGGCTATACTGTCCCCTACATATCCGTATCCCTGCATATGTACGATCCCTCTCCTGATCGGTTCGATCAGTTCAATTTTGAAAATAAGGGTATCTCCGGGAACCACTTTCCTCTTGAATTTTACTTTATCAATCTTAATAAAATAGGTAGAATAGTTTTCAGGATCGGGAACACTTGCCAATACAAGGATACCGCCTGTCTGCGCCAGTGCTTCAACTTGTAAAACCCCCGGCATTACAGGTTCTTTCGGAAAATGCCCCACGAAGTACGGTTCGTTCATGGTTACATTTTTGAGACCCACTACATGGGAGTCCGAAAGTTCGAGAATTTTATCAATCAGTAAAAACGGCGGCCGGTGAGGCATGAGTTTCATGATTCCGTTGATATCGAAAACCGGCTCTTTTGTTAAATCAAAATCCGGAACGTTTTTCTTTTTCTGCAGTTTCCACTGGCGGTTCAGTTTTTTTGCAAACTGGGTATTGACATAATGCCCCGGTTTATTGGCAATCACCTTGCCTTTTATTTTCACGCCTGCCAAAGCCAGATCACCGATCACATCCAGTAATTTGTGCCTTGCCGCTTCGTTGGGATAGTTTAAGTTCAGGTTATCAAGAATACCGTTGGGTCTGATGGACACTTTGTCTTTCCCGAATGCCTTTTTCAGCTTTTCCGTCGTTTCCGGGGTAAGGTCCTTATCTACATAGACAATCGCGTTGGAAATATCTCCGCCTTTGATCAGGCCGTGGTCCAAAAGCATTTCCAATTCATGCAAAAAGCTGAAGGTTCTTGCAGAAGAAATCTCGTCTTTAAACTCAGAAATATGTTTAAGGGTAGCATTCTGGGTTCCTAAAACCTTGGTCCCAAAATCTACCATCGTCGTCACTTCGTAGGTATCTGAAGGAATAATGGTGATTTCCGACCCTGTAGCCGGATCGCTGTAGGTAAGCACTTCCTTGACCACCAGATATTCTCTGATCACGTTCTGTTCCACCACCCCTACGCTTTCGATAGCTTCCACGAAATATTTTGAAGACCCGTCCAGGATGGGAGGCTCGGAAGCATCCATTTCTAAAAAGGCATTGTCAATATCGCAGCCTACCAGTGCTGCCAAAAGATGCTCACAAGTGGTAATTTTTACACCCAGTTTCTCTAAGGTCGTTCCTCTTTCTGTAGCCGTAACATAATTTACATCAGCTTCCACCTGCGGATGTCCCTCCAGGTCTGTTCTTACGAATACAAAACCTGTATTTTCTTTGGCAGGTTTCATGGTTAGCTTTACTTCTCTACCAGTATGAAGTCCGATTCCGGAAAGTGTCACTTCCTGCTGAAGTGTTTTTTGCATATCACTCATTAGTTTTATCTTTTGAGGTATTCTCAAGATTATTTATTCTGTTCACAATTTCAGTGAAATTTCTGAAATGGACGTAGTTTCGAAGATAGTCATTATAACTGATAGCCGGCGAACCGTACAGCGTATCTTTATCATTAACGCTGGAATTCACACCGCTCTGGGCCTGGATTTTCACCTGGTTCCCTATTTTGATATGGCCTACAATCCCCACCTGGCCGCCGATCTGGTTCCAGTCGCCGATGGTAGTGGATCCCGCAATTCCGGCCTGGGCCGCAATAACGTTGTTTCTCCCGATCTTCACATTGTGGGCAATCTGGATGAGGTTATCAATCTTGGTCCCTTCACCGATAACGGTAGAACCGATCGTCGCCCTGTCTATACTGCAGTTGGAACCGATTTCCACATGGTCTTCAATGATGACGTTTCCTAATTGGGGAATCTTTTTGAATCCTTCGGGAGTAGGCTGGAAACCGAAGCCGTCTCCGCCGATAACGGTATTGGAATGAATAACGCAGTGATCACCGATGATACAGTAATCATAAATTCTCGCTCCGCTGTCGATTTTGCAGTTTTTCCCGATCTTCACCCCTTTGCCGATGTATACCTGCGGATAAATCTGGGATCCTCCCCCTATTTTTGCTTTTTCCGAAACATAGGTAAAAGCGCCGATATATACTTGATCGCCGATTAGAGCGGTCTCATGTATAGAAGAGCCGTCTTCCACCCCTTCTTTTCTTCCCTGCATCTCCTGGTACAGATTCATCAGTACCTGGAAGGAAAGATAGGCATCTTTTACCGAAATTACGGTAGGACCGTAATGATCTTTGGTGATAAGGTTCTCTGAAACAATGATGACCGAACATCTGGAAGTATCCAGATACTGTATGAACCGGTCTTGTGCGATGAAAGAAAGATGTCCTGTTTCCCCGCTTTCGATAGGTGAAACTCCCGTAATAAGTGCATTTCCGTCACCTATTATTTTTCCGTCAATAAAACTTGCAATTTGCGAAGCTGTAAATTCCATATTCTGCAAAGATAAGAAATTCTGTAATTCACAAACATTTTTTAGTTTTCGGATTTTGAATTTTATTATTCTTTAAGAAATAAAGCCCTCATTCTCTCTCGGAAAAGTAAGGATATACCGGGTGGTTTTGTTCACCATCAGGCCGGAAAGCAGCTGGTCTTCCGATTCCTCGAGCCTGATCTTTTTACCGTTTTTCTGCAGCAGGTAGATCGGCTGTTTCTGGGTATCATACGGGAGGAGCTTCCGTTTTATTTCATGGACCAGTTCATTGCCGTTCCCGATTCCGAAAAGGTCATTGGTGTATTGTATTTTCCCGGCAACAAATTCAGGGTCAAAAGGATGAGAGGAAATAACGGTTTTCGGAAGATTTCTCCGGATGACACACTGACACCAGTAAGACAGGATCATATCGTCTGCATTCTGCCAGCCTTTCATCGCCTGGATAATATCATTGTCATCGAGCTGCGTAAACCTTTCCACGTCTTCATCCGTGGCCGCACCCTTTTCCCTGTATAAAAAATAAGTTAGATTTTCAGTGGCCGGCAGGTTCATTCCCTGCGATACCAGATATTTTGCCCTTTCCAAAATTTTAACCAAAAGAAACTCCGCCAGGGCCGATGTTTTATGATAATATACCTGCCAGTACATAAACATCCTTGCGGTAAGGAAGTTTTCAATAGAATACACGCCTTTGGCATCGATCACCAGTTCTCCGTTTTCACAGACATTCATCATGGAAATAATCCGCTGGGTATTGATGCTTCCTTCGGAAACGCCTGTAAAGAAGCTGTCGCGTTTCAGGTAATCCAGGCGGTCAACGTCCAGCTGGGAAGAAATCAGCTGGTTGAAAAACTTCCGGTGGTATCGGCCCTGAAACATTTCAATGGCGCAGGACAATGCCCCGTTAAACTCTTCATTGAGGCGGTTCATCAGTAAAAGCGAGAGGTTTTCATGGTGCCAGTCATCCATCAGCATGCATTCCAGCGCATGGGAAAACGGGCCGTGCCCGATGTCATGCATCAGAATAGCCAGCATCGCGCCTTTTTCCTCATCTTCAGAAATTTTGATCCCTTTCTGCTTCAAAGTTTCCAACGCCGTAAACATCAGGTGCATCGCACCAAGTGCATGGTGGAATCTGGTATGGGTCGCACCGGGAAAAATCAGGTTCAGCAGTCCGGTCTGCCCTATCCTTCTCATTCTCTGGAAGTAAGGGTGCTCAATAATGTCGAATAAAATTTCATGGGGAATCTTTATAAAACCGTGAACCGGATCATTGATGATTTTTAGCTTGTTCTGCATGGAAATGTCAGTATTTGCAAACAAATTTAAGGATTTTAAATTTTAACTTAATGACGCGTGGATTAATGTTTTTAAATTATCTTTGATACCCAGTTGAACATCCTTTAATATAAACTTAACGGCAGACAATGCACATTCAGGTGAATACATTCAGGTCATAAAATCCGGATAAAAATCCGGTAAAAAAGGCCGTTTCCTGATATAAAGGCAGCGTTGTGTTTTCATTAACTAAGATTTAACTATTAAGCCCCTGTTTTTGGGAAGTTTTAAAAGGAGTTGGTCAGCAATTTGATACAATAATCATGTAAAAAATAAATTATGTCGGAAAAGATATTATGGATAGATGATGAAATAGATTTACTCAAACCTCATATCGTATTCTTAGAAAAAAAAGGCTATCACGTAACCGGTGTCAACAACGTGAATGAGGCATTGGAACTCATGGATTCTGAAAAATTCGCCCTGACCCTCATTGATGAAAATATGCCCGGAATTTCAGGCCTTGAAGCCATCCCGATGATCAAAGACAAAGACAGTTCACTGAAGATCGTTATGGTAACCAAGAGTGAAGAGGAGCATATCATGGAAGAGGCAATCGGGTCACAGATTGCCGATTATATTTTAAAGCCGGTCAATCCGAACCAGATCCTTTTATCATTAAAGAAAAACCTTCAGGAAGACAACCTGGTCGAGCAGAAAACAATCCTCCAGTACCAGCAGGAATTCAGAAATCTTTCGATGGAGCTGTCTTATTTGAGGACCTACCAGGAATGGGCTGAATATTACAAGAAGATCGTGAACTGGGAGATTAAATTTGACAAGGTAGCGGATAATGAATTTGCAGACCTCCTGCAGTCACAGAAAGAGGAAGCGAATATCCAGTTTGCCAAATTTATCGAAAACAATTATGAAGACTGGCTTCATGATTCCGACAAACCGATGATGAGCCACACGCTTTTCAAGGAAAAGATCAAAGCTGAAGTGGAAAAAGAAAAGGTTCTGCTTTTGATGGTGGACAACCTTCGTTATGACCAGTGGAAAATGATCGAGCCCCTGTTTACGAAATACTACAACAAAATTTCAGAAGATTATTATTACAGCATCCTCCCTACTGCGACACAGTATGCCAGAAACTCGTTCTTTGCCGGGCTGATGCCGTCTGAAATTGAGAAACGGTTCCCGAACAAATGGTTTAACGACAATGAGGAAGGGAATAAAAATGAATATGAACGCGATTTCCTTGAAGACCAGATGAAGAGGATCGGCCTGGGCTCAAAATCCATGAAATACCTGAAAGTCCTGAATGCTGATTTTGAGAGGAAAATCTATGATGATTTCAACCAGCATAAAAACAATGACTTATTGGTGATTGTTTACAATTTCATTGATATCCTGTCCCATGCCAAAACGGATAACCATATTGTGGACCAGCTGATCCGGGATGATAAAACCTTCCGGTCATTGACCCTGAACTGGTTTGAAAATTCATCATTGATCAAAATAATCAAACTTGCGGCTGAAAGCGGCTTTAAGCTGGTCATTACTACTGATCACGGAACGGTATATGTGAAGAAACCGAGTAAAGTGGTCGGAGACCGGGAAACCTCAACGAATATCCGTTACAAAACGGGTAAGAGTCTTACCTACGATTCCAGCGATGTCTGGGCCATTACCAATCCTGAAAAACTGTTCCTGCCGAAAGGCAACTTAAGTTCAAAGTATATTTTTGCAAAAAACAGTACGTTCCTGGCCTATCCCAAGAATTACAACCACTTTGTGAATTACTATAAAGAAACCTACCAGCACGGCGGAATTTCACTCGAAGAGTGTATTATTCCTATCAGCATCCTGGAGCCTAAATAGTTTTAAATTTTAGTTTAATATAAAAAGGAACGGAAAAAATCTATAGATTTTTTCCGTTCCTTTTTTAATGTTCCTATCTTCGCAGAAATGTAAATCTCGTTTGGTATCCGGCTTATCTGCAGCATTCTGATTCAGAATTTGTCATCAGGCCGCATATTTTAAAACTGTAGGATTTACTTCCAAATATCAGGATCAATTAAATTTTATAAAGAGCAATGAGATTAATTACATACAACGTCAACGGAATCAGAGCCGCTTTTACCAAGGATTTTTTAGGATGGCTGAAAACGGCTGACCCGGACATCATCTGTATCCAGGAGAGCAAAGCCGGCAACGACCAGATCGACATGGAAAGCCTTGAAAAACTGGGCTATCACAGTTACTGGCATTCGGCCGTAAAAAAGGGCTACAGCGGGGTCGGAATCGCTTCCAAAATAAAGCCCGGCCATGTGGAATTCGGCTGCGGGATAGAGAGCTACGATAATGAAGGCAGGATCATCCGCGCAGACTTCGACGGGTTTTCCGCGATCTCCGTCTATGTACCTTCCGCATCCAATATAGAAAGGCTGGATTTCAAGATGCAGTTCTGCAATGATTTCCTGGATTACATTAAAAATTTAAAGAAAGAAATCCCGAATCTTATCATTTCAGGTGATTTCAATATCTGCCATGAGGCCATAGATATACATAACCCGGTTGGCCTGAAAAATACATCCGGATTCCTGCCGATGGAAAGGGAATGGATGACCCGCTTTATCGAAGAATGTGAACTGATCGACAGTTTCAGGTTTTTTAATAACGAGCCCGATCATTACACCTGGTGGAGCTACAGGCAGAATGCCCGGGCCAACAATAAAGGCTGGAGGCTGGACTACAATTTTGCCTCCTACAGTTTAAAGGATCAGCTTACAAGAGCCGTTATCCTGAAAGAAGCGGCCCATTCTGACCATTGCCCTGCTCTGGTTGAGCTCAGTCTGTAAAACAGAAGCTGGCTTAAAGCCGGCTTCTGTTTATTTAAATCATAAGATTAATTGACAATTTCATATTCAACCGGAATGGTACCGCTGCCGGTATTCCCGATTTCATCGAACGCCGCTTTAGACATATCTAAAGCTCTTGATGAATGGTAAGGCCCCCTGTCGTTTATTTTCACGACTACTTCTTTACCATTTTTAAGGTTGGTGACCCTGATATTCGTTCCGAATGGGAGCGTCCTGTTGGCTGCGGTAAATTTCGAATTGCTGAAAATCTCCCCGCTTGCTGTTTTCTTACCGTTAAACTTATCGTGGTAGTACGATGCATAACTTGTTTTTTTTGCATCCGTAGCATTCATCCTGAAAGAATAAACACCAAAGGCTGAAATCATCATTATGATTACGAGAATGAATCTTTTCATCATGTTGAACTTTTATTGGTTTTAACTGGGCAAATGTATCAGGAATCTGTTATAAGGCCTATTCCAAATGTTAAAAACAGTTAAGGAAAATAAAAACAGATGTTAATAACCCTTGTAACTTACTGTTAACAGGAGTTTTAGAAAAGGGTGTTAAAAAATGTTAAAATAGATATAGAAAAGTTAACATAATTAACAACTGTATAATAACTTCGGATTCAGGAAAAATAAAATTAACTGGAAATCAATTATTTAGAATAAATTTAGCTTTAAATAACCAATAACCATTGCAATATGGTGCAGGCTATAAGCATAATTTAAGATGATAACAATAAACTATAATTAATTTTCTATATAAATTAAAAGCCAATGAGTAATCTCACCGGCTTTTTAGTATCATTGAAATTAATATTAAATCAGTTCACCGTACAGGTCAAATTCTTCTGCGGAAGTAATCATTACATCAGCAAATTCACCAATTGAAATGTAGGTGTTCTCTGCAGAAACCAAAACCGTATTATCTACATCCGGGGAATCATATTCCGTTCTTCCTACAAAGTAGTTCCCTTCTTTCCGGTCAAAAATACATTTATAAATCCTGCCTAATTTTTCTTGATTTTTCTCCCACGAAATCTGTGACTGCAATTCCATAATTTCTTCTACCCTGGCTTCTTTCACTTCCTGCGGAATATCGTCTTCCAGGACATAAGCTCCTGTATTTTCTTCATGTGAATAGGTAAAACATCCCAACCGGTCGAATTTCTGTTCCCTTACCCAGTCTTTCAGTTCCTGGAAAACTTCTTCCGTCTCTCCGGGATAGCCTACGATCAGCGTAGTCCTGATCGCCATATCAGGAACTTTCTCTCTGAACTTGCTGAGAAGGGCATTGGTTTTTTCATGGGTTGTCCCCCTTTTCATTGATTTAAGCAGATCGGAATTGATGTGCTGCAGAGGAATATCTATGTAATTGCATACTTTAGGCTCTTCCCGGATAATATCCAGGACATCTTCCGGAAAGCCGCTCGGGAAGGCATAGTGGAGACGGATCCATTCAATCCCGTCAATCTTAACCAGTTCCTTTAAAAGGTCCGCCAGCGCCCGTCTTTTGTAGATATCAAGACCGTAATAGGTAAGGTCCTGGGCAATTAAAATCAGTTCCCGGGTTCCTTTTTTGGCTAATTTCTGAGCCTCAAGCACCAGCTTTTCAATAGGCGTAGACATGTGCCCGCCCCGCATTAACGGAATGGCACAGAACGAACACGGCCTGTCACAGCCTTCCGAAATTTTCAGGTACGCATAGTGCTTAGGCGTAGTGGTCATTCTTTCCCCTACCAGCTCATGCTTGTAATCGGCGCCCAAATGCTTTAATAGAATCGGAAGGTCCCGGGTTCCGAAATACTGGTCCACATCCGGAATTTCCCTGATCAGATCCGGCTTATATCTTTCTGAAAGACACCCCGTTACGAATACTTTTTCTACTTCGCCCCTGTTTTTTGCCTCCACATAGTCCAGAATCGTATTGATCGATTCTTCTTTTGCATTATCTATAAATCCGCAGGTATTAATCACCACAATATCGCCCCTATCTTCATGAACCACTTCTTTTCCGTTGGCTTTCAGCTGGCTCATTAAAACTTCCGAGTCATATACATTTTTGGAACAGCCGAGCGTGACGATGTTAATTTTCTTTTTACCTACAGATTTTGTGCGCATCTTTTTGATTTTGAGTCTGCAAAGATACAAAATATTGAATAGTTTGAATTAAAAAATGAAAACCACTTTATCAAAGTAGTTTTCAGGAGACTGTTAAAAGTTTTTCTCGCGGAATAAGGAAGCGTTTCGATCTTTTTCTGAAAGGATCATATCTTTTTCTTCAAGTTTCCAGTCTACCTGAAGCTCGGGATCATTAAACATCACATTCCCTTCTGATTCCTTATGATAGAAATTATCGCATTTATAAGAAAAAACGGCATGATCGCTTAAAACGGAGAAGCCATGGCCGAATCCTCTGGGTACATATAATTGTAATTTATTCTCAGCGGTCAGCTCAATCCCAAACCATTTACCAAAGGTAGGCGAATCTTCTCTTAAATCTACGGCGACATCCCAGACTTTGCCCTCCAGACACGAAACCAGTTTTGCCTGGGCATGCTCTCCTTTTTGCAAATGTAAACCCCGAAGCACCCCGTAAGAAGATTTCGAAATATTATCCTGAACAAAATGCCCGTTCATTCCAGTTAATTCCTCAAACTTTTTTTCATTGAATTTTTCAAAGAAATAACCTCTGTCATCTTCAAAAACAGTAGGTTCGATAATATAGCAGTCTTTTAAAGGGGTTTGTTGTATTTTCATGAATTATTTATTCTTATAATGTGCAACATTCTACTATTATCTACTTCTTTAATACAATAGAATTCATCAACAGCTCATGAGACATGCGGTCTGTATACTTATCTTAATTAAACTTTATCAATAAATTGTAAGAACCGTTATTCAATAGAATTGCAGCATCTAAATTAAAAACATACTATAATAAATTTAATTTTCAACCTTAATTACTATTTAAAGTAAAAACGATTTTTATCGTCCTGAATACAATAAGTATGTCAAACAGAAGAGAATAATTTTTAATATAAAATAAATCGTATTCTAATTTTTCAAGATTATCCTCCGGTGTAGCCTTGGGAAGATTTACCTGTGCCCATCCTGTGACTCCGGGTTTAATTAAATGCCTGAGATCAAACATTGCATTTTCCTCATTGGAAATCTTAACGAAATGCGGCCTTTCAGGACGGGGACCAATAAGGCTCATATCACCTTTCAGAATGTTCCACAACTGGGGCAGTTCATCAATTTTGGTCATCCTTAGAAATTTCCCGATTCTGTTTACCCGGACATCATTATTGGTTGTGAAATCTCCGTTATGGCATGAAACCATGGTTCTTATTTTATAAATCGTAAAGGTTTTGGAATTTTTTCCTACCCGTTCCTGAGAAAATAATACATCTCCATTTGAGGACAGCTTTACTAAAATGAAACCTAAAATAACCAGAGGAATTACGATGGGCAACAACAGTATACTTATTGTGATATCAACCAGCCTTTTTATGTTAAATTTTTCCTGCTTTTGACCGATTGTAAAAATATCATCGGCAAGATATACATTTCTTTCAAGACGTACGAGAGGGATCCTTTTATTTACAATTTCATAAAATTCATGTGCTTCATATACCTCAATGCCATTTTTACGGGCCTTTACAATTTCATTAGCTAAATCCTTATGTAAATGACCAATATTTGATGTTTCCAAAACAATACATTTAATATTAAACTTCATTAAATACTCACTGACACTTATCCTGGAATGATTAGATTTGTATACAATGGGTTTATATTTACTCTTGAATTTTTTGTCGCTAAAAAGCTTTAATGAAATATCACTGATATTTATAAATAAACAGACTTTTAAGGATCCATTTACTTTAAAAATAGCTCTATCTCTTTTCATTTTTATGGCAATGTTATTCACTTTATTTCAATTCAAATGTGTCGATAAATATACAAAATAGATTTATTGTGTTATACAGTAAAAATACCTATAAATTTATTTTCGCGAAGCTAAGGAAGTTTTTTATAAAAGCAAAAATAAAATACTTATTTTTATTTAATTTATATTGTATTAAATATTATTAACATATATCTCGTAATTTTTTATAATAAAAATAATGAATAATAATTTGACATTACATCTATAATTACCTGTTTATCGTCATTTATTTCATCGATAGGCGAATTTTTATAAAAAATATGAAACATTCTTTTGAAAATAATTGACAGATGATTTATTCTAAAACAAGACCAATCTTATAAACAATAAAATATTTACATTATTGATTATATAGCTTAATTCCTTTACAAATATGTCTTCTGTATATGATGAAGCAATAGGCTCTGTCTGCCTTAAGGCATCAATTATTACAATCCGAACTGCTGCATAATTGCTATTAAATAATACAATCCGGAAGATCGGCATTCTTCAATACCATTTTATTGTAAGTAAAACTTTACCACTACAATACGCTTGGTAAATTGTCTCCTCCAATGGTTAACTGATTCCTATAAAAAGGCAGTGAGCTAATAGGGAGAAATAATCAGCACTGATTATTTTTTAATTTTGAGCAAACTCAATACTCACAAAATAATACTCTCTTTCAGTTACGGTATTTTTATAGTTGTATCTGTTTTAACCTTATAATGAAAATTCTATTTGCCCGGTAAAATCATCCTTTAGCAGGAAATTTATCACCTTTAAATTTCGGTCTAAGATTTAATTAATTTTTAATAACAGACCTAAACGTCTATAACAGCAACTTTTCATTTGCCTAATGCTTTCAATGTTTTCTTATTGATTCTTGCCCTTTCATGATCAAAAAACCAACCCCATTTATTAAAATAATAGATCGCTGACTGCATTCCAATTCTGGTAAGCCTCCAGGACTTATGAGATCCTTTTTCAAAATGATGGTAAATATTAACTTTAGGATAGAAAACAGTCCTGTAACCGCCGTTGATCAGTCTCCTGCATAAATCAGTTTCCTCTCCGTACATAAAAATCTTTTCATCAAAAAAACCGACCTGGCATAAGGCATCAAGTTTTAAAAACATAAAACATCCTGAGAGATAAGGTACATCCATGGTTTTATTATAACCTGTAAACCTCAGCTCAAAAATCTCATTCCTCTTTTCAACCATATTTTTAAACGGATTAAATCTTCTGCCAATCCAGTCATAAGGTGTCGGAAGCAGTTTACAGAGACGCTGTATTCTTCCGTCAGGATAAAATACTTTGGGCATTACATTTCCTATTTCAGGATTATTCTCAAGATAATCGGCCAGCCCCTTAAGTGTGTTTTCATCAAAATAAACATCAGGATTCAACACCAGATGGTACATGCTGTCTTTTTCCATCGCCAATTTAATCGCAATATTATGTGCAGCTCCGAAACCAGGATTGGAAGGATTAAAAATATACTCAACCTTCGGATGACTGATAAGCGTCTTCAACTCATCTGTTGGAGAATTGTCTATTAAATATAAAAATATGGGGAAATCCGTTTCTGAATTTAGAAAGCTGTTAATTGCTTCCAGAAGAACTTCTGTATCATTTTTATAGCAAACTATACTAGCGGTTACAAACATTTAGTCAGGTTATTTGAAAATTAAACAGATTTAAATACATTGAAATATCTTTGAGCCCTGATTTTTGCACTCCCAAATACATCAAGTCTTTTCTTACCATTTTCGACCAGTAGTTCAGGAAGCTTTTCATCGTTCAGTATCTGCATTATTTTTGTTACAATGTCTCGAGGATCAAGAGGATCAAAATAAAGTGCAGCATTCCCACAGATAGAGGTCGCAAATGAATAGTGTGAGGTAAGAATAGGAATTTCCATTTTCATGGCTTCCGGATAATTTGCAGAAAATGATTCAATCAGGGTCGGCAAAAAAAGCGCATCACACTCCGAATACAATTGCGGACAGTCCTTAACATCCACTCTGCCGAGATTGATTATTCTAAGTTTGGCTTCACTGGTAAAATACTTCTCGTACTTCTGAGGATCAATTGTCAATACAAATTTGATATCCTTTGTGACCTTCTTTTCATCTAAAATTGCTGCAATTTCGTTTATTACGATAAGATTCTTATGGATATCAAATGAGGCCAATGATAGGAATCTATATTCGTTTTCTACCGGTTCAGGCAGGAATTGTTTTTTTTTCGAAACATTTCCGGTCTCAAAATATTTATTATAGGTATTGCTGACGGTAAAAATATTGGATTTATTAATCCCTAAAAATGCAGACAGCCTTACTGACATATCTTCGGTCTCACAAATAAAATATCTGCCGTTTCTTTTCAGGAAAAAACGATGGGCAATTTTCATCAAATTAATCCGAAGCCAATCTTTAACTGGTATTTTTTTGAAAAACGGAGATTCGGGATATACGTAATAAGAGTTTGCAAAACCGGTGATATGCTTGGATTTCGGAGTCCAGCATGACGGTCCAAATACTGAAAACACAAGATCAGGATTAATCTGACTTTCCAGCATTCTCAAGCGTTTCCTTATTGAGATCCCTTTCAGGCCATACAAAGGGTGATTTTCAAATTGATGGAAATGAAAATTTTCCGGAAAATCGGATATGTCAACTTCTTTTGACACCGTTTTACTTAAAAAAACATGATAGGTATTTTCCGGAAAAGCAATACATTCATATATAAATGAAACTGCAACCTGTGTTACTCCAGTTCCGCTTAATGTAGTAGTATTAATAATCAGGTTCATATTTAATAAAAGTATTAAAATTCTTCAAGAATAGCTTTGATAATGGCTTGGTTATCGACAGCTCTAAATAACATTTTTGAATTCTGTGAAAATCGATTAAAATTATCATCGATCTCCAATATGATTTTTTTCATCTCTGAAACATCATTATCCGTACTGAAAATTTTTCCGCAATTAAATTTTTGAAAAGGTGAAGATAATCCGGGTATATTATTGCCGATCATTGGAACACCATATCCTGCATATTCAAAGATTTTATTCGGTGCACAGAAGATTTGGTTCAATGATATCGGATCATATATTAAAATCCCGACTCTTGCCAGTGAAGTTATATACAGGTGCTGAGGTGAAGGTATATAGGAAATATGTACCAAACGCGGGCATATTTTTTTGTAATGGTCCAGCATACCAAAATCTCTGCCCATAATCACGGGAATAAAATCTTCTCCCAATTCATCAACAGCCTTCAGAATAAATGAGAGATCCCTTTCCGGAGAAATCAGTCCCTGATACAATACTATTTTTCTGTTTTTTTTAATTAAATTATCATGAAGATCAGGATAATTTTTTATTAAGAACTCATCTGATGCACTTTCATCTAATAGTTGATAAGGTTTATTAGGCAATACCACCGGATATTTTTCCGGTTTAAACCAAAGATTAAAAATAGCAGCGCGATTTTCTTCACAAACGATCAATCTTCTAGATCTGGTTATATATTTATTGAGAACATATTTATAAAAAGATGAATGGTCATACATTTCCAAAATATGCATGATAAAGTTCAGTCTGTTGAAAACACTGCTGAATAAAAGAGGAGCAATGCTGTCTGCATCTACAAACCAGATGATGCTATCCTGATTCTCTGGCCGAGATAATTCCTTCAGGACTTCTTTTCTGTATTTTAACCAGGTTTCTATTTTTTTTGAAAAAGTTCTTTTCTTCAAATCTACAAAAGAAGCTAATCCCAAATCTTTAAATTCAACACCTTTACTTTCTAAATTTCTTTTCCAATACTCATTTACGCCTAATGTTACCAGCTTAACAGAAACACCTAAATCTACCAAGTGCTGAATGACCATCTGGGTCGGCGGCTCTTTCTCAATTGTGTTTTTGTGGATTATCAGAACTTTTTTCATATTTGATTTGATCACTATTACTATTCAGAATATTGCAAGTTACTTTACGGATATAACTTTAATACATTTGGGATTAACTATGATCTGAATTTATATTTATACTGCACAAATGGCTGAACTACAACTAATATGATCATGAAAAAAAGTATAGGATAAAATCCTTGGGTAATCCCTGATAATATATCCCCTCTTACAGTAAGTAAAGATGCCAGAAAACATAATAGTGCAATTAAAAGTGACACATAATTATCAGATAATAAGAATGTATCTACAATCTTTGTAAGAATTCCCGCATATAAACCCATTAGGATTGAGTACAGTATCAGGCCAAGAATCCCTTCATTTGCCCAGCCTTCACCTGCTATGCCAGCAGCGTTTGCCCATTTATGTTCAGCCAAATGCTCATAGTCAAAGTTTTGTCCGCCAAATTTAACTTCTGTTAATGCGACACCGAATCCGACAGGTTTATCCTTCCATAAACTTCGGGGAATCGGATTAAATAATACGGCTTTCAGAGTATAGTCAATAGGCAGGAACTCTACGGAAGATCCAAAGGTTTCTATGCATTTATTATAATCCGTTAATAATAAATCTCCTTCTGAAGTGTTATATTCCTTTTGTGACTGTGAAAAATCCATTTCAGAAATTGTCTGCTGCAGCATTTCTAAATTGTCAATTTCCTTATTCCGTATAGATGATAAAGCTAGAAAAGTGAATATCACAATGGTTACAGGAAATAAAAGTTTTATATTAAAGAATAAATTTTTAATTCCGAGCTTATTATTTCTAATACCTACGATTATATTTGCCAGTATAATAATGATTAATAAAGAAATAATTGCACCTCTTGTCCCCCTGGGAAAAGCAGCAAGGGCCAAAGCAAAAAAACTGAGGTTAAGATATAATGAATTTGTCTTAAACCGTGCATTGTTATAGCTTAAAACAAATATAATCAGAGATGATAATGAATATAATGAAAAGAGAATAATTGTTAAGAAAGTCGGAATATCCTCTCTTTCAGGCTGTCTGTAATAAAATCTGGTAACCGCTTTATCAAAAGAGCCATAAAGCCATGTGTTAAATGAAAAATCAAGAACTACATATAATAAGACGACTAAAAAAAGATACAGCTGTTGTTTTGATTGTAACGGTTTTATTAAAAATTTGTGAAAAGCTTTATTCTTACGGTTAATAAAACCGACAATTTTTCTATGTTGCCTTTTACGGACTAAATAAACCGTTGAAATAAAAATAATAAATGAGAGAAGCAATAAAAATTCTGATTCTTCATTAAGTTCCAAATCTTTTTTAATTCCGAAAAAAAATAAAAATATAACAATCATGTAAAACATAGGATCAATAACTGACTTATATCCTTTGTTCATAATAATTGCTAATAAGAATAATATTGCAAAAAATCCTGCAAATGTCATTATTGATTTTGTAGTTTTTTAATTAAAAATTTTAATATTTTGTCACTTGATGTTCCATCTCCATAAGGATTATTTGCCTTTGACATAGAATTATAATGTGCTTCATCATTTAATAATGAAGAGACTCCGTCTACAATATTATTATAGCCGGTACCTACTAACTGAACAGTGCCGGCTTTTACAGCTTCGGGCCGTTCGGTATTGTCACGCATCACCAATACGGGTTTCCCCAGACCGGGTGCTTCTTCCTGTATTCCTCCGCTATCGGTAAGCACTAGATAACTTTTCTTCATTAAATAAATAAAAGGCAGATAATCCAGAGGTTCAATAAAGAATATATTGTCGGGTTTCTCATTCTGAAAGATCTCGTTTATAGGCTTCCTGACCTGAGGATTCAGATGCATCGGGTATACGAAATCCACCGAAGGATATGAAATAGACAAAGTTTTTAATGCTTTGCAAATATTAAGAAATCCTTCTCCGAAATTTTCCCGTCGATGTCCTGTTATTAAGACCAGACGTTTATTTCCATTTAAACGTAAATCATCATAGCCAAAAGCATTTAACATTTCACTAATTTCCGATGATAACTCCTGGTTATTTTCTATTTTTCCAACTACCCATTGTAATGCGTCTATAACGGTATTGCCTGTTACAACAATATGGTCATCAGGTACATTTTCATCTAATAGATTCTGACGGCTGCCTAATGTCGGTGCAAAATGATAAGTTGCAATCCGTCCGGTTACCTGGCGGTTAATTTCTTCAGGCCAGGGACTGTATATATTATGAGTTCTTAAACCTGCCTCTATATGGGCTACCGGTATTCTTTGGTAAAAGGCAGACAGGGCAACTGCCATTGAAGTTGTTGTATCCCCGTGGACTAAAACCACATCCGGCTTTACTTCACTTAATACATCACGCATCCTGATCAATACTGTTGAGGTAACGTCATATAAATCCTGACCTTCTTTCATAACACTTAAATCAAATTCCGGCGTTATTTCAAATAACCTTAAGACCTGATCAAGCATCTCCCTATGCTGCCCTGTAACACAGACAAAGGTTTCAAAAACATCCCGGTGCTGTTGAAGTTTATGTACTAAAGGTGCCATTTTTATTGCTTCCGGACGCGTACCAAATACGATAAGGACTTTTTTCATATTAAATTATAATTTTAAAGGTTATAAACCCCTGTAAAATTGAATGTAAAAGATAACTTAACAAAAATGCGTAACTTAATCCTAAAGCACCTAAGTTTAAATATTCTACAAATATATAAGCTATTGTAAGAAAGCTTATTCCCCAGAACAAATTTACACCAAAGCCCAACCACATTTTAGCCTTGCTTGCTATAACCTGTCCCAGAACACTATTAACGGTCTGTAATATCGCTGCTATTAATAAAATCCGTAAAGGCAGATAACTTGTAAAGTTACGGCCATATAGCTTAAGTATAAAAGGTGCTAAACAAATAATAATTAAAGTCAATAACGTCACCACGCCACAATTTACCAAAAGATTTAATTTCAGCAGCTTATTATATTGTTTTTCGGATCCTTCTGACAAGGTATTGGATAACATAGGTAATATGATAGCCCCTATCGAATTCGGAATAAATAACACCATAAGATACCATTGTTCTGAGACATCAAAAATAGCCATTTCACCAAATCCATCGCTTCTCACCAATAAAGCTTTGCCAAACCAGATTACCGGCATTGCAACAAAAGTGGACAGCATTGCGGGAACAGAGAACTTTTTAAAAATATCTTTAATTTCCGGAGTAAAAGCCTTTACATTTTTAAATTCAGAACCAAAATGTTTTTTAATTGAAATCTGGTTTAGGATAACAAATAATCCTGAGGAAATACCTAAAAATATAATTACCCCGTTTGCCCCCCAGAAAAACGCGCCTAGTATAATTAAAAAAAACTGTGCGATACCATATATTAAATTATTAATACCCAGCTTTTTAAAATCTTCAAACCCGGTCAAAGTTCCGCTTTGTGCACTAGAAACCGTACTGAAAAATAATGCGATAATCGTTAATTTTAATGGTAATGACAGTTCCGGTGTATCAAAAGATGACTTGGAAATTTGATTATTAAAGAAAAATATAATAACAGATATAACCAATCCGAAAATTAGAGCAACTTGACTTGAAGCCTTGTAAACCTGATAAGCTTTTTCCCGATTGCTATTTCTGTAATAGGCAATATAGCGTGCCGACGTAAGCCCCATCCCAGCACTTGAAAAAACCATAAACATGGTAATAGTAGAACGTAAAACTCCTATTTTACCGTATTCTTCCTTTCCTATAATTCTGGCAACAATTATAAAAGCAACCAACATTAATAACTTCCCTGAGACAGTTCCTACCAAAGACCATGAAGCACTTTTAATAAACCTCTGAATATGTGGTAAAACTAATATATTATTTATTTTATTCTTCAAGGTATCTTATTTGGTTAGAAAATGCTTTAAAATGTCTCAATTATAAACACTTTGCGTTTTCAATTTTATTTTTAATAAATGATTTATTAAAATCAGACAATTAACTGTTTATCAAAAAAATTAATAAATATTATTTTTTAAATTTATCTCTTATTTTTTCAAACCAGCTTTTTTCTTCTGCAGCATAACCATAACCATATTTGTTACCGTATCCGAAGAAATCCTGGTCCACATCATTTAAAACAAAGCCTACATTATTAAGCTTACCACTTTCAATATTATTATTTGCAAATGCAATCAGTGCTTTCTCTGTATATTGAGAACGTGTAACATAGAGTGTAGCATCAGCCATTCCTGCAAACAGGAATGTATCTGTTACCAACATCAGCGGAGCTGTATCTAAAATTATATAGTCATATTTAGATTTTAATTGTTCCAATAATATTTCATAACGTCCGTTAGTCAGTAATTCAGTAGGGTTAGGCGGAATACTTCCTGAATAAATTACATCTAAATAAGGGTTAAAAGTCGAGACATGAATAATATCCTGTAATGCGGTCTGGCTGTCATAAAGAAATTCCGTAAGTCCTGTTAACCCTTTTCTTGCCGGGTTATACCTCTGAAGTTGGGGGTTCCTTATATCAGATCCTATAATAATTACTTTTTTGCTAGGAGTAGCCATAGCAAGAGCTAAATTAACGGAGACAAAGGTTTTGCCTTCGCCCTTTACGGTAGAAGTAATAAATACTACTTTTGCCTGTTTCTTGGGAAGCATGAAGTTCATATTGGTAATCAATATTCTGAAAGCTTCTGCCATTGGGGATAAATCATTGATGCGGATGAGTTCAGGATGCCCTTTTGCCAATCTAGGAATTTCACCGATAATTGGCTTATCAACTGCTAATTTTTCAAGATCATGTTTTGTTTTAATCTTATTATTGAATAATTCTTTAAAATAAATGATGATAAACGGTAATAATAAGCCGCCAATCAGTGCGCCAAATAAATACATCATCTTTTTCGGTGCCACCGGCTTTGGTGAAGAATACGCATAATCAACAATTCTTGCCTTATCAGCAGTGACAGCTAATGAAATCGCAGTCTCCTCTCTTTTCTGTAATAAAAGCAGATACAAACTCTCTTTAATCTGTTGCTGTCTTTCTATATCTCTAAAGAGTTTTTCCTGGCTCGGAATTTTTAAAATTCTTGAAGAAACATTACTTTGTTCCGCAAGATATTGGTTCTTGGCAAATTGAAGTCCGCTTCTGCTTTTATTAAGGCTCTCAATAACAGAAGTACGTAAGGAGGAAATCTGGTTATTAAGATCAATAACCAAGGGATTTTGAGGTGTTGCATTTTCCAGCAACCTATTACGCTCTATGACCAATTGATTGTATGCTGAAATATTATTGGATGCTTCCGAACTCTGCAATCCGACATTGGTAGGAAGTACCTGCCCATTTCCCTGTTTAGACATAAAACCGATTAATGCATTGGTAAGATCCAACTGAGAATCTACCTCAATTTGTTTTGCACGAGCTTCAGCAGAGCTTTCCAGTCCGATCTTTGCCTCAGTAGTAAGGTCAGTAATATGGTTTGAACTTTTAAAACGTTCTTTGCGGTTTTCAACCTCTCCTAAATCATTGGCAATAATATTTATTCTCTCATCAATAAAATCACGTGTTATTTCCGATTCTGAATTTTTATCTTTAATAGCTTCATTATTATATATTTTTACCAGATTATTAAGAATATCTTTAGCCTTATCTATATTCTCATAAGTTAATGATAGGCCTATTACTGTGGCATCTTTATTAACCAAACTGACATTCAGTATTTTTTGTAATGCATTTACAGTACCCTCTTTAGTAGAATACATAAAGGAAAAATCATCTAAATTACCGGCTTTCGAGCTGTTGAAATTCTGATTTTTTACAATGATAATATTTGCATAAGGCAAACTGATTGTTTTATTATACCCTGTAATAATATCTTTAGGAAGTTCTTTTGAGCTTAAGGTAATATTATTTTGTGAAAATTTTATATGTACCGCCTCATCAGGTAATTTTGTAAAAGGTTTTTCATTAACCACTTTAATTTCAAAAGGAGACGTATCAGCATATAATTCTTTTGAAATGACCCCTTGTTTAGCAAAAACAGAGATTTGCAGATGCAGGGTTTTTACAACATCCTGAATGAGTTTTTTAGATTTAAAAATTTCAATTTCATTTTGGATACTGTTTGTACCCATACCTCCAAATCCCGACAAATCCTGCAAAACTGAAAATTCTTCCCCTACTGAAGGTGTGCTTTTTGCATCTTTAATAAGGACAGATGATTTTACATTAAAAACCGGAGTAACAAATTTTAGGTAAACGTAAGTAAGTAACAATGTAAGAACAGGAATAATAATAAACCATACCCAGTTTTTGAGATAGGGCTTAATGCTTTCCTGTATGTTTATTTCTTTAATTGATTCGTCTGATTGTGAGTTATTCATTTAAACGATATTGTATTATGATTCTTAATAATAATGGTTAATGGTTTACAAATATAATCTGCATCTACGATACTTCCGTCAAATATTAGCCAGTTCATTTACAGATAAAATATTGACATATCTCTTTGTATTCTTTATCGCTTTTTACGCTACTGCCGCTTTAATACTAAGAGCAATATGAGTTCGGGGAGTAATTATTTTTTTGTACAAATTATTTACTTTGACAGCAACTTCTGGAGTTGATGTAGAACTAACTTTGATTACTGACGTCAAAGTATTGATTTTATCACCTGGATTTATTCTTTCAGAGGAATATCCCACAAAAAAATATTTATTGAATTTTAAGCTTGAAAATTTTTCCAACACCGGAACACATTCTTCTGCTGTACAACCGGAATATGCTGTAGATTCATAAATTATAATATCTCCCCTTTTAATAATTCCTCTGAGCATATCAGATGCAGACATCAATGGTTTCAAATTCGGCGAATTATATTGGTCAATAGGTGTCGGAACGTTTACAATAAAGACATTTGAATCTGAAATCTCAGCCAACTCGTTTGTTGCCTTATATCCTTTTTCTCCTTGTGATATTTTATAAATGCTAAGATTTTCAACAAGTTTTTCACTATCTGATTCAACGGTGATGTCAAAACCTTCATTGAGTTGTTTAATTCTTTCCGAATCAATGTCAAATCCCAATACAGAAAAGTATTTTGCAAATTCAAGTGCTAACGGAAGACCTACATATCCCTGACTGATAATTGCTATTTTATAGAATTTCATTATTATACTGATATTATATCAATTTAAACTTTGATAAAAAAGCTTTATCAAAATCTTACTTTCTTATTAAAGAAACGACTACAGCGGCAGCAGTTATTGCAATAGACGCTGCTGTAAGATAAATGCCGGTATTAGGATTCTGTTTTGCCTGTATATCTTTAGTATTATTTGTCGATACAATAATTGCATCTCCCTGTTTCAGATAATAATATGGTGAATTTATAAGATTGGCATCTCGTAAATTTACTTTTCCATGTGATACAACACCGTTTTCCGTTCTGACAACCAATATATCTTCTCTCTTCCCATACATTGTTAAATCACCAGCCATTCCGAGGGCATTCAAGATCGTTCCCTGACCGTTCGAAATAGTGTAATCCCCCTGTCTGTTAACCTCCCCCAATACAGTTATCTTAAAATTCGCCAATCTGATATTTACAGAAGGATTAATTACATATTTCTGCATTTTCTCTCTTAACTCTTGTTTTAAATCAACTAATGTTTTTCCATTTGTGTTGATAATCCCTAAGATCGGAAAATCAATATTTGAGTTTGAATCGACAATATAGGTAGGTCCTGCTATAGAAGTCATACCTTGATTGGGCGTATTCCCACCAGCGGTAATATTACTTTGAATGGTTTCTGATGACGAATAGTTCTGATTAAAAGGTTTTACAACATCCATATCCTTGGCTGTTATAAGAATAACCAGTTGGTCGCCAGGCTGAATTTCTGACTTAGAATTTTGCAGTGAGTTCTCTACAGCAATCTGTTCTATATTCTGCATATAGTTCAAATCATTGTTAGCATTCTGATTCACCTTGCAAGAAAACAAGATCAGAGTGAGGGCACTGCAGATAAAAAATTTAAAATTCATTTTTGATATTTTCCACAAAAATAGCATTATTTATTAATTATCTTATATGTTTTCCTTTGCAATTGCTTTATTGTCCAGAACTTCAAATTCTGAATTGTTACTTATAAATTCAGGAACTATATTCTTGAGCAAACTTACAACCCGCAGTTTATCCCTTTTTACTGCAGAAATAATGATTTCTTTAAAAAGAATCTCTACTTCATCAAATTCCATCACCGGATCCCTTGAAATCATAATTTTTTCATGATGAGTAGGAATAGTAGTTGAGTTATTACTTAAAAGTTCTTCATATAATTTTTCTCCTGGTCTTAATCCTATAAACGTGATTTTGATGTCTTCATCGGGTATAAAGCCCGAAAGCCTGATCATTCTCCGCGCCAGATCCAGGATTTTCACAGGTTCTCCCATATCAAAGACATAAATTTCGCCTCCCGAACCCATGGTCCCGGCCTGAAGCACAAGCTCGCAGGCTTCGGAAATCGTCATAAAATAACGAATGATATCAGGATGGGTAATGGTTACCGGCCCTCCCTTTTCAATCTGCTTCCTGAAATGTGGGATGACTGAACCGTTTGATCCCAACACGTTTCCGAACCGGGTAGTAATAAATTTAGTAATATTGCCCGGCGAATTCTGAAGTGACTGTACAAACAGCTCTGCAGCTCTTTTGGAAGCTCCCATAACATTGGTGGGATTAACGGCCTTATCGGTAGACACCATGACAAAACGGTTGACTTTATATTTTTTAGCCAATAAAGCTACATTTTTAGTCCCTAATATATTGACAAAAACAGCTTCATGCGGATTATCTTCTATTAACGGCACATGTTTATAGGCTGCGGCATGATATACCATAGAAAACGGGTAGGTTTCAAACAGCTTTTCAAGCCGGTAATTATTTGAAATATCCGACAGAACAAATTTAAAATTCTGATCCGGAAATTTCTCATGCAGCTCAAGCTTGAGTTCATATAAAGGAGATTCAGCCTGATCCAGTACTACAATCAATGACGGGCTGAACTGTGAAACCTGTCTTACAATTTCACTGCCGATAGAACCTGCACCTCCGGTAACCAGTACAATTTTTTCAAAATGTCTTTTCCTTACTTCTTCGCTTTCTATTTTAATGGGTTTACGGTTCAATAAATCTTCGATCTGAAGCTGGCTGATACCGCCCACCAGGTCCGAGTCTCTCATCTTGCTCAGGGTCGGGGCTTTCAGTACCTTCAGTCCCTTATCCAATGCTAACGTCATCCATTCTTCAATCTCCTGCTTGTTCATAATGTCTTTGATCAATAACAGAGCATCAAACTGCTTGATGAGTTTTTCATCGCTGAAAAAATGGTTTTTAGTATAGATTTTATAACCTAATAATATAGCTTTACGGGAATCTGACCTGTTGGTAAGGAATCCTGCCAGGCGGTAAGGATAATTGGGATTGTGCATGATCGCCCTGGCTACAGCCACAGATACTTCCCCTACCCCTACCACAGCTACCCTTACTTTCGAAGAAGATCCTTTAATATCGATCAACGCATTAAAAAACTGTTTGGTCACCATCCTGAAGAAAAACATAATGGAAACGGAAATAAGAAAATAAAGGAAAAGATTCGGGTACAGATATAAAGATTTATCCAGTATCGACACACTCACATAATTGATCAGTAAAAGGGTAATCAGCGTGCTTCCTGAAGATAATATAATTTTAAAAAAATCGAAAAAAGTAGAATGCCTGATAATTCCAGCATAAGTTTTGAATACATACATAAACAAAACATTAACGAAGATAAGAATAAGTCTTTTTTCCATACGGTATTCAGGAAAATTAACCTTCACATCCAGGTTATCTAAAAATATACGAGAAAGAAATAAAGAAAATAGAATAATCAGAATATCAATAGTAATGACCAGCCATCTGGGCACATATCTTAACTCCGTGATTTTCACTATGTTATCACCATTATAAAGAGCACTAAAAGCGTTATATAGCTTTTTCATCCAATGTTAGTTTGTTTTTTAATTTTGTAAAGTTAATTGATATTATTCGTTTTAAAGCGCGGTAATTGATTTATTTTTACATAGCATTTATTGATACGACTTAAATTAAAAAAGACGGCGTGCATTATTCGTGCCAATAATTCGAGCTTATTTTAGTTATAAATTAATTAAAAATATCAACTGCTTAAAAATTAACCTGTTTAAGCTTAAAAAGGCATTGAAAAATTATTTATTTTTTATTTTAAATAATGGTTAAGAACTTTTAGATTTAATTATTATAATAAAATCTGCAATTTATAAGTGAAGTTTATTATTAGGTAAAATTCTTTACCTGTTGTTGCCTTTTTCAACAGTTTACATTTGCATCAATTTTCAAGGCTATCGAGAATTGCTTCATATTCAAAACCGCGGCCCATCAGGTATTTTATCGTTTTTGATTTACGCTGGTATTCTTTTAATCCCTGTTGTCTTGAATAATAGTCTTCGTAGATTTTCCGGATGGTTTTTTCATAATCGTTTTCATCAATTTCGTCGAAGCATTTACTGATCAGTTTTTCGGGTACCTGCTTTTGCTTAAGGTTCATTTTAATCTTGGTCCTGCCCCAGTGCTTGATGTAGAATTTGCCACGGATGTAGCTTCGGGTAAACCGTTCTTCATTTAAGTAATTTTCCCTGAGAAGATAAAGCATAATGTCTTCCCTGGCTTCATCGATCAGCAGAAACTCTCTCATCTTCTGTTCCACTTCCGCATGACACCGGTCCTGATATACGCAGTAGTTGGCCAGCTTCAGCTTGATCTCATCAAAAGTATAGGATTTCTTTTCCATCATAATAAAAAAAAGAATGGACAAAAATGCCCATTCTCTGTATTTCAGATTCGGGCCAATGCTAGTAATTAAACAGCGCCTTCCCTTCCATCAGTTCGTTTACTTTCTTCCGTACAGAAGCTATGGCTTCTTCATTTTTAATATTGCTGACCACTTCGGAAATCAATTCCGCAATGGTATCCATATCATTTTCTTTCAGTCCTCTCGTCGTGATCGCTGCCGTTCCCAGCCTGATTCCTGAAGTCGTAAACGGAGACTTGTCATCAAACGGAACCATATTTTTGTTGCAGGTAATATCAGCAAGCACCAGGGCCTTTTCGGTTTCTTTACCGTTTACCCCTTTATTCCTGAGGTCAACCAGCATCAGGTGGTTATCCGTTCCGCCGCTGACAATATCAAATCCTCTTTCCATCATGGCTTTGGCCAGTGCCTTGGCATTAGACTGAACCTGCTTGGCATAGGTTTCAAACGGCGCCTCCAGCGCTTCACCAAAAGCTACGGCTTTACCGGCAATCACGTGCTCCAGCGGGCCACCCTGGATTCCCGGGAAAACAGCACCGTCCAGAACCTGGCTCATCATTTTGGTTTCTCCTTTCGGCGTTTTATGGCCGTAGGTATTTTCAAAGTCTCTGCCCATCATGATCATTCCTCCTCTCGGGCCTCTTAAAGTCTTATGCGTCGTGGTGGTCACCAGATGGCAGTGCTCAAACGGGCTGTTCAGCAATCCTTTGGCGATCAGGCCGGCCGGGTGGGCAATATCCGCCCAAAGCGTAGCGCCGATTTCATCGGCTACCTCCCTGAACTTCGCATAATCCAGGTCTCTTGAATAGGCGGAGAATCCTGCGATCAGCATTTTCGGCCTTTCTCTCAGGGCCACTTCCCTCATCTGGTCGTAATCGATAAGGCCGGTTTCCTGCTGCACACCATAGGAAACCACCTTGTACTGGATCCCGGAAAAGTTCACCGCGGAACCGTGGGTCAGGTGGCCGCCCATGGAAAGGTCCATTCCCATAATTTTATCCCCCGGTTTCAAAACTGCAAGATAAATGGCTGCATTCGCCTGGGACCCGGAATGGGGCTGAACATTGGCATAATCCACTCCGAAAAGCTCTTTCGCCCGGTTAATGGCCAAAGTTTCCACCTCATCCACCACTTCACATCCTCCGTAATATCTTTTTCCGGGATATCCTTCCGCATATTTATTGGTCAGCACGCTTCCCACCGCCTTCATCACATTTTCAGAAACAAAATTTTCTGAGGCAATCATTTCAATGCCATGGGTTTGTCTTTGTCTTTCTTTTTCAATCAGGTCGAAAATAATATCCATTTTACTTTTAGTTTTGAAATTTTTCACTCCAAAAGTACGAAATTTTCGCCGAGATTCTGATATTGTGAAATATGATTTTTAAACTTAAAGGAGGATCCGCTTCTTTACGGTTCCTTAATCATATAGGTTTACTGATGAACGGTTTACCCTACAATTAATGGGGTCCCTGGCCCTTTTGAATTCCCGATTAATTTCTTTACCGGCTCTGACCGCCATAGCCGGATTTTTACCATCCTGATGAAAAGGTTTAACAGAAGCATAAACGTAAGAACCGCTCTTTTATGCATGGCTGCAAACCGTAATGACACTGTACCGCTCATTTACTTACATCAATTGAAATTCTTCTTCACAGAGTTCCCGGTTCACCAGTGCCCCTGTCATGTTTCCCTGGGCCACGGCATTGGCCACGGAGCGCATTAAAGTAACATTGTCCCCGCAGGCAAAAACCCCGTCGACACTGGTCTTATGGAAATGGTCGGTCTTGATAAAGCCATGTTCGGTAAGCTCAAGGCCCAGATCCCCCGGATTGATATTCTGCTCAAAAGGGATCTTCGCATACAAAGCGTCTAAAGGAAGCTCTTTTCCGTTCCTGAACACCAGTTTTTTAATCTGTCCGTTTTCATGGACCACTTTTTCTATCTCATCTTCCAGGATACGGATGTTGTTCTGCTTAAACCGGGCGGCCTGTTCTCCGGTGAGCGCTGATGTCCCGTTGGTCAACAGCGTAAGGTCCTTGGTTAAATTGAAAACAATCTTTGAGAATTCAAAGGCCATGTCGCCATTGGAAAGAATCCCGGTGGTTTTATTTTTCACTTCGTAACCGTGGCAGTACGGGCAATGGATCACGGAAATCCCCCAGCATTCTGAAAACCCGTCAATGTCAGGCATCAGGTCTTTTACACCCGAGGCAAGAATGATTTTTTTGGCATAGAGCTTTTCATTATTTTCCGTAATCAGTTCAAAGCCTTCAGTAATTTTAGAAGTTTTCACCACCGTGCCTTCAATAAAGTTTACGGTATTGTATTTCAGGACCTGCTCTTTGGCAAGATCGGAAATTTCTTTCGGTGTTTTACCGTCCTGGGTAATGAAATTATGCGAATGCGGGGTCTGGCGGTTGCACGGCTTTCCGCCGTCTATAACCAAGGCATTCCTTAATGACCTTCCCAAAGCCATCGCTGCCGACAGTCCGGCATAGCTTCCCCCGATGATGATAACATCAGCTGTATTTTCCATAATCTTAATTTTTTTATTGTCTGTATGATGGTGTGGAATGTAAAACCTATTCCTTTTATGGGGACAAAGTTAGAATAAATTTCATTATTGCGATCTGGTCGCAATAATAATTTTTATATTTGCAGGATGGCAAAAAGAAATACAGCTTCCAAACAGATAATTCTGGAATCTCTGAAAAAATCCGGTTCGGCGGTAAGTCAGGAAACCTTACAGAAAGAGCTGGGGGAAACGGTAGACCGGGCCACGATTTACAGGGTGTTAAACAGTTTCTGCGAAGACGGAATTGTTCATAAAGTATTGGGTGATGACGGAAAATTTTATTTTGCCGTCTGCATGAACTGCTCGGGAAAAAACCACAGGCACAATCATTTCCATTTCAAATGCATCACCTGCGGAAAAATAGAATGTTTACCGAATGAAGTGGAAATCCATCTGCCGGAAGGCTATCAAACGGTTGCGTTTAACGGGTTTATTTCCGGATACTGCAAACAATGTTCAGGCCGGTAACCTGAAACTGACAGGATGTGAAATTTCTGACGCCTTATTTCTGCTTTTATCCCTGACCTCTGTCCTGCCCGGTAACCGCCCTTTCCATTGATCAGGAAATTCCGTTTCTGCCCCTATTCCGACAGGCCGTTAACTCATGCGGCTATCTGTTCAGGCTATTGTTCAGGTAAATGCCTGCATAAAACGGTGCCTACAAAATAACCATCCCGGCTGCAGTGAAAAGAGAATAAAAAAACGAAACATACAACAGCAATAACAGCACCGACCGGAAGTAAAAACGACATAGGAGTCTGAAGCGTTAAAAAACCTCAGGGAGGTTCGCCGATTCGTTACGTATATAAACAATCAGAGGCAAATGGAGCCTGTGAACGTTAAGAAAATTCTAGTGTCCGAAGTGCGAGGCCAACACTCCTATACTCACCCAATAGATCATTTCGCACAAGTTTAGAATTTTTAGTGAACAGGGTTGATTTTTAGCGGAAGGATCCAAGTCTTGATCTTTTGGTTCTTTTGCATCAAGGCAAAAGAACTCAATAAACATAAAATGCCTTCATAAAATGATTCATACAGAATAACAACACCCACTACGAGTAAAAAATGACCTGGGATTCTGGAGCATGAAGAAAATCTCAGAGAGGTTCGCCGATTCATTGATTGTATAAATAATCAGAAGCAAATGAGGCCTAAGAACGTTAAGAAAATTCTACTGTCCGAATTGCGAGGCCAACACTCCTATACTCACCCAATAGATCATTTCGCACAACTTTTAGAATTTTTAGTGAACAGGGTTCATTTTTAGCGGAAGAATCCCAGTCCTGATCTTTTTTTTGGTTCTTTTGCATCAAGACAAAAGAATAAATAAAAATTAAACAGAACAGAAGCAAAATGAACAATTGTACGTAGTTTAACAGTTATCTATATGCTTTATTATCCGTAGTTCACCATTGAAAATACAAGCCTTTCCACAGCAGGAATTTCTATCGGTCATTATCCGGGAATAGAATTGTATAAATTTACGAAATCTTCAAATAAATATATAAAAAATTAACAATATATCAATAACCTACTGGAAAGGCCCGGTTTTACAGGCATTCTTCGACAGTTCTTCGGGTCTTCTTCGACAGTTCTTCGGAAAAACCCCCTGTTTTCCGAAGCCGACCCGAAGAAGACCCGAAGCGGACCCGAAGAAATGCAGGTTAATACCGGTCATAGGCTGCCAAAACCTGCCAAAACCGGACACAAGCTGCCAAAACCGGTTTAGGCCATGGCCCATTCAAAAACCGGTGATACCTTTGTTCCGTTAACCCCAAAAAAAGCAGCACCATGGCACCAATCGCAAGAGGGATCCCGGGCGGATTCTCAGGAAAATCAGGAACGGCAGCGGGCATCGGCCGGTGCGGACAGGACCTCATCAGGAGGATACCAAAGTGCAGCCGCAGGGCTACAGACCACATCAAGGCGGGCTTCTCTGCAGACCGTAAACATGATCAGGCTGGCATGGCAGGGTCATGAATCGGTAACGGACAAGGCCAGTCCGTGTGCTGCAGCGGAGCTTCGGGCACGTCTGAAATTTTCGAATCGGTTGCGGCCAGGACCGGCTCAAAAGCAGACATCACGTTGCCGCATGGGGTATAATGGCCAGAAGATCCAGGTATGGTGTACTTCACACCGAAGAAAATTCGGCGTCCGACAGCTCTTATCTCGCAGCACTGACTCTCATTTAACATACCTGCTGACTTGGTTTGATCTCTACCCGAAGGGGCAGGGATTTTTTGTGCTTTGCATTCAATGCTCCCGATGGCGGAGCGGAGCCGAAGCTACGGTATCACCGGAACAGCATTTCAGCCGTCCGTCACCCATAGATCTTCCGGTTGTCTGTTTAAGTAATTTTTCATTTTTCATTTTCCATTTTCTTTACCTCCACAAAAACGGATGGGTCAGATTTTAAAATTGATCAGAACCTGTTTATTTAAAATTCAAATTTTACTACCAAATAATAAAAATATGACAAAGCTGTAGCGATGGCTGAAGAGAAAATTCTTTTTGAAAAAAGAGGGCAGCAGAAAACAGGACGCCGCTTCTGTTAAAGAAAGCCGTTTGGAATATAAAAAGCCCCGGGAAAATTCCCGGGGCTTCCGCTTACAGCGTATCATGCAGTTTATTATTTCTTGGATTTATCTTTCAGTTCTTCTTTATCTTTATCCGAAGGGTTCCAGACTTTGACCTCGGAATTTTTATTGATTGGCGACCCCGGAAGCACCTGAACGTTGATCCCGTCGCTGGCCCCGAGTTTTATATATTCTTTTTTGAATTTGCCGTCTTTTTGTTTCACTTCTACAAACGGAACATCTTTACCGTTTTTCTTTTCGTACTGAACCAGGGATTCATCCAGTAAAAGTGCGTTTTTCTGAGAGTTCAGCACAATTTCCCCGTTGGCGGAGAACCCGGCTCTGATGTATTCATTGTTCGGGTTGTGCACATCGCCTTCCACCGGGAATTTGATGGTCCCGTTGTTGTCTTTCCCTTTCGGGGCGATCATGGTCAGCCTTCCGGGAAACGTTTTGTTCTGAAGGGCCCCGATCACAATATTCATATCCATGCCCTGCTTCAGTTTTCCTGCCTGTGCCTCATCGATTTCCCCCTGGAAGATCAGTGAATTAAGGTCTGCAATCGAACAGATGGTAGTCCCGGCATTGAAGGAGTTGGCCTCAATTACCTGGCTCCCTACTTTTACAGGCACTTCCAGCACCGTTCCGGATGCTTTGGAACGGATCTGCGTGGTCGCAAGGCCCTGCAGTTCAGGGATCGCACCGGTTTTGGCGATCTGTAAGGCTTTCTGTGCCGTTACCAGCTGCTGGTTTGCATTTTTCAGCGCCTGCTGCTGGGCAAATAGCTGCTGCTGCGAATTCAGGTATTCCTGTCTGGATATGACCCCCTGCTTAAACAGGCGCTCCTGCATTTCGAACTGTTTGCGCATGTTTTCAACATTCATTTTGGCATTACTGATCTGCAGCCGGGCATTCTGAACGTTTTGCTGGGAATTGTTTACATCGGCAAGGTTCGGGACAATCCTAACGGTAGCGATCAGCTGCCCTGCGTCTACCCGGTCCCCTTCTTCCACCAGGATTTTATCAATGATCCCCGCTATGTTCGGTTTGATTTCAATTTCTTCTTTCGGAACAATTTTTCCTGTGGCCATTACCTTGTCATCCATATTCTGAATGGTCGGTTTCCGCGTAAGGAAAGCTTCGCTCTCTGTGGAATTGGATTTCACAAGATACCTGATCCCGGAGAATAAAGCCACTGCAAATAAAAGCCCCAGGACAATGTAAACAGCTTTTTTCCAAGTGAATTTCTTTTTCATATGTATAGTTTATTTTTTATTTAAGTGATATAAAATATAATTGTTTAAAAATAATGCATTCCAGAACCCATAACTTACTCCGTTCTCAATGCTTCGATCGGCCTGATCTTCACCGCCCGTTGCGCCGGGATCATCCCGATAATCAGCCCCAGGATTACCATGACCGACATTGCGGCAAAGACATTCCCGTAATTAACGGTAGGGTTGTAAAACGGAAAAGAATCCTGGCCCTGCGTAGCCATATTTAAAATCATCAGGACAAAAATACCGAACATGAACCCGAGCAGCCCGGATGAAAGCGTAATCACTACGCTCTCGAGCAGAATCTGGTTCCTCACTTCCGAAGGTTTTGCCCCTAAGGCCCTCCGGATCCCGATTTCCTTGGTCCGTTCCTTTACGGTAATCAACAGGATGTTGGAAATGGCAATTACCCCCGCAAGAATCGTCAGGGTCCCTACGATAATGGTAAGGAGCTGCATCCCGGTTAAAAATCCAGTCAGTTTTTTAAACTGTTTTCCGAGGTTGAAACTTCCGAAGGCATTCGTATCCTCGGGAGACACTTTATTTTTAGCTTTCAATTCGAGCTTTACGCTTTCTTCCACAGAATTGACGCTGGCATCCGGCTTGCTCACGATGGCAAACATATCAATCTGGTCTGCGGCATTGTACATTTTGGTATAGGTGGAAAGCGGAATGAAGACCGTCTGGTCATTTTCAAAACCGCCGCCTTTTTTCACCCTGAAGACCCCGATCACATTGAAGAAAATCCCTTTAATGTTCACCGATTTGCCCAGCGGGTTTTCATTCTTTTTGGCATCGAAAAAGTTTTTATAGATCTCCTCTCCTATAACCGCCACATTTTTATTTCCTGAAACGTCGGCATCATTGATGTAACGCCCGAAAATCAGTTTTTTCTCAGAAATCTTATTTCCTACGGGATAATCCCCCGTTAATGAATAGGTCCCGTTTTTGCCGTTCCGGGACATCGCTTCTCCCGGTGTTCCTGTAAAGCTCCCTCTTGAATTCTGGGGGGAGATATAATCGATGCTGGGGATTTTCCTTTTCAGCATATCAATATCGGAAAGGCGGAGATGCACCTGTCTGCCTTTGGGGAAACCTTCATAAGGAATCGATGTATTCTGGGCCCAGAGGAAGATAGAATTGGTGGCAAACCCTGAAAACAGTTTATCGAAACCGTTTTCCATTCCCTTTGCCGATCCTAACAGGACAACATATAAAAACATACCCCAGCCTACCCCGATCATGGTAAGGAAGGTCCGGAGCTTATTATTTTTAAGGGAATAATAAATTTCCTGCCAGGTATCTTTTTTTAGTAGTATGTTCACTGTACTGTATTTGGTTATAAATGAATGATGGTTGTTTTATCCGGTGGCGTTTTCAAACCGTTATTCCGTCCTCAATGCTTCAATCGGTTTGATCCTTGACGCCCGGTATGCCGGGACGAAGCCTGCGATAAGACCGGAGAACACGAGCGCGATAAATGCCGTGAAGATGGTCCCCCAGCCCACACTCGGGCTTTTAATAAAATATTCTTCCAGGTTGTCACCGATCAGGTGCAGAGCCAATACGCCCAGCCCCACGCCTACAAATCCCGATATCACGGTAATCACCACACTTTCCTGTACGATCAGCGCGACAATGCTCCGGGGCTTGGCCCCGATCGCTTTTCTTACGCCTATTTCTTTGGTTCTCTCTTTTACGATATAGACCATGATATTGCTGATCCCAATAATTCCCGCCAGCAGCGTCCCCATCCCGATAAACCCTACAATGGCTGTAAGAACCGCCATAAACGTGAAGGTATCATTCATATTCTGGGCATTGTTCCAGATTCTTACGCCGTTTTCATCTTCGGGCGATACATTCTTCCTCGATTTTAACCTCTGCTTCAGCTCATCGCCGTATTTGATCGCCTGCTGCGGATCCATCTTCTCATCATAGGCAATGTAGACCGTGCTCACCGTATCGGAGCCTTTCTTCATCTGCTGAAGCGTAGAAATAGGGACTGTGATATGCCTTTCGTCCCAGTCTCCCCCGTCATCGGAGAACACGCCGACCACTTTAAACATGGTGCCGTTGATATCCAGTTCCTTTCCTACCGGGCTTCCGTTTTTAATCAGGTCCCTCTGCACCATTCTCCCGATAACCGCAACGTTTTGTTTCCGGTCCAGGTCGGTCGGCGAAAGGTAACGGCCTTCCAGAATTTTACGGTTCTCAATATACTGTTCTCCCATATCCGCGCCGTTGATCTGGTAGCTGCCGCTTTCCTTACCGTATTTCACCAATAAATTAGACGTATACCTGGGCGTGGAACTTCCCACTTTCTTTTTATCGACGTTAATCAGGAAATCATAATCGTCATTGTTCATGGTAACCACCCTGTCCGACTGCAAGCCGTTATATGCAATGGTCGTTTTGCCTGTAGAAACCGAAATCAGATTCTGGGCATCCCGGGCAAACCCTTCCGTAAAAGCATTCCGCAACCCCGTACCGATCCCGAAAAGCACGATGAAGATAAATAATCCCAACGCTACGGTAAAACCGGAAAGTACCGTCCGCAACACATTGCTTCGGATGGAGCTGAATATTTCCTGCCAACGATCTAGGTCGAACATATTTTTTAAGTTTGAAGCGGAAGACGGGTGACGGAAGTCTCCGATCCTGCCGCTGTTTTTTTAATTTAATTTATTACAATATTTTCGGTTTCAGGGGAATAGTAAAGAACAGGATGTAAAATATAAGTTCTTTAATCAAGTTCCGAAACCTCAGGCTTACCGCTACAGCACAATCTGCTTGATAAACGCATCGCTTTCAATAATCCCGTCACGAAGGATCACGTTTCTTTTGGTCTGTGCGGCTACGTCCGGCTCATGGGTAACCACGATAATGGTCTTGCCTTCATTGTTGATATCCTGAAGAAGCTTCATGATATCATGGGTGGTCTTGGAATCCAGGGCACCGGTAGGTTCATCGGCAAGCACTACTTTAGGGTCCGTGATCAGGGCCCGCGCAATAGCGACCCTTTGTTTCTGTCCGCCTGAGAGCTCGTTCGGCAGATGGGTAGCCCATTGGGCCAGGCCTACTTTTTCAAGGTATTCCATCGCCTTTCTTTCCCGCTCCTTCCTGGGAACATTCTGGTAATACAACGGCAGCGCCACGTTATCCAAAGCCGTTTTATACCCGATGAGGTTAAAAGACTGGAAAATAAACCCTAAAAATTTACTCCGGTATTCTGCCGCTTTCACTTCGGATAAATGTTCGATCGGAACATTGTCCAGTTCATAAGTACCGGTATCTTTCTCATCAAGAATCCCAATAATATTAAGCAGGGTAGATTTTCCGGAACCGGAACTTCCCATGATCGAAACAAACTCGCCCTCGGAAATATTAAGATTAATTCCCTTCAGCACGTGAAGCTTGCTTTTCCCCGTGTCGTACGATTTATGTAAATCCTGAATGATTAGCATTAATGATGGTTGTATGATGTTTATGCCTAATAAGTAGAAGATATTTCCGATTTGTTACAACAATATAATTTTCTTTATATGAATTAATGTTTAACAGGATTGCTGTTTATTAACAGTCCATTACAAAAAAGTGTTTAATTGCATTCCGCCGATAATGCTTATTTTTTTACAACAATCCTGTGTAAGTCAGTACCTAAGCGGTTTTCATGTAAATGTGGAAAACTTTTAAGGTTAAAATTCAGCCATTTAGTGTTCGCCCCTTTCAAATACAGTTCCTGTTGCCTAACTTTGTACCTGTATATCACAGAGGTATACAAAAAATTCCGGAGTAAGCATTTTTACCCGCAATTAACAAACAGTCAGCACGTTGGATATTGACAAGCCTATTCAATCTGATGCAGTCATTTAATTTAAGATCTTCTAAATATGGGAATTTTTGACAAAAGAGTAAGTTATAAGCCATTCGAGTATCCTGAAGTTCTTCAGTTTACAGAAGCCATCAACAAATCATTCTGGGTACATTCGGAAGTGGATTTTACTGCCGACGTTCAGGATTTTCAGTCGCAGCTGGAACCGCACGAAAAAAACGCGGTAAAAAATGCACTTCTGGCCATTGCTCAGATTGAAGTTTCGGTAAAGTCATTTTGGGGGAATCTGTATAATCATCTTCCGAAGCCTGAATTGAACGGTTTGGGAGCCACTTTTGCAGAATGCGAATTCCGTCATTCGGAGGCTTATTCAAGATTGCTTGAAGTGCTGGGCTACAACGAAGAATTCCTGACTGTTGTGGAAGTTCCTGCACTGAAGAAGCGGATTCAGTTTTTATCCAATGTCCTGAAGCATGCCAATTCCGCA
Source organism: Chryseobacterium gregarium DSM 19109 (assembly GCF_000430845.1). Lineage (GTDB taxonomy): Bacteria > Bacteroidota > Bacteroidia > Flavobacteriales > Weeksellaceae > Chryseobacterium > Chryseobacterium gregarium. The sequence goes on along the minus strand of NZ_AUMU01000002.1, from coordinate 77,933 downwards.
ACGCCGAAAGAATATGTTTCCTCTTTGCTTTTATTCAGTATCCTGATTGAAAACGTGTCATTGTTTTCGCAGTTTGCCATTATTCTATCGTTCACCCGGTTTAAAGGGTTCATGAAAAATGTTTCCAATATTATCGCCTGGACTTCTATTGATGAGCAGATTCACGCCAACGGCGGGATTTATTTAATCAATAAAATCCGTGAAGAGCAGCCGGATCTTCTGACTGATTCTGATATTGAGGATATTTACACCTTAGTCGATCAGTCGATCGAACTGGAAGGTGAAATCCTTGACTGGATCTTCGAGTTGGGCGAACTGGATAAATTCTCTAAACAGGACCTGATCAATTTTATGAAATACCGGGTTGATGAAAGCCTGGATAAGATCAACATGGAAAAACGCTATAACATCACGGCAGAACAGTACAGCCCGATGAAATGGTTCGAAGAGGAAGTTTTCGCGAACTCTATGGATGATTTCTTTGCCAAAAGACCGGTGGACTATACAAAACATGACAAGAGTATTACGGCGAACGATTTGTTTTAAATTAATTGAACAATTATTTATTGGGGCGCCTTTTCCGCCTTCCGTTCCCGCTTTTTTGTCATTGCGGGCAAAGTGAAGCAATCTGTTGAAATATTGATGAATCGCCATAACAAAAAGAGCTTCATTCAAGTCGGGCGCGAGCGGGCAAAGCAGTTAGTATTACTTCGTTCCTCACGATGACGAAAACAGATAATTGGGCGATAAAAAAAAACCTAACGGGTTTTGAAAACCCGTCAGGTTTGATTGGGATTCCAATAGAAACGGACTTTAACCCATTTTAAAAAGCAAAGAAGTTCATTTGGCTTTAGCCAAAACTTATCAACAGATTGCATCGTTCCTCGCAATGACGGGATTCAGAAGTAAGGAATACAAAATGTTATCTTAGCCCTGATGGCAGCGGCATCTTTTTTTTGAGTGACTAAGCAAAACCAAAGGCACCAAAAAAAGATATAGCGGAAAGCAGGCAGACCAGCGAGGAGAAAAAACAAAATTTTCTGCTCCTAAAAAAAATAACAAAACGATGTACCCGGTACATTTTACAATATAAAATCTATGGACGAACAAAACAACAACATATGGTGGCTCAACGAAGAATCTGAGCAAATGCTGAACAGAGGATACCTGCTGAAAGGGGAAACCGTAGACGGCGCGATTGACCGGATCACCACGGCAGCGGCAAAAAAATTATACAAACCTGAACTTCAGCCGGCTTTCAAGGAGATGATCATGAAAGGATGGATCAGTTTTTCTTCTCCGGTCTGGGCCAATATGGGAACACAGAGAGGCCTTCCGATCTCCTGTTTCAATGTTCATATTCCGGACAGCATTGAAGGGATTACCCATAAAATGGGCGAAGTGATCATGCAGACGAAAATCGGGGGCGGAACTTCAGGATATTTCGGGGAGCTTCGTAACAGAGGGACGGCCGTAACCGATAACGGGAAATCTTCAGGGGCGGTTTCTTTTATGAAACTGTTCGATACCTCTATGGATGTCGTTTCCCAGGGTGGTGTAAGAAGAGGTGCTTTTGCGGCGTATCTTGATGTAGACCACGGTGATATTGAAGAATTTTTATCCATTAAAGACATCGGAAGTCCGATCCAGAACCTGTTTACCGGAATCTGTGTACCGGATTACTGGATGCAGGATATGATTGACGGCGATGCCGATAAGCGTAAAATCTGGGCAAGGGTTCTGGAAAGCCGCCAGCAGAAAGGCCTTCCTTACATTTTCTTTACCGATAATGTCAACAGGAACAAACCTCAGGTGTATAAAGATCTCGGATTAACCATCAATGCAAGTAACCTGTGTTCTGAAATCATGCTTCCGTCCACAAGACAGGAGTCTTTCATCTGCTGTCTGTCGTCAATGAACTTAGAACTGTACGATGAGTGGAAAGATACCAACGCTGTTCAGCTGGCGATTTATTTCCTGGATGCTGTTCTGTCTGAATTTATCGAGAAAACGGAAGGAAACTATTATCTTCAGGGAGCGAGGGATTTTGCCATGCGTCACAGAGCATTGGGCTTAGGCGTTTTAGGGTATCACTCTTACCTGCAGAAAAATATGATTCCTTTTGAAAGTTTTGAAGCGACTCAGTTTAATGCAAGGGCTTTCAAACACATCAGGGCACAGGCAGATATCGCCTCAAAAGAACTGGCCAATATCTACGGGGAACCGGAGTTGCTGAAAGGATACGGAATGAGAAACACGACCGTAATGGCCATTGCTCCTACGACTTCAAGCTCTGCGATTTTAGGGCAAACTTCACCGGGAATCGAGCCGTTTGCCTCGAATTATTACAAAGCCGGACTTGCCAAAGGAAACTTTATGCGTAAGAATAAATACCTGGCAAAACTGCTTGGGGACAAAGGCTTAGACAATGAAGAGACCTGGAGAACGATCATGCTGAACCACGGTTCCGTACAGCACCTGAACGAATTATCTGACGAAGAGAAAGCCGTATTCAAAACATTCAGGGAGATTTCCCCGATGGAAATTATTTCCCAGGCTGCGCAGAGACAGCAGTATATCGACCAGGCACAATCGCTGAATCTTCAGATCCCTTCGACCATGCCTGTAAAAGACGTTAACTATCTTTATATTGAAGCATGGAAAAAAGGAGTGAAAACCCTTTATTACCAGAGAAGTTCATCCGTTTCCAAGGAAATGATGGTGAATTTTGTGACCTGCTCGGCCTGTGAAGCTTAGTGATAAACCTTTAAAAATGCATATTAAAAACCATAGTATCCGTACTGTGGTTTTTATTTGTAACAAAAAGTAAAATAAACTTTACATTTTGTAAAATATTTATTACATTTGTTGTATTAAAACTTTACACATGAAAGCATTATCACTTCTTCCCAGCCGTTTCAAAAAAGCAGGCTGGTGTATTTTTCTTCCGTCACTGGTATTGGGTATATTATCCCTTACAGGTCTTTTCAGTATGCCGGAGATCTCTTTACCTGTTGTCTACAATTCAGGATTTCCTTTAAGCCAGGAGGAATCAGGGTTTTTTGTAAACACTGAAATAGCGGTATTCCCCAATCTGTTCGGAATACTGATCATTATCGGCGGCCTGTTGGTGGGCTGCTCAAAAGAAACCATTGAAGATGAATATATTTCAGGCTTACGACTGAAATCCGTTTTCTGGAGCCTTATGGTGACCTACTCTGTTATTCTGATCTTATTTTTAACCGTTTTCGGAACTGCATTTCTTACCGTGATGATCCTGATCATGTTCCTGCCACTGGTATTATATGTATTCAGATTTAATTATTTATTGCTGAAGAAATGAAGAATACCATTAAAATTGAAAGGGCTGTAAAAAATATAACCCAGGAAGATCTGGCCAAAACAATCAGTGTTTCAAGGCAGACCATTAATGCGATGGAAGCCGGAAAATATGTACCTTCTACGGTTCTGGCACTGAAAATAGCAAAATATTTCGATAAGAAGGTAGAAGATATTTTTGAGCTTGAATCTGATGATTAATTAGCGGTACACCAACAAGATTAAAATTAAACTGCAGGAAATTTCTGTAATTTTGGTTTTATATTTGTTGAACCAGTTAATCACTAAAGACTTCATATGAAATTCGGAAAACTGGAAGACGCTTCGCACATCGATTTTACATTACCCAAAGACCACCCTGACACCAGGGATGCGCTGAGCCGGAATACGGAGGGGCTGGGCCATGTCTCAATCGGGTGTGCCAAATGGAGCAGGACCGATCTGAAAGGCTTTTATCCGAAGGGCACCAGGGACGAGCTTTCCTATTATGCGACCCAGTTTAATTCCATCGAGCTGAATGCCACCTTTTACGGAATGCCGGCCCCGGCACAGATCCTGACCTGGAAAGATAAAACGCCCGCACCCTTTAAATTTTTCCCGAAAATCCCCAATACCATTTCCCATTTCAGAAGACTGATCGACGTTACAGACCCGGTCACCCGGTTTGCCACTTCCATCATGAATTTTGAAGAGCAACTGGGAATGGCCTTCCTTCAGCTTCATGACAATTTCAAACCTCAGGATTATGCAAGGCTTGAAAAATTCGTCAGGGAATGGCCGGAAGAGATCCCGTTGGCCATAGAACTCAGAAATATGGAATGGTTTACGGATGAAAACGTATTCAATGACCTATGCACGCTTTTCGCACAGCATCAGATCACCAACATTATTGTGGATACCGCCGGCAGAAGGGATGTGCTCCACATGCGGCTTACGACGCCTGATATTTTCATCCGTTATGTAGCCACCAATACGGAAACCGATTACCGGAGACTTGACGACTGGGCAGAACGCCTGACCGAATGGAAAGAACAGGGCCTGCGGAATGTCGCTTTTTTTATCCATCAGGATATTGAAGCCACCTCCCCGCTTTTGTTCGCTCATTTTATCCGGCAGCTCAATGAAAGGTGGAAGATGAATCTTCAGATTCCGAAAATGGCAACGGAAAGTACGGGAACCCTGTTTTAAAGATAAATGATTTCCGGATAGGCAAATTTTTAAACACCGGAAGAAATCAGATTGAGATTTAAGTAAATCGATTTAGGTTCACTTAACTAAATATATCGGTATAATTTAGGGCTTGCAAAGCAAGCCCTAAATTATGGCTTTTTCCTGATCAGCAATACCAGATTCAGGAACAGCAGAAGAAAATCCAGGGTAATCCAGATCCCGACCTTAATATTTTCATAATTGTAGGCTTCAACCTGTTTCTTGGCCAGGTCCGAAAGCTTTACACTCTGATTGATATAGTTCTGGATTTCGATAATCTGGTCAATATTTTTATTCGGCAGGGCATGCTGTGAGAAATAGACCAGGTTTTTCTTTCCGAGATACCCTACGATCCAGTATTCATCAGACCTGTCCATTCTGAGGTATTCTATTCTGTAATATTCCGGGCGTACCTTTCCAATATGCTTGGTGTCAATGACCTTGCCGGCTTCAGAATCGTTTAAAGTCACTACGTAAAAATCAAGAGGCTGAGGCAGTTTATTGATCACCTGCAATGCAACTGAATCTTCCACAATCCCGACCGCGCTTTTTTTGACAAACCAGTAGGTAAAAACAGAAATTGAAAAAATAACGGTAACCACGCGGAACAATTTCGCCCATTCAGCAGCTTTTCCCCTCTTTGTTTTTGATAAAAAAAGAGAAAAAATTAAAGCCCAGAAGATCATCAGAACCGTGAATACCATGCTGCAAAGATACTTATTTTAAAAGGTTTTGAACGGTATGTCAGTCAACATTCCATTCTTTATAAAACTGGTCGAGGAAATTCAGTATAAAATCATGCCTTTCCCCGGCTATTTTTTTTCCTTTTTCGGTATTCATCAGGTCTTTTAATAACAACAGCTTTTCATAAAAATGATTGATCGTTGTCCCGTTTGATTTTTTGTATTCTTCTTTGGACATATTCAGCTTGGGCTCAATATGCGGATCGTACATCAGGTTATTTTTAAAACCACCGAAATTAAATGTCCTGGCAATGCCGATGGCGCCGATGGCATCAATCCGGTCGGCATCCTGAACGATTTTAAGTTCAATGGGAAGATTTTCGGGAGCTTCTCCCCTGTTTTTGAATGAAATATTCCTGATGATAAACAGTACCTGCTCAATAATGTCTTCAGAAGCATCCCAGCTTTCCAGAAATTCCCGTGAAACATTTAATGCCAGCGTTTCGTCCCCGTTATGGAATTTAGGATCTGCAATATCATGGAGAAGGGCTGCGAGTTCCACGACCTCAAGATTGCAGTCTTCCGTTTCCGCAATTTTCTTTGAAAGCTTCCAGACCCGTTCTATATGAAACCAGTCATGCCCGGCTTCGGCCCCTTCCAGCTTTTTCTTTACAAATTCTACCGTGTGTTCAATCAGATCCTGCATTTTATTTCAGTTTAATTCGTTTAAAATAATATCCCAAAGCTTGTTATTGTAGCTCCTGAAAAAATTAATGTGCCCGATTTCCCCTTTCTCCGATTCTGAAGCCTTTATCAGCCTGTAAACCGGTTTAAGATACGGATACGTATCATTCAATAAGCTCTTAACCCCTTTCTCAGTTAACCAGGCATCATCTTCCGCGCGGATAACAAAAACTTCCTGGGTTAAACTTTTGGAATAATCGCCGGTTTTTTCCAATAAGGCACCGGTTGATTTTTTGTTTAAAATTAAGGTTCTCCAGTCAGATGCACAATTTTTCGGCAGACTTTCTCCCAGCCCGAACCAGTGTGCGGGAAAATATCCTAAAAACGCAGTCATTAAAGGCTGTACTATCCCAAAGCCCATATACGCCTCCATTTTTGTCCTGCATTTTAAATTTCCGACAAAAGCATTCTGAATGCCTACGAAAATAAATTTCTCAAATATTTCCGAATCTTTATTCATCCCTATAATCAAAGCTCCGACGGAATGCCCCAGGCAGTATTTCCGGTACTCTTTAAAATTGACTTTGATATACTCCGTCACCGCCTTATAGTCTTCGGAACCCCAGCTTCTCATCGAAGCTTTAAAGCCTTTCAGGTTTTCAGGTTTTGAAAGCCCGATCCCGCGGTAATCATAAGTAATCACGGTAAATCCCATTCCGGAAAAATACCGCGCAAATGAGAAATACACCTGCTGCCTTACCCCTGTTGCGGAATTGATAAGCAAAAGCCGGCCGTTGCTTTTTCCGGGATGAAAGACATGAACCGCAACCGGGAAACCGTTTGAAAAAAGGATGAGCTCTTCCATACATAAAAAAAGAAAAATTCCACTGTAAAAGTGAAATTTTAAACTGTATTACAGGCTATGTTTTTAAGTTTTCGATATGCAGGAAATAACTTAAAGAAAATCAGACACTCTCGGAAGTCCCGTCTGGGAACCCTTCCTGACAGAGACCATTGATGAAACCTGATTACCGAACCTCACACATTCTTCAATATCATTGTTATGGCACAATGCAATGGAAAACCCGGACGTGAAAGCATCCCCCATTCCCATGGTGTACGCATTTTTATCGTGATCATTCCTGCAGTATTTCATTTCTGTCCCATCGAAATAAACGGTAGAGTTGATATCGTCCCTCACAAAAAGCTTATTGAAATATTTTTTAAGAATATCTTCTCTCTGGTCCTCGCCAAAAACAATATGCAGTTCATTGCTTTTCACCACAATAAAATCAACCGCTTCCAGCACCTCCTCGCTCAGTTTCTGTGCAGGAGATGCATACAGGCCTATTTTTTTATGGTATTCCTTGGCTTTTCTGATCGTATATTCAATCACGTCCATTGAAACTTCAAGCTGAAGGAGGATAAGATCTGCCGTATGAAAATGCTGATCTGCTGCCTCTACATGTTCACTGTTCAGGTGATTGTTGGCCGCAGGCACCACTACAATCGCGGCGCTTCCCCCGGATGTTGTCACGTAAGCCGTTCCTGTGGCTTCGCGGTCGGTTTCAAATACAAAATCAACGTTAACATTCTCGCTTACCATATTCTTCGTGACCTGCTGGCCGAGAGGATCTGCCCCGACACAGCCGATAAAATACACACTGGCCCCTAACCTCGCGGTTCCCACCGCCTGATTGGCTCCTTTCCCTCCGAAATAACGCTCTGAATAATGGGCAATGACCGTTTCATTTCCGCACGGGACTTTTTCAGTTTCTAAAACAAGATCAATCGAGGAGCTTCCTACAACGATGATTTTCGGCTGTTCTGATGAGAAATTCATTGTATTTATTATTTTGTGTTGACCAAGCAATACCCCATGCATAAGGCGGGAATTCTATTGCAGATCAATAATGCTGATTAACTGATTTCAATAAATTCAGTGACTACCTTTACCGGCACCTGGTTTTTATCATACGCAATATAACTTGCATAAAAACCTTCGCCGTATCCGGTTTCAAAGGCAAAAATGGTTCCAGGATGATGATCCGACGGTTTTAAGAACGCATACTGGTCAATGGCCCCGTTTTCATCAAAGAAATGCTCATGGAAAAACTCTTCATAAATCCCCATGAAATCCACCCCTTTGCTGTGATACAGCCTTTGTTCAAGCTCATTCAGGATATTCTGGGTATCGCCATCCATGAAACACCCCATTCCGCTTTCCACAGGGTATCCGAAAATTTCGCCTTCCGCCAGATCTTTCACGCGCTGCCCTTCGGTTGTCGCCAGCTGCCAGCCTGAAATTTCAGAACTGCTGAAAATTATTTCGGCATACGCGACACAATTGCTTTCCCTTTCCTTGTGCAGCAAAACAGTGAAATCGCCTTTCGGGAATACCGTGGTAAACGGCTGCATATCATTGGTAATCACAGGATCACAGGCCACCAGTTTCCCGCTGGAAAGATAGATTTTCCCAACTTCGAAGCTTTCCAGTAACGGGCTTTCCACGAAGTCTTTTGAGAATAATTTTTGTATGTTTTCTATGTGTGTCATGTATTTATATTCATTTCGGTATCAGGTGAACATGAAGCATGTATCGTTCATCCTATTATATTCAGCCTGATATTCAATAAATCGTTTAAAATCATTCCGGACCCGTTATAAGCTTTTCAGTTTTTCTTCCAGAATGGCAATTTTGTCCCGGGCATCTTTCTGTTTTCTGCGCTCCACTTCTACGATTTCAGGCTTTGCATTGGCAACGAATTTCTCGTTAGACAATTTTTTATCAACAGAAATTAAAAATCCTTTCAAGTATTTTAATTCCTCTTCTGTCTTTATTTTTTCTTCTCCCAAATCTAAGTTTTCGCTTAACGGGATTGAAACTTCCGTTGACCCGACCAAAAATGTAAAGCTCGGCTTGTCTGTTTTTGTTCCGAAATGAATTTCTGAAACATTGGCCAGTTTTTTAATAACCGGTTCATTGGCAAACCCGGAGGCATTGGTAAAAATCTCTGCTGCTTCTTTCGGGGAAATCCCCTTGGTCTGGCGGTAATTTCTTACCCCCGAAATCACCTCTGTTGCCGTTTCAAAGTTCTTAATAATATCTTCATTAAATGCTTCCGCTTTCTTTTGCTGGGCGATCACCAAAGCCTCATCGGTTTTTCTTTCCGAAATCAACTGCCAGATTTCTTCTGACTGGAACGGTAAAAACGGATGGACCAGTTTCATTAATTCTTCGAAAAGGGCAACGGTCTTATGGTAAACTTCTTTGGAAATTCCTTCACCATAATTCGGCTTGATCGCTTCAAGATAGTAACCGCAGAAATCATCCCAGATTAATTTATAGATCAAATGCAAGGCATCGGAAATCCTGAACTTTTCAAACTGATCATCAATATCAATGATTGTCTTGTTTAATTTATTTTCAAACCATTCGATGGCCTGAGTCTCTGCGGGATTTGCAGGTTTATCTTCATGGCTCCACATATTGATCAACCGGAATGCACTCCAGATTTTCGACATGAAATTTCTTCCCTGCAGCATTAAATCTTCATCAAAAAGAAGGTCGTTTCCGGCGGCAGAACTCAATAAAATCCCTACACGAACCCCATCGGCACCATACTTGTCCATCAATTCCAGCGGATCCGGCGAATTCCCTAAAGATTTCGACATTTTCCTTCGCTGGCTGTCTCTTACGATCCCCGTGAAATAAACATTTTTGAACGGAACCTCTTTCCGGTATTCCAATCCTGCCATGATCATTCTCGCAACCCAGAAGAATATGATATCCGGACCGGTTACCAGATCGGAAGTGGGATAATAGTAATTAATATCTTTATTTTCAGGATCGTTCAGGCCGTCAAATACAGACATCGGCCATAGCCATGATGAGAACCAGGTATCAAGGGCATCTTCATCCTGGCGCAAATCTGAGATCTGAAGATCTGCGATCTGCGATTTTTCTTTGGCCAGAACCAGCGCTTCAGCGATGCTTTCAGCAACGACGAAATCATGTTCTCCGTCTCCGTAATAAAATGCAGGAATCTGCTGTCCCCACCATAATTGGCGGGAAATATTCCAGTCGCGGATGTTCTCCATCCAGTGTTTGTAGGTATTTTTAAACTTTTCAGGATAAAACTTCACCTCATCGTCCATGACAACATCCAAAGCCGGTTTTGCGATTTCAGACATTTTCAGGAACCACTGAACTGAAACTTTAGGCTCAATAACGGCGCCTGTCCTTTCGGAAGTCCCTACTTTATTTACATAATCTTCTGCTTTCAGCAAAAGATCTTTTTCCTGTAATTCTTTTGCGATCTGCTTTCTTACGTCAAACCTGTTTTTTCCGGCATAATGCTGGCCGTGGTCATTTAAGTTTCCGTCATCATCCAGAGAATCAATCATCTGAAGATGGTGCTTCTGCCCGATCTCGTAGTCATTCACGTCATGAGCCGGCGTAATTTTCAATGCACCTGTCCCGAATTCAATATCCACATATTCATCTTCAATAATCGGAACCACTCTGTTGACGATCGGTACGATTACTTTTTTGCCTTTCAGGTGAGCATACCTTTCGTCATTGGGATTGATACAAACGGCAGTATCCCCGAAAATCGTTTCAGGACGCGTGGTAGCTACCGAAAGGAACTCTTCCGTCCCTTCAATTTTATATTTAAGGAAATATAATTTTCCGTTCTGTTCTTTAAAGATGACCTCTTCGTCGGAAATATTGGTCTTTGCTTCGGGATCCCAGTTCACCATCCGGTACCCACGGTAAATCAATCCTTTATTATACAGATCGACAAAACTTTTAATCACCTGCTGAGAAAGAGATTCTTCCATCGTAAAACGGGTTCTGTCCCAATCGCATGAACACCCTAATTTTTTCAGCTGCTCGAGGATCGTTCCGCCATATTTGTCGGTCCATTCCCAGGCATGCTTTAAAAATTCTTCACGGGTAATATCCGATTTATTGATTCCTTCAGATTTCAGTTTGGCAACCACTTTTGCCTCGGTAGCAATAGAAGCATGATCCGTTCCCGGAACCCAGCAGGCATTAAAGCCCTGCATCCTTGCACGGCGGACCAGAACATCCTGAATGGTATTGTTCAGCATGTGCCCCATGTGCAAAATCCCCGTAACGTTGGGAGGAGGAATGACAACAGTGTAAGGCGGCTTTTCATTCGGCTCTGAATGGAAATATTTGTTTTCCAACCAGTAATTATACCACTTCTGCTCTGTTTCCTGTGGATTGTACTTTTCTGAAATCTGCATAAATTCTATTACTTTACTTTACAATGTGCAAAAATAGTCTAAAGAAAAAAAATTTTGAGTATGAATTAAAATAATTTTTAACTTTGTTTCTCAAAATTTATCTAAGAACGTATTTAATAACATTCAAGAATATGAAAAAATTAATTGCAGGAATTGCATTATTCGGAACATTTGCATTAGCATCTGCACAAACCATCACGTTTGACAGGACCACTTATGATTACGGTACCATCAAACCCAGTTCAGACGGTACAAGATTTTTCACGGTAACCAATACCGGTGACAAGCCTCTGGTACTTTCTAATGTAAAAGCATCTTGCGGATGTACAACGCCTGAATTTAAGACAGACCCTATTATGCCGGGAAAATCTGCTCAGATTAAGGTAGGATACAACACGGCTATTAACGGCGGGTTCAACAAAATGATCGAAGTATTTTCCAACGATCCTGCGAACAGCAGAAGCGTCATCTACATCAAAGGAAACGTAGACGCGAATGCTCCTGAACCAAAACCGTTAACTCCTGAAGAACTGAAAGCGAAAGCAAAAGCTGACAAAAAAGCGGCAAAGCAGGCTAAAAAAGTAGCTTCTGTGAAGTAATCTCTACTTAAAAAATAAAGAAACCGTCTCCGTTGAGGCGGTTTTTTTATTATATTTAAGTAAGAAATTAGATGTTATAAACCGGATGTTAGGCTTATAGCTTTATGTTTTGGATTTAGAAATACATTAAATCATTAAATCAACTATTAAAATATGAATACCGATTTGTCAGACGATTTTTTAATCAAAGGAAAATTTTCTATTAAAAAAGCACCCACCGCATATGAAGGCAAAATGACTAAAGAAGAAGGCGTAGCGCTTCTTACCCAGGAACAGGAAAAACTCCGTGAGCTTCAGGAAAAACTGTACGCAGACGGCAGCCAGTCGCTGTTGGTCGTGCTTCAGGCTATGGATGCCGCAGGAAAAGACAGCCTGATCGAGCATGTTTTCGGCGGGGTAAACCCACAGGGGTGCAATGTCATGAGCTTTAAAACACCCAGCTCCAAAGAATATTCCCATGATTTTTTGTGGAGACATTACCTGGCCTTGCCTCAGAAAGGGATGATCGGGATCTTCAACCGTTCGCATTATGAAAGCGTACTGGTATGCAAGGTACATCCTGAATATAATTTAAGTGAAAAGACCTGGGATTCCGTAAAGGATTTTGACAAGACATTCTGGGAAAACCGGTATGAGAGCATCAGGAATTTTGAAAAGCACCTTACGCAAAACGGAACAACGGTTGTTAAAATATTTTTAAATGTCTCCAAAGACGAGCAAAAGAAAAGACTGATTGCCAGAATTGATGAGCAGGAGAAAAACTGGAAATTTTCAGCGGCAGACCTTCCGGAAAGGGCTTTATTCGACCAATATATGGAATGCTACGAAACAGCGATCAACGAGACCTCAAAGGAAAACGCACCCTGGCATGTCATCCCGGCAGACAACAAATGGTTTGCCCGCTTAGCCGCTATACAGATCATTATTGATGCTCTGGAAAAAATGGACCTGAAATATCCTCAGCTTTCAGAAAAAGACCGGGCAGGTCTGGATGATGCTAAAAAGCAACTGGAAAAAGAATAAATTCAGATGAAGGATGGAGGATGGAAGTTGTAAGAAAAATTCACTGTATCAAAACTTCCCTCTTCCAGCTTTTAAAAAAACCACGAGAAAATCTGTAAGCCGGATTTTGTACTTTAAAAAGTGCCTGTTATTTATCTGCGTCGTGCATTGCTGCAAAACTTGAGCTGATTACCCCTCGGCTTTCAGAGCGAGCCGCTCCTATTTCCATTGCTGAAAAGAACCGATATACTTATCATTGCACCGCAAAGAGTTTACCTGGTTTCACTACAGCCGAACTGTACCTGCTTTCTGTTGCACTTGTCCTACCCTCACGGGTGACGGATGTTATCCGCTTTGCTGCTCTCTGGTGTCCGGACTTTCCTACCCTTACCGAAGCAAGAATCAACAGGCCGATTTTCTCGTGGCTGCAAAGATAGGTAAATTGAAACAAAATGTAACAATTTACCAATGCAGCCGTCTAATAATGCAAAATTTAACTGATAACTATTTTTTACATTGTTAGATTATTACATTGTTAAATTAATATTTTGTCTTTATCTTCGTGCAACAATTTACTAACCGGCATTGGCTTCAAAAGAAAAGGAATTTGCGCAGCTTATCAAGGATAATCAGGGCCTGATTATCAAGGTATCACGCCTGTATACCAATTCTCTGGAGGATGAGGAAGACCTATTCCAGGAAATCGTCCTGCAGCTGTGGAGAAGCTATGAATCATTTAAAGGAAATTCCAAGATTTCCACATGGATGTACCGCGTCGCCCTTAATACAGCCATTACCCTTTTCAGGAAAAAAATCAAAAGCCTGCCTACCAATGAGCTGGACATCAATCATTCAGATTTTATAGAAGATGATGACGAAAAACAACAACAGGTATCACTTTTGTATACGGTAATAAAAACGCTTCCGAGTGTGGAAAGAGCCATCGTTACGATGTACCTGGATGACCTGCCCTACAAGGATATTGCGGAAAACCTCGGAATAACAGAGGTGAATGCCCGGGTAAAAATGAACAGATTAAAGAAAACCCTTAAAGAACAGATGGAAAAATATGCCTGAATTTGATTTAGACAGCTTTAAGAAGACGTGGCAGGAACAGCCTGTTCAGCAAAAGTATGACCACCATGAGATCCTTCAGATGTTAAACAGAAAATCACGGAATTACGTGAAATATATCTTCTGGATCAGCGTAGCGGAATTCTCATGTTTTTCGCTGATCGGATTATTCTATATCATCCAGGGTAATGAATCCAATACATTCATCAGCATTCTTGAAAAAATGGGCATCCGGAAAACAACGGAGCTGGAAATGACTTTTGACCACATTTACCTGACCTTAAAAATTTTAAGCTTAGCCGTAACCGCCTATTTTGTCTATAAATTCTATCAGAACTATAAGGATATCAAAATTGAGGAGAACCTTAAAAAATTCATCCTTAAAATCATTCAGTTTAAGAAGACCGTTAATGCTTTTATCTTAATCAATATCCTGCTGTTGATTACCTTCACTTCTATTTTTACTGTTTTCGTTTGTTATATTGTAAATACCCAGAATATAGAAATCACCAGTTCCACAATTACAGGATTCATAGCCGGCATTATCATCAGTACGGTTTTTACCGTGTTGATTGTCTGGCTGTATTACAGGGTGGTGTACGGTATTATTATCAAAAAACTCGGCCGGAACTTAAAGCAGTTGCAGGAAATAGACTCTCAGGAATAATAAGAGATTCATTTTTAAGAAATCCGGATAAAACATTTATTATCGGGCATAAAAAAAGCATTTCAGATCGAAATGCTTTTTTTTATTTTTATAGTTCTTTCCTGAGCCTTGCCACCGGAATATTAAGCTGTTCGCGGTATTTGGCGATCGTCCTCCTGGCAATATTATAGCCCTGTTCTTTCAGAATGACTACCAAGGCATCATCGGTTAACGGCTTTCTTTTATTTTCCTTGCTGATGACTTCCTGCAGGTGCATTTTGATCTCTTTTGTGGAAACCTCTTCCCCGTCATCATTTGTCAGGCTATCTGAAAACAGATCCTTTAAATAAATAATACCGTTTGAAGTATCGGCATATTTGCTTTTTACCACCCTTGAAATGGTGGAAATATCAAATCCGGTAATATCTGCAATATCTTTAAGGATCATCGGTCTTAAAGATTTTTCATCCCCTGTAATAAAATAGTCTTTCTGAAACTTTACGATGGCTGTAATTGTCTGCAATAAAGTATTCTGGCGCTGATTGATGGCATCAATATACCATTTTGCGGCATCCAGTTTCTGCTTGATGAACAGAGCGGCCTGTTTATGCTCAGAAGAGTTTTTATCGTGGGAATAAGTGGTTAAGATATCCTTATATTCCTCCGAAACCCTTAAAGTCGGAGCATTTTTACTGTTCAGCATAGGAATCACCTGTCCGTCTTTTACCTGAATTACAAAATCCGGAATAATTTCCTGGTTGATGGTGATGGTCTGGGTATCAAAGTTCCCTCCTACTTTAGGGGACAATTTAGAAATTTCCTCCAGGGCATCTTTCAGGTCTTCCTCTTCAATATCGTATTTCTGGATAATCTTGTTATAATGCTTATTGGTCAGCGCATCAAACTGGAACCTTAGGATATTGGCAGCCAGGGAAACCGCTTTGTTGGAGCTCACTTTCTTTTCAATCTGTAAAAGAAGGCATTCCTGCAGGCCTCTTGCGCCCACTCCCGGCGGATCAAGCTTCTGTACATAATTTTCAAGAATATCTTCAATTTTTTCCTTGGTCGTATAAACACCCTGAGAGAAGGCAAGGTCATCAACAATGGATTTGATTTCCCTTCTTAAATAACCATCCGTATCAAGGTTGCCGATCAGGTATTCCGCGATTTTTTCATCCTCGTCACTGATATTGATCAGGTGGATCTGCTCCAGCAGATAATCGTAAAGGGACTGCCCTTCCGTTAAGAGGCTTTCGTTATCGAATTCTTCATCATCAGGGGAATAGTTGCTGGATGCCGTTTTATAAGTCGGCTCATCGTCATAAAGGTACTGGTCAACATCAAAATCCGTTTCAATAGTATCTGTGCCTTCGCTTTCATAAGATTCCTCCAGCGAAGCATAATCATCTTCTTTGGATTCCTCTTTTGCAATTTCCAGGGCCGGGTTTTCTTCCAATTCTCTCTCAAGTTCCTCCTCAAATTCCAGCGTGTGAAGCTGGATCAGTTTCATCAGCTGAATCTGTTGAGGAGCCAGCTTTTGTCCTAATTTGAGTTGTAAGTGTTGTTTAAGCATATTTTACTAGATGGTGTTAACATAACATATTCTACGAATTTAATAAATATTTTTGATAAAATAACATTTTAGCACGATTTTTGTATAATCGACCAAATAATAATGACTTTTTAAAATAAACAAAAAGCCTTACAGATAACTGTAAGGCTTTTTTATATCTAAAATTCAGCATTTTTAGGCGTTCTCGGAAAAGGAATCACGTCCCTGATGTTGGTCATTCCCGTTACGAAAAGTACCAGTCTTTCCAACCCTAATCCGAATCCGGCGTGCGGCACGGAACCGAACTTCCGGGTATCCATGTACCACCAGAGCTCATGTTCGTCAACCTGCATTTCTGCCATTTTCTGTTTTAAAACATCCAACCGCGCTTCTCTTTCCGAACCTCCGATGATTTCACCGATTCCCGGGAAAAGCACATCCATTGCCGCAACGGTTTTGTTATCGTCGTTGAGCTTCATATAGAACGCCTTAATCTCTTTCGGATAATCAAATAAGACCACCGGGCTTTCAAAGTGTTTTTCAACCAAGTACCTTTCGTGTTCAGACTGAAGGTCGGTTCCCCAGCTTTCAACCGGATACTGGAATTTTCCTTTTTTGTTTTCTTTTGAGTTCATCAGGATCTCAATGGCTTCTGTGTAAGAAACCCTTTTAAAACGCTTGGCCACTACATTTTCCAGTTTTTCAATAAGGCCTTCTTTGGCTCTGTCTTTTTCCGCTTTTCCTTTTTGCTCTTCTGCAAAACGTTTATCCAAGAAGTCCAGGTCATCTTTACAGTGGTCCAATACATATTGAATAACATATTTTAAGAAGT
The DNA here is from genome assembly GCF_000430845.1 of Chryseobacterium gregarium DSM 19109. Lineage (GTDB taxonomy): Bacteria > Bacteroidota > Bacteroidia > Flavobacteriales > Weeksellaceae > Chryseobacterium > Chryseobacterium gregarium. Next base: position 61,036 of record NZ_AUMU01000002.1, on the reverse strand, counting down.
CTTCCGCCAGATCGATGTTATCCTCAAGGTTGTTGAACGCCACTTCCGGTTCAATCATCCAGAATTCCGCAAGGTGCCTTGTCGTGTTGGAGTTTTCTGCCCGGAACGTAGGTCCGAAGGTGTAGATCCTCCCCAATCCCATCGCGGCGGTTTCTCCTTCAAGCTGTCCTGAAACCGTCAGGTTGGTTTTCTTACCGAAGAAATCCTGGGCAAAATCAATATCGCCCTGCTCATCTCTCGGGATATTGTTTAAATCGAAGTTGGTCACCCCGAACATTTCTCCTGCGCCTTCCGCATCAGCACCTGTTACGATGGGTGTGTTGATATAAAAGAACTGGTTCTGGTTAAAGAACGAGTGGATGGCAAAACTCACGGCGTGGCGCACTCTGAAAACGGCCCCGAATAAATTGGTCCTGAACCTTAGGTGAGCCTGATCTCTCAACGTTTCCAACGTGTGTTTTTTAGGCTGAAGAATGGTTTTATCTCTTTCTTCCGTAAAGTTATCTCCTAAAATAATAATTTTTTTAGCGATAATTTCCACAGCCTGTCCGGCTCCCTGGCTTTCCACCACTTCACCTACAACTTTCAGGGACGCAGCTGTACTGATTTTATTTATAATCTCTTCGTCAAAATTTTCGAAATCAACAACAATCTGCAAATTATTAATCGTAGAACCATCATTAAGCGCAATAAAACGATTGGCACGGAACGTTCTTACCCAGCCGTAAACCGTGATGTCATGATGTAATACTTTCCTGTAATCCTGTAGGACTTCCTTAATTGTCTGCTTTTTCATTTTGTCGATAATAAATTTTTGTATAAAAATTAATGTGGGCAAAGTTACAAAAAAACAGCGCAATATGATGATGACGCTGTGTTTTTACCCAATCATTTATCAATAATTTAACCGGAAAATCCGTTTTAAATGCGAATCAATTAAAGAAAACCGTCTTTTTTCTCTGTTTCCCCTGGCGGATCTTCCAGGCATGATAGGAACTGGGAACATCATACTGCCATTTCGGGAGCAGCAAAACAATAAGGATCACATCAATGTGGGAAATGAATCCTAACGCTACCGTCAGATAAAAAGCCCAGCCCGCCTGTTGAAAGCCTATCAGATAGGTAAAAGCAATCAGCAGGCTCAGGCCCCACATTTTTGACAAAAAGGCATGGGTACAGGTTTCTTTACCGAATTTCAGGAAACTGACAAGATAGCAGAGGGCTTCCATCCCAAAGATCAAAAGGATTCCCGGCCATTCGTTTGTAATGAGTTCAGGAGCCATAAAATAGGAAGCAAAGCCCAATGAAAGCCAGAACACCAGATCGGTCTGGCTATCCAGTCTTCTCAGCTGTTCAGATGAGACACCGGCTTTCCGGGCAATAATTCCGTCGAAAATGTCGGTAAGCAATCCGGTATACATCAATCCTAAAATCAAAAATCGGGATTCTTCTCCTTGGAGATACGCTAAAGCCATAATAACCGGCGCCAGGATAAATCTTACCGCAATTAAAATATAAGGTACTGTTTTCATGACTTTTTGGTTTTAGCTTTAAAATTCCAGTTGATCAAAGGCAGTTTCCTCTTTTCGTTGACATTCCACAATCCAAGCTGAAACCCTTTAAGATTTCCGGCCTTGTTCACCAGCCCGATCTGCACCCCTCTCATCTTTTTGGATTCATTGAACCCGGAGACCTGCAGCCCTTTGAAATCATCTGAATCGTTTCCGATAAAAGCCATGTGCAAACCGTATCCTTTTTCAGAACTGTTAGCAAATCCAGAAATATGGATCCCTGTTAGATTTCCCGAAGTATTATTGTAAAAATTTACAGAAACTCCATTGGTAACCCGTGCATGATGATAGATCGAAATCCCGACCCCGTTAAGTTTTTCACCATCCACCATCCCGCCGGTAGAAATATGCAGTCCGTTTACCGTAACCGTTGATGTTTCTTCTGTAGGAACGGGGATGGCTTTAGGAATAAGGGGATAAATCAGGCTAAGCGGGTTCGCCTGCAGATTCAGGCCGTTAATTTTTTGTTTTTTGTAAATATCTAATACCCCAATGTTAATTCCTGACGTATTTCTTGTCACTGACTTTTTAGGATTTACCGAAAATACAGCAGGCTTTATCTTAACGCTGTCGTGGTCCTGGCCATGCAATACCATGCTGATGAGCACATTCAATAGTATTAAATTCTTATTCATGATATCTTGTTTTAAAATTATACTTCAAAAGTATCTGTGAAAATCACCAATCCGAATGCGGAAAAAAATTAAAATAAAGAAGTACATTTGTGAAAATCACAAAAACATGCATCAGGAGCTTTTACTTAAAGAAATCCGCAGAAGGATTGGCGACAAATCATTGAATGACGAGATTGCCAATATTCTTGACATCAGCTATGATGCGGCACACCGCCGGACTTCCATGAAGGCAAAGTTCAGTTTTGAGGAAGCATTGGAACTGGCGAAATACTATCAGATCTCCCTCAATCAGTTTATCACTTCAGACCGGCAGCTCGTGGTCCAGAAAACATCAGCGGTAAATACAACAGAAGATCTGCAGTCTTTTTTTCAGAATAACCTCAGCATTTTTGAAAACCTCCCGTTTACTGATGAGATGACGGTGTATTACTCTGCTAAGGATATTCCGTTTTTCTATACGCTTTCAGATACCCTGCTTTCCCGTTTTAAGATTTATGTCTGGATGAACCTGCTGAACGCAAAACAGGTTTTTATTCCTTTTCTGCATTTTTCGCCGCCATATTCCGAATCAAATACCCAGAAACTCAGGAAAAAATATGAAGCACAAAATATAGTGGAGCTCTGGAATGACCTGACCATCTCCAGTATTCTGCAACAGATTTTATTTTATTATGAAACGGGACTTTTAGAAAAAAACGAAGCAACAGTTATCCTGAAAGAATTAAAAGAACTGATCGCCTATATTGAACAGAAGACAGAAAACAATCCGAAGTTTCACCTGTACGAAAACGAACTGATGCATCTTTCCAACGACATTTTTTTTCACCATCCGCAACAATCCCTTTTTGCGATCCCTGTGAATATGTTTGGCTATATTCTGATTAATGATGAAAAAACCTGTGGTGAAACACGAAATTATTTTGAGCACCAGATCAAAAATTCAAAATCGCTGAACACTTCGGGAAACCGTGACAGGAAAATATTTTTCAATAAAATGTATGGTCAGATTGAAAATTTAAAACAAAAACTATAATATGAAAAGCCTCCGTCATGGTGAATTTTTCGGGCAAACCAATGAAACCCTCCATTTAGACGGTTTAACTATTACCGATACTGAGTACACCCATCCTTTTGTCGACTGGCATTATCATGAAAACCCATATTTTACTTTTCTGCTGCAGGGACATATGACGGAAGGAAACAAAAAAGAAATGTATGACTGTTCTGCAGGAACACTGCTCTACCATCATTGGGAAGATGCGCATTACAATATCAGGCCGGATATTTTCACGAGAGGATTCCATCTTGAACTTACGGAAGACTGGTTTAAACAGTTTGATATTTCAAAAGACTCCCTGGAAGGAAGCTTCAATGTAAAAGACCCTGTTATAAAATTGCTTATGCACCAGATTTTCAGGGAAACAAAAATGAATGCTCCAGGGATTGAACTGCCTGTTCATGAACTTTTACTCAATATTTTCAGTCAGTTATCCGGCAAGGCCAAAAATGCTGATAAAAAACCGCAATGGGTAAGTAAGATCGATGAAATACTCCACGGAAGTTTCACGGAAAAATTAAGCCTGACCGAGCTTTCAAAGACACTGGACGTTCATCCTGTTCATCTGAGCAGGGATTTTCAGAAGCATTTTCACTGCACTTTAGGAACATACATCCGGAAACTGAAGATCAGCAGATCCTTAACCCTTCTCAACACCCATAGGTCTTTAACGGAAATAGCACTGGAATGCGGTTTTGCAGATCAAAGCCACTTTATCAGGTCATTCAGAGAGAATATGGGAATTGCTCCGCTTCAATACAAAAACCTTCTGAAGAAATAAAAATGTTAATTTCATTCTATTTTTTATACCATCAGAGGCCTACTTTTGTTCAGATAAAATTTAACATGAAAACAATTCTTTTATCCGTTCTGATTTTTATTTCCGGTTTCTCTTTAAGCCAAAATCTGGTTGAGCCTGAAAAGATTGAAAATCCTGTTCAGAAAAACCATCTGAACAAAATTTTATTTTTAGATCAAATGATTCCTCTGGAAAATACGAAGGAAACCGATTTTCTGAAAACAATGACATTTCAGGAAGATAAAGACCTTGACCTCCGCATTTTTCTGGATAACTCACTGGTCAATTATTTACATCAGCTTGACTCCAGTTTATCGGCGGATGAATTGCTTAAAAAAGGAAATTACCAATTCAGTTTTTACATTGACGGAAAATTAATTTATACGGAGGACCTGAATCCGGGAGCCGGAACAGCGGAAAGCAAAAAGCTGAAAACCAATTTCAGAATTCCTTTATTAAGTTCAAAAAATGAAGATTCCTGGGGAAAATATATGTGGACAAGGTTTTATATGGCCCATGGCGGAATTGACGCCATGAGTGAAGGAAATCATGTGTTAAAGATTGAAATCAGACCTTATTTAAAAACTTCGTCAGTAAAAGTCGGAAATACCATGGCTTCCGGTGAAATTCACTTAACCGTTCCTCACAAAGACATTTCGGAGGATCAGATGGCTGTGCAGAAGATTCAGCCCGACAGCGGATGGAAAGTGTCTGATGAAAAATTTGATCAGGAAAAAATCAGGCTTTTAAATACAAAAATTGCAGAGAACAGGTTCAGGGATATTACCGGTATTGTAATCATCAAAAATGAAAAGCTTCTTTTGGAGGAATATTTCAGCCGGTCGGGAAGAGATTCCCTGCAGGACACGCGTTCGGTCGGGAAATCTTTTGCCTCCGCTCTGATGGGAATCGCCATCCAAGACGGTTATTTTAAAAGTGAAAACCGGATGCTGAAAGAGTTTTATGACCTGAAACAGTTCAAAAATTATTCGTCCCGCAAAGACAGCATTACCATTAGAAGCCTGCTGACGATGAGCTCGGGATTTGACGGAAATGATGCTGATGAAAGCTCTTCCGGAAATGAGGAAAATATGTACCCTACAGAGAATTGGGTGAAGTTTGCTCTGGATCTGCCTGCTACGGAAAACAAGCCCGGGAAAACCTGGAGCTATTTTACGGCAGGGGTTGTATTGACAGGCGATATTTTAGATAAAACAGTTCCCGAAGGTCTGGAAAAATATGCTGGTAAAAAGCTTTTTCAACCGCTCGGAATCACGAATTATCAATGGCAGTTTACCCCGCAGCAGAAGCCTTCACTGGCCGGAGGACTTCGGATGAAAGCGCTGGATTTTGCCAAATTCGGACAGCTTTATAAAAATAACGGAATATGGAAAGGCCGGAAAATGATCGACAAAAACTGGATAAAAAGATCTTTCACCAACTATTTCACCAGTGACCAGGATTTTGAATGGTACGGCTATCTATTCTGGAGGAAAGTTTATAAAGCGGGAAATCAAAGTTTTGAGGCCTATCAATCCAGTGGAAACGGCGGAAACAAAATTATTGTATTCACGGAAATTCCTGTCGTGATCGTGATCACAGCAAAAGCTTACAATAAATCCTATGCCCACTTACAGGCGGAAAAGATAGTGGAGGAGTATTTGCTTCCGGCGATTAATAAATGATAAGCAATGAATAATGTGTAATAAAAGATGAGTGATTCATGATATCGTCACTCATCTTTTTTACTAAAAGGCTTGGTTATTATAGTACTTTATATTTTTCAAAAAAATGTATCTTTAATAAAAATAAACCATGAGGATTTCACTTGTACTGTCGCTTTTCATTTTATCATCCTGCTATAGTCCTAAAACAGAGGTGGAAGAAGACAGGCATCCTGAAATTCCGGAATTTCCTAATTTTTCGGATAAAACAGTTGTTTTGGAGAAGGTCATGGAGCTTCCGCTTTCACAGAAAGACAACTGCAGCTATCTGGTGAAAGACCATTATTTTTTTATCTACAATTACCCGGTAACAGATTCCCATGAGAACCATACCAACAGGATTTTTATAATGCGTGAGGGCAGGCTGGCCATTGCTGAACAATGGAACAACAGGCCGAATATCAATAATCTTGCTTTCATAGATGATACAGGTAACCTGTATGCCAATGACCGGAAATATATCGCTCCGGATTTCCGTCATAAAAAAATTCTGCCTTTCTATGATCCGGATGATATCACGAAAAAATACGAGCACCTCTTTCACACGGGAGAACCTGAAAAAGATTCTGCATTAATAAAAAAAATAGCCGATGAGAAATCTGCTTTTCAACAAACCATTTTGAATAAGACGGATCGGATTCTGTTAATCCCCGATGAAGCGAGAACCGGAATTTTGAATTATGCAGCGTATGGTGACAATTACCTGGGTAACCCTGATCAGAAAGATCCTTATTTTATTTCTTCAAATCTTCTGAAATCCTTTGAAAAATTCTCTGAAAAAGATGATCCTTTATATATAACGCTTCATCCTAAGATACAGCTGTTGCGGAAAGGGAATGTCTTTTCAGCCGAAATCCGGAAAGAAAACAGGGATACCGTATTTTTTCAGGTGAAGGATAAGATTGTCTCAGGCAACCAATGGTTCAGCACCGGGAACCATTTTGTAGCATCGTTCGGCTATCATCCTGTGCATATGTATTATTATGATATAAAACTCGGCAGTAAAACGATTTCCACCAAAGAGGACCATAATAAACTAGCCGTCTCTGATCCTGTAAGAACCAAAGCGGGAAAATATTTTTTAGTAAGTAATATAAAGGAGGGAAAATTTCAGATCTATTATCTGAAAAACTGATGATGATTATTCATCTTTTTTAGAAGGAACCAGATAAACATCAATGAGTCCTTCAGGAAGAATCATTTTGATGAACCTTTCATCCCGGTCGACTTCAAGAACCCAGTCTTTGATCATAGGAATAACCACTTCCTTACCGTCCAGATTCGTTACGAAATACACCTGGGCCGTCTGATCATTTACCGAACGGATCACGCCACAGTCCTGACCGTTTTCGTCAAGGATGCTGTACCCGATGATCTCATGGTAATAGAATTGTTTGCCGGAAAGTTTCGGTAATGTAGCCAGCGGTAAATATACGTTTTTACCCAGTGACTGGTCTACCAGAGCCTCAGTAGAATTTTTAAAGGCAATATTCAGAGCGTCCAATTTGCTCCATGATGACTTTTCAATAAAAAAAGGAACCAATAATCCGTTGATTTCAACGAATATTGATTCCAGTTTATTGTAAAGCTCGGGCTGGTCGGTATCCAGTTTAAGGATAACGTTACCCGCAAGTCCGTGTCTGCGTGTGATTTTTCCTAATAAATAGCAATCTTCTTTACGCATACCGGGTTGTTTTTAAGCTTCAGTGTTTTCTTCAGTTTCAGCAGCAGGTGCTTCTCCTTCAGTCGTTTCTTCAGCCGGTGCGTTAGCAGCTTCTTCAGCAGCTTTAGCATCCGCTTCAACTTGTGCAGCAGCAGCAATTCTGGCTTCGTTTACTTTAGCTTCAGCATCCAGAGCAGCTTTCTTAGCGTCAGACTGAGCTTTGGTTAAACCTTCAACTTTACCTTGTACTTTTGAATCTTTAGCTTCTACCCATGCATTGAATCTTTTTTCAGCCTCAGCCTCATCAAAAGCTCCTTTAGCAACACCACCTTGTAAGTGTTTTTTGTAAAGTGCCCCTTTGTAAGAAAGGATCGCTCTTGCCGTATCAGTGGGTTGAGCACCGTTGTTTAACCACTTTACAGCAGAATCAACGTTTAAATCAATTGTTGCAGGGTTAGTAATTGGGTTGTATGTTCCTAGTTTTTCGATGAATCTACCATCTCTTCTTGCTCTAGAATCTGCAACCACGATGTGGAAGAAAGGCTTACCTTTTTTACCGTGTCTTTGTAATCTGATTTTTACTGACATAATGTTTGAATTTTACGGGAACTCGTCCCAGTTAAATATTTTAAGAGTGCAAAGATAGTAAAAAACTTTAAAGTAAAAAGATACGAACTAAAGTTTTGCAATAATACTTTTATTCCAGATTACCCATATAGAACAATCCGAGGCATTTCTGGTTTTCTTCAATGGTTAAAGATGCTTTCAGATGATCAACCAGTTTCGGAGAACTCCAGTAACACCCGATGCCGTTGGCAGTGCAGGTCAGGTACATATTCTGAACGGCCATAGAAACGGCTGCGATTTCCTCCCATTCGGGAAGCATTCCGCTGAAATTAACCACGATGGAAACCACCGTATCCGCTTTGTTGATCTTAAAACCAATGTCATTGTATTTTTTTTCCAGGAACAGGTTTTCAGGCTGGGAAGCTTTGTAGATTGCCTGCATTTCCGAGGCCAGAGCAGCCTTCTCCTGCCCTCTGAATATTTTAAAACGCCAGGGTTTTGTCCGTTTGTGATTGGGAGCGAATGTCGCCGAATTCAGAATCTCATCAATGATTTCCTGAGAAATTTCTGCTTCGGTATAATCTTTCGGAAAGATACTTCTCCTCTGTTCTATAATCTCTTTTAAAATGTCTGCTTTATTCATGATGCAAATTTACGGCATGTAATTCATTTATCATGCAGGACATTAAGTATTCAGTATTAATTTCTGACTTTTGTATGCCCTGTAATTACTTACTGCAAAAGTAGCCAGAACCATTAAAGCCAATACTCCCGAAAGCCATTTTGCATAAACACTTTCATTGACAGCTCCTAAAAGACAGAGCGCTATAAAGCAGATGGCATAAACGATTCCTGCATTGACCCATATGCGTGCGGGATCGGGAAACTCATTCATAACGGATCTTGTATCATAATTAATAACCGGCAGCAATTTGTGTTTGTCCCAAATCAGGAGCATCAGCACCGCGAACATCATTAAAGAAGTAATGATCCAGGTCCCCTTAAATGACAGGCTAAGGGTAATCATCCAGATATTCGTCAGGATCGCAAAAAACATCAGTGCGCCCAAAGTAGCGTAACGCTGGGTAATCAGCAGTATTCCGGCGATCACCTGTACCCAGCCCAGAAAATTCCAGTACATCCCCGACTGATATAAAGCTTCAAAGAAATAGCCGACCGGATTATCGGTCTGGATGGCGGTGAACCGTTCACCCATTACTTTGATCAGTCCGGACGGGATAAAGGCAAAGCCTACCAGATAACGGAGATGAATGATGATCCACTGATTAATTCTGTTTGTTCGTAACTGCTGAAATTTCATAAGTAAGTATTTTGCATTGCAAGGTACTGAATAAAAATAAAACTCCAAATTTAATTTGGAGTTTGTGATCAGAAATTATAAAACCTCTACGATTTTCTGGTAAATGTTATTGAGGGTAAACTCGTCGCCGGATTTCATGCCCATCATTTTTTTTGCCATCGGGCTTTCGGGGGAAATGGCGTAAAAGCGGTCGCCTTCAAAAAAGAATTCCCCCAAAGAAACCGAAATATAAAAGCGCGCTTTGTTGGTGATCACCAGAGATCCCAGCTGAACCCTTTCAGTGGAACCGTTTAATACTTTCGCCATATTCCTCTTCAGATCATTCAAGGCTGCCAGCTGCCGCTGCATCTGGTAAATTTCTTCCTGCATTTCCTCCCGCATGCTGTCGTATTTCGGAGTCTTTTTAATATCGCGGCTCGCTTCCAGGGTAAATTCCATAAAATTTTTAAGTTTCTGAATTTTTTCAGCGATGGCGGTTTTTACATAATTTCTTATATTATTTTTTTCAAATATGATCTTCTCCATGAATCTATTCTTTATATAAAGATAATATTTTTTAAATAATCTATACTTTTGCTTTTTAAAAAACAGCGGTCATATTTTAAAAATCTTTCTCTTTTAAAGAGCATCCACGAAAAAATTATAACGGAACCGGTAAAATATTTTATTTATTTCTCAACCAATGCTTTCAGATTGTCCAGGCCTTCTTCATAAGATTTTCCCATCTGGTAATCCATAACGGGCCTCATTATTTTGATCATGGCATCCTGTTCCGTATCCATAGTCCAGGTTACTTTCGTAGCATTTCCCTGAGGAGACAAGATAATTTCAGAAGCGGCTTCGCCTTCAAAAGGTTTTATAAAGGTCATTTCTGTTTTTTGCTTCTGATATAAAATCAATTCCTTGATTTCCTGGCATCCCGCTCCGGCATCGTCATTTTTACTGTCCCAGCAATACTTATCCCCTGCTTCCCCGGAATTTCCGGTATAGGTAATTTTCATGGCCGCATCCAATTTCATCCACGGATTCCATCGATTAAAAGCTTTCATCGAGCTTAGGTGCGGCCATATTTTTTCTTTGGAGGCATTCAGAACCACCGATTTTTCATAATGATAGTCTTTACTGAAGGCCAGTATGGCTACTACAGCATACCCAATCATTAAAAGGATAATGACACCAAGGATTTTGAATATTGTTTTCATCGTTTAATTGTTTTTACGTTAACACTTTGCTTTAGAGAATTTTACCGCTTACCGCCAAAATTAATCATTTGGATCTCCCCTTTGCTTTTCCTATGACAAGATTTATCAGGATCCATCATTTTGTCACATGTTTGTGCCGGGGCATTATTTTTGAGCCATTGAACGGTCGGATCATCTTGATTTATTACATTTACAATTATTAAAACCTGAAAAAAATGAATATTTTAACGCAACCCTTTACCACACCATATCATTCAGCACCGTTTACTTCCGTCAACAATGAAGATTATCTTCCGGCTTTTCAGGAACTGATCCGGAAATCGGAGGAAGAAATCGATGCCATTGTCAGCAATCCTGCAGAACCTGCTTTTGAAAATGTAATCGAAGCATTGGCCTATTCGGGAGAGCAGCTGGACCGGGCATCCAATATCTTTTTCAATCTGAATTCTGCAGAAACCAGCGATGAACTTCAGCAGATTGCTCAGGAAGTTTCTCCGATCCTAACGGAATATTCTTCGAAAATCTCTCAGAACGAAGCCCTTTTTAATAAAATCAAAAAAGTCTATGACCAAAAAGATCAATATGACCTGAACGAAGAGCAACAGATGCTTTTAAATGAGACCTATAAAGGTTTTGTGAGGAGCGGCGCGTTATTAAATGAAGAAGACAAAGAAAAACTAAAGAAAATCAGCATGGATTTATCTTTAAAGTCTCTTCAGTTCGGACAGAATGTACTAGCCTCGACCAATAATTATTTTAAGCATATCACCCATAAAGAAGATCTGGCAGGAATTCCCGATGCCATACTTGAGCAGTACGCCGAAGACGCTAAGGAAAGAAACCTGGAAGGCTGGGTGGTGACCCTGCAGTATCCGAGCTATATCCCTTTTATGACCTATGCGGAAAACCGCGAACTGAGAAAGGAGCTGGCCCTGGCCAACGGCAGAAAATCTTTTGACGGCGGCGAGTTTGACAACCAGAACCTCATCAAAGAACTGCTCCGGCTAAAACAGCAGAAAGCAGAATTATTAGGGTATAAAAATTATGCGGATTATGTTTTGGAAGAAAGAATGGCCAAATCCCCGACAAAAGTGATCGACTTTTTAAATGAGCTGCTGGTAAAAGCAAAGCCTTATGCTGAAAAAGAAATCGAAGAACTGAAATCTCTGGCAAAAAATGACGGAATTGATGATATGCAGGCGTACGACCATGCCTTCTATGCAGAAAAACTCCGGAAAGCCAAATATGACCTGAATGATGAAGAACTGAAACCGTATTTCCCTTTGAACCAGGTTCAGGATGCGGTGTTCGGGTTGGCAAAAACCTTATTCGGATTGACTTTTGAAGAAAGAAATGATATCCCGAAATACCATGAGGATGTGAAAGTATATGAGGTTTTTGAGGATGGAAACGGGAAAACGGAAGACGAAAGCGAACATCCTGAAAAAATATTCAAGGCTTTACTGTATGTAGATTATTTCCCGAGAAAAGGCAAAAGAGCGGGAGCATGGATGACGAGCTATAAAAGCCAGTATACAAGGTCAGGTGAAAATTCCCGTCCGCATATTTCTATCGTCTGCAATTTCAGCAAACCGACCAAAGATACGCCGAGCTTACTGACGTTTCAGGAAGTGACGACTTTATTCCATGAATTCGGCCACGCCCTTCACGGCATGCTGGCAGACACACAATACCCCAACCTTTCCGGGACTTCCGTGAAATGGGATTTTGTGGAACTGCCTTCCCAATTCCTGGAAAACTTCTGTTACGAACCGGAATTTCTGAAAACATTTGCCCGACATTATAAGACCGGTGAAATTTTACCGGATGATAAAATTGAAAAAATTGCCCAGTCTAAAAACTTTATGGAAGGGTACCAGACGATGAGACAGATTGGTTTCGGACTGCTGGATATGAATTACCACACGAAAGCTGAAGAACTGGAAGGTAAAAGCGTAAAGGAATTTGAAGATGATTATACCCAAGCAACGCAATTATATCCGGCCAATCCCGAAACGGCGATGAGCCCGAGCTTTTCGCATATTTTCCAGGGCGGATACGCTGCCGGATACTATTCTTACAAATGGGCGGAAGTTCTGGATGCCGATGCCTTCCAGTATTTCAGGGAAAACAGCATTTTCAATCCTGAGATTGCTTCAAAATTTAAAACTTTGCTTTCTTCCGGCGGTACAAAAGACCCGATGGAATTATATAAGAACTTCAGGGGAAGCGAACCGAAAGTGGAGAGCCTGCTGAAAAGGGCATTCGGATAAATTATAAAGCTTCTGAGGTTTCAGAAGCTTTTTTTGATATTTATTAATTTAATGCGATGGATGGGGTATTTTTTGTATTAAGAATCTGATGATTAATTATAAATTTATAAAATGGTAAAAAGAATTATTTTATTCGTATTGCTGTATGCTCTGTTCATTACGATTGTTACCCTGACCCTGTCGCAGGCCGGTGACATTTATTTTATTGTCATTGCCGTTTCAGGCCCCCTTTTAGGACTTGTGATTCTTCGTGAAATTTACAAAAAATACTATGTACCACTGCCTTTAAACCAAAATGTAAAGTACAGCCATTTAAGTTCCGAAGGCTTACAGAAGATTTCAGGAAGGCCGTTTTTATTGGGTCTTGAAAAAAAAGTGGTTTCTGCAGATGACTTTTATTTTGACCAGGAGTATTTTTATGCCGTCAATAAGAATAACCAGACCGCAAAGTTCAGTTTAAAAGACATTAAGGAACTCAGCAAAACGGCTTATCAGATCAATAACAGCAGGATTTGGCAGGTTAAGATCAATGATCAGGGGGAAGAAGTGGTTTTCAATTTTGCCCATAATTATTCTATCTGGAACAAGAATTTCCTCACCTTTTATCATAAATTAAAAGAAGTGAATCCTTCCGTAATCCAATCCAAATGGAGTGTCTGGAGTATGTAATTTGTATGTTTAAAGCATCAATAATATGATTAAAAAATTTAAAAATTTCACAGATACTTTTTTTACGTTTTTAGGATTTATATGTATTGCTGCTTTGGTGGTCTTTTGTGTATTTATAGAAAACCCTGTATCCTATTTTTTATATGCTTTTTTTATAACCGTTGCTGTGAATTTTAAGGGTTTAAGATATTTGAAAACCGGATTTCGTTATGTAATCAGAGATTTTTCAATAATTCTAAGTGCCGTTTATCTGGTGCTTATTACCATGATGTCTCTTTCTCCTTTTCTCAGCATTCAGGAATTCAAAATATCCCACTGGAACTGGAAAACGATTGATGCCAAAGAAATAAAAGCACTACCTTCCTGGGACAGCGGTTACAAACGGATGGGAAATTCCTATACTGATGTGTATTACGCCTATCAACCGGGCAGGACATTATACACGAAAACAGAATCCGAAGCTTTAAAAAAATATTACCCATTCTGGAACAGCCAGAAACGTGATGAGCTTGTTAATGAGTTTTCCCAATCGGTTTCAGAGAAAATCGAAAAGAAAGATTTTGTCGTTTTCTACCATCCGGGAAACCAGGAGAAAAGCAAACTGTTCCTGTCTACGGATCTGTTTTACTTTCAGGGCTCTTTATTTTACAATTTCATAACAAGCTTCGCCATGATGATCTTAGCTATGTTAGGGTTAGTATCGGCCATTGTATTATTTTCACTAGTAAAAAATCGAGATAAAAAACAAAAACAATGAGAGAAATAACCATGGTAGGGAAATAATCAGGTATCAGGCTGATCTTTTATTTTAAGGATATTAAAACGTTTCTATCACCACCCGTCAAAGCAATCCTATCACCTTAAAAAAACCGGCAGAGAACTTAATTTCTTCAGTATCGATAACAGTTAATCATTGTAATCGGAAAGCAGCTGAATCCGATCCTGGCACTATCACTCCTTAATTAAATTGTAAATTGCAGAATCAATTTTTTAATTTTAAACAATGAATACCATTACGAAACGATTAGAAAACGTAAAAAAACTCCAGGCCAAAAGGTGGGACAATGAAGATCACTGGGATGCGATCAATGATCTTTTGATTAAGGAACTGGATGAAATTCTGCTTATCGAGCCTCAGAATACGGCAGCTTTAATCAATATCGGGGCGATTTATTCGGATATGGGAGAAAATGAAACGGCCCTGAAATATTTAAAGACCGCATTAAGCCTGGGCTCAGAAGACAAAAACCTGTTGATCAACCTGTCCATCGTGATGGTCTATATGGAAAAGCACCCGGAAGAATACCATGAATACCTCGAAACATCCGAAGGCAAAACAGAAGACCCTCTGACTTTTAAAGCCTACTTCGATCCGCAGTCGCAGTAAATAGTACTTGAAAGCCACTACCGGATCATCGGTAATAGAAAAATTAAATATTAGATCAAATGCAATCCAGAAAAGGATTATGAATGCAAGAATGAAGTAATGGTATTCCTTTGATGTTCATGGTATAAATTGGTTTTTGCCTGTTAATTCATTAAAAAATTACATATAAAATAATTATATCACTTTTATGTTGAATTTTTCGTTACCTTAGTAGGGACAATACCAAAACCGAATCGTTCACATCATATTATGGCAGAAAAGCTTTATTTCATAAAAATTAATCCTGTTGCCGCAAAGATCAATTTGTATAACAAGCTCTGCCGTGAAGAGGATCAGGTACTGGAATTTCTTGAGGAAGATAAAAAGACCAGCCTGGAACTTATCCGGAAAAAAGTTCAGGAAGATATCCAAACCCTTTCAAAAGAGGAGCTTCTGTGTATTTTCAGTTGGTTCAATACCCAATATGCTTCAGATCCTGAGGAAATAAAAACCCAGCTTTTTGTACATGGCATTGACCTATTTTATGAAATTACCTCTTCTGTGCCTATTGAAAATATACGGCAGATCATGTCAGACTATGAAAAACATGCACCCGTAAAGATCAGCCGGATTACCGATTCGGAAAATTTCAACCAGTTTCTTATTTACGGAATATTCTTTACCAGTTTAATGAATAAAACAACCAACGGAGATTATCTGTTTGACGCTCTGAAATCCCAGCATGCAAAAATATATTCATTGGCAGAAAATGAATACCATGCAAAGAATTCAGAACCGCCTATTTCTAAAGACACTTATGAGGATTTCAAGGATTTATTTGACTGTACCAGATTCTATAAAGGACCTATCATTGAGCTTTACAGCAGTAAATAGATGGCCTGCGGCTTTCACCTAATATGTATAGGGTGCTAAAACATCGATAAAATTATCCGTCTGATAAGGTTCGCCGATGGCACGGAATTTCCAGTCGCCGTTGTGACGGTATACTTCCGCAAAAACCATCGAGCACATCCCGTTCAAACCGACATCCCCGGAAAGGCTGAACTTTGTAATTTCCCTCCCTCCCGCATCCACTGCTCGGATAAAGGCATTTTCAATCATCCCGAAATGCTGCCTGTTTATATTCCCCTTATAAATTGACACGACAAAAACAATTTTCTGATAGCGTTCATCCAACTGGTCTAATTTCACAATAATCTGCTCATCGTCACCATCCCCTGCACCGGTTCTATTGTCGCCGGTCAGCCATATTTTCCCGCTGGGATGCCGCATCGAATTGAAATAGACAACATCACTCTGATACAGCACCAGGTCCATGCCGGAAGCTGAAGGCACCGTTTTCCCCATATTGGCTACTTTTCCGTTCTTATCCAGAAGGAAGGCAATGGCATCCAGGTCATATTCAGGATCATTGTTTCCGTTAAGTATCCTGTTCCAGAAACCTCCCTGTCTGCGGACATCCCATCCCAAACCGATGGTTACGCTCGAAAGATCATAGACATTGTCTCCACGCTCATTTTTACGGAGGTTAATGGTCTGCCCTTTTTGTAAATTGATTGCCATAGGATTTATTTAATAATTTGACCTTTATAATATTTTTCAAGAAAGAAAGACAGGTCTGCACGGTAACCGATTCCGGAAGCTTCAAATTTCCAGCTTCCGTTCTTTTTATACAACCTTCCGAATTCTACGCCTGTTTCAATAGAAAAATCCTCATCCAGCTCATATTTCGCAATTTCCTGATGACTGATATTATCGATAATTCTGATGTATGAATTTCTTACCTGCCCGAAATTCTGTTTTCTTCTTTCGAAATCTTCGATGGTTACTACAAAAAGGATTTCAACCACCTTCTCGTCCACTTTATCAAGATCAACAATAATGGCTTCATCATCGTCACCATCGCTGTTTTTTCCGCTCGGATCATCACCGGTATGGGTAAGTGCTCCATCGGGAGAATGTAAATTATTGTAAAAAACAAAGTAATCTTCACTCACCAGCTTGCGGTCTCCATCAATCATAATTGCGGAAGCATCAAGGTCAAAATCATATCCTCTTCCTTCATTCGGATCCCAGCCGAGACCAATGGTCATTTTTGAAAATCCGATTTCTATTCTTTGTCCTTTCTGTAAATTAATTGCCATAATAATGTTCTGTATTGTATTGCTTCCTCTAAGTTATGGCTGTTTTAGAAATTTTCCAACATATTTTATAACGAATAATGATGTAAACGGTAAATCAATCATGAAGACTACCGGGAGTTACCGATCCGGTACGGGATGTATTCTGTCCATAAAAAAATCCGGCCTCACGGCCGGATGTTATACTGAGAGATTAAAAATATTTGTATAAATTTATTTTTCCGCCATCTTTCGGTTTCTTGCTTTCGCCAGCATAGGAATAGAAATCAGCCCCATCGTAAGCATGATAATAATCTGCAGCGGCAAAGAAATGAACGAATAGGTCAGGCCTATCTCGCCTCCCAGTTCACCGCTTTTTCCCATAGAAATAAACAGGGCCATAAAGCCGTATTTCATGGCCAGGTTAAAAGCTCCGATCCCGCCGCTGGCCGGAACGATCATGCCCAGGGTTCCGACAACAAGAATAAGGAAGCCGTCATCAAACGTAAATCCTGAAGTTTCAGGCAGGGCAAAACATACCAGATAGGCGGCAAAGTAATAGGAAATCCAGATTCCCGCTGTATATACTATGAATTTACCTTTCTGTTTCAATTTAAATATGGAGGTCAGGCCCTGAAGAATTCCATCAATAAAACTAATCACTTTATCCAGAACCGGTACTCTGGCTAACTTTTTCTTAAACAGGAAAAATAAAACAGCCCCTGCGGTTAAAATTAAAAGAATGATAAGGATTTTATTAGGATTAAAATCGATTCCTGAATTTTTATAAAAAGAATAAATGACTTCACCTTTAAAGATAATCGTCAGTCCCAAGAAAATGATCATACACATTAAATCCACGACCCTCTCCAGAATAATGGTCCCGAAAGACCGGTCAACAGGAACTTTCTCAACTCCGTACAAGGCCGTTGCCCTGGCCACTTCCCCGCTTCTGGGAATGGTAAGGTTCATTAAATATCCGAAAGATATGGACCACAGTGAGTTGGAGTTGGAAATATGATGCCCCATCGGCTCCAGCATCAGGTTCCAGCGGATGGCCCTGAACCAGTAGGCCGATATCCCGAAACATGCAGCCAGCAGTACCCACCAGTAATTTGCCCTGGATATGGATTTATGAAAAGATGCGTAGTCAAAATCCTTTAGGGCCAGCCATAAAAAAAAGCCTGCAAAAGCAAGCGAAATTACTATTGTAAGAATTGATTTTAACGGGTTATTGTTTTTCTTCTCCATTGAATTATGTCAGAAGATTGGTTGTTTCATCAGGAAAAACAATTTTCGGCTGGAAATTCCGGGCTTCTTCAGGCGTCATCTGGGCATAGGCAATGACTATAATAATATCATCCCGCTGCACTTTTCTGGCAGCCGGCCCATTCAGGCAAACTTCTCCGGACTTTCTTTTTCCTTTGATGACATAGGTGTCAAAACGCTCTCCGTTATTTACATTCACTATATAAACCCTTTCTCCTACTACCAGGCCGGCGGCATCAATAAGGTCTTCATCTATGGTGATACTTCCGATATAATTAAGGTCAGAAGCCGTAACTCTCACCCTGTGAATCTTGGACTTAAAAACTTCTATTAACATAGTGCAAATTTATTAATAAAAATTTATAAAACAGATTTTTGCAGGAAATTTAAAACTCACAGAAACACAGTCATTTAATTTTATAAACCGTAATATTTAAAGGCTTTATTTACTAAATTTATAATATATAATGGGAAGCCTTAATAATTTAAACAAAATTCAGGATTTAATAAATATAAAAAATAATTCACAATTATTGCTAAAGTCAATGATCATAAGCATTTGGCATGATTTTAGTAACCGGTAACGTAGATTTTACGTTATATTCTGAATTATCATATTTTAACTGATTTCGCCAAAAAACAAAAAAATTATTTATTTTTTTTCATTAAAATTGCACATTTACAAAATAGTATTATATTTGCTATAATTACGAACTAACTTTAATATTAAAAAAATTATGAACAAGTCTGAATTAATCGACGCAATTGCTAAAGATGCGGGAATATCTAAAGTTGCGGCCAAAGCTGCTTTAGAATCATTTATTGATAACGTAATGACTACGTTAAAAAAGAAAGACGGAAAAGTATCTTTAGTAGGATTCGGTACTTTCTCAGTAGCAGAGAGAGCTGCAAGACAGGGTATCAATCCTGCCACTAAAAAGCCGATCAACATCGAAGCTAAAACTGTTGCCAAGTTCAAAGCTGGTGCTGATCTTTCAGCTGCCGTTGCTTCGGCCAATACGCCTGCAGCTGCACCCGGAAAAAAGAAAAAATAATCAAACACCGATTATAAAAAAGGCTGTTTCCATTGAAACAGCCTTTTTTATGCCTATGAAATGATCTTCTACTGTAAAATCAGTCTGTATTTTATGACAGAGAGATTGAATGGTTAAATTCAAGCTTCCTCAAATCTCGGTTAAGGCGCCAGTCGGGATATTTTCCAGTCGATACCGTTCACCAGCTGATAGACCATCCTGTCATGAAGACGGTTGGGCCTGCCTTGCCAGAATTCAATCTCATAAGGCTTTGCGATATATCCGCCCCAATTCGCGGGCCTCGGCACTTCAGTATTTTCATACTGTTCTTCCATCTGTTTCAGCTTTTTCTCTAAAAATGCCCTGTCGGGGATTTCCCGGCTTTGCGGGGAAACCGCGGCACCCAGCTGGCTGCCCTTCGGCCTGGAATGAAAATACCCGTCACTCAGATTTTCCGCAATACGCTCAAGACGGGCCTTGATAATAATCTGCCGCTCTAAATTCGGCCAGAAAAAATGAAGACATGCCGTATGGGTCTTCTCAATTGATTTCCCTTTTTTGCTTTCGTAATTGGTGTAAAAAATAAACCCTTCATGTGTATAGGCTTTAAGCAGAACCATCCGGGTACGCGGACATCCGTCTTCTTCTACTGTAGAAACCGACATGGCATTCGCTTCGGAAATATCAGGATTTTCACCGGCTTCCAGGAACCAGTCCCGGAACTGCTCGATCGGATTTTGTTTTATCTCACTTTCAATAAGTTGGGATTTCTCATACACTTTTCTTTTATCGTGCAGGTTTTCCATAAATATTTTTTATTAAATTTGAGTATGAATTACTCATACAAAGGTAAAATATTAATTTCCACACCTGACATTTCCGGTGATATTTTTTCCAGATCGGTTGTATTGGTTGTTGAACATAATGAACAGGGCGCATTTGGTCTGATATTAAACAAAAAAAACGGCCAGATGAGTAGTAAGTTCAAAGATTTTTTCGATTTCAAAATTGAGGTCTATGACGGCGGGCCGGTAGAGAATGAAAAGGTTTTCTTTATTGTAAAAGGAAAAAAAGTGACTGAGGCTTTTACCGAAATCAACCATGAATTTTATCTTACCGAGGATATTGAAAATATCATCAGTGCAGTCCTCAACGGTGAACTTAACATTATGGATGTGAAAATATTCTCAGGCTATTCCGGCTGGTCTCCTCTACAGCTTGATGATGAGATCCAGAAAAAAGTATGGACCGTAGTGGATGTGTATAATCTGGATTATACTTTACCCAATGACCAGACCTTATGGAAATCAATCATGCAGAACCTTGGCGGAGAATATTTGCTCTGGGCCAATTCTCCTGAAGATATCTCCTTAAACTAAACATACCGTTAATAAATTTTAAAAATCTTAACAATATTTAAGAGACTATTAACTTTATTTAATCCTGCGATTACCTTTCTTTGTTAAACCAAAAATTAACAATATGAAAGCAATACAATTTTTTGCCTTAGCTGTTTTTTCTGCAGCTTTTTTATCCTTCACCCCTCTCCATAAAAAGCTGATTATTATTGATGCCGGGCATGGCGGAAACGATATGGGAGCCAGACGGGATGCGTTAACTGAAAAGGAAATCACCTTACAGATTGCGAAAGAAATTCAAAAATACAATCAAGGTCAGGATGCTTTTGAAATCGTTTTAACAAGGGATTCCGATAAAGACCTGAGCTTACCGGAGCGGGTTGCAAAAATTAATGAACTGCAGCCGGAAATGATGATTTCTTTACATATCAACAGCAGCCCGAAGCCTGAAACCCCGAATACAGGACCTGAAATTTATATCCAAAATTCAGAAGGATCAAAAAAACTCGCTCAAAAAATTTCTGAAAAATTCGATGTCCGCAGCATTCAGGAAAAAAATCTTCACATTTTAAGGGAATCAAAAGTTCCGGCTGTTCTTGTGGAGCTTGGGTTTATCAACAACACAAATGACAGGGAATATATGGTCAGCGAAAAAGGCCAAAAAGAAATCGCGCAGAAATTTGCAGAGGTTTTCACAACCTACAAATAATCAATACGGTACAATTTCTGATGTATTCATAATAAAACCCGGTAAAGGACTTGAAATTGTTGTTTACCGGGTTTGTCAATTTATGAGAAGCTGTTTTTCCAGCTGTGTGTCAGTTCAGGGAAACGGGTGTTTCCGAAAGTTTTATTCCTGATTTTACCTACCGAGAAAAGGCCTTTTTCATCGGAAACCAGCATGATTTCTTCAGCTTTCTGGGATTCAAAAGCGATGATTTCATGTTCCTGGATATCAGCCAGGCTGTTTTTATGCAGGAATGTGACAAAATTCTCCAGCAGCGGCGAAATATAGGCTCCCTCAGACTGTTTCGGAACTTTGATGACACTTCCTTCCAGAAACAGCAGGTTGCCGGATGTAGCACGGGCAATTCTTTTGTTCGGATTCAGGAGGATTACGTCGTCCAGATCATTTTCCTGTGCATAGATCCCTCCGTAGATATTTTCCGGGCTGTGAACCCGGATGTTGCTCAGAAGATTGTTATTCACATTGATTTCTTTGATCAGGTCTAATTCCAACGGCCTGGAATGAATGGCCAGAAAATCTTCCATTTCCGTCACTTCATAGAAGTATGATACGGAAGATTTTGATAAGGTGGCAGCATCCGAATTCCGGAAGACCTGAAAATTGATAATTCCGTTGCTGATTCCTTTTGTCTCAATCACATCCTTCCTAAAAAGGGACTGAAAAAACTCCAGCGTATAAGACAGAGGAATATTCATCCTCATCTTTCTCATGGAGGCCATCAGGAAGAAATAACATTCTTCGTCCATGATCAGTTCAGCATTTGTGATAAAAAAGGAAACCTTTACGGCGTCGCCCATTAAAAATGCCCGGTTCCTTACCTGTATTTCTTCCGATGTGAAATATTGATTTTCCAATGTTAACCTGATTTATTTATAAAAAAATAATGAACGATAAATCGTTCATCAGTTTTATCATTCAGCACGGCTTACGTTTAAGCGGCACCTAATTTTATTCTAAGATTTTCAATAAGATTCTCCCAGTACAGGGCATTTTCCTCTTCATCCCCTTCTTCACAGAAATCCGTAATATTCAAGGCCAGATCTTCCGTAATATCATCAATGGTGATGGTCATTTCAAAAAAGTTTTTGGTCCCTTCGTCTTCCTCCCATCTGAAACGCACGAAACCTTCAGGCTTATACCTGATCAAAGTCGCTTTCTCGGCAGGACCGCCACCCCAACTGAAAAAGAAATCATCGCCCTTTTCTGTTACATCATCCGCAAACCATTCAGACAATCCTTCCGCAGTAGCCAGATATTCATATAAAATCTCTGATAAACAGTGCATTGGAAATTCGTAATGGACTTTATGTTTCGCCATATAATCTTTGTTTTATCGTCCCGCAATATATAAATTAATTTTTTTATTACACAAAATTGTATTTATTTTTTTGCATAATCTTTATGATATTTATCAGAGATTTTTAAATACGTGTTTAATTATAATTTTCATGAACTATTCCTCTACTCAGAACAAAAACTCTTCGGAATGAAGGGTTTATGATGCTTTAAATTAATTTCCAATTTTTTAAGATCAATAGTCCTTATTCCTGAGCAGATATGTACAGTTTCAAAGATCATTCAATGCCTCAAGGATAATTTTACAACCTTCTGTAATTTCATCCTTTGAAATGGTCAGCGGAGGAGAAATTCTCAGGTATTCATTCCGGTACAGCTGCCAGAAAACGATCAGCCCTTTTTCCATACATCTTTTTGCCACTTCCAGAGTATATTCCAGTGAGCCGAGGTTAACTGCCAGCATCAACCCTTTGCCGTTGATATTTTTTATTTTAGGATGAACCAGAAGTTCACGGTATAATTTTTCTTTTTCATTGATCTCCTCCATCAGTCCGCTTTCCAGGACTTCTTTTAAAGTAGCATAGCTGGAAGCCGCAATCAGGGGATTCCCTCCGAATGTGGTAATATGGCCCAGCTTAGGGGAATGCGCCAGTGTTTCCATGATTTTTTTTGAGCTCATGAAGGCCCCTACCGGCACGCCGCCCCCCATTCCTTTACCCATCACCAGAATATCGGGAACTATTCCGTAATGTTCAAAAGAGAACAGTTTTCCGGTTCTTCCGAATCCGGGCTGAATTTCATCAAGGATCAGCAACGCACCGACTTCTTCACATCTTGTTTTCAATCTAATTAAATAACCATCATCAGGCACCAAGAAACCGGCTGCTCCCTGAATGGTTTCAAGAATTACACAGGCCGTCTTTTCAGTAATTTTATCAAAATCATTTTCGTCATTGAATTCAATGAAAGAGACCATCGGCAGCAGCGGGCGGAATTCTCTTTTATGAGCTTCGTTTCCTGAAACACTCAAAGCGCCATGGGTATTCCCGTGGTAAGAATTTTTAAAAGAGACGATTTCTTCTCTCCCTGTATATCGTTTGGCCAGCTTCAGGCTTCCGTCGATAGCTTCCGCTCCGCTGTTCACCAGGTACGTAATTTCCAGAGGATCGGGAATAGCTTCAGCAAGCAGCTTGCATAAAGCCACCGGCTTTTCCTGGGCATACTCTCCGTATACCATGACATGAAGATACTTTTCTGCCTGTTCTTTGATTGCGTTTACAATTTTCGGATGGGAATGGCCTAAGGTATTGGCTGAAACGCCTGCCACGAAATCCAGATATTTCCTTCCATCAGTTCCATAAATATAACTGCCCTCCGCTCTTTCCACTTCAAAGCCTGCCGCAAACCGTGTAGTCTGCGCCTGGTATATAAAAAAGTCTTTTTGCATGTCCATCTTCTTTAAATTTCAGCAAAACTAAAAAACATTCGGCAGACTCCGAAATTAAACCGATAGAATAAAAAAATCGCTTACAGTAAATCTGTAAGCGATACCACCAAATCACAAAATATTAATATAATTTCAATATTACACAGTAAATATATACAAAAAATTTAATCAAAATGCACATTCGGCAAACAAAACCAGAATATTGTGATTTTATCCTCAGCCAATTCAATAACTGTTGAATATTTAACACCATAGAAAATCAATTCTAATAAGGATTCCGCATTCACTACATATTGAAAAAATATTCCGAAAAAAATATTTTATTTTTAGAAAAATGCCTGGGATTAACATTACTAAATGATAGGATAAAAAAAATTCACCATTTCTGCATTGGAAATGGTGAGTAATATCTTTTTAAAACTTGATGTAAACAGGGAATTATCTTCTTACCCGTTTAGGCTTTTTGGCTTCTTCTTTGGCTTTTTCCTTTTCTACCACTTCTTTAGCCTTATCATACAGCGTGGTATCCGATTCATATTGTATCTCCGGATAATTCGGGGTATCAACCAGAATGTCCTGCCATTTCAGAATCCGGTCTTTTGTATTCCAGTTAAAATCGGGAAATTTACGCCTTTCAGGTTCTATTTTGCTCATCGGATAGGTATCCGAAGTGGCACCGATATTACAGGCAACAATATACAGGGCCTTTTCTTCAAAAAGCGCATCAATAATTCCGCAAGATGTTAGTGAAATCCCTATTCTTTCTTTCTTTTTTGTCTGGATATTGACATCGTCAGAATATGTAATCGCCTGTGCATTCCCAATCACCTTTGCTTCTTTAATGCTGTTATCTTCACCGTAATAAATGGTCATCAGCTTCCCTTTCACCTGGTTGAATTCATCTTTCATGTCAAGAGAATCCACTTTGCTGATGGCAAAAGCATTTCCTATGACTTTCAGAGAATCGATATTCTCTGTCTGGGTGTTGAAATAGGCCTCTATTTTATCACCGGTCACCTGTTTCCCGTTGCTCCAGAGAACAGGCTTGGTATACATATGAAGTACGCCGTCCGTTTCATTGAAAGCAATAGAATCCGCCCTTCCCTGTGCATTGGATTTATAAAGCCTGCCTTTTTTAAATGCCCGGAGAAAACTTTTCTTCACGGTTATATTTCCCGGATCTGCTTTCTGGTAAGAAATAATTTTTTCTGCCGCAAAATACATCGAGTCTTTTTCCAGAGCTTTTACCGCATAAGGATTTTTGGTCATCATTGCAGAATCCTTTTTTTCAAAAATCTCTCCGTATCCGCCTTTGATCCATCTCCTTTCCTTCGGGTCATCCAGGGTTACATTGCCTGTGGCCTTTCCGAAGCCGGACAGCTGGTTGAAATACATCTCATCACCGGTCAGGATTTTATCATTATAATGAACACTTGAATTCTTATACAGAAAGGCTTCTTTGGAATTCATATTATAATTTCCCTTTTCGGTAAAGATGTAATTTTTCGGATTTTTTTTGTTGGTGATGGTCGTCGGCCCGTTGATGTCGACAATATTCGTATTCTGGTTCTGGATCACATTCCTTCCTTCCAGCGTATAATCTTTATCTTCAATTTTCACATTTCCCGTAAGGTCAATGGTCCGAGTTGTAAGAAAATAAGTAGCCGCTTTGGCGTAGGTTGTACTTTTGCCGTCATTAATGGTTCCTCCTGTATTGTAATAGGCCTGGTTCGAAACCCTGTCATAATACATGGTTTCGGTTTTAATGACCGTTCCTTTCGGATCGGTAAGCACCACATTTTTCCTGGCAATCCCCCGTTGTGTATTGCCGTCATATTCCATTTCTTCTGCCGTGATAACAGAGCCGTCCGCATTCTGAAGCTTTACATTCCCGACTGCCTTTACAAAGTTCTGGCCTTCATAAACAATCACCAGATCCGCATTTAACAATGACCCCTGATGCTCGAACTGAACATTCCCTGAAAAGTAATTGTTCCCGTCATACTTTTCATCTTTCCGCAGTTCATCAGAATGGATATGTTTTACTTTTTCTGCAGGAGGGGCGTTCTTTTTAGGAACTGCCGAAGGTGTAAAATACGGATCTTTCTGCATAGGTTTCGGTTTATCCTGTGCAAAAACAAACGTAGAAATAAAGACCAATACAACAAAAACCAGTCTCATGGATGATTGTTTAGTCATTCTTCGTGCCATAGAAATACAGCGAATGGGAATCGATCTTTACACCGAATGCCTCTTCAATGCCCTCCTTAATTCCCTGGATCCTGGGATCACAAAACTCAATGATCTCCTCTATTTCCTTATCTGAACCCTTTTTATAAATCACCAGATGATCATGCTGTTTATCGAAATAAGACTTCTCATACGATGAAGAAGTAAGGGTTTTTTCACCGAACTGATGCTTACGGATTAATCCTGCATCAAGAAAAATCTCAATGGTATTGTAAATGGTAGCCTTTGAAACATGGTATTTTTTCTGCAGCATCAGCAGGTACAGATCATCTACATTGAAGTGATGATCCATACTGTAAATTTCCTCCAGTATGGTATATCGCTCGGGCGTATTCCTGAAACCTTTCTCCAATAAGTAGTTTCTTAAAACGTCCTTTATCAGTGTAATATTCTTTTCTTTTTGTATTGTATCCATCAAAAAAATTATCTACAAATTTATTGATTTTTATTTAAATACGTATTGTACCTCACTGTTAAAGAATTTAACTGTTATGACGGATATATTCGCATTGCTGAATTTTAGATTTGCCTACACAATCTTCTGTCATAGGCGCAGATTCCACCACTACATTGTGTGAAGTAATTCCCCATGCCTTGAAGTCATCACTTCCTACATATTTAACAAAATTATAGATATTGAGGATTATTTTCTCTTTTACGGTAAGCAATATATCGTTAATATAGGTATTATCGATAATGACATACTTCAGATCGGGCGGAATATTATGGGCTCTCAGTGAAGGATGGCTGCTTCGTGAAGGGATGGTTCCGTCTGCCATTAAATCCCGCAGTACCATGTCGAAATAATCATTGATCCTCCTGTCCATTTTGAATCCCAACATGAAATTAACCTTATAAATGGTACCCGGAAGCACTTCATCCACTGAATATTTGAAGGTATATGGATCTTCCTGATTGGTAATGCTCAGAATAAAATAATGGTCGGCTCTCTTAGGCTGTTTTTTAATAATGGAATAAATAATTTTTGATTCTATTTCATCATTTCTTTTTGCCCTGCTCAGATAAGCCAGGTTGGTTGCATATTTAGGAATGGTTTCATCAAGCTTCATATCCTTTATAATCGGGATATAATTCTCCAGCTTAATGAATTTGATGAACTTTGTTTTGATCGATCTGCCATTGTACCAGGCGTACATACATACTCCGATGAAACCTGCCAGGATAACCGTAATCCAGCCCCCTTCAAAGAATTTGATAATATTGGCACTGAAAAACCCAAGTTCAATGGCCATATAAACCAAAGCAAAAAACAGAATGACTACTTTGTTGACCCTTCGCTTCAGCAGCCAGAAAACCAAAAGAATAGTGGTCATCAACATTGTTACCGTAATGGAAAGACCATAAGCCGCTTCCATTTTACCCGATTCCCTGAAATGGAGAACGACGACGATGCACAACAGCAAAAGCCCCCAATTGATTCTCGGAATATACATCTGGCCTTTTACCCCTGACGGATAATCAATCTTCTGATTCGGCCACAGGTTAAGCGACATCGCTTCAGAGAAAATGGTAAACGAGCCGGTAATCAATGCCTGGCTCGCAATGATGGCAGCCGCGGTGGCCAGGATAACTCCCGGAATAACCATCCATTCTTCCATGATTCCGAAGAAGGGGTTAACTACAGAAAAACCGGGCGTATTGTAGTTCGTCAGCAGCCACGCACCCTGCCCAAGATAGTTCAGAATCAGCATGATCTTTACGAATGCCCAGCTTACCCTGATGTTTTTCGCCCCGCAGTGACCCAGATCGGAATACAGTGCTTCCGCTCCGGTTGTACAGAGGAAAACAGCTCCCAGGATGACAATGGCACTCGGTGAATTGGCAATCAGCTTATAGCCGTAATAGGGATTGAAAGATCGTAAAATCTCAAAGTTTTCGCTCAGATGCGACAGGCCTAATCCGCCTAACACCAGGAACCAGATCACCATCACCGGCCCGAAGAACTTTCCGATAAAACTGGTCCCGAACTGCTGAACCACGAAAATAACGATTAAGATGGCAATCGTAATAGGGACTACCGGTGTATGCGGATTATATATTTCCAAACCTTCAATTGCCGACATCACGGTAAGCGAAGGGGTAATTACACCATCGGCAACCAGTGCTGCCGCCCCTATGATAGCGATAAGGTAAAGCCATCCTTTTTTAAGATTCTTGACCAAAGAAAACAAAGCTAAAATTCCGCCTTCGCCCTTGTTGTCTGCCCTGAGGGCAATGATCACATATTTAATGGTCGTCTGGAGGGTCAGCGTCCAGATAATACAGGAAAGTGCTCCCTCTATATATTCATTGAAAGGCATCGTGCTTCCGCTTTCTCTGGCGTTGACGATTGCTTTCATTACATAAAGCGGTGAAGTACCTATATCTCCGAAAACGATCCCAAGAGAAACCAAAATTCCAATGAAAGAAAGCTTCTTAATGTCAATATGATGACCGCCTTCTATACCTTCTGCCATATCAGCTAATTTTATTTTTGAAAGCGCAAATTTAAATCAAATTTACAACCCCGTGAACTATTCTTCATGAATAGAATAAATGAAAAAACTTCCTTTCGGAAGTTTTTCTCTATAATCATTGTATTATTTTACGTACATCGCTTTTTTAATTTCCTCTTTCACTTTTTCAAGTTTCGGGAACCATTCGGCAAATAAAGCGGAAGAGTAAGGTGCAGGAGCATCAGGAGTGGTAATTCTCTTGATCGGCGCATCTAAGTAATCGAATGCTTTCTGCTGTACCATATAGGTAATTTCAGATGCTACTGAACCGAACGGCCATGCTTCTTCCAATACCACCAAACGGTTGGTCTTTTTAACTGAGGTCAGAACCGTATCATAATCCAAAGGACGAACCGTTCTCAGATCAATCACCTCCACAGAAATGCCTTCTTTAGCCAGATCTTCAGCAGCCTGGATCGCCAGCTTCATAATTTTCCCGAAAGAAACCAACGTAACGTCAGTCCCTTCTTTCTTGATGTCTGCCTTTCCGATCGGTAAATAATATTCTTCTTCAGGAATTTCCATTTTATCGCCGTACATCTGTTCAGATTCCATGAAAATAACCGGGTCATTATCCTGAATAGCTGTTTTCAGCAATCCTTTTGCATCATAAGGGTTGGACGGAACCACAACTTTAAGGCCCGGAATATTGGCAAACCAGTTCTCAAAAGACTGAGAGTGCGTTGCTCCCAACTGACCTGCCGAAGCGGTAGGTCCACGAAAAACGATAGGGCAGTTCCACTGTCCGCCGCTCATCTGGCGAATTTTCGCTGCATTATTGATAATCTGATCAATCCCTACCAGTGAGAAATTGAATGTCATGTACTCTACAATTGGCCTGTTACCATTCATCGCAGCCCCAACAGCAATCCCTGTAAAACCAAGTTCCGCAATGGGTGTATCGATTACTCTTTTAGCACCAAATTCATCCAGCATTCCTTTTGAAGCCTTATATGCACCGTTGTATTCTGCTACTTCCTCCCCCATTAAAAAAATGGATTCGTCTTTACGCATTTCCTCGCTCATTGCCTGTGCAATTACCTCACGAAAAGTATATTCTGCCATATTTATTTGAAAAATTTAGAGTACAAAAATAGTGTTTTTTTATTATGTACATAAAAAAACGGCATCTCATTTAATGAAATGCCGCTGATTAATTTTATTTAATGCTAAATTAATTCACTTTCTGCCATGTCTGGGATCTACCAAACATCGAAACACCCATATATCCTCTTACGTTCAGTTTATCACCGCTTCTTGTAACGGTACATCTATACGTTTTACCTGATTTAGGATCGGTAATGGTTCCTCCGGTAAATTCATCCCCTTCTTTTTTAAGCCCTCTGATGATCTCCAGTCCTAAAATCGGCTTCCCTTTCCTGTCACCTTTACATTCCGTACAGTTAGCATTGGCAGGCTTTATAAGCAGCTGGGAAATCTTACCGTAATACTGGTCTCCCTTCTTATAGATTTCCACGATAGATTTGGCCTGCTTGGTTTCATCATCTATGGTTTTCCATTTTCCTTCGATCTGAGCAAATGACATGACTCCAAACAGAGAAAGGACAAATGTTAATAATAATTTTTTCATATTTCTTATAGTTTTGATTTCAATAATAAATTTCTGTTGTTAATTTACCGCTAAAAATATAAATTAATTCTAAATAAACAAAAAAATTTATTATCCGGAGCATATATATCAAAAACTGTGCGGGATTTTAAAATCATCTGAATTCAAGGGAAACCTAATCAGCTCTTAACAGATTATGATTACAAAAGACCATTGATAACCGTTCATTTAAAATTATTCATTTATTTCAGACGGATAATCAATACATTTTCCTGTTGATCACCCTGTTCATATAATCCTGATACCAGGCCTTCGCGATCTGTTTTCCTTTTTCAGCTTCGGGACTGGTCTTAAGCTGGTCCATCAGATTTTTTTCCAGACCCAGGTCTTTTTTATCAAAAATCCCCACTACGTCTTTCCCGTCGAAACGGTAAATATAGTTTCCGATAATAAACTGCTCCACGGCACCGTCTGAATTGGCAATAATCGGCGGGTATTGATTTTCACTGACCAGGCTTCTCCCCCAGCTTCTTATTTTTTTGTTGTACCCGATTAAATCCGCCAATGTCGGATATATATCAATCTGCTGGGCAAATTCCTGACTGACTCCTTTTAAATGATAGTCCTGATTGGGGGAATAAAAAATCAGCGGAACGGCAAAACGGTTCATGGCTTTTTCATATTCCGGGTAATAAATTTCATTCGTATGATCTCCGGTAAAAACAAAAATCGTATTATGGAACCACGGCTGCTTCTTTGCCGTTTCAAAATATTTTTTAATGGCATAATCGGTATACTGCATCGGTTCATGCATCTGGTTTTTCCCTTTTTTGAACTTCCCGTTATACTTTTCAGGAATTTTAAAGGGGTGATGCGATGAAGCCGTGAAAACCGTAGCCATAAAAGGCTGTGTCCCGCCTGCATTTTTAGCAAAATACTGGAGAAACGGTTCATCCCAGATCGCCCACATGCCATCAAAATCTTTATCGTTATTGTATTCGGTCTTTCCGAAGTAATGTTTGAAACCCAAAATATTACCAAATCCTAAAAACCCCATCGAACCGTTCGGAGCACCGTGATAAAAAGAGGTGTCATAGCCCATTTCATTACATACCGAAACAATGGACTGTATTTTCTGGTTGGAATAAGGTGAACTGGTAAATGCATCCGTTAAGCTAGGTATTCCTGCCAGAACGGAACTCATTCCATGAATCGATTGCCTTCCATTGGCAAAAGTATTGGGGAAAATCAGGCTTTCACCCGCTAAGCTGTCAATGAACGGTGTGTAAGACACATAGTCTTTGATATGCGTATCTTTATTGAAAGCGCCGGAATATTCCCTGCTGAACGATTCAACAATAAAAATTACGATGTTGGGTTTGGTGGTAATATTTCTTTGATAGAGTTTATACGGGTGAACCTGGTCATTAATGAACTTTTCATCCACAAAATGAACTTCTTTAAAATTATTCGTATTTAATGTCCTGAAAAATGAAAATGTGCTGTTCAGCACCATATTTCCCTGAGAAGGAAGCTTTACAAAGCGGTTGGCATCGACCAGATTAATCGGTCTTGTGCTGTGTTTAAAATCCCCCCGGATCCCGCCGATTGCCAATACTGCCGTCAGGCACAGAACAACTATCGACCAGATAAAATAAGGTACGAGTTTTACCGGCTTTTGTCCCCTGACTTTTACTTTCCCGTAAAGAAAAACCCAAAGCACCATCAGCCCTGCAAACCACAAAAGGACAAAAGGGTTCTGCATGACAGAAACAGTGAACACTTTAAAAATATTATCTTCATGCTGCGCTACTTGAAGTGCTGCAGACGTCAGCCTCATCTGGGAAAATTTGAAATAAACCATATCCCCGAAATTCATCGCATAGGTAATCCCGTTAGTTATAAAATACAGCCAGAAAAGGAATTTCTGATATCCTTTCTGGGTATTGATGATTACCGGAACAATGCTTAACAGAATAAACAGCGCATTGACGTATAAGATGGCAGTGGTATCAAATGCAATTCCGTGGTAGGAAAGGCTGAAATAATCGGAAACGGAATCGACCTTTATCAGGCCTTTATTAAAGTACCAGAATAGGAACCTGGCGATCTGATAGAAAAAATAGGCTAAAAAAATCCGGTACAGCAATACCAGAACTTCCTGTGTTCTCAATTCTTTAAACAATTTCATGGTGTAAATTTACATCAAATTCAAATTAATTTAACAATTTATCAGTCTGACATGCCCTATTATAATGATACCATACATCAGCCATGAATGCTTAACATGTTCAACCTTAATGGGCCATTTTTAAATTGATATATTGTTAAATTGGTATATTGCTGCATTGATATATTGTTTTAATTTTGTGACTATGAATTTTATTAAAAATAACCTTGCCAACGCCATTACATTGGGAAACCTTTTTTCAGGCTGTGTAGGCGCGATCCATCTGATTCTCGGTGACTATGAAACCACAGCGGTCTGCCTGGTTTTTTCCCTGATTCTAGATTTTTTCGACGGTTTTGTGGCAAGAGCTTTAAAAGCAAATTCCAATCTGGGGGTCCAGCTGGATTCCCTCGCTGATATGGTAAGCTTCGGATTGATTCCTGGATTAACGATGTTCAAGATGCTGGAACCATTCGGAAGTGACATTTCAGGATTCCATCTTCCTTTTGAGACTAAGTATTTCGGTTTGTTGATCACTTTGTTTTCGTGCCTCAGACTGGCGATTTTCAATCTGGACGAGGATCAGAAATATTATTTTAAAGGGTTGAATACGCCTTCCAATACGATTCTGATTTTCGGTTTGTATTATGCTTTTAAAGAAAACGGAAGCTTCGGATTTTTATTATCCAATGAAATTTTGCTCATTATGTTAACGCTTCTTTCATCATGGCTTCTGATCAGCCCTATAAAAATGATCGCAATGAAGTTCAAATCGATGAAGCTGCAGGACAACTATCCTAAGCTTGCTTTGCTGGCCGGTTCGGTCATTATTTTAATATTATTTAAAACAGTCGGGATTCCGCTGGTGATTCTTTATTATATCCTGATTTCAATGATCTTTCAGAAACAGCTTAAATAGAAAGAATCCGGAAATGAAGACCCTTTCAAATCAATACATTCTCAAATTTTCAAATTAAAAAAATGAACTTAAAATTATATAAGCCTCTTTGTATTTTTGACTTAGAAACCACAGGAACGAATATCGGAAAAGACCGGATCGTAGAAATCTGTATCTTAAAGGTGAATCCCGATGCTTCCCGCGAAAGCAAAACATGGAAGGTCAATCCTGAAATGCCGATCCCGAAAGAAAGCAGCGAGATCCACGGAATTTATGATGAAGACGTAAAAGATGCGCCTACTTTCCGAGAAATTGCATCAAAAGTACTTGAAATGATCACCGGTGCAGATCTGGGAGGTTATAACTCCAACCGGTTTGACGTTCCGTTGCTGGCTGAAGAATTGCTGCGTGCTGATTTTGATTTTGATTTGAGCAAATTCAAATTGGTAGACGCACAGACCATTTTCTTTAAAAAAGAACCGAGAAACTTAGGCGCTGCCTATCAATTCTATTGTGGAAAAGCCCTGGAGAACGCCCATTCTGCGGAAGCTGACGTGATGGCGACCTTTGAAGTTCTGGATGCCCAGGTTGGAAAATATGATGATGTTCCAAAGGAAATTACAGATCTAAGCGAATTTTCAACCCAGAATAAATTTGCAGACCTGGCAGGCATGATTCATTTCAATGAAAAAAATGAAGAAATCTTTGCTTTCGGGAAGTACAAAGGCCAAAGCGTGAAGTCCGTTTTCAAAAAAGATATCGGCTATTACGGATGGCTTCAGAATGCCGATTTCCCTTTGTATACCAAAAAAGTTTTTACAAAAATCCAGTTATCCAGTAAATTTTAAAAAATGAGCGAGCTTGTTAAATTCAGATTTTACGAAACGGCCCTTCAGGCGAACAGGGACAAACAGATCCTTGCTGAAAGCGGCATCAACAGCTTCATTGCGAATGAACAGCTGATCCAGTCGGACTGGCTGCTTTCACAGGCTGTGGGCGGTATCCAGCTGCAGGTTTTTGAAGACGATCTGGAGAAGGCAAAGCAGGTGTTACAGGATTATAAGGAAAATGAAGAATTTCCGCTGGAAGTGGAGCATATGATCGAGGATCCGGAATTTGATTTTGTGTGCCCGAAATGCGGGTCCAACCATATCTACAGAGACGACAGTGCTACAAGCTTCTTCGGGATTTCGATTCTGACGAGCCATAAGTTTATCTGTTATTACTGCGGGAACGGATTTGAACATTAAAAGCGACAATTTCCTGTTATTCTGAATAAAGCAACATGCCGGTTCTTATTAAATGACAGATGCCTTATTGTTCCTGACATTGAAATAACAGACATAAGCCTTAGCCCCGATTGCAGTGGAAATCCTTTTTTGAAGAAAAAGATTGCAACGGAAAGCGGGAAACAGCTCCTGAAAAAAATAAGCAATACATAATTAGTAATAAATAACATTATGAAAATAATCTGCATCGGAAGAAATTACGGCGAACACGCCAAAGAACTGGGAAACGAAATCCCTGAAAAACCGGTCATTTTTATGAAACCAGATACGGCTGTTCTGAAAGGCAACGATTTTTATATCCCCGAATTTTCGAATGACGTTCATTACGAACTGGAAGTGGTCGTTAAAATTTCAAAAGGCGGAAAATACATCCAGAAGGAAACGGCACACAAACATTATGAAGAAATCGGGTTGGGAATTGATTTTACCGCACGTGATCTTCAGAGCGAGCTGAAATCCAAGGGCCTGCCCTGGGAGCTCGCCAAAGGGTTTGACGGTTCTGCAGTGGTAGGGGATTTCTTTAAAAAAGAGAAGTACAACCTTGAATCCCTATCTTTCAGCTTACTGAAAAACAAAGAGAAAGTGCAGGACGGAGATACAAAAGATATGATCTTTACAATTGACGACATTATCGCATTTGTTTCCCAGTATTTTACGTTAAGGGTCGGAGACCTGATTTTTACAGGAACTCCTAAAGGGGTCGGAAAAGTTGAGGAACATGATATTCTTGAAGGCTATCTGGAAGATCAGAAGATTCTTGACATCCGGATATTATAAGTAATTTAACATCTGTTCTGGCATAATTTTCTTATCTTTAGTATACAAAATGAGAGGTCATGATAAATATTGTATTACCCGTAGATTTTGGGGATAGAACAGAAGAGCTGGTCAACGGAGCGGTTAAATTTGCGAAGCAGGTAAAGGGGAGGATTTTCCTGATTCATGTTGCGCCTTCAGACATTGGTTTTGCCATCGGTGATATGGGCTTTCAGTATTTCCCGGAAGTGGAAGAAAATGAAATCAGAGAAGAGCTGGTACAGCTGAATGCGATACAGCAGAGAATCCTGGCTCAGGATGTAGAGTGTGAGCACCTTCTGAAACAAGGCATTGCCAAAGACATTATCCTTGAACATGCCAAAAACAAAAATGCGGACTTCATCGTCATGGGTTCCCACGGAAGAAGCGGCATCTATGATGTATTTGTAGGAAGCCTTACCAAAGGAATTACCAAAGACTCTGAAGTTCCTGTCCTGGTGCTTCCGATACATTATCACCAATAAGTTAATCATCAATACCTATAAAAAAGCCGACCAAATAAAATCATTTGATCGGCTTTTTACTATATAACCAATTAATTAACCTTCTCTTTTATAGATGTTCGGATCATAATACGGGTTCTTACCCTCCGTTGGAGAATAATAGTCTTTGTCTTTGTTTCCGCCTAAAGTAGCTACCAAAACGTAGCACCAGTACGTAAACAATACGCAGCAAACGAAAAACAGAATCCAGTTTAGCACATTACCGAAAGTATCAAAGAAACTGAAAGACCATTTGAAAACTTTGCTCAAGAATAGAAAGAAAGACGTCATTATTTTCCTTTTTTAAATTAACTTTGTACAAATTTATAAAAAATGTTTAGATTACTTTCAAAAGAAAGCAATATTTTTTCAATCCCTGTTTATATTGGTTTTCTTCTGTTAATAGTAATATCTTTTAACCTTTTGAATTTCAACACTTATGAGGCTGTTATCGCAGGAATTACTTTTCTGGGAATTGCCTTGGGATATTTCTGTTTTCACAGCATTGCACTGAATTACCAGACGCATCTGCCTTTATTTTTATATACATTTTTTATTTTCGGGCTTTATCCCGGTAAAATAGATGTCGGACTTGCCGTTGCCCTGCTTACCAATTCTTTTCTTTTACTGCTGCTCACCAGCACCAATGAAGACATCAGAAAGAAATCTTATGTCTTGGTAGGCTCCATTGTAGCCCTTAATTTTATTTTCCTTCCAACGACCTGGCCCATGGCGGTTTTCGTGATGATTCACCTGGTAGCCACTTCGGAAAGAATCGGACTGAATATTTTTAGATTCTTATTAGGGGTTATTCTGATTGCCCTCAGTTATTTTTCCGTGATGTTCTTCCTAAATTATACCTCCTGGAATACGGATTACTTCCCTTTCGGAAAGATGAAAATGGTAACGGATTATGAAGAATTAATCCCTTTAGCCCTGATTGCCGGTATGCTGGCTTATGCCGTATACGACCATTTTAAAAATTATAATAAGAAGAGCCCGGTCAGCAGGTATAAATATACGTTCCTGCTGGTGTTCTCCATAGCACAGCTCATTACGATTGTTCTTTACATGAATAAAAGTTATGAATACCTGCTGCTGCTTGCCTTTCCTTCCACGATTATCATCAGCAGGATGCTGAAGTTCCTGCCCAAGTATTGGATGCAGGAAGTAAGCCTATGGGTAATTATTTTCAGTTTAATCGGTTTTAAAGCCGGAACTTATTTTGATTTATTTTAAAGATTATGATTCAGATAGACGATAAATTGATCTCCGAAGAAATTTTTTCTGAAGAGTTTGTATGTAACCTCACGAAATGTAAAGGCGCATGTTGCGTGGAGGGAGATGTTGGCGCCCCGCTGGACAAAGATGAATTGGTTATTTTAGATAATATTTTTGATAAAATAAAACCTTATCTTACCCAGGACGGCATTAAAGCGCTGGAAGAACAGGGAACATGGACCACGGATCCGATGGACGGAATGTATGTAACCCCCATGGTGGAAGATGCAGAATGTGCATATGTTACTTTTGATGAAAGAGGGATTACCAAATGCGGTATTGAAAAAGCTTATGAAGACGGTGTCATAGACTGGCAGAAACCCATTTCCTGCCACTTATACCCGATCCGGGTAACGGAATACTCTACTTTTACCGCATTGAACTACCACGAGTGGAGTGTTTGCAGTGATGCCTGTACACTGGGAAGGGAATTGCAGGTCCCTGTCTATAAATTTCTGAAAACCCCTCTGATCCGAAAATATGGGGTCGATTTTTATGATGTTATGTGTGAGGCCGCTGAAGAATGGAAAAGTGAATATGGCTCTTAATACATAGAAACCTAAATTTAGTTTAATTTTGATCATCTAAAAAGGTTGTGTTTTGTGTTTTTAAAACGCAGCATTTTAAATAAAGAAAGCCGCAAAATTTGCGGCTTTCTTTATTGTAGCAATTGTGCTTATGAATAAAAACAGACGTCTCCTGTACTGGCAAATTATTCGTTAAACATAATATTATCATATATTAAAATCCCAGTCAGGTTATTGCAAACCAAGAAAGGATACTTAACATGGATTGTATTAATTAATTAATTAAAATATCTGCCAGTTATTCATACTATAAAAAAAGCCGGGCGGACCCGGCTGATCATATTGATTTATATGGAAGTAATAACTTTTATTTGAAATCGGCTTCTGTAACCCCTGAATTAATGGTGACTTTAGTCGTTTTGATGGTTACTTTCTGTCCGTTCCCTTCTGCTTCAATTTCCTGCGGGAATTTCATACCGTCAACTGTCATGTAGCTTTTGACCAGGGCACTTCCTTCTGCAGCAGAAGATTTGTACAATAATCCTGTGGAAGCATCAAAATAAAATTTCCCTTTGTCTGAACTCAGGACATTATAGTCTTTCCCGTCCAGTTTTTCAACCGTAACATTTGTATAATTGGCCGGTTCATAAGCCAATGCGTCAATGACGGTACTTTTCCTTAATTCTGCAATTTTATCGGCAGGAATCTCTTTTTTGCTTCCCATCTGATCAAAATATCCTTTTTCGCCGTCAAAAGACTGGATCATTTTCTGACCCATTACGGATTGTTCAGATTTGAATTTGTTCCCCATTTTCTTAGTCACCATGGTCACTTCAGCAGGTAGTCCCGGTACAGTAAGGGTATTTTCAATAACCGTTGTCTTAACAGCCTGCAGCTTATCTTTACCTCCAAGCGCTTTCAGGTAATTATCAATTACTTCTTTGGAGGAGAGTTTCGATTTTACGGCTTCCGTCTTAGCGGGAGCAACAGTCGTCGTCTGCTGTGCCGCTGCCGGAGCAGCAAAAAGTACAGCGCAAAAAAACGGGATGATGATCTTTTTCATATATTAAGTTTAGAGCGTAAATATAGGAATATTGAATGATAAACATTTATGCTTTTTCAATAAAAAGCCACCGGGTGACCGATGGCTTTTCAAAATATCTATAGCAAATAACTTATTTCTTAAGTTCTTCCAGGAACTCGTCGTGGGATATTGCCGTTTCTTTCTTCGTTGCTTTTTCAAGAATAACATCTTTCAGCTTCGTCATGGCCACTTCGGAAGAGATCTGTCTTACCTGCTCCTGGTCTTTCAGCATTTCAACAGCATATTTCTGGATTTCCTCGTCACCTAAGTGGTGGATTCCGTAAATAGCCAATTGATTTCTCACCAATTGTTCAGCCTGCCCTAAAACATCAGCATAATCCAACTGGATATTGTTATCGGTCATCAGTTTTCCTTCGATGATCTGATGCTTCAGCTGGTTTTTCTCAGCTTCAAGGATTTCCTTAGCCTGGTCTTCAGACTGGATATTCTGATTAGAGAACAATAACCATTTCACAAGGAATTCTTCAGGAAGCTTCACTTCTTCTTTTTCGGAAACCTGCTCCAATACTTTATTCACAAAGTGAACATCAGCATTTTGCTGGAAATATTCGTCTAATTCCGATTTTACTTTTTCTTTAAGCTCTTCCTCAGACTTAATGTTCCCTTCTCCGTATACTTTGTCAAAAAGATCCTGGTTAAGTTCGCCAAGGTTTAAAGAATAGAAATCTTTTACTTTTACCTCTACTTCGTTGTGGTGTAAATGTTCAGCTTCTTCTTTGGAGAATCCTAATTCTTTGGCCAACTCTTCATTCCCGGCAAGCGTTTCTTTGCTTACTTTTACAGAACCGTCCATTTTCAGATCTTTCACCAATGGGAAAGCTTCTTTGTTTTCAGCAGTAACGGTAACATTTTTCGGCTGGTGGTGGTGCTCTCCTTCAGCATTTTCTTCAACAACCTGAGAAATTTCCAATACGATATAAGAATCTTCAGTGATTTCTTCCTGAGGAACCTGCTCCGCGAAACGCTTTTGCATGTTCTCAATACTCTTGTTGATTTCTTTTTCAGAAGCTTCCACTTTGTAGTGAGGGGCTTCGTATTTAGCTAAATCTATAGTGAATTCAGGCTCATATCCAACTTCGAAAGCAACTTCAAGCTGGTCAGCATTGTAATCAAATTCGTTTACAGGCTGAGGAACAGGCTGGCCCACTAATCTTAACTTGTTTTCGTTAACATAGCCGTTCAAAGCATCAGAAACCTGTTTGTTGATTTCTTCGAATGCAATCCCTGCTTCATATTGTTTCCTAACCATACTCAAAGGCACTTTCCCCTTTCTGAAACCGGGAACCTGTGCGTTCTTAGCATAATTAATCAATTGCTTTTCTACTTTATCTTTGTAGTCAGATTTCTCCAATGTTACTGTAAGCAATGCACTTACATCATCATGGTTTTTTGCGGTAACCTTCATTATTGATTAAAATTTTAGGTTGCAAAAATAGGAAATTTTTATCAAAATCACCCATTTAAAATCAACTTAAAAGCTAAATAATGTTAAATTAAAACCCCATTGAATTGTTTCAATGGGGTTTTGTTAACAAGATTAAAGAATATATTAATTGATAATATTATAATTTGCCTGAGCATCTGTTTCGCCTCCGGTGTGAGCACCGTACACTACTCCGTTTCCGCTTACTGAAGAAGCTTCAGAAACGGTTGTGGGCTCATGATACAGGGTAAGAACCAGCTGGGCAGGTGCAGATGCATTTTTTACTGCCGTATTTACCACCCATTGTGTTTTTAATCCCACATGTTTTCCGTCTGCCCTTGTAGAAGACGCATCATCCGTACGGGTCAAGCTAACATCTGAATTCGGGAAATTATATACCAAAAAGTGTTCGTCTTTCGCATCCCTGATCTCCTGTGTAGCATCTTCATCCCCATTTTTGAAGATTACTTCCACGTTGTACATATGACCGTTGGTCAGCTTTACATTAGGATTTGTTGTACTGTTTACCTGGTAATCATATACTACCGAGGTTCCGGTAGAGGCATCCGTTACTTTCAGCAAGACATCAGAAAGTTCTTCCTGAGGAAGGTCATCTGCCTCATCATCGCTTCTGTTACATGAGGTTACGCTAAAAGAAGCTGATAAGAATAAGAGTCCTGCGATCAATGTTGTATTTTTAAAAATATTTTTCATTTTTTTGATTTAAGTAATTAAAATTGATATTTAAGTGTTAAAATAAAGTTTCTTCCCATATCATCGGAAAAGAAACGAAGCCTGTTCAGATAGTCCCTGTATGGCTTATTAAAGATATTTCGGACTGAAAAATCAACTCCGAAATTTTTAGACAGGCCTACCCCGGTCTGAAAGTTCCAGAGCGAATATCCGTTCGGAGGCGTGGAAATATCCACTTCCTGGTTATAGGCATTCCCGTTTGAATCGAATAACCTGATCGGAACATTGTAAACCGGGAACCTCGTCTGCTTCAGGTAGGTGTTGTTGCTTACATTGAAATAAAATTTCCCCCATTCCTTTTTACTGAATTCCAATGCATTATTAAAATTCGGCGGCATCATCATAATGAGGGGCACATCATGGGTAAGATCCTGTCCGTAAACGTACGATGCACTTCCTTTATAGCCTAAATTATCGGTAATTTTAAGCTGAACATCAAGGTCTGCCCCATACATCTTTGCATCAATCTGCTCATATTTGTACACGACAAAAGCACCGCCCCACTGCGTATTCTGGTATCCTGAAGGAATTTCGTTAATGAAATTTCTGGTGTAAAAGAAATATGGATTAACAGAAATATTCAGTCCCTTTAAAAAATTGGCCCTTACATCAGCCACCAAATTAAACTGATTTCCCGTTTCGTTCTTAATTCTGAGGTCTCCCCTTTCAATAATCGCTGCCGAATGATGCAGGCCGTCTGCAAAAAGCTCAGCAACATTCGGGGATCTTGAAACCCTGGCATAATTGAATTTCAGGTCAAAATTTTGGAAAGGTCGGTATGCGATTCCTGCATTTGCCGAAATATTGTTATAACTCAATGACGGCTTTGTAAGAATCCTATTCTGGTTCACTCTTACTTCAAAATCTGAATAATCTGAGGCATAGAGCTTATTCCAGTCGCTCAGGTCATACCATTTCGTGACTTCGTAATGATCAAAATCATACCTTCCGCCCACTTCCAGATCCAGTTGCGGAGTTATTTTATACTTCAAAACAGAATAAATCCCGGCATAATACCGGTCGTAATTCGGCACAAGACGCCGTGCTTCAGTCTCCGTATTGGAATAATTATTCTGATACCCCACATTAACTCCGGATTCCAGGTTCCATTTCCCCCTTTCTATGATATGATCAATATTCAGATCATTGGTGATCAGCTCCAGATCCAGTGCAGGCTTCTTGCTGAGTTCTTCTCCCCTACGGATATCAAACTCTTTCCTGTGGTTGTACTGGAAGCTGTAGGTGGCCGTAATTTTTCCAAAATCCTTAAACCTCTGATATGCGGAAATTTTAGCAATATGATGTTCAATATCCTGCCTCGGGTTATCAATATGATAGCTGAAGTCTCTCTGATAGATCGGCTCCGGGGCAGTAAGTGCGAGAAACAAATCTTCAGAATTTCCCACATGGGAGCTCCTGAGAATCCCTACTGAGCTTTTTGTAAGATAATAATCAAAAGAAAAACCTTTGTTAAAAGTCATCTTCTGAACCCCGAAATTAAATCCCGAGCTCTGAAGCCCGGCATTCATCAGTCCGTACATCGGCGCATCAAGATCTCCGAGTTTCTTAAAGCTTCCGTTTGTTTTAACGGCCCAGCCGTCTTCCCATGTTTTTGCCAATCTGACGTTGAGACCTGCACCGCGCCCATTTGAAATTCCCGAAAGCGAAACGGCTCCCATAATCGTATCTTTCTTAGGCAAGACCTGCGGCTGCAGAACCACCACGCCCCCCACGGCACCGCTTCCGTATTTCAGGGCGGAAGCTCCTTTTACGACATCAATGTGTTCAAAATTATTCACATCTACGTTGGGAGCATGCTCAACGCCCCACTCCTGCTCTGCCAGCTTAACGCCGTCATTAAGAATGGCAACCCGGCTTCCGTACAGTCCATGGATAATGGGTTTGGCGATATTATTCCCTGTCTTCAGAACACTTACACCCGAAATATTGGTTAACAGATTCCCCAGGTTTTCTGTAATATTCCGTGAAATGGCAGACTGATCGATTGTCTTTACCACCATGCTTCCGTTATTCTTATGACTTCCGTGCAGGGTCACGGTTTCAATATCCTGAATATGGTGTTCAAGCGTGATCTTCAGATGCAGATCCTGTGTAACTCCTACATTTTCAGTATAATCATTACAGTCAGGATGCTTAGCCACCAGTATATATTTCCCTGCGGGAATCTTATTGAATGAAAACGCACCGTTCTTGTCTGTCCGTGCAGAAAAATCCCCGATTTTAACTACTGCATTTTCCAGCATGGTCTTATCGTGAAAATCCTGAACGGTTCCTTGAACGGTATACGTCTGCTGTGCGCTTGTCAATGCAAATCCACAAAGGATGAGCATAAAACTATAGATCAGTTTCATTGTTAAATAGATTGATGATGTACTTTATCAAGTACTGTTGCGTAAAAAATAGTTGAATGGATTTATTGATATCCGTGTCATATACGGTATACCCATGCCATGGTGTGTGATAAGAAAACTACAACCTAAAACATTAATTATAAATCCCGAAAAATCTATAAACTATGAAACGGCGGGAGGCCCCCGCAGGTGAAAGGTGAATTTGGTCTGTGACCAGATTTTTTCCTGAACAACAATAATCTGCCTTACTTCGTGCGTATAGCTTCCGAAAGAAAAACTGAATTCTTCAGGAACCAGCGTATGGCCGGTAGCCAGGAAATGACAGGCCAGACAGTCGCCGGCCTTCTCTTTTGCTGCGTTTTCGGCTATCTTGCTTTCCGTGTTTTTCAGGTTGAATCCTTTAAAAACATCGGTTGAGTCATGATGGTGAAAACTTTGGGAAAACAGCGCCAGAAAGTATATCCCAAACAAGAGTTTGGAAATAAAACTTTTCAGATTTCTGCTTTCTTTAAAAATCATGCATCAAAATTATAAAAATAATTCATAAAAGCACATTAAAGTTTCCTTAAAATACTTTTATGAATTATTAGTAATATACTGTAAAGATCAATACTTTATTATGGCATTCAATAAAAAATAAATTTATTATCAAACCGCTAAACCAGCTGGGTCCCTAAATACTCCCATTCCTGCAGAGCCACATCCAGCTCTTCTTTCTTTTTATTATAGGATTCCAGGGTTTCATCAGAAGGGTTTTCTTTGGTAAAGGAAGCTTCCATTTCTTCTATTTTCGTTTCGAGCTCGGAAATTTGTTCTTCTACTTTTTTAATCTTATTCTGAATGTTCTTCTGTTCCTTGCTCACAATGACAGAAGACTGAGTGTTATTTTCCGCAGGCTTTTCGGCTTTTTTAACCTCAGCTTTCGGTTCATCACCTCGGAGCTTTGCTTTCTCGGCAGAAATTTCCCTGATGCTTTCTTTTTGTCTGAATTCAAGGTATTCATTGATATCGCCCAGGAATTCTTTC
Organism: Chryseobacterium gregarium DSM 19109; assembly: GCF_000430845.1. Classification (GTDB taxonomy): domain Bacteria; phylum Bacteroidota; class Bacteroidia; order Flavobacteriales; family Weeksellaceae; genus Chryseobacterium; species Chryseobacterium gregarium. The sequence continues at coordinate 16,418 of NZ_AUMU01000002.1, read as the reverse complement.
ATATGCCCGTCACGGAATTCGTAAATCTTGTCACAGAGGCCCTGTAAAAATTCCCTGTCGTGAGAAATTACGATCAGTGTTCCTTCAAATTTCTGAAGCGCCAGCTTGATGATCTCTTTAGACTGAATATCCAGGTGATTGGTAGGTTCATCCATAATCAGCGTATTGAACGGACGCAGAAGCAACTTACACAATGCCAGACGGTTTCTTTCCCCTCCTGAAAGCACTTTTGTTTTCTTGTTTACCGCTTCACCCTGGAAAAGGAAAGACCCTAACAGATCCCTTACCCTAGGTCTGGTTTCTTCGGTGGCCGCATCTTCGGCTTCTTCCTGAACGGTTTTATTAGGCGTTAAAACTTCCTCCTGGTTCTGGGCAAAGTAACCGATATTGACGTTGTGGCCTAAATTCCAGTTTCCGGAATAATCTTTAATATCTCCGGCAAGAATTTTCGCCAGCGTTGTTTTACCCTGTCCGTTTTGCCCCAGAAGCGCAATCCGGTCGCCCCGCTGAACAATAAAGTCCACGTCATCAAAAATCTGTTTCTGCCCATACGCTTTCCCCAGGTTTTCAGCCTCGAAGATTACTTTTCCTGGAACCACAGACTGAACGAAACGGATATTGAATTTGGAAACATCTTCATTATCCACTTCAATACGGTCGATTTTATCCAGTTTTTTAATAAGCGACTGTGCAAAAGAGGCTTTGGTGGCACTGGCACGGAACTTATTGATGTTGTCTTCCATCTGCTTGATTTCCGCATCCTGATTCTTTTTAGCCTGAATCAGTTTTTCACGGCGGTCTTCACGCATCAACAGGTATTTGGAATAATTGGCTTTATAATCATCCACTTTCCTGTTATTCACATCAAAAGTACGGTTGCAGACTGCGGTCATAAACTGTTTATCGTGACTTACCAGAAGGATGGCTCCGGGATAATCTTTCAAAAAGTTCTCCAGCCAGATGATGGATTCCATATCCAGGTGGTTGGTAGGCTCATCGAGAAGCATTAAATCATTTTTCTGAAGCAGCAGTTTTGCCAGTTCAATCCTCATTCTCCATCCTCCGGAAAATTCGTCGGTGATTTTATGAAAATCATCTGCTTTAAAACCTAACCCAAACAAAACTTTTTCGATATCCCCTTCCAGATTATAGGCATCGTGGTGCATGAGAAGATCATTCAGATCCGTCATTCTGTTGATCAAATCCGTGTAAGAGTCGCTTTCATAATCGGTTCTTACCGTCATCTGATGGTTGATCTCTTCCAATTCTTCTTTCCATGCATTGATCTGTTCAAAGGCCTGCATGGTTTCATTCCAGACCGTTCTTCCTTTCACAAAGTCAAGGTCCTGCTTAAGGAATCCAATCGTGACATTCCCTTCCGGAACCACACTTCCTTCATAAAATGTAATTTCTCCGGAAAGCATTTTCAATAAAGTGGATTTCCCGGCACCGTTTTTACCGACCAATCCAATTTTATCATCTTTTTTGATCGTGAAATTCACGTTTTGAAACAGATAATTTCCCGAATGATGTAATCCTAAACCTTGAACCGAAAGCATGTGTAAATGAATAATTAAAAGTGAATAATGTCTATTGAATATTTCAAGGCGCAAAAATACGCAAAAAGAAATGAATCACGGATATTAAGATCAGCGATCTGCTAATTAACATTAAGAAAATAAAAGAGCTGCCTATTAAAGACAGCTCCAACCTAAATTTAAAACTGAAAAAGTACTAATATTTATTATAAAGGGATTCTTTACTCAATATAGTACGGCTCCAATTATCGTTATTCGGAATATTCATTCCGAAGGCATAGTCCACTACATAATTTTCCACATAATGTATTTCCGAGTGTAATTTTGCCTGATTTGTACTGAACCTATCGTCGGAACGAGTAGGCACATTCAGTCCGTTGTTGATGAATTCCGCATGGGCACCGGATTTTGCCTCCATCACTCCGGGAGGAAACAGACCGAAATTCGCTGAAATATGGGTATAATCCATCAGCCTTTCGTAATGGTAATCCGGCTTTAATTCCGGAGAAAAATTTTCCGCATACCGCTCCAGTTCATGATAAAGTTCTGCCAGGTACGGATGCTTTTCCGGATCTATTAAAAAATCGGATTCACTAAAATCAGTCATAAAGACCTGCTGTTTAAAATTCGACTCTTTCAGCATTAATCTCCCGTAAACTTTGGACATATCCATGTACACCCGCCTTCTTTCTGCATATGCCTGGGAAAAGATATCTCCATGGTCCGGCCTTGCCTGCTGTAAAAGAGAATCCCAGATCCTGTTTTCTTCTGTAGCGGCAGCTGTTTCCCTTATATTGTGTAGGTATGAAAGGAGTTCGCCGTTGTTGATGAACTCGGGAGAAAGATATACCGATTCTGAGCTTTCCAGATATCCTCCGCCAACATCCGCATGGGCTCCCGGGACAAAAATTTCTTTCCAGACCGTTTGTTCTGTTTCATATTTTGAATCTCCCGCTTCCGGGGAATCTTCAAAAAAACCCGTCAACGGGAAGAAATACCGGCATTCGTTTATGGCACACAGATGAAGTGCCCTTTCTATGGCAGGTAATAATGTAACATCATACTCACTGAAAGCAGAAGATTCCACCGTATCAAAAACTCCCAGGAACTTTATTGTCATATCTGCCTGGATAGACGATTCCGGTTTCAGCAGTTCGTGGCAGAAGTGCCTTGCCAGCATAGCGCCTCTGCTGAATCCATACACATAAAGTTCATATCTGCGGGTTTTATCAGCCGTTAGTTTTTCAATAAAGGAAAAGGCTCTGTTCAGCTTATCATCGGAAGAATATCCCTCTGATTTCCCCGGATTCCGGCAGGTAGCCATAGCGAAATCGCTGTCTTCCTGATCCGTTACCGTCCCGATTCCTTCAACATATAATTTTTCGTCACCCCCGAACAGCCCGAACAGCCTGTAAATATTGGTTGTATTGCCATAATAGCTTTCACTGTTTGCCGGAGGTTTCCGGGAAGACGTTGCATTAATCCCGTTGTTTCCGGTTCCATCGAAGAAAATTCCGACAGTGATGGTATTATTTTTCATACTCCTTGGTGGTTTTATCTTTACTCTTCATTAACAATAGGTTATCTATTAATGAATTCTTCAAAGTAACGATGAAAAAAAAAAGGAACGTAGCGTAAAAAGTACCAAATAAAAAATTCCGTATTTGTACGGAATCAGATTTTTTCTAAAGAATATATATTATTGATAATGGCATAAATGACAATGCCGACCGTATTTTTGGCCCCTATTTTATCAACGATTCTCTGCCTGTGACTTTCTACGGTTCTCGGGCTGATGAATAATTTTTCCGCAATTTCGTTGTTGGTATATTCCTGGCAGATCAGTTTCACGACGTCTTTTTCACGGTCAGAAAGTTCGTCATCCATATCAAAGAGTGTTCTTTTCTTGGCAGGACTGTTCATATAGGAAAAAATCATCTGATGGTCCTCCGGGGTGAAGAAGATCCCGTTTTTATACACCATCGTAATTGCTTCTATAAAGGCATTTCTGTTCGAATTTTTAGGAAGGAAAGCCGATACGCCCAGTTTTACCATATATCCGAGGATCGTGGTTTTATAGTGTGAGGAGAGGATGATAATTTTAAGATCCGGATATTTTTCTTTCAGGATTTCCACCAGCTCAAAACCGTTCATGGGCTGCATCTGAACATCTACCAAAGCGATATCGGGAAAATCTTCCCCGGAGGTATGCTCTAAGGTCTGTAAAAAATCCGGTCCGGTGTTAGACGTAAAGTCTACCGTAATATTCTGTTCGGATGACAGGAGCATCTTTACCCCTTCAACGATCAGCTGTTCGTCATCAACCAGTGCTATTTTGATCTGGGAATTCATTGTTGTATGGAATTTTAATAATTAAACGGCTGCCTTCATTTAAAACATTTTTCCATTTGTAGGCCGCATTCATAGATTTTATTCTGGATTCGATATTCTTTATACCCATCCCTTTTTTCACTTCTTCGTATTCAAAACTCTGCCCGTTGTCTGAAATGACTACGCAGAGATAATCCTTATGATCTTTAATGTAGATCCTGACTTTTGACGCTTCCGAATGTTTGAGAACATTCGTAGTGAATTCCTGGATGATTCTGTATAACTGTACTTCTATAAAAATATTTTTCTTCTGAAACTTCGGGCTTACCGTCAGCGAGATATTGATTCTTCCTGCCAGATTTGCAATCAGCTCTTCTATGTATAATACCAATCCCACAGCCTCAAGATTCACAGGATACAGTGAATGCGAAATGCTTCTTGCGGAATCGATCAAAGAAGAGATCTGCGTGGTAATATTTTTTTTAATCAGTTCATCCCCTTTTGTATCAAGGTTATTCAGCCATAATGAAAGGATATTCAGGCGGTTGCCAATATCATCATGAATCATTACCGCAATTCTTTTCCTTTCCGATTCCTGCGCCTTGATATTTTCCAGTGCCAGCTTTTTCTGATGTAACACCTCTGCTTCATACTGTGTATTCTTTTCCCTGACAATCCTCTGGATAAAGCTTCTGTATGCCAGCAGAATAAAAGACATGATGATCACCAGGACGACGATCAACGCTATAAAAAAGGTGATATTTAATGTTATTTCTTTAATTTTAAAAAGGTATAAATGATGGATAAATAAAGAAAACTGCAGAGAATATTATTCATACCCCAGATGAGCTGGGCTTCCTCCTTTCCGAATGCCGGAAGCTGCCGCAGAAGGAAAAACAGAAAAACCGACAGCGCATAATACAGAAAAATAAAACTGTCTGCCAGTATAAACCGGTCATTGATCTTACTGTTCTTAATTTCGGTAAGCAGTGCATATCCTGCAAAAGAAATCACCACAATATTGGATATGACCTTCTTTACCTCATTGGTGATACCGTCAGCATCAATTAAAAAATAACCTGCCATTAAAACAATCGGGATACCCCAGTAATACGGCAATTTGAGCTTCCTGATAAACAAAATCCCCAAAAGAAGCAGCTCTCCGGAAACATAATAAGGAAAAATAAAGCCGAGGTCTTTTACCTCAAACTGATAAAGCGCAATTTTAACAATAGCTTCTATTAAAAAAAGAAAAATGATATAATATACATACCATTTTTCTGTATTTTTAAAAGATCTGTACTTTAAAAGTCCGATAAAAGCACAGATTAACAGTAAACTATTATTGAGATAAATTATTAGATGATAAATATCCACAATATATTGGGGTTAAAAAATTACATATACTTACAAAGCGGCGGACACGCTTCTGACCAGTCGTAGGTATTGGAAATTCTCTCGACGCTCCCGCCATTACCAAGTTCATGGTAAAAAGAAATAAAAATAAGGGTAGGCAAAACCCGCTGGTACACTTCTGAAAATTTAAGCCCGAATGAACAGATGATATTCGTCAGCCCGGGTTTTGAAGGAATCAGGTCATCTGAAGGCACATAGAATTTTTTAAAAATCCTGGCTCCGGCAAACTCGGAACTCTCTCTGTAAAACCAGCTCATGCCGTCATTTCTCCACGACTCGATTGCTGTTACGGCTTTATCCTGATCCAGCATCGTCTTTCCGGATACCGGCAGGTACATATCGGCATTATTATTTATTTTTCTGAGATCTTTGGAGAGGTACGCATTTTTCACAAGGGTGTATTCTTCTATTTCCGTCAATGCCAGATCCCGGTCCAGTTCACCAAGAGAACTGTAAGGATAATTGTCTACGGTTATTGTTTTGCCATCTGCATCCATCGGGCAGAGAACGGCCACCAGCTTACTCTGATAAATTCCTATCTGCGTACAGAAGTCCGTATTTTTATTCTGCCTTCTCACCCATTCCACGGTATCAGCATCAAAATTAAAGACATAGTTGGTACGGATCAGGTTTTTAATGGTGGTATAACTTCCACAGGATTTGGACCAATCTGCAACCGCAGTATTCAATTGTTCCCGGTTAAGTGTGTTCATATTTTTCACGGTTTTTGTGGGATAAAATTATGTAAACTAAATTATCTGTGCAAGTATATCACGCAGAATTGAGAAGCCGTTAATAGTTCCTTACCGTTATGTGGAAACAGCTCTGCTGTTTTTCTTTGATATAATAAATTTTACCGGCATCGGCATAATATTTCAAAACCTTCTCTAAAGCAGTTTCCAGCCTATTATTATACTTTAAAACATCATTAAACCGTACATAGGAAATATCGAAAGCGTTACCGTAATTATGTGAACTGATCCCCAAAGAGGCATTGGTATTAACTTTTCTTAATCTGCACTGGTCTTCCAGCGTTCTGGTAACAGAGGAAACGGTAAACACATTCCCTTTGGTCTCCTTACTGAAACGCGACCCTATTTTTTCCAGCATCAGCTTCCCTTTGGACACCATCCACGGCCTGCTGTAATCCAGTTTATAAACGCGGTATCCTTTTCCTGTTTTTTTAATCCTGTGAAGCTTCCCGCTGTTAATGTATTTCGTCACTGTTTTCGGATCCTGAAGAAGCCTGATCCCGAAATTTCTCGAAGCGTCGAGGTGAGGTTTATAAAGAGCTGTCGGCTTTACTTTTAAAACTTCTTCAAGATCATAGCAGGGCAGTGATTTTTTTGATGCCTGAGAAAAATAAGATCCGTGGATACCTGCTGCAATCACCACACACAAAAACTTTTTCATGAAAGCCATTTTAAATTATTCAATTAAAAATAATCATTTCTTGTATACCGACCCCTATAACCATGATATAGGCAGTATATTTTACAATCATGATAACTCCGGGTGTAGTATTGTTATGAAAGCAATGCCTGTTCACATCAATTGAAGATTAACAGGGAAACCGTTCATTTCTAAACAGTCAGTTTTATAATCTACTTAAGCTTTTTAAGGTCAAAAGGATTTCTGAAAATCAGTTCTTCATGTTTTCCTTTGATTTCCAGTTTTCGCTGCAGTAAATTCAAAGCCATTTTCCGGATGAAAAAATCCTTGTCAATCAGTTTCCAGTAAGAATCTTCATGCACGCGTTTGGGGCTGCGAATTACATAAAATTCCGTATCCCAGGAATCTACATTATGGTAAAACTCAATAATCCCGCAATGCTCAGGAATAAGCGAGTGGTCCACCATCCCCATCGGGAGCAGGAAACTGAATGCATTACAGATGTAGTCTCCGCAGCAGATTTTGTCATGTTTTAAAAACTTTTCCCCCGTATTGACATTAGTATAGGATTTTTTAAAATCATTTTTAAAGTCGCTTTTTGACAGCTTAATCTCAATCTCATGGCTGAACCCTTCGGCATCAACAATCAGGATATCCGCTTCCCAATCGGCATGGAAATGATTAGTCAAGACAATTTCCTTCTCAAAATTACATTGAGAATGGATGAATGCATGAACTAACTCTTCAATCTTTAACTTCATAAACCTGATTCTGAATCTGAAATTTTAAAACTCTGTTACGAAACCAAAAGGCTGCATCCGCGGATGTCTGAATGGTCTATCCTTCCCAATACCTGGAATTTATTTCCAATGATTTTCCCTAAATCCTGGGTTGCAATAAACGAACAGGAATGAATGTTGGCGAGATCGATGATGTTGATGGCCCCGGTCCTTCCCTCTTTTTCATAAGCCAGGGGATCTTCGGCATTCCTGATCCTGATTCTCATCCATTTCGGGCATTCATATTCATTATTCCCTAACGAATAGGCCTGTGAAAGCAGTTCGGTCATGGAATATTCGGAATAGATTTTATCTGTTCTGAAGCCTTGCTGTAGAATTTTCAGCAGTTCGTCTTTGGTCATTTCTTCTTTCCTGCCTTTCATGCCGCCTGTCTCAATCACGACTAAATTTTTAAGAAATCCGAGCGGCTTCTCGTTTCTTTCAGAATGGCAATAGTCCAGGAAATCCAGTAAGGCAAAGGAAACGCCGAAAAGAATGACTTTTTTGTCTTCCAGCGTATTCAACAGCCTGAATAAATCTTCATGATTGTAGAGAAAATATCCGTTTTCAGGCTGACCGGACTTTTTCATCAGGTAATCCACCATGTAAATCAGAGAAGAGTTTTGTTTTTCCAGATAGCTGGGCAAAAGCCCCAGGAAAATGAAATCCTCGGGTTTCCCTATAAACTGCTCAAAACTTTTATAAATGCTCTCTTGGTAGATGTTTTCATCAGCGATCCAGTGTTTGGACAGGTTCATCTTCGTGGTCCCGGAACTTTGGAAGAACAGATCTGATGTCTTATTTTGATCTAAAATATGATGGTTTTTAAACATCTCAATCGGCAGAAAGGGAATTCCTGCCAGGCTGTTCACTTGTTCAGGGCTGATCTTTAAATAGTCTACGAACTTTCTGTAGATTTTTACATTTTCATACTGATACCGGAACGTCTCCAGCGAAGCTCTTAAAAAATCCTGTTCTGTCTGTATATTGAATATATTGTTCACTTCTTAAATACTAACTTAGGTGATCTTATTATCCGGTTAAACCCTAGATCCGGTTTTATTTTTTTATAGACAACAAAATCCTGGTCAATTATTGTCATCAGATAGACGGAAGACGGATTGAAACAAAGATAAATTTCGGTTCATCCGGAAAATTACCTCTTTATAAGGTCGTTTTTACCGTGCTCTTCCCAAAAGTCTTGAGTTCAAATTCATGCTCAAAAACACCATACGTAAAGTAAGAAATCCAGTCTCCGAGATTGATATATTTGGCATCCTGCCCCAGGTCAAGAACCATCGGAAGATGCCTGTGGCCATAAATAAAATAGTCAATCTGCTGGGTCTTAAGCTTTTCTTTGGAATAAATGATCAGAAATTCTTTGTCTTCCCCTAAAAACTGCTTGTCTTCATCCCCGGAAATCATCTTGTTTTTCTGGGACATGTATAACGCGATCTTCATCGCCACATCGGGATGAAGCCATTTGAAAAACCACTGTGCCACAGGATTCGTAAAAACTTTTTTCATCCTTTTATATCCTTTGTCTCCCGGGCCCAGGCCGTCTCCGTGGGCCAGTAAAAACTGCTTCCCGCCCATTTCAAAATACTGTTTTTTATAGAACACTGTACACCCGATCTCTTCTTCCAGATAGTCTTTCATCCAGAGGTCATGATTCCCCACAAAAAAATAAATATGGATCCCACGGTCTTTCAGCTCTGCGATTTTCCCCAAGACCCGCACATACCCTTTCGGGATCACGTGTTTCCATTCATGCCAGAAATCAAAAAGGTCACCCATTAAAAACAGTACCTGTGCATCATGTTTGATCTCATCCATCCAGCGGATAAAGCGCTCTTCCCGGATTTTACTCTCCTTGGGGGTAGGCGCGCCGAAATGCTGGTCTGAAGCAAAATATACTTTTTTCCCGGGTTCTAAATTAATGGTTGTCTTTAACACCTTTTACGTTTTTGCTGAATAGAATTACTGGTTATCTTCCGCAAACCATTCCCCGTAAGAGTTTTCGGTTTCATGAAGTTTCAGGTAGGCCAGAGAAACCCCTTCCGGAAGGCTCCGCTTTATTTTTGAGGCAATGGCATACAGCATATTTTCGCAGGTCGGCTGAAAACTGCAATAGATCACTTTATGCCCTTTATCTTCAAGGTCTTCTCCCAATTCGCGATGCGGAGTCAGCGCGTTGATTAATACGGCATGATCCCACACATCCACAATCTCGGATTTTACGATACTCTTGATATCACTAAAATCCACCACCATCCCGTTTTTCGGGCTATCCAAATCATTAACAGGCTTTCCTTTCACCGTTACAAACAGCTTATAGGAATGTCCGTGCATATTTTTACATTTCCCGTCATAGTTATACAGCACGTGAGCCGTCTCGAATGTAAAAATTTTTGTAATACGTATCATAAGGCAAAGATAAGGAATTTGGTTTGTTTCATTGATCTATTACGTAAGGTGAAAATCTGATCCGCAATAATAATCAACATCTACCCGTTACTTGAGAATAAAAACAATAGCCGTATTACTGATAATAAGCTTTTCATCACTCAATGCCCAGCAGAGAGTATTCGGGACCCATCCCAGCCTTGAAAATAAGATCGGAACCCGTTTCCCTATTGAAGATTATACCAATCAGAAAGGTGAGAAGTTCACACCCGATGCGCTTAAAGGAAAAAATTCTTTAATTAATTTTTGGTCGGCTTCCTGTGAGCCCTGCATTGAAGAACTTCCGTATTTAAACAGATTAAAAGAAAGGTTGGGCAATAAAGCCAATTTTATCGCGATTACTTATGACAGCCATGAAAAGACAGCACAGTTTCTGTCAAAAAGGGAATTTAATTTTCTCCACATTACCGATTCCGGAAAACAGCTGAATTCTTACTTTCCGTTGATAAGAAATCTGATGACCTTTATTCTTGATAATAGAAATCACAGGAATTGTTGATGAAACAAAAACGGAAACGATTCTGAAAATCCTGAACGAATAATTACAGCTTATCCAGCCAGGCGCTTTCCAGCCTCTTAATTCTCTTCGTTTTATAATCAATAAAAACCCAAAGCGTCAGTGAATCCACGACCAGTTCACCATTACAGTAAAATTCGACTTTCCTCGGCTGGCGGATTCCTTCGGGAGGTTTGGGATACGTTTTGACCGTTATAATATCTCCCAGGTAAACCTGCTTTTTATACTGTATATGATGATCAAGGAGCATCCAGAGGTCCTCAGGATATCCTAATTTATCTTTTACAGCATTCCAATGTTCAACGGCAATCTCTTCTACCCAATGCACATACTGAACATTATTGACATGATTATGCCCGTCAATATGCTGCCCCGTTACCTGTATTTTCTTTTCATAAATCAAACTCATTATCAAATATAAAGCTTTTAAATTTTATTTTCCGGTTTTATTCGGGAGTCAATAAGGGATCCACAGAAACCGGTTATGATAATATTCAGGCTGATTTTTGCTCTGATTAAGGAAAATCTTTAATTTTAGGATTAAATACACACAGATGATTTTAGACCTGCTCTTCCCGAACCGCTGCCTTGAGTGCAACCGGATTATTGACGATAATTTACTGGTTTGCAGCCTTTGTTTTGAACACATCCAGTTTACCCACAACACCTATGCTGATCATAATTACATGCAGGAACGGTGTAAGCTTCTGTTTCCTGTAGAGCATGCTTTTGCCCTCATGAAATTCGAAAACGAGAATATCAGCAGGAAAATCATCCATGAATTAAAATACAAAGGCAGAGAAAAAGCCGGAAAAATTATGGCCGGCTGGACGACGGAAAGGCTGGATTTCCAGCATGAAGCACCGGATCTCCTGATAACCGTACCGCTGCACCCGAAGAAGCTGAAAGAAAGAGGCTACAACCAGCTGCATGCATTTGCGGAAACCCTGTCGGAATTCTACCATATCCCTTTTGACCATCATCTGGTGAAGAGAAACCGGTATTCGAAAGCACAGGCTTTAAAGGACAAACGGCACAGACTGGAAACTGAAAATACATTTTCCGTTACTAAAGATATTTCAGGAAAACATATTTTACTGATTGATGATGTATTTACCACCGGAAATACGGTAGCCAACATAGCCTGGGAAATCCTTAAAGCAGGAAATAACAGAGTGAGTGTTCTGGTAATGGCAGTAGATATGTAATTTTAATTCTGAAATGACTCACAGAAATTATTCATTGATAAACCAATGAATCAACTACACATAGAATTGTGTACATGCATTTCAAAAATAATTCCCGCAGATCTTATGAAGGTGGATCTTATATATCCAAAAATCAGTAGTCATAGAATTAAAAATAGGCTTTATACAGCTTTAAGACTAAAGTGTAACGGCTCTTGATCCGGAATAAATCTCCGGAAGTTTTACATTCCTTATTATCTCTGAAGTTTTTCTCCGTAGCTTAAATCTCCTGCATCGCCCAGGCCTGGGGTAATGTACCCTTTTGTCGTTAAGTCTTCATCAATGACACCTACCCATATCCTGGCATCAGGATAAGCTTTTCCGATGGTTTCAACGCCCTGTCTTGAAGCGATGGCCGCCACCACATGAAGCTGAGTAGGGGTTCCGTTGGTTAACAGATCTTTGATGGCTTCGATTAAAGAAGCCCCGGTGGCCAGCATCGGGTCGGCAACAATCAAAGATCTTCCGTCAATATTGGGGCAGGTCAAATAATCCTGCTTGATTGAAAAATAATCATTGGCATCATGCTTCCGGTAGGCTGCTACAAAACCGCAGTCGGCTTTATCAAAATAGTTCAGTATCCCTTCGAACAGAGGAACTCCTGCTCTCAGAATAGTGGTGATCACCGGCTGAACAGCAATTTCCCTTGCTGTAACAGTATCTAAAGGGGTGCGGATTTCAATTTCTTCATGCTCAAGGCTTTTACTGATCTCGAAGGCTGCAATTTCCCCGATCCTTTCCAGATTCCTGCGAAACCTCATCCTGTCATGCTGGATTTCCACGTTTCTGAGTTCATTGATCCAGGAATTGACAAGCGAAAATTGTTCTGATAATACAACGGTATTCATTATTTGAAAAGCTTTGTATAAAATTATGAAAATTTAATGAAAACAAATCCCTTTCAGAAAACCTGAAAGGGAAGATACTATTATTTTTGTCTGAAATACACTTCGATCGGAACTCCGGTAAACCCGAATTCTTTCCGCAGCTGGTTTTCAGTAAATCTTTTATACGGTTCCTTTACATATTGCGGCAGGTTACAGAAGAATACAAACTGCGGTGACGGCGTCGGAAGCTGTACACAGTATTTGATCTTGATGTATTTCCCTTTGTTGGCCGGCGGCGGTGTCCCTTCGAAAATCGGCAGCATGACTTCATTTAATTTGGAAGTCTTGATTTTCTTTCTGCGGGCTTCGTACACTTCCATGGCCAACTCAACGGCTTTCAGGATCCTCTGCTTGGTCAGCGCTGAAATGAATAAGATCGGAATATCATTAAACTGTCCGATTTTATCTTTGATCTGGTTTTCGAAATCACGGATGGTGTTGGTCTGCTTATCTTCAATAAGGTCCCATTTGTTAACAAGGATAACAATCCCCTTACGGTTCTTCTGGGCCAGCCCGAAGATATTCATATCCTGGGATTCCCAGCCCTGTGTGGCATCTACCATGATAATCACCACATCAGAATACTCGATGGAACGGATCGAACGCATCACGGAATAGAATTCCAGGTCTTCGGAAACTTTGGATTTCCTTCTCATTCCCGCCGTATCCACCAATACAAACTCGTGTCCGAATTTATTGTAAAGGGTCTGGATACTGTCCCGGGTAGTTCCTGCAACATCGGTTACGATATTTCTTTCCGCATCAAGCAAAGCGTTTGTCAAAGTGGATTTCCCTACATTCGGACGGCCGGCAATGGTAATCTTAGGCAGCCCTTCAAACGGATCTTTATAATCGGTAGTCGGAAAATCTTTAACGATATCATCCAGAACTTCACCGGTTCCTGAACCCGTTGCAGAAGACAGCGTATAGTATTTTTCAATGCCCAACTGGTAAAATTCCGTAGCCGCCACTTCTTCTTTTGAAGAATCCACTTTATTGATCACAATGTAAACCGGCTTGTTGGATCTCCTTAACATCTCATGGATTTCGTAATCCGTATCGGTAAGGCCTTCTTCCACGTTCAGCATGAAAATAATTGAAGTAGCCTCATCAATGGCCAGCTCTACCTGTTTGGAGATTTCACCCTGAAACACGTCATCGTTATTCACATCATACCCTCCGGTATCAATTACTGTGAAATCGACTCCGTTCCAGTCGGATTTCCCGTAGTGGCGGTCTCTGGTCACACCGGCTGTAGAATCTACAATAGCTTCTCTTCTTTCCAGTAAACGATTAAAAAGTGTGGATTTTCCTACGTTGGGACGCCCAACGATTGCGACAATATTCGACATAAAAATGTTTAATAATCCTTCGGTTCTCCTCCGGATGAGTTATTAATGGGTTTCTCCAACTTTTGGAGCCCAATTTTTTGCAAAGATAGGATTTTTATTTAAACTGATTTTCAATGATCAAGAGAAATAACCGGCCTGATGAAAATCAAGCATATACTATCAACCCTCTGATGAAGAAACCCAGCCAGAAAAATTCTTATTCTGAGCCAGAAAATTTCCTTAATAATAATAATTTGACTATCAATACATAACACTGAAACCCCTGCGTTTCCCTAATGGACACCGGATTTTTATTTTTGTATATAAAATAATTTCTATAATTTTGGATCATTGAAACAAAGACCCATGGTGTAACGGTAGCACTCTGGTTTTTGGTACCATCAGTTGGGGTTCGAATCCCTGTGGGTCTACAAAACCGGAGAAATGATTAATCATTTCGCCGGTTTTCTTTTTTAGCAACTCACTGTTAATCTGAAAATACGATGTGCCATGATGTTGATTCTGTTAGTTTGGTCATATTGGTTTTGTAAGCGGTCCGGAAATAAGTTTCCAGAGATATTTTCTTCTTTTTGATAATAGGTAAAAGATCGTTTTGTGGGATTTATTACTACTATCATTGTACAATCAGGTCTTTCAGATTAGAAAATAAAATCAATAGAACGCATTTTTGTTTGTCATCAGCTATTAATGAGAATAAGCATAATATAGTAATTATCAAAAGTTTTGTCTTATTATATCGTCTTCTAAAATGTTCTTCACTTATACAAATATAACACTTAACAAGCTCCAAAGTACAATGACTTTGGAGCTGAATTTAAAAAGGTAACCTTTTAGCTGACCTACTATTGTTTGCTTATTTTAGTGAGAATAGTATCACCTTTTAAGAAATAGTCCCCTGACGGATATTCAGTAAGATCGATCGTGTTTTTCCCTTTTCTAAACATCACATTTTTAATGAAGTTACCGTTGATATCATATAATTGAACATTTTCGTCTGCTGCGGATTCCACATTGATCACTCCTGTCGTTGGATTAGGATAAGCGGAAGTTTTAGTTTTTGCTGAAACGTCTCTTGTTGACAGAAAACAACCGGAAATATAGGAATCTCCAATAATATTAAACCCTTTGTTGATCAGTTGGGCTCTGGCCAGCATAGCTTGCGGTGTAGAATAAACAAGTCCTGTTGCATCTATAGTTCCGGATGTTATTGTTGAGTTCGTCCATGTAGGATTATTATTCAGAGCAATGAGAAAATTACTGTAATTCGTACATGATAAGCCAGCATTTTTAAATCCGAAATAGATTGCATTCCATTTGAAGTTTTGAAGCTTGATATTCCATGCAGAAATGTCCTGGTCAAAATGTGAAGCATCAGAAAACATATTAAATCCCGCAGTATAATCAACCTTACTTACATCCCAGTTCCCAATGGGCTGATTGAATGATACTGCATTTTCAAACATATGCTCAAAGTCTGTTGCTTTACCTGTATTCCAGTTATCAAGTGGCTGATTAAATGCTGCCGCATTATAGAATGTATAACGGAAACTGGTAGCATTTTCTGTATTCCATGAATTTAATGGCTGATTAAAAGCAACAGCATCCGAAAACATGGAAGAGAAATCAGTTCCGGATATTGTGTTCCAGGCAGAAATATCTTGATTGAAAGAAGAGGCAGAAGAAAACATGCCGCTAAAATCTGTTACTTTTGATGTATCCCAGTTTCCAATATTCTGATTAAACAGAGTCGCTCCGCTGAACATACTGCTCATGTTTGTAATATTGTAAGGATTCCAGTAATAAAATGAAGTGTGCCCTATCAAAGATGAACAGTTGAGGAACATTTGTGATAAACTGTTTATCTGTGTAAGATCAGGAGCATCTGCAGCCGTTACGTCAAGATTGGGACAGTTTGCAAATGCACTGTCGAATTGCTGAAGCCATGTAGTATTTCCCCATTGGCTGAGTTCTATGAGTTCCTGATTTCCACCGGGAGGCATAATGCCGGTATTGGCCCTGAACCCATAAAATCCGTTACCGCTGGATACTTTCACTTCGTAGGTGGCCTCCAGGGGATCTGCTTGTAATGATGGCCCGAAATTTATGGTTATAGGATTATTGCTGTTAGAGGTTACAGAATTCAGGATTCCGTTATGCTGAGGATATCTGACCTTCTCCCAAAAAACTGGAACAATTAAAAGTAGAGATTTTTCGAGAAATAATTAAATTTAAATAAAGAAAAGTCTAATGAAAAAGAGCAGATTTACAGAGAGTCAGATTATTTTTGCATTGAAACAGTCTGAGACAGGAGTGAAAGTCGAAGAAGTTTGTCGTAAGATGGGTATAAGTGAGGCCACTTTCTACAATTGGAAGAAGAAATTCGGAGGTTTGGGGATTACAGAACTCCGGCGTTTACGTCAATTAGAGGAAGAAAACAGTCAACTCAAGAAGTTGGTAGCCGACCTAAGCCTGGATAAGCAGATTCTCCAGGAT
>NZ_AUMU01000001.1 GCF_000430845.1 Chryseobacterium gregarium DSM 19109 | reverse complement strand
TAAAGATACACCGCGGGATGGAGCAGTAGGTAGCTCGTCGGGCTCATAACCCGAAGGTCATCGGTTCGAGTCCGGTTCCCGCTACTAAAGAAGAGTATTACAAAAATTGTAATACTCTTTCTTATTTCCCCAAATGGTGAATTTTATATCGCCTGACTGATTTATCCATTTGATGTCCTGATCCGGATCATACAACAGGAGAGAAAGATTATTCTTTAATGCAAAGATTTTATTTGAGAAGGCAGGGAAGTAAGATGATGTTGCCGATATATAGAAGAACTGCATTGATCCTGTTATTTTATCTTAATGTATACCTGTTGTATTTTACCTGCAGAAGAAATGAAATTTCCGGCTTTAAATACCTCTGCATTTATTTAAAGACTTTTACAGATGAGTTGCTGTAATGGCTTAATTTATGCAGGTGAATATCTATATATAATATACCATTAAATATAAGACTATGTATAAAAAAATCCTTGCAGGTCTGGGAGGTGCCGTTGCACTCAGCCTGCTTCACGAAGCCATCAGAAAAAATTTCGACAATGTTCCGGAGATCAACAAAGTGGGCGAGGAAGCGCTGAATATGGCTTTGGATAAAGTGGATATGAAGGTGACGAACCACGAGCAGCTGTATGCCGCTACATTGGCCGGTGACGTGATCGGAAACGGAATGTATTATGCAGCGACTGCCACTACCGACTTTAATATTGCTTCCGGCGTATTGATGGGGCTCGGTGCAGTAGCCCTTCCTGAAAAAATGGGCCTCGATGATACACCGGTTGCCGAGAATAACCAGAAAAAAATAATGACGGTTGCCTATTACCTTTTCGGAGCGGTTGTTACCAAACTGATTTACGATAGAATAAAGTAAGGATCCATACCCTAAAATAACTGCCACAAATTAATTTGTGGCAGTTTACATTTTTTTAAGAGCGGAAGCTTTGTGCACCGCTGATTTTCCTGTCTTTTCACTCATCACCTCATATTGGGGTTCTTCCTCCGAGGCGCGCCGCTGCCTGTTCATAAAAACGAAATCCTTTGTATGGATGTGGGTAATCTTCCCATGGGTTTCCCCGTAGCTGGAATTCCATCTTACCATGTCTCCTTTTTTTAAACCGCTCATTTTCTTTGTTTTAAATTTCGGATTACCTGATCATTTATCATGCCATACGTATCTGCCTGGCTTCAATGGCCGCATCACACATAAAAAATCCCGCCTTGGATAAAAGCAGGATTATTTCAATACGGTAATTTAGGTCTTTTACTGAGCCAGCTGGCTGAAAGGCTTAAGCGCATTGTCATCAGCCATTGTCTGTCCTATGAATTCTTTTTTCTGACCTCTTTTCATTCTGTTGGCTGCATCGCCTCCGTTAAAATAAGAATCGTTCAGTTTTGTTGTGATTTCAGAAGGGTTAAACTCAAATTTCGTATCACCTTCCACCCCAAGATAACCGTTTTTCCGGGTCAGGTTGGTAATATAGTTGTTATAATTGATCAGAGTCCCCCTGAACATAGAATTGTGGTACTCCATACATTTTTTCGCTTTTTTGGAAGAATTGTTAAGGATACAGTTGTTCATGTTCCCTCTGTACAGACGCCATTCCGTTTCCACTTTTCCGTATTCCTTCGCTAAGGCAGTCTGGCCATTGGTAAGAATATTCGGATCGTTTTCTTTTTCGCTGATCTCTTTTAAATGCTTGATCACTAACGGAACGGTATTTTCAATTTTTTTCTTCGCTTCTCCTATCGCACTGAAATCTGCTGCCGGAGAGGCTTTCTTCTGAGCAGTGGTAAAGTTAAAAATGAAGAGTAATAGTACAAACAATAAATTATATCTTTTCATGAGAAATTTTTAAAGCACTAAAATAAATATATTTTCTGAGTTTAAACCATTTCCTTTTAATTTTCTGTAAGAAAAATTAACAACTTTTAAGAACTTCAGGGCTAATAATGCACTTTGCTATACAATAGACAGGAAATAATTTTACTTATTGCAAATGCAGTAAATTTAATTTAAAATTATCATTCTGATTTTCAGGGTATTGAATATATATATTCCTTATCACTAAAAAAATAGTTGTTTGAACGGATTTTATTTCTACATTTGTATCACTAAGGAATTAGTGATATTAATCTGTATGATAATAAAACGATAAAATGAAAAGGATATGAAAATTCAGACTTTAACCAAGGCAGAAGAGCAGGTGATGCAGTACTTATGGAACCTCGAAAAAGGATTCCTGAAAGATGTCCTGGATCTGTTCCCTGAACCGAAACCCCATACGAATACCGTTTCTACCATTTTAAAAGTACTGAAAGAAAAGGAATTCGTAGACTATAATGTATACGGAAGACAGCATGAATATTTCCCGCTGGTTTCCAAATCCCAGTATTCCGGGAAAACCATGAAAAGCCTGGTAAAGAATTATTTTAAAGGCTCTTATAAAAATGCCGTTTCCTTTCTGGTGGAAAAGAATGAAATGACGGTAGAAGACCTTGAGATGTTACTGAGCGAACTCAAAAAGAAAAATTAGCAGCCTATGGAACCTGTACTTCTGTATTTCGGGAAAGTTATTGTATGCTCCGGTGTAACATTTCTATATTACCGGTTGTCTTTAAAAGACAGGACCTTTCATCACTACAACCGATTTTATCTTTTGTCTGCGATGCTGCTCTCGATTCTGCTCCCTTTAATAAGGATAGAAGACTTTACGATTGAAGTAAGCCCTG
Organism: Chryseobacterium gregarium DSM 19109; assembly: GCF_000430845.1. Taxonomy (GTDB): domain Bacteria; phylum Bacteroidota; class Bacteroidia; order Flavobacteriales; family Weeksellaceae; genus Chryseobacterium; species Chryseobacterium gregarium. The sequence goes on along the minus strand of NZ_AUMU01000001.1, from coordinate 515,387 downwards.
ATGTATACCGGTTAATTGATAAGGTACAGAATTTTAACACCTATAAAAACACGACCTATGATTACATTTATGTTAGAATTATTTTTTCAGCTCTGGCACTTGTTTCTTTCTTTTTTTTAGGAAGGTTCATCTACGGGATTTTCAGGATCCACCAGCTTAAAAGCCGGTTTCAGAAAGAGCGCTTCGAAGGGATCAACTTTTACCGGACGGATCTGTCCGAAGCTCCGTTTTCTTATTTCAGAAATCTGTTCTGGAAGAATACGATTATGATCAATTCTGATGTCGGAAAGCAGATTTTGAAGCATGAAATGGTTCACATTGAACAAAAGCACTCATATGATAAAATAGGTATCGAAATAATCACTTCTGTTTTCTGGTTCAACCCGTTCTTTCATATCATTAAAAAAGAAATAAGCTTAATTCATGAATACCTGGCGGATAAAAAAGCCGTCAGACAATCGGACACCCAAGCATTTGCGCAGATGCTGCTGGCCAGTCACTTTTCCGGAACCCCGTTGCCGGCAACCAGTCCGTTTCTCAGTTCAAACCTTAAAAAACGATTAAAAATGTTACAAAAACCTAAAACCCAATTCGGGTATGCACGGAGAATACTGGCATTGCCGGTAGTATTTTCAGTAGCCTTTGCATATATGGTAAATGCCAAAAACCAGGAAATCAGAGCGACGAATATAGAAATTGAGAAAGCGGTTTCCCGGATTGAAAAAGATAAGGATACCGTTGCCGGAAAAGATACAATAAGTCCCGGCATCTCTAAAAATCCTGTCGTAATAGCCCATGCTTACAAGCGTTCGGATGATGAAAAGAAAATTGCCGGTTTAAGTAAGAAAATCCAGGAAAACACGGCAACGCTGAAAAACCTAGCCCCTAAAAGCGAAGAATACAACAGACACCTTGAAGAAATAGGAAAGCTGTCCGGAGAGATTGGAAAAATTGCAGGCTCGGAAAACTTTCTGAATTCTGTAATGGTGATAAGAATGGACGGTAAAGATGTAAATATTAAAGATTATTTCAAATCGGCAGCGTGGAAGGATAAAATGAAGACTGTTGAAAATATGAAGCCTGAAGAAATGCCTGAGCTTCCTGAAATTAATATTGAACTTCCTGATCTTCCGCCAACTCCGCCGATGCCGAATGTGCCCAACGCACCGGATGTACAGGTGTATGCTTTTAAAGACGTGAAAGAAATGAAATGGTCTCCTGAACTGAAAAGGGATTTTAAAGTATCAGGGACAAAAGTACAGGAATCTGCAGCGACGGCAAAAAGAAGAGCTAAGCTTGATAAGGAAAGGATGAAGTTAGATGTAAAAAGAGCAAAACTTGAAGGTGAAAGAGCAAGACTGGATGCGGAAAAAAGAGCTTTGGAAGGTGATAGAAAAGTTTACATTTACAGCAACACATTAAAAAATATACAGGGTGATAAAATTTCTAAATTGACCGCAAATAACCTTAAGATCGTCTACAACAAAGATGCTGCGATGGCATCGGGAATTAAAAATATCAACGGCACGGATGACATGAAGATCTATTTTGACGGAAAAGAAGTGACGAAGCAGCAGATGGAAGCCCTGAACCCGGATAAGATTAAAAGGATGAGTGTTAATAAAAAAAACGTTGACGGAGGCAGAACTTCCGGAGAAATCTGGATCGAAACCAGAAAATAACCATAAAACCAGATATAGCCCTATCAGTACTTTAAGTTTCAAACTTTGATATGATGTATTGACAGGGATTTTTATTTATTTAAAACCAGCAGAACCCATGAAAAACAGTATTTTACTTTTTATATTTTTAAGTATCATCACCAGTGCCCAGAGCCAGCGTTTTACCTATGACTATCAGTTCATCCCGGATTCCACTAACGTTTCGGAGGTTAAAAACGAACTGATGAACCTGGATGTCTCGAAATCCGGCTCTAAATTTTACAGTTATACCGTTTACCACTCAGATTCTCTGATGAAAATTGATCTTAACCGGCAGCTGGCATCCACGGGATCAATCAATGTAAAGTCTGATAATCAAAAAGGTCTGGTGAGATATACCGTTTCAAAAAAATACCCCAAGTATGAAGTCTTTTTGCACAACAGGATTTTAAGGGACCAGTATAATGTTTCTGAAGAAAGGCAGATGGTGTGGAAAATAACTTCAGAAAAAATGAAAATCGGGGAGTGGTCCACGCAAAAAGCAGAAACTGATTTCGCCGGAAGACATTGGTATGCCTGGTTTACGACTGAGATCCCGATTCAGGACGGACCCTATAAATTTCACGGGCTTCCCGGTCTTATCGTGAAACTGGAAGACCAGACCGGATCTCACCGTTTCACTTTGCAGGCTGTAAAAAATATCAGTTCCATTCCAGAAGAGATCTTCGGTGCCAATGAAATTCCGGTTAATGCCAAACAGTACAGCAAACTCTTAAAAGATTATGAAAATGATCCTACAAAAGGACTTAAGCAAATGCAGATGGGCGGTGCGATAATGATTATGAAAGACGGACAGAATTCCGACATGAAAAGCCAGGAAGAGCGCATCAAGGAAAGAATGAGAAAGGATAATAACAAGATCGAACTTGAGAATATTTAAAGCGATGAAGAAAATTTTTGCAGCATTATTTTTAGCTACAGGCCTTAGCCTTTTTGCGCAAAACCGTTTTTTTTACGAATACCGGTTCATTTCAGATTCTACCGATACAGCAGATGTGAAAAAGGAAATGATGCTTTTGGATATTGATCAAAACGGATCAAATTATTACAGTCAGGATAAATTTGTAGCAGATTCCACATCAAAAGCCGATCTGGAAAAACAACTGAAACTGAATCCCGGCAATATTAATATCAGCCGGAGTGATAAGCCGGGACAGGTATCGTATAAAGTAACAAAGCGATATCCTGATTTTAAGACCTATCTTTTTACCAGCGTATCATCTGACCGCTATAAAATCGAAGAAGATCAAAAACCGGAATGGAAAATACTGCCTGACAAACAGAAAATAGGCGCATACAATGCGCAAAAAGCCACAACCGATTTCGGAGGAAGAGAATGGACAGCGTGGTTTACCACAGATCTGCCTTTCCAGGACGGGCCGTATAAGTTTTATGGACTGCCCGGGCTGATTGTGAAGATTGAAGACAAAACAGGTTCTCATTCGATGACGCTGGTCGGAAATAAAACGATTGCCATTACAGCAGATAAAGAGCCGGAACTTCCGCAGGGAATGCAGGTATACGGAATGGGCGGGAAAGATATTGAAATCAATAAAAACCAGTTCAGAAAAGTATGGAAAGCCTATGTGAACGACCCCACGAAAAATATGCGTGAGATGATGATGAAGAATACCGATAATAACAGGGTGGTCTTCAAGACCAAAACGGCAGACGGCAAAGAAATTTCAGATCCGAATCAGGTATTCAGAGAAGTGGAGAAAAAAGCAAAGGAAGGTTTTAAAAAGAACAACAATCCCATCGAGCCGGATTTATACCGGTAAAAATATCATTTTTTTTAAAAGCAGGGTGAAAGTCATTTTTCATCCTGCTTTCTTTTTGTTATATTTAATAATACATCTTAAACATCAAACCTAAAATAAGAATTTATGACAGAAAAGGAAAAATGTGAAAACGGACTTTTATATGACGCCAATTACGATCAGGAACTGATCAACGAACGGATGGCCGTTAAAGATCTCTGCCTGGAATACAATCAGCTTAAAAATTCCGATACGGAAGGAAGAGCAGCATTGATTAGGAAGATTGTAGGAAAAACAAAAGAAACCGTCTGCATAGAGCCGAACTTCTGGTGCGATTACGGCTATAATATTGAAGTCGGGGAAAATTTCTATGCCAACCATAACCTGGTGATCCTGGATTGTGCCAGGGTGATTTTCGGGGATTATGTCTTCATCGGGCCGAACTGCAGTTTTTACACCGCCAGCCATCCGCTTGATGTACAGCAGAGAAACCAGGGGCTGGAGTCTGCACACCCGATTACGGTAGGAAACAATGTATGGTTCGGAGGAAACGTTGTTGTTCTACCGGGAGTCAGCATAGGGAACAATTCCGTGATCGGAGCGGGAAGCGTCGTGACGAAGGATATTCCGGATAATGTAGTGGCTGTGGGAAATCCCTGTAAGGTTATAAAGACTATTGATCAGTAGTAAGAATAAATCAACCGGGCGCGGAAACTTTGTTTCCGCGCCCGGTTATATTAAGAAAAGCCTGTTGAGGCTTATGCTAATTTCTGGGAATCCGAAATAAACTGAGCCAGTCCGCTGTCTGTTAACGGGTGTTTCAGCAAGCTCAAGATCGGAGGAAGCGGTGAAGTGATGACATCGGCACCGATCTTCGCACAGTCGACAATGTGCATCGAGTGGCGGATGGAAGCTGCTAAAATTTCAGTTTCATACATGTAGTTATCGAAAATCAGCCTGATTTCTTTAATCAGATTCAGTCCGTCGGTAGAAATATCATCCAGTCTTCCCAGGAACGGAGAAACATAGGATGCCCCTGCTTTTGCTGCCAGAAGCGCCTGTCCCGGAGAGAAAATCAGGGTACAGTTGGTTCTGATCCCTTTGTCTGAAAAATATTTTAACGCTTTGATGCCGTCTTTGATCATCGGGATCTTCACAACGATATTCGGGTGGATCGCTGCCAGTTCATCCCCTTCTTTGATCATTTCTTCATATGTGGTAGAAAGTACTTCTGCAGAAATATCCCCGTCTACGATTTCGCAGATGGCTTTATAATGGTTTTTAATGGCTTCAGGCCCCTGAATTCCTTCTTTTGCCATCAGGGAAGGATTGGTGGTTACACCGTCAAGGATTCCAAGGTCTTTCGCTTCTTTAATCTGCTCTAAATTCGCAGTGTCTATAAAAAATTTCATTTGTTTAAAGATTTATTTAATACAAAGATAAACATTCCTTTCTGAGTGTAAAATTTTTTAGTCAAGGTTTATGGAGAGTGGTAAGAACAGCAAGAAATAAACAACGGTTTTTTACTTTTGAAAACGCCGGATTCTCAATTAAAGTTGAATTAAAAGTTAAATCAGCTTTGTTTTTATAAAGTCCCGATACTCAAATTTAAACAGGCTTAAGGGTATTATTTTTAAGTCCGACAGAAACATAAGAAGGGATAAAAAAAGATCCTGAAATTTCAGGATCTTTTTGATTACGAATTTAATGCTTTGCTTAGTTTTACAGCATCCTGGTTGGTAGGATCATACTGTAAAGACTTGGCGATATGCTGCTTGGCTTTATCCGGGTTGCTCTGCTGTTCTGCAAAAGCAACATAGAAATAGGCGTATGCCAGGTTTTTCTTATTCTGTTCCACTTCTTCCGGTTTTACCAGAGAAATGTATTTTTCGTAAGCCATTTTTGCATTGGCATCGTCTTTAGCCGACTGGTAAGCATAGGCCTGACTGTAATAGGAAGGCGCCCAATCCGGTAATAAAACGGATATTTTTTTCCAGGTGTCAATGGCATTCGTCCAGTCCGAAGCCTCCTGATATGCGGTCGCCAGTTTCGCTAATGCTTCTGTATCCTTAGGATTGGCTTCTGTTTGTTTTTTAAGGTTGTCGATAGCCGGGTTTGATGACTGGCTGGTGGCTGCTACCGTAGCCGTACTGTCTGTCTGGGCAGTCTGTGCGCTTACAAAACCGGCACTTCCCATAAACATTAAACCTAAAAAAAGATTTTTGATATTAATTTTAGTCACTTTCATAATTCTTTATTTTTTAATAATCTCGGATTTTAAAATTCAATAATAGTTCCAGAAAACTCGAAAGTTTAGATCCGTTAAGATTTTTTTGAAAAGATTAACAACCTGCCGGTGTGTTTTATATTAATTTTTGATTTGTTACGGTTTAAACTATCTTTGTTATTCAACAATCAATCAAGAATTTTATATGAATGTCATACTCGCTTCAACGTCTACTATTTTCGGAGGAACCTATCTGGATTATTTAAAGGAAGAACTCATAGGGTTATACGATGGAATCGATGAACTGATTTTCATTCCTTTTGCAAGGCCCGGCGGGATCTCCCATGATGAGTATACTGAAAAAGCCCGATCCTTCTTTGAAACGATTAATATTACAGTCAAAGGATTGCATGAATTTGACAACGCCATTGAAGCTGTTGATAATGCAAAAGCCTTTTTTACAGGTGGCGGAAATACTTTCCTGCTGGTAAAAACACTTCATGAACAAGGCCTGATGCCGGTCCTGAAAAAAAATATAGAAAGCGGAAAGCCTTATCTGGGCTGCAGCGCCGGGAGCAATATCGGCGGACAGAATATGAAAACCACGAATGATATGCCGATCGTTTACCCACCAAGCTTCGACTGTATGGGGCTGGTGCCGTTCAACATCAATCCGCATTATCTGGACCCGAATCCGGACCTGAAGCACAACGGGGAAACAAGAGAAACGAGAATCAGGGAATTCTTAACCCAAAATGATATAATGGTGGTGGGACTCCGCGAAGGAAACTGGATCAGGATAACCGGAGATCGGATTACGGTGGAAGGAAGTGAACTGACCCGGATTTTTGAAAAAGGAAAAGAGCCTTATGAAATAGAAGCAGGCTCCGGCTTATAAACTTTACTTTAACTATATTGGACTACAGAATGCGATACCCGGCAGTGGTTAGGAAACTAAGCCGTCTTGCCGAAGCATCTGCATTCAGAAAATAAATCCGCAATGAGAAAAACATGTGCTGCTCTTATCGCATCGACACAGATTATTCTGGCCCAGAATACAGCCCAGAAACTGGATGCCGCCACGGAAAACCTGATGAAATCTTCTGCCGCCGTTTCATCCAACCTGTCATTATATGTTTCTGATGAAAACGGAAACCTTATCTATGAATACCAGGGGAATAAAGGGCTGTCCACCGCATCGACCCAAAAAATATTTACTGCAGCGGCTGCTTTGGAGACCCTCGGTAAAAATTACAGATATAAGACTACCGCCGGCTATTCAGGAACGGTTTCAGGAGGAACCCTGAACGGTAACCTGTTCATTGCTTCCACCGGAGATCCTACATTGGGAAGCTGGCGGTATGACGGGTACAAACCTGAAAACTTTAAGCAGAAACTAACCGAAGCAATCAGGAAATCCGGAATTTCCGGAATTTCCGGCGATCTGGTTATTGACGATTCTTATTTTGACCACCAGACCATTCCCGGAGGCTGGCCCTGGGATGATCTCGGAAATTATTACGGAGCCGGGGTCTGGGGCGTCAACTGGCGCGAAAACCAGTTTGACATCAACCTCAACGGAACGGAATTCAAAAGTTTTTCCTACCCATTGGAAGGGGTCAGGTGGCTGAATGACCTTAAGGTGGCCGGAAATTCAGATCAGAGCTTGGTTTTTACGGCACCCTATTCCAATGTGGCACTGATCAACGGAACCTTACCTTCAAAAACAGTTACGGTTTCGGGTGCGACACCCAATCCGCCCTTACAGCTCGGGATTGAAGTACAGCAATGGCTAAAGGAATCGGGAATAGCCTTTTCAGGAAAGGTAATCACCAATTCCCAGCTCGAAATTGAAGGGAAAAAACTGATGGACGTTCCAAAAAGCAACATCATTCTTACCTATGAATCGCCGACGCTGGATAAAATCGTTTATTGGTTTTTAAGGAAAAGTATCAATATGTACGGTGAAACCTTGATCAAAACATTAGGGAAAGAGAAAAAAGGAAATCCGGGGTTTAAAAGCGGTGTCGCTTTTCTGAAAGAGTTCTGGACATCGAAGGGGATTAATCCGAATATGATCAATTTTGCCGACGGAAGCGGGCTGTCGCCACAAAACTACGTTTCGGCGAAGGCGGAAGTACAGGCTTTATTGTATGCCCGGAAACAACCTTGGTTTGATGCTTACTATGATGGGTTTCCTACCCAGGATAACGGACTTAAAATGAAGAGCGGGACCATGAGGGATACAAAATCTTTTGCCGGCTACCATACGTCAAAAGAAGGAAAAAAATATGTGTTTTCAATCATTATCAACAACTACCAGGGAAGCGGGAGCACCGAGCTCCAGAAAATCCTGAATGTTTTAAAATAAACTGTTTTGAGGAAATCAATACTGTCAAGGCTTAATAACTGGATTATTTTCTTTCTGATGACCCTTGTGGTTTTAACGGTGGTCATTGCTTCAACCGTCCTGATCAATTTCCTTCGTAAAGAGGAAATTAAAAGGGTGGACATTCTGGTGAGTGCTGTAAAATTCCAGCAGGAAGCAACCACTCCGAACCTTGAAGTTCAGGGGCTGATCCTTCAGATCTACAGTTCGAATACGACCATTCCGGTCATTATCCTGGACAAAGACAATCAGATCATAGAACATAAGAATATTCCGCAGGAAATAGAAAATGATCCCAAGGAGATCATTGCTTTTGCTGAAAAAATGGCTAAGACCTATCCCCCGATCGAACTTAAGTTTCCCAATAAAAATAACCAGTTTGTCTATTATGATAATTCTCCGTTATTAAATAATCTACGCTACTCCCCTTATATTTTAGGATTTTTCATCCTCTGCTACTTCCTGTTTTCGTTCTGGTTCCTGAGAACCATTAAAAAAACGGATGAAGGCTATCTCTGGGCCGGACTGGCCAAAGAAACGGCGCACCAGATCGGGACCCCTCTGTCATCCATGATCGGGTGGATGGAAATCATGAAGCTGGATACCCCGGATTCCGAAGGCGTCCATGAAATCGAAAAGGATATTGAACGGCTGAGAACCATTTCGGAACGGTTTTCCAAGATCGGTTCTGTACCGGAGCTGAATGACCGGGACTTTAATGCAACCATCCGGGAAAACTATGATTATCTGAAAACAAGGATTTCAAGGAAGATCAACTTCGGGCTGCATCTTCCCAATTACGATATTTCGGTTCCCCATAACAGAATTCTGATCAGCTGGGTAATTGAAAACCTGGTTAAAAATGCAGTGGATGCCATGAAAGGGGTGGGCTCAATTTCCATGACGGTATCTGAACGGAATAAACATATTATCATCGAGGTACAGGATAACGGAAGCGGAATGACGAAACAGCAGGCCGGAAATGCCTTTAAACCGGGATATTCAACCAAAAAGCGCGGCTGGGGACTCGGCCTGTCATTGGCCAAAAGGGTGATTAAAGAATACCACAACGGTGATATTAAAATTGCACAGACCGAAGTAGGAAAGGGCACGACTTTCAGGATTACGATCAGAAAAGCTTGAGGGTATTGTAATTTTTAAGTTGCTGAAACGAAAGGCAATAAGTGTGATTATATTATATCAAAGCCTGTTTTTGGTTTTACAAAAAGATAATTTCCCGCAGATAATCGCAGTCCCATAGATCTTGATGTACATTTAAACCCGCTGAATCTAAAAATCAGCGGTAGCAACATTAAAATCAGGCTTTAAAAAGTTTTAATTTTAAAATTTAAATAGCTCTTGATCTTAAAAATAAACAAGCGGAGATTCTTTCTCCGCTTGTTGTTGTATTGCTGATGGCATGTTGAATGAGGATTACTTTTTCCCGGTCAGCCACTGATCCTGCAGTTTCTGTTCTGCAGCAGAAGGGCTGGCTTTAAACTGAAGGGTTTCCATCGTCATCTTATCCAGAATGGCTTTCCCTTTAAGCTCCGTTTTTTCAGATTTTCCGCCATTGTTCCTTAATACCGTTACGGTTACATTCTGCCCTTCCTTAATGGTTTTGGAATAATTGATAAAGTCCTGAATATTCTGAACATTAATGGTCTTCCCGTCTAGTGCAGCGATTTCGTCGGTAATCTTAAATCCTATGCTTTTTGCGAAAGGCGATAACGCTGAGCTCTCATCAAACACAAACGTATTGTTTTTGTCATTATAGCCGGTCTGGTTCGGATCTCTGATAAACCAGAATATAGGCGGGGTTTCCTGTTTCTTCATTTCCACGCCTACCATATTCAGGTATTGCGCGTAAGGTGTCGGCTGGTCTCCCGCAATGTATTTGTTATAGAAATCTTTCACCTGGGGATAGCCTGTAACCGTTACCAGTTCATCAATCAGCTTGTCATCCTTGAAAGGTTTGTTTTCCCCGAACCTCTGGGACAGTTTCCGGATCATATCACGGTAGCCCATTTCACCGTTTGACAGTTTCCTTAATTCAATATCCAAGCACATCGCCAGAAGCGTTCCTTTTTCATAAACGTTCCTGTACTGGTCCTTGTATTCATCCTTAAGAATATTCTTGCTCATGACCGTAAAGGGCATGGTATCATTGTAATTCTTAGAGTTGGTGATTTTTTCATTCATCCTCTGCAGGAACTCGTTTTTCGTAATCAACCCTTCCTGGATCTGGAACAGGTTGGCAAAATATTCCGTTCCGCCTTCATACATCCAAAGGTGCTGGGACATTTTCGGATCTGCGTAATCGAAGTAATGAATCTCTTCAGAATGCGTTTTCAGAGGATTTACCGTATGGAAAAACTCGTGGGAAACCACATCCGTAATGGTTTTGTCGATAGCTTCCTTCGGCATCATCTCAGGCAGGACGACACTGGTGGATTCATGGTGCTCCAGTGCCCCGAAACCTTTGATCTGAGGGCCTTCGGCTCCGGCCAGGTAAAGCATGATCGCATATTTTTTATTGGTATTCATGTCGCCCAGGAACTTTTTCTGAGCCATGACCATTTTTTCGAGATTGTCTTTAAAATCAGCCGCTTTATATTTCCCGGAAGGAGAATAAACACCCAGAACGAGATCCATTCCGCCGGCATTGAAGGTAATATAATCCGGTTTTGTGTACATTAATGGCGAGTCGGTAACCTTGGCGTAATTGGCCAGCGTAAACGTATCGGTAGATTCAGACTTGTCCTGGTCAACCAGAGCCGTAGTCCCGTAAAAATCAGCAGGCTTCTGAATCACCAGCTGGTAAGGGACATCCTGCATGTTATCGATATATCCTATAAAACCGTGGGTATTGATCAGGTATACTTTTCCTGCTTCGATATCCGTTCCTGAAGGTGAAAATACCGCCTTATGTTTCGAGGCATCCATTTCATCGTCAAAACTGTCATTAACCAGATACGTCACTTTGGTTAAATTCTGGGCATTTTTAATTGAATAGGTATTGTCACCTGCCTTCGTAAAAGCGAGTTCTTTTCCTTTATTGTCTAAAAACTTAATGCCTTCCACAAATCTTCCGTAGTCATCTACGGAGTAGGTTCCGGGAACCGTTTTCGGGAAGTGGAATTTTACGTCCCCTGATTTCATTTTGGGGAAGTCCATGGTCACGGCAACCTGGTCATTTTTTACATTCACCAGGTCAATGGTGGTTTTTATGGATTGGGCATTCGCCAGAAAAGCAGTTAAAATGCCTAAACTGAGGGCTGTTTTTTTCATTGAATTCTAATTTATACAGTAATTAGTTGTGCTCAGGAAACTTTTGTTACAGGAAGCTGTACTAATTTTTCTTAAAACGGATGGCTTACGCATGATTTGAAACAGAAGGTAAAACAGCGCCTGCCGTTTTACCTGTTCGGGTTATTGTACTCTTTTGTAGTTGACATAATAATTCCTGTTAAATTCTATAGGAGACCCTTTTTTGAGTTTTACGGTCTGCCATTCTTCTGTCGGGTTAATGGTCTGTTCACCGTCTATCCTGACAGGCAGATTCAGATTTTTCACAACATTGGTATACCGGAACTTGAGCTTTTCTCCCAGCTGCGAATATTCTAAAACCGGTATTTTCGTAGTCCTCAGGTATTGATTGAATACTCCCGAAAAATCAATTCCCGCTTTCTTTGAAATATATTCCTCAACCTGCCGGGTGGTTACCGTCTGATGGTAAAAGTCTTTATTCAGCCCTCTTAAGATCTGCCTGAATTTATCATCATTATTGATCACCTGACGGATGGTATGAAGCATACTCGCGCCTTTCGGGTACATATCCCCGCTGCCTTCATTTCTTACCCCGTATTTTCCGATAATCGGAACGTCATTGGCAACGATCTTTCTGATTCCCATGGCATAGAGATCAGCCGATTTTTTATCCATATAACGTTCAGTAAACAAAACCTCGGAGTAATTGGTAAAGCTTTCATGAATCCACATATCCGCCTGATCCTTGGCCGTGATATTATTGGCAAACCATTCATGGCCGCTTTCGTGAACAATAATAAAATCCCAGTTGAGACCGACCCCGGTGCCGGAAAGGTCTCTTCCCAGATACCCGTTCTGATACCCGTTTCCATAGGCCACACTGCTCTGATGCTCCATGCCCAGGTAAGGCGATTCTACGAGTTTATAAGAATCTTCATAAAAAGGGTAGGGACCGAACCAATACTCAAAAGCGGAAAGCATCGGCTTTACCTGCTGGAACTGTTTTTTAGCTTTATCCAGGTTATAGTCCATCACCCAGTAATCAAGAGCGAGCTTTCCTTTTTCCCCGTTAAACGTATCTTTAAAATTTACATATTTTCCGATATTCGGGATGATGGAGTACGGGTTAATGGGGCTTTTTACTTCCCATGTATAGGTAACTTTATCCCCGGTTATTTTTTTGTCGGTCAGCCTGCCGTTTCCGACACCCACCAGATCTTTCGGCGTAATGATCTTCATCACAATCCCCTCGTCAGGCTCATCGCTCCAGATGTCTTTTACCGGCAGCCAGACCGAGGCCCCGATTCCTTCATCCGCAACGCTCATCCAAGGATTTCCTTTTTCATCATTGGTGAATACCCAGCCTCCGTCCCACGGAGCATTTTTGGCAATGACAGGATTTCCGGAATAAGCAATCTCCAGGGTATACTTTTCTCCTTTTTTAAAGTTTTTATTGCTTCTGATCCAGATAAAGTCACCGTCCTGCTTATACTCTGCCACCGGGAAGCTTGCTCCCACTTTATCGGCTTTCATCGGCTGCTGCAGATCGATCTGGAAAGTCGGATTTTTAACGTCTTTAATGATCTCGAAACTGATGATATTGCTTCCCTTAATGCTTTTCTGCGTAAAGTCCGGTTCCACGGAAAGATTATATTTCTTCACGTCCCAAAAATTCCGGAACGGGGTATCGGAACCTTTTAAGGTGTCCTGTCTGGTAAAAACTTTATCTTTCTCAAAGAATTGCCCGAAGGCAAGACCGGAAGCCAGCAGAAGCGTCAATGGCAGCTTTTTCATTTGAAGTACATAATTTAATCTTCCAAAAATAGAAAATTAATTAATGGCAAAACCTGTGAAAGGATAAAAATGCGGGGAGTTTTGATAAAAAAAAGTTTCCGTCTGAATTATAAACAAACCCCAGGCAGAAAATCCTGATCCTGCCAGCCCATAAAAAAACCCGCAGAGTCAGTCTGCGGGAATATATTTAAAAAGCCTAGGTAATTATTTCTTCACCGGTAAATTTCCGGCTGCTTTCTGAACTTTCTTGTAGGTATAGGCGCACATAATGATGCTGAACTCATACAGCAGAAGCAGCGGAAGTGCAGCCATCAGCATGCTCAATACATCTGCCGGCGTAATAATAGCGGCAACCACCATGATGAGGACAATGGCATGACGGCGGTACGTCCTCATGAACACCGGCGTCAGAATCCCGATCGTCGTCAGGAAATAGATAAGGACCGGAAAAAGGAAAATAACGCCCATTCCCAGCACCACCTGTAAAAATAAGGTCGTATAATCACTTAGATCATAGAGCGGAATGATGATGTCTGAAATTTTAAAGATCACCCCGAAATTAACGGCAAAAGGAAGGATTAAAAAATAGCCGCACAAAACGCCCATCATGAAAAGGATCCAGACGGAATTGATAATAAAAATAGAGTTTTTCCTTTCATTCGGATGCAGGGCCGGACTGATAAATCTCCATAATTCCCAGACAATATACGGGAAGGCCACCACGATTCCCCCGAATATAGAGACGGCCATCATCACGTTAAACTGCTGGTAAAGTTTGCTTGCCCGCACCGGGAAATCTTTGGGAAGATGGATGCTTTCCTCACCCAGGATCAGCCTTGAAAAATGGTTGACCATTTCAAACGTCGGAAAATCGTTTCTGGTAGGACCAAAAAAAATGTGATCCATAATCCAGTTGATATTGAAGCCGATAATGAAAGCGGCAATGATAATAGCAATAATCGAACGGATGAGATGGCCTCTTAATTCACCAATATGCCCGAAGAAGGACATGTCTTTAACATCACTCACAGAATAATATTTTTACGGCTTCAAATGTATGAAAAAAGTTTTAGTAAAGCAGGACGTTAAGGGTATGAAGATGAAGTTTAATGATTGACAGCACCGCTGCTCAGATCAACTTTCATGTCGGTCAGTAATTCTTCTGCCATTTTGTTGATTTCCTTCCATCGCTTATCCATATTGAGATCTACCTTTTCAAAAAACCACTCGTCTCCGGTAATTTTGGAAGTTATTTCTTTAAACTGTAAAAGTTTTGGCCGTACAGTTTCATTGATGACGCCGTTTCTGAACATGCTTCTGAATATTTCTTCTGTGAAGATAAATTCGATATCTTCTTCCAGTCTTCTGAATGGGAAATCTTCAGATATAGTTGAGGCGCTGAATTTTTCAGCATTGTGTGAACATAAGATTAAAGCCCTTATTAAAATATCAAAGTAATCAGTATAATTTTCATTAAACGTCTTTTCCGTGAAATGATTTTCCTTTTGTTCCTTCTTTCTTGTAATGTAATACGTGCGTGGCTGATCTGCCTGATTGTACAGATAACATCTTAATAAATAGATTAAAAGGGATACAACAACTATCAAAAAATACATCGTGAAGTTTAGTTGATTCCTTCATCCAACAGTTTATGCAGGTCAATAATGCCGAAATATTTTCCGTTTTCCGTCACGATCAGCTGCCCGATGTTGTTGTCTTTCAGTATTTTCATGGCTTCTTTTGCCAGAGCGCTTCTTTCAATGGTCTTCGGGTGGGCAGACATAATGTCTCCGGCCGTCACTTTGGAAATATCGTCGCCTTTCAAGAGCATCCTTCTTAAGTCGCCGTCGGTAATGACGCCTATGATCCGGTCATTATCGGTTACTACCGTAATCCCGTGCCGCGATGCGCTGATGGAAATGATCACGTCTTTTACCGTAGCGTGTTCTGTGACGTTGGGTTTCTGGGAAGACAGGAAATCGTCCACTTTTGAAATCAGATTCTTGCCCAAGCTTCCTCCGGGATGGAATTTTGCAAAATCATTGGCTTTAAAATCATTCATTTCCATTAAAGAAACGGCCAGCGCGTCTCCCAAAGCCATCTGAAGAGTTGTTGAACTGGTCGGGGCCAGCTGGTTCGGGCACGCTTCCACATCCACATGGGTATCCAGGATAACCTCGGAAAATTCTGCCAGTTTACTGCTTTTGTTCCCGGTCATGGCGATCAGGGCAGAAGAATACTCTTTTAAGTAGGATACTAAATTGACAATCTCCGGTGAGTTTCCTGAATTTGAAATGCATAAAACGACATCCTGTTTCTGGATGACGCCCAGATCCCCATGAATGGCTTCCGAAGCGTGGAGAAACTGCGAAGGAGTACCGGTGGAATTTAAGGTCGCCACTATTTTATTCCCCACATGCGCTGATTTTCCGATGCCCACCACGATCAGCTTTCCTTTTGCAGCATGGATGATGTCCACGGCTTTTACAAATTGATCGTCAAGCCTGTTTTTCAGTTTTTCAAGTTCAGAAATTTCAATTTCCAGGGTGTTTTTCGCAATTGAAATGATGTTGGCTCTCTCCATTTTACTTTTTGATGGCTCTATACAAACTCTTAGAAAATACCATAATTTTACAAGAGTTATTAATATAAATTTTATTTTTAATACCTTCGTTTGCTTTTATGTTAAGCAAAAAATGTATAACTTTGGGTTAGATGCAAATTTAGCAATAGAAAATTAGATGAGCGCAAAAAAAGCCAATTTATCAGGCGAATTGAAGAAATATTTCGGGTTTTCTACTTTTAAAGGCCAGCAAAAACAAATTATCCAGGACCTGTTAGACGGCAAGGATATATTTGTGCTGATGCCTACAGGAGGCGGAAAATCCCTATGCTATCAGCTTCCGGCTCTTATTTCTGAAGGTACGGCAATTGTCGTTTCACCTTTAATCGCATTAATGAAGAACCAGGTGGATGCCGTGAACGGACTTTCATCCGACGACGGGGTGGCACATGTTTTAAATTCATCATTAAACAAAACACAGACCAAACAGGTATTTGACGATATTAAAGCCGGGAAAACGAAGCTTCTGTATGTCGCTCCCGAATCCCTGATCAAGGAAGATTATGTAGACTTTTTGAAAGATGTGAAAATTTCTTTCGTCGCGATCGATGAAGCTCACTGTATTTCGGAATGGGGACACGATTTCAGGCCTGAGTACAGGAACCTGAAATCCATTATCGATAAAATTGCGGATGTACCGGTTATCGCCTTAACGGCTACGGCAACGCCCAAGGTTCAGGACGATATCCAGAAAACGCTGGGCATGACGAATGCCCTGGTTTTTAAAGAAAGCTTCAACAGGCCCAACCTGTTCTACGAGGTACAGCCTAAAGTAAATATAGACCGGGCCATCGTTAAATTTATCAGTCACCACAAAGGAAAATCAGGAATTGTTTACTGCCTGAGCCGGAGAAAGGTAGAAGAGTTTGCCCAGCTTTTACAGGTAAACGGCATCAATGCGCTGCCTTATCATGCGGGACTTGACCAGAAAGTCAGGGTGGCGAACCAGGATAAATTTCTGATGGAAGAAGTGGATATCATCGTCGCAACCATCGCATTCGGAATGGGAATCGATAAGCCTGATGTCCGTTTCGTTATTCATTATGATTTTCCGAAATCCCTGGAAAGCTATTACCAGGAAACCGGACGGGCAGGACGTGACGGAGGCGAAGGCCACTGTCTGGCATTCTATGACCCGAAAGATATTGAAAAATTAGAGAAATTCCTGGCCCAGAAGCCCGTTTCAGAAAGAGAAATCGGATTACAGCTTCTGAATGAAGTGGTAGGCTATGCCGAAACGTCCATGAGCAGGAGGCAGTATATTCTTTGTTATTTCGGTGAAAACTTTGATCCGGTGAACGGAGACGGCGCCAACATGTGTGACAATTCAACGAATCCGCCGAAACTTAAGGATGCCACGGATGATCTAATAAAAGTACTCAAGTTAATCCGCGATACGGGAGAAAAATTCAAATCCAAAGACCTGATTTCTGTCGTTACAGGGAAAGAGAATGCGGTAACAAAGTCTTACAAACTTGAGCAGACCTCTTATTTCGGCTTCGGCAAAGAGGAAAAAGACAATTACTGGAAAACGGTTTTAAGACAGGCTACGGTTCAGAATTTTTTACTGAAAGATATTGAAACGTACGGGGTTTTGAAGATCACCGAAAAAGGGAGGATGGCCCTGAGCAGAGCGCTTGAAGTTTCATTTTTAATTGCTGAAGACCGGGAGTTTGACCTTACGCAGACCAAAGCTGAAAATGACCAGATCCAGATGCAGTCCGGAGGCGGATTGGACCAGAACCTGTTTACTTTATTAAAGGAATTAAGAAAAAAAGTTGCCAAAAAGTACGGGATTCCACCTTACACCGTGTTTATGGATCCGAGCCTGGAAGATATGACGGTTCAGTACCCGGTTACCTTAGACGAAATTGCAAAAATTTACGGAGTAGGAGAAGGAAAGGCCAAGAAATACGGTAAGGAATTCGCTGACTTCATCAGTAAATATGTAGAAGATCATGCGATTGAGCGTACCCAGGATATGGTGATGAAACAGGTGGCCAATAAATCAAGCCATAAGGTCTTCATCATCCAGAGTACGGATAAGAAAATTGACCTTGAAGATATTGCCAGAGCCAAAAACCTTTCAATGGATGAGCTCCTGAAGGAAATGGAACGCATTGTTTATCAGGGAACCAAACTTAATATTGATTATTATATCGAAGATAATTTCGATGAAGATATTGTAGACGGCTTCATGGAATTCATGAATGAATCTGAAAGCGACAGCATGAAAGTCCTGCTGGATGAATTCGGGGACGAGCTCTCTGATGAGGAAGTACGGATGCTGAGAATAAAATTTATAAGCGATGTAGCCAACTAAAAATGGATCTGCATCCTGATGAAATCATCATAAAAGAAATTCTTCCCCGGAAGAGTTTCTTTTTTAATTTGACGGAAAAACTGAGAATGGTTTTTTCAATTTTTTACCTTGCAATATCCTCTTTTTTATTAGCTAGTGTTTTTGATACCGGTTTTTCTGTATTTTCATTGGTGGGAACAGGTATTTTCTGCAACGCATTATATATTGCTTTTTTCAGATGGATTGTTAAATATTTTAACCTGAAAACAACCTGTTATGTAATAACGGACCGGAGAATCATAATTGCCGGAAAAGAAAGCAGAAGTGTATTTAAATTCAAAAACTTACAGGATATAAAACAGATCAATGCTGAAATGAATAATAAATTCTTTGGGAATATTATTTTCGGAGAGTCTGAACATATTTTCGGTAGAAACGACGAACCTTTCTCGCTGTTGAAAAACAGAGGCATAAATTTCAATGAAAATCAGTATGCTTTTATAAGTGTTAAACATATCAACGAAATAATCCCCGTCTTTGAAAATCTCGGATTAAGGTTAACAAAACTTTTTACTAATTTTATGGTGGTAGAAAAGCCTAATATTTTAATACATGAAAAAAATACCGAAACTCGGTTGTACCTGTGAAAAACCTCCTTTCAACTATATGGATTTCAGACAATCTGAACTGGGTACAGATCCAACCAACGGAAGATATGCCGAAGTCAGTATCCTGCAATGCAGACTCTGCCAGAGAATCTGGATTCATTATCTGGTTGAATACGAGCATTTTTCCCATTCGGGAAGATGGTACAGGGGAATTGTCGCCAAGAAGGATCTTTCCGGGATCACTCCTGAAAATGCCCTGGAATATCTGGAAAATCTTGAATGGTATCTATATGGAGGTTCTTTTTTTAAAACCGCCGGAACATTCGGGCAAGGGAAAGCTGCTGTAGATTTATAATTTCTTCATTAAAACAGTGCATCCTAAAATTTGACAAATCTCAGTTGGGCACTTGGTAATTAATCAGTAAATTTGTAAGCATTAAGAAAGTTAATAATAACAAATTCATAAAAATAACATGAGTCAATTCGATGTTACCGTAATCGGTTCCGGTCCTGGTGGTTATGTTGCTGCAATCCGTGCCGCACAATTAGGTTTCACAACAGCAATTATAGAAAAATATCCGACTTTGGGAGGAACCTGCCTTAACGTAGGATGTATTCCGTCTAAGGCACTGTTGGACAGTTCTGAGCATTTTGAGAATGCCAAGCACAATTTTGCCGGTCATGGAATTATTATCAATGAGCCTAAGGCTGATATCGCAAGAATGATCGAGCGTAAAAATGAGGTGATCAAACAAAATACGGACGGAATCAGCTACCTGATGAACAAAAACAAAATCACTGTTTTTGAAGGCGTGGGAAGCTTCGAATCTGCCACTCAGATCAAAGTAACGAAAAACGACGGTTCTGAAGAAACGATCGAATCCAAATATACCATTATTGCTACCGGTTCCAAACCGACTTCTTTGCCGTTTATTACATTAGACAAAGAAAGAGTGATTACTTCTACGGAAGCTCTGAACCTTAAAGAAATCCCCAAGCATCTGGTGGTCATCGGAGGCGGTGTCATCGGCCTTGAATTGGGTTCTGTTTACCTGAGATTAGGTGCCCAGGTAACCGTTGTTGAATTTATGGATAAGATTATTCCCGGAATGGACGGTGCATTAAGCAAGGAACTGACAAAAGTCCTTAAGAAGCAGGGAATGAAATTCATGCTTTCTACTGCTGTTTCTGCCGTTGAGAGAAATGGTGATGCGGTAAAAATTACCGCTAGGGATAAAAAAGGAGAGGAAGTAACGGTAGAAGGAGATTACTGCCTTGTTTCTGTAGGCAGAAGACCTTTCACAGACGGACTTGGCCTTGAAAAAGCAGGGGTTGAGCTGGATGAGAGAGGCAGAGTAAAGGTAAACGACCATTTGCAGACCAATGTGGCCAATATCTATGCGATCGGAGACGTGATCAAAGGCGCTATGCTGGCACATAAAGCGGAAGAAGAAGGCGTTTTTGTGGCTGAAACACTGGCCGGACAGAAACCTCACATCAATTATAATTTAATTCCGGGCGTTGTTTACACATGGCCTGAAGTTGCCGGAGTGGGTAAAACCGAAGAGCAGCTGAAAGAAGAAGGCGTGGCTTACAAAGTAGGGTCTTTCCCGATGAGAGCTTTGGGAAGAAGCCGTGCGAGCGGAGACGTTGACGGATTAGTAAAGATCATTGCCGATGAAAAAACGGATGAAGTACTGGGAATGCACATTGTAGGAGCCAGAGCAGCGGATCTTATTGCAGAAGGGGTTATTGCAATGGAATTCCGTGCCAGCGCCGAAGATATCGCCAGAAGCTCACATGCGCACCCGACCTATGCGGAAGCCATTAAAGAAGCTGCATTGGATGCTACGGCTAAGAGACCGATTCATATGTAATATTTATCTGATTAAAATTTAATCTTTTAAAAATATTTGTAAATTAGAGAGGCATTAGCCTCTCTTTTTGTATGAAAATATGAGCTACAAATAAAAAATTATGAAAAGTATTTTTATAAGCGTATTGCTTCTCTTTGTGAACAATTCATTTGCTCAGGAAGCAGGGAAAGTGGGTGAGTTTCTGAAAAATGAAGCTTCCAGAACTGAGATCGGATCTTTAAACAAAAAAAGGTCAGATACAAAAGATAATAATAATTCAGGTTTTAGACATCAGGGTAACAGCGGCTTCAGAACAAAAAATCCACAATACCAATGGAATCAGGAGTATGGCTATTCTGAGGTTTTTCTCAGAATTCCCGAACAGGGACTTTTCAGTGTGGAAATAGGAGATCAGTTGATTTCAAACAATTCCGGGAAATTCCGTTTTTTTGACTTGCCGGCGGGAAGAATCCCTATTTTTGTTTATGAAAGCGGCTATTTATTGTACAGAACTACTTTAAATGTCCGGAACAACAGCAGGCTGGTTCTTGATTTTTTTTCAGATAAAGGTCTTTATCTGTTGGATTCATATCCTGTTCAGAATCAATCTTATGGTTTCAACAGCTGGAATGATGTCTGGAATACTCCTTATGGAAGCCAGGGAGGCAGTTGGAATAATTCAGGAAATAATGCAAACGTCATGGACAACAGTTCTTTCAGCGAGTTTCTCGATATGCTCAGAAAAAATGCAAAATTTGATGACAGCAGATTTTCTATGATCAGACAGCAGATGCAGACAACCATGTTTACTGCCCAGCAGATCAGTATTCTGGTGAAGGAGATGAGTTTTGATAAAAACAGGCTTTCACTGGCAAAATCGATGTATGCTAAATGTCCGGACAAGCAAAAATATTTCCTCGTTTATGATGCTTTTGATTTTGAAAGCAGTAAAAGAGAGCTGATGGATTTTATTTCTAAATTATAAGTGGGTACTATATTTCCGAGCCTTACCGAATGATTTTATAAAATTAAGAGATGCTTTTGTCTCTCTTTTTTCTTATATTCAGTTAAAATTTTTCTATGAGAAGCAGGTTTTTCCTTTTACTGATTTTATATTCCGGTTTTGTATTAAGTCAGGATATAAAGCCTATCACCAAAGCTGTAGCAGAAATCAGTCAAATCAAAAATTATAAAATTAAAACCGTTCCGGACTACTATTTTGCGGATCAGGGAAAGACAACTGATAACGGGATTGAACTGAAAGGGTTTTACAGCAAAGGGCAGCTCAGGAAAATGGTGCACTCTGTAGGCTTGTCTGCATGGAATATCGTAACCCAATATTTTCTCACAGAAAAAGGTGAACTGATTTTTGTCTACTCCAAGAAATACCGAATACTGGATGGAAACGGATACCTGAAAAAACCTGAAAAGATATCGGAAGCAAGGTATTATTATATCCGTGGGAAGCTCGTGAAGAAGCTTAAAGTTTCTGCTGACCAGGACCCTGAAACCAATTACCTGTATGAGGCAAAAATACTTGAAGAAGATTTAAGACAATATAAATAGGTTGAAATTTTCAATTTCCGTACCTTTGTCAGCTAATTTATCATTCAATGCAAATAGGAAAGACACAGACTTTAAAAATTTCAGAAAAAAACAATTCAGGATGGATTTTGGCAGATGAATCGGGCGAAAAGGCCTTTCTTCCTAAAATTTTCACTCAGGACGATAAGGAAATTGATGATGAAATTGAAGTTTTTGTGTATCAGGATGACAGTAAGCTGAAGGCCACTACAGAAATCCCTTTGGCGGAAGTGGGGGAATTTGCCGTAATGAGCTGTGTTCAGAGTCTTCCGAGCGGCGCGTTTATGGACTGGGGCATTATCAAGGATTTATTCGTTCCTTACAAGCAGCAGAAAACCAAAATTATTGAAGGGAAAAGATATCTGGTCTACCTGTATATAGATGACGAACTTGAACTGATTACCGGGACTACCAAATTCAAAAGAAACCCGCAGTACGAGGACCTGCCTTTCGCAAAGGGGGATAAAGTGGACCTGCTGATGATGAATGAAAGCGAACTTGGTTGGAATGTGGTAATCAATAAAAAATACATCGGATTGATTTATACTTCTGATGTTTTCAAAAAACTGTATCCTTTATCAGAAGAAACGGGATACATCAAGGCCATCCGCGAAGATGGGAAAATAGATGTTTCCTTACAGCCTGAAGGTTTTGAAAATATCGACGAGTTCAAACAGAAAATCCTGAATAAACTGGAAGAAAACTACGGCTTGCTTTACCTTTCAGACAAATCGACTCCCGAAGAGATCAAAGATGAGCTTCAGATGAGCAAGAAGAACTTTAAGAAAGCAATCGGCGGGCTTTATAAAGATAAGGTGATTGACCTTTCAGAAGATAAGATCAAGTTATTATAACAAAATAGATAAAAATAAAACGGGCAGAAAATTCTGCCCGTTTTATTTTTTTACTCCCTGTTCTTTATCAGCAGCCAGCCGGTATACAGCCTTCCGTCTGATACCTTAATTGTGTACCAGTAATTGCCTGTCGGAACCGGGGTCCCGTTTAACTTACCGTCCCAGGCCATCGGTTTTTTGGTTGTTGTTTCCTTAAATACCGGAAGTCCTTTTCTGTCGTATACATTGACTTCGGTTCCCGGATAATTTTCAAGGCCGGTGATTTTCCAATGGTCATTGTATCCATCGCCGTTCGGAGTAAAAGCATTAGGGATACTGAATATCGAAAAACGTTTTTGCCCGATGATACATCCGCCTTTGGTCCTTACATACACGGTATATTCTCCTACAGGCAAATTCATAAAGATATTTGAATCCTGCCAGATGAAATTGTCTAAAGAATATTCAAAACTTCCTGTTGCGGAAAGGATAACGGTTGCTGTATTATTGCTCATATTCACAGCCGTGATTTCCGGTAAAGCAGTATAGCTTACCTGGACAGCATCTGTATTCTGGCAGCCGAAACTGTTGGCTACCGTCACCGAATAATTTCCCGGAGCAGAAACGGTAATGGTTTGTGTGGTGGCTCCCGTACTCCAGAGATAGGATGAATATCCGCTTCCTGCATCCAGGGTGGCATTTTTGCCGTTACAGAAATCAACTTTTTCGGGAAGATTAATCTTAGGCTTCGGGTTCAGGGTTAAGTTTAATCTCACCACTTTAAAACATCCCTCGGGTGTGGAAACTTTCACATGAATGATGGTGGTTCCGATGCTTAAACTGTAACTGGAAGGATTTGAAATGGGGTTTCCTGCGTCATCCGTATAGGTAAATGTATAAATGCTGGGATTGACAATAATATCAGCCTGATAAGAGGTGAGGTTGACTATCATTGATCCCCCTGTCGTACTGTTACATAGTATTTCGGAATAATCATCAGCCGGAACATTGTTCGTGGAAAGGGTCACGGAAACAGCAAGCTTCTCCGATTCACATGAATTCAGGGTCTGGGTAACAAAGTAAGTGGCACCGTAGACCAGCGGAGTGGTTAACGGCAGGATGTTCCCTGCTGCATCATAGAATTTTAAAGCAGTTCCTGTAACGGCCAGATTCGCCAAAGTAGGATTTGCTGAAGCACAAAAATCCTGAGCTGTGTTTCCTGTTGGTTTCGGCGTTTCGTTTACCGTAACCTGAATGGCTGTCGTATTGCTTTCACAGCCGTTAATGGTTTGGGAAGCATAATAGGTCTGACCGTTTACCAATGGAATGGTCGGAGCCAAAAGTATTCCTGCCGCATCATACCATTTGATGTTCTGCCCGGTAATCTGAATATTGGAAATGGCTGGATGATTGCCTGCGCAGAAAATCTGCTGGGTGTTTAAGGTAGCAGGAAGGGCAGGAGCTGTAACAATCACATTTTGGTTTTGAGTTGCCGTATTTCCATGCCCATCATTGTAAGTCCAGTGAATTACATACGTTCCAGGAAGAGAATAGGAAAGCAGATCTGTTGTTGTGGCATTAAGTATTCCTGCGCAATTATCCGTCGCTGTAGGAATATTCGAAACAATCGTATGACAATCTCCTGTGATGTCAGGAAGAGTTGCTGCATTTGGAACGGGTGCGACGTTGTCACCTACAATAACGTTTACCGTAAATATACCGTCACAATCTCCCAATCCTGAAATCTGACAGGTATAAGTTCCTGCGTTTGCAGAAGTAGCATTTGGAATTGTTGGATTTTGTAAAGCGGATGTGAATCCGCTTGGTCCGGTCCAACTGTAAATTGCGCCTGGTGTTGCATTCAGTTGGATCGTTGAATTAATACAAACCGGAGAGTTTGATGCAATAGAAGAGCTGGATGTACAATCTCTGAATTTAGCAACAAACATATCATTTCCTCCACCAGGAGTTTGTTGAAAGGTTCCCGGAGTTGCAATTCCAGATGTATTTCCATTTGACATTCCTGTTAAGTAAATAGCTCCTTCATTATCTTTTGTGATTAATCCGAGTTGTGTTGCTCCGTTGCCTTTATAATAAGTTCCCCATTCTTTTGCTCCAGTTTGATTAAACTTTAAAAGGAAAACACCATTATATATTGTAGGCATTCCCATATAAGCCCCGGGAGTAGATACATCAGGCATACCGAAATTTTGTAAATGTAAGCCTGTGAAAAAGACATTACCCGATGAATCGGGATATGCAGATAATTGTCCTCCAGAATTAAAATCAAAATAAGTTTTTGTTATGTTGTTGGTTAGTAGATCTACTCTCCAAACTCCGGGTTTTCTTAAAGCTCCTCCAGTAGGAACAAATGTCATATATTCACCTGCTAAAACTAAAGTGTTGTTGATTATTCTTGCTTCTCTAACAGTTTCCCATCCGACTTCTCCGAAATAGCTGGATTTCAATAAATTTCCTGTTTTAGAAAACTTTAAATATATTCCATCAGTATTACCTGCATTTGTTGCCTGAAAAGGATTTAACATGGGTATGTTCACGGATTGTGTAGCCCCAATTATTTCAATGTCGTTAGCCGAAGAAAATATTTGAAAAATAGAAGTAGATCCATCTGGCTTTCCGAAATATGTTGCCCAATCTACATTTCCGGTAGTAGAATTTAATGAAGCTAATATACCATCTGTATATCCGTCCGGAGTAGCCTTAGTAGTTTGAGTAGCATTTACAGTTGGAAAGTCTGCACTAAAAGCATCTCCTCCAAAATAAATATGATTTTGATTATAAGAAATAGTAAAAAGTTCATCATTCTTACTGGATATAAACTCTTTTTGAAAAATTAGATTTCCATTATTATTGAATTTTACAATAACAATATTATAATTATTAAATCCTCTTTGAACTTTTCCTCCAGCATAAACATTGTAATTTTCATCAAATGTAACATCATTAAACAAATCATCCATTCCGAAGCCATAATAAGTACCCCATAGTTTCTGTCCATTTTTTGTAATTTTCATTAAAAAAGCATCATATCCTCCGTTCATATTTTGCTGATAAGCTCCTGAGGTAGTATAATTTGTTGGGCTATTGGTTGTTCCTAAAACATATCCAATATTTTGAGAATCAGTTTTAATTTTTCCAAAATCTGCATTGCTTCCGCCAACATAGCTTCCCCAAACTCTTGTAGGGACAGGATCAATAACGATAATTTTATTTGAGGAATTAAGAGGAGAATTAAATCCAAAAGTTTGTTCTCCAAGATCTTTGAAAGAAACATCAATGTTTTCTTTTTTATTACCTGCAATCCAGCTGTTCGGAATATTTTCAAACATTTCCCCGAAACGGATTTTCATTAAAAGCTTATGGTCTTTAACAGAAGTTGGAGCGCCATTAAATTTCATTTTAATATCTGAAATTTTTCCTCCCGGATGGATGATAAAGTTATACTCAACAGGCTTCAACGTATCTTTTGGTTTAAAAAATACCAAATCAATATTCGGATAAATATTTTTATAGGAGACTTTTTGATAACGATAAACGTTTGTTATACCTTTAGGTTTATTGGGAATATTGTAATAGTTATCATAATCAGCAGATTTTCCTTCTGCAATAATCTTTGCCTCTTTATTCGAATTAAGCAGTTCAATGTCAATTCTGTGAAATTGGTTTTCATAAAGAAATTCATCATAATGATAGTCTTTTGCAGCAACCGACTGGTCTTTTCTAAACTTTGACGAATTGGGGTTTACTGTTTTATTTGTTTCATACACATCATAAGAAAATCCGTTAGAACGCAGTTGCACATTCAATCCGGCAGAGTGGAAGAGATACTTTACATCGGCATTTTCTTTGCCATCCTGATCAACGATCTGGCCTTTGTTTTCATAGAAGAAATAATCATTGTTTTGCGAACTTATTTTCTGTGAGAAAAGGAAGCTACAGCAGAATACTGTAAAAAGAAGCAAGATTTTTTGCATCGGTTATTAATTTTCGGCAAATATATAAAAACACTTTGCTTAGTACAGATTAAGAAAGATTAATCTCATCACTAAACTCCAAAACCTGATACATCTCATTCCTATTTGATTAATTATTTTGTTTAACAATTTTGTCAAAACAATTGATTGGTTTATATTTGCACAAAATTGTTTAACAAAAATGTCAAAACAAGAAAAAAAAGACCAAACACAGGAACTGATAAAAGAGACCGCAAAGAATTTATTCTTTGTGAAAGGGAAATTTAACGCCACTACGCAGGAAATTGCGGATGAAGCGGGTGTCAACAGAACATTGATTAATTATTATTTCAGATCAAGGGATAACTTAATCCAGATCATTTTCGATGAGGCCCACCGGGTAGAAAAAGAAAAATCTGAAATCATTATGAGTTCTGACCTTCCCTTTAAAGCTAAAATATCAGAATTTATCAAGGAAAGCTTATCCACCAGCCTTCAATATCCTTACCTGGAAACGTATATCGTTTCGCAAATCAATAAAGGAAGCTGTCATAAAAAAGATGTGGAGGAAGAAGAGCTTAAGAGGCTTTACAGAGATATTGAAAAAGAAATGGAGTTGGGGAATATCGAAAAAATGGCACCTGTACAGTTTCTGCTGAATATGGTTTCGCTTCTGGTGTTTCCGAGTGCGGTCCGGCCATTATTACTAGAAAATCTGATGATCACTGATAAAGAATTCGATACAATAATTTCGGAAAGAAAAGAGATCATTCTCAACATGTTATTTAAAAAATAAGAAATGTTAAAGTATTTTAAGAAATGATCCGTCATTTAGAAGTAAACATTGAACAAGTAATTGCATTAAAAAAATAAACGAAGTTAAAATTATGAAAAGAAAACGTATAACTGCAAATAAGCTAAAAATTGGGATAGCTGCTGCATTTATGATTTTCGGTTTTTCATCGGTGTCTGCACAACAGCAGGTTTCTCTACAGGAAGCCATCAAGCAGGCGCTACAAAACAAAGCAGAAGCCAAAAAAGCTGCTTTACAGATTAAAAAAGCCGAATATAAGATTGATGAAGCCCGTGCCGGGGCTTTACCACAGATCAGTGCCACGGCAGGCTTAACCTATAATCCGGTAATCCAGGAGTCTTTGCTTGAATTCGGTGGCGAAAGGATCAGGGCCCAGCTGGGACAGCCGTGGAGTTCTACCGCTTCCGTGCAGGTTCAGCAGGCTATTTTTGATCAACGGGTTTTTACAGGTCTTAAGGCCGCAAAATCTACGAGAGAATTTTATGTGCTGAATGCCCAGTTAACGAATGAGCAGATCATTGAAAATGTAGCTACTGCCTATTATCAGGTTTTTGTACAGGAGGAAAACCTTAAAACCGTGGAGGCCAGCTATGCCAATACGGAACGGGTAAGAAATGTGATTAAAAGCCTGGTGGATAACGGCCTGGCTAAATCCATTGACCTTGACCGTACCAATGTTCAGCTGACAAATATCGGTTCTAACAGGCAGACTCTGGTCAACTCAGTGGAGCTCTCAAAGAATGCCCTGAAGTTTTATATGGGCGTTCCGATGAATACTGAGATTGAACTTGAGGAAAAAACAATTGAGCCAAGACCTGAGCTTGCTGCCGCTATGGTTAACCTTGATGACCGTACGGAAATCAAAGTTTTAAATAAGAACAGGGAACTTTTGGTCTATAACAAGAAAGCAACGGAAGCCTATCTTTATCCTACCGTAGGGCTGATCGCCAATTACGGATGGGGCGGACAGGGAAGTAAATTCCCGCTGACCAACGGCATCAACAACGGAGTGCTGTGGAGTGATTATTCGGCAATCGGCCTTAATATCAATATCCCGATTTTTACCGGCGGTTCTACTAAGGCAAAGATCAATCAGGCGGAAATTGATATTCAGGATCTTGATCTTGATATCCAGAATACCCAGCTGAGCCTGAGCCTGGACTACAAAAATGCTGTGACCAATATTGAAAATACACTGATCAATATCGAAAGCATGAAAGGCAATGTAGGCCTTGCGGAAAGGGTTCAGAAAAACACGCAGTCCAACTACCAGTATGGTCTGGCAACCCTTACGGAAGTACTGGATTCTGAAAATGCGCTGACCCAGGCAAAACAGAACTATGCCAATGCATTGCTGGACTATAAGCAGGCTGAAATCAAGTTAATCAAAGCAAAAGGAGAATTAAACACACTACAAAACCCGTAACAGTTATGAAAAAAACTTTAATATATATCATCGTAGCGGCTGTCCTTATTGGCCTGGCAGCGTATAAGATTGCCGACAATAAGAAAAAGCAGGAGACAGAAGTAAAAGAAGTGGCCAAGCAGGTTGACAAAATCAACGTTAACGTGATCACGGTAGCAAGAGAAAATATAGATACCGATTATTCGGCTAACGGAACTTTTATCCCGAAGCAGGAAATGCAGCAGTCTGCTGAAATTTCAGGACGTATCGTAAATGTTCTGGTCAAAGAAGGTTCAAGAGTGGGTGCAGGCCAGGTACTGGCAACCATTAAAAGAGATGCCATTGAAGTGGATGTTACCCAGGCCCAGAATAATTTACAGAATGCCATTTCAGATAACCAGCGTTATGAAAATGCATTTAAAACCGGCGGTGTTACCAAGCAGCAGGTTGACAATTCAAGACTGCAGCTGAAAAATGCCCAGGCAGCCGTCAGAGCCCAGGGCGTAAGGGTGAATGATGCCAGCATCCGTGCAGGAATCAGCGGTACCATCAATAAAAAAATGGTGGAACCGGGAATGGTTGTCGCACCGGGAACCGCTTTATTTGAAATCGTAAATATCAACAGCTTAAAACTTTCGGTTTTGGTTGACGAAAGCCAGATCGGAAGAATTCAGTTAGGCCAGGAAGTTCCGATTAATGTGAATGTTTTGCCTGAAGATTCTTTCAGCGGCAGAATTACATTTATCGCTCCTAAAAGTGATGCTTCCCTTAATTTCCCTGTTGAAATCGAGGTGCAGAACAGAGGAAACCTAAAAGCGGGTATGTACGCAACGGCTTTATTCAAAACAAACAACGGTGCTGAAACTCAAAATATGCTGACGGTTCCTGCAGAAGCTTTCGCAAACGGAGTTAGTTCAGGACAGATTTTCATCGTTCAGAATGGTACTGCTAAAATGATCACTGTGAAAACAGGAAAAGTATATGGTGACAAAGTACAGATCTTAAGCGGGCTCAACGGCGGCGAGCAGGTGATTACCAGCGGACAGATCAACCTAGACAACGGTTCAAAAATCAATATCGTAAAGTAACCAGAAGATGAAGTTAGCAGAAATATCCATTAAAAGACCATCCCTGGTAATCGTATTGTTTACGATTCTTACTTTGGGAGGTTTATTAAGTTACTCCATGATGGGGTATGAATTGATTCCGAAGTTTGAAACCAACATGGTAACCATTTCTACGGTATATCCGGGAGCTTCGCCTGCTGAGGTGGAAACTTCGGTAACGCGAAAGATTGAAGACGCTGTGGGTTCTTTGGAAAACGTAAAAAAAGTAGAATCCTCTTCTTATGAGAGTTTATCGGTAATTATGGTTCAGCTGAACACGGGTGCCGATGTAAATTATGCTTTGAATGATGCGCAGAGAAAGGTCAATGCGATTCTGGCAGACCTTCCGGAAGATGCAGATCCTCCATCATTGCAGAAATTCTCACTGGATGATTTACCGATCATGACTTTGAGTATTTCAAGTGATAAATTGAATAATAAGGAACTTTACGATCTTTTAGATAAAAAAGTAGAGCCGGTTTTCTCCCGTGTAAACGGTGTTGCTCAGGTTGATCTTGTAGGCGGACAGGAGAGAGAAATTCAGGTAAATTTAGATGAAAAGAAAATGCAGGGTTATGGCGTTGCCATTTCAGATGTACAGCAGGCAATTCTTTCTTCTAACTTAGACTTCCCAACAGGAGCTTTAAAGACGAGAACTTCAAGATCTACCATCAGACTTTCCGGGAAATACAGAGATATTGCCGAGATGAACAGTCTTGTAGTATCAAACAAAAATGGAGCTCAGGTTCGTTTATCTGATATTGCAACAGTTTTCGATACTCAGAAAGATATTGAAAAAGTAGCGAGATTTAATCAAAATCCTACCATTTTACTTCAGGTAAAAAAACAGTCTGATGCCAATGCCGTATCAGTTTCTGAAGCAGTAAAGAAGACGATTGAGCAGGTTCAGACCAATTATACAGTTCAGGGATTAAAAGTTGCGATTGTAGATGACAATACAGA
Organism: Chryseobacterium gregarium DSM 19109; assembly: GCF_000430845.1. GTDB lineage: Bacteria > Bacteroidota > Bacteroidia > Flavobacteriales > Weeksellaceae > Chryseobacterium > Chryseobacterium gregarium. Next base: position 484,158 of record NZ_AUMU01000001.1, on the reverse strand, counting down.
CTTTACGCTTGAAGCGGCAGATCACGTAATTTTCGATTTATTCTTGGCGATTATTTTGGTGGCCGTTGTAATGTTATTGTTCCTTCACAACATCAGAAACGCATTTATCGTAATGGTTTCCATTCCGGTATCATTGATTGCAACGGTTATTGGAATGTATTTGATGGGATATACTTTAAACTTAATGAGTTTATTGGGACTTTCACTGGTTGTAGGTATTCTTGTGGATGACGCGATTGTAGTATTGGAGAACGTTTACCGTCACATGGAAATGGGGAAAAGCAGAATCCGTGCGGCCTACGACGGAGCTTCAGAAATTGGATTTACCGTAACAGCGATTACAATGGTAATCGTGGTAGTATTCTTACCGATTGCGATGAGTTCAGGTTTGGTTTCAGATATCTTAGCGCAGTTCTGTGTCACGGTAGTTATTGCAACACTATTCTCATTACTGGCATCATTTACCATTATTCCTTGGCTGTCTTCAAGATTTGGAAAGTTGGTTCATTTGACGGGTAAAAATCCTTTCGAGAAATTCATCCTTTGGTTTGAAAAACAATTGGATAAATTCACGCACTGGATTACAGGAATTCTGGAATGGGTTTTAAAAACCGGTTTAAGAAGGGTAATGACCGTTGTTCTTACATTTGTACTTCTGATTGTTGTGACAATGGGATTAATGGGTGGCGGATTTATCGGTGGAGAATTCTTCCCGAAAATGGACAGAGGTCAGTTCCTTGTTCAGATGGAATTACCTAAAGATGCTTCCGTTGAAAAAACAAACCAATTGACTTTACAGGTTGAAAAATATCTGAGAAATGATAAAGATGTAGTCGATATGATTACTACAGTTGGTCAGCAGTCATCAGGTTTTGGTGGCGCGCAGGCAACTTTATACCAATCAGAAATTCAGGTAATTTTAGTTGATAAATCTGAACGTAACGAAAGTACAGATATTAAATCTGCTAAAATTAAAAGAGCTTTAGAAGAAAAATTCACCGGAGTTGAGTTTAAAACAGCACCAATCGGATTAATGGGAGCAGATGCTGCACCAATCGAAATGGTAGTTACTGCTCCTGATAACGCAACGGCAAACAAAGAAGCCAACAGAATTCTGGCTTTGCTTAAAAAAGTTCCGGGAGCTGTAGATGCAGAATTATCTTCCGACTCAGGAAATCCTGAAGTGCAGGTTAATATCGACCGAGATAAAATGTCTTCTTTAGGTTTAAATCTTTCAAGTGTTGGTCAAACAATGCAGACTGCATTCTCAGGAAACACAGACGGAAAATTCAGAGCCGGAGAATACGAATATGATATCAACATCCGTTTTGGTGATGCCAACAGACAGTCAATTGATGATGTAAGAAACTTAATGTTTACCAATCCATCAGGCGAGCAAATCAGATTGAGTCAGTTTGCTGATGTGAAAATGGGATCAGGACCAAGTTTGCTGGAGCGTAGAGATAAAACGGCTTCCGTAAAAGTGAAATCTAAAGTGGTAGGCCGTGCAATGGCTGATGTTGCCAACGAATGGGCAGACCAGTTTATGACCAATGAAAAAACAAAACCAGCCGGAGTAAATTACCTTTGGAGTGGAGATATGGAGAACCAGACAGAAGGTATGGGGACTTTAGGAATCGCTTTACTGGCAGCTATTGTACTGGTTTATCTGGTGATGGTTTCGCTTTATGATTCGTTTGTGTATCCGTTTGTGGTATTGTTCTCAATTCCTTTGGCATTGATCGGAGTAATGGTGATTCTTGCCATTACAGGAAATACGATTAATATCTTTACAATGCTGGGGATGATCATGTTGATCGGTTTGGTAGCGAAAAACGCGATTATGATTGTCGATTTTGCCAACATGAGAAAAGCAGCAGGAGCAAGTACGCATGACGCTTTGATTCAGGCTAACCACGCACGTCTCCGTCCGATTTTGATGACAACGATCGCAATGATCTTCGGTATGATCCCGATTGCGATTGCAAAAGGGGCAGGAGCGGAGATGAACAACGGATTGGCTTGGGTAATCATCGGTGGTCTGACCTCATCATTATTCCTTACCTTAATTATTGTTCCTACGGTTTATTCACTATTCGATTCAATGTTGAGAAGAATGGGTAAACATGAAACAGTTGATTATGAAGCTGAAATGAAAGCAGACTATGAACATAAAGAATTAAGTGAAGACGGGTACACCCCGAAACACATAGATTAATATACCAACCTTAACCTTAATTAACCGAAAGAAGCGTATCAGCAATGATGCGCTTCTTTTTATTTGGATTTTAAGCGATATTGAATATCAGATAATCAGAATTAATTTCAGCCAATATTAGAATTTCTTTGGACAGGGAGTCTCACTTCGTAGCTTTTGGGAAAAGCGTATCGAGAAGTTAGTCCCGGCTAAAAATTTTCAATACATTTTTCTCCGCTCTGCTGCGAAAAACATCCGAACTGATGAAACTTTAAATCAAGGTAATTTTAAGTAATCAAAACACAGGTTTAAAGACGCTGTGATATGCCGATCCAGCTCCAGATCGTTTTCCAGAGGATAATAGAACTCTTTCGGATTCACAAAAACATTATTGTATTTCGTCCGCTCGCTGGCGCCGTCTACGTCAATGTTCAAGGGTTTTATTCTGTTCACAGTGGGCAAGCCTTTGCATGTAATCTTGGATTCCACACATCCGACCAATGCGCCTCTTCCCAGGATGTCAAAACATATGGCCGTATAAATTCCGTTGGGGACAGCTTGTCCGGGCGGCAAAATACAGGCATACAGAACATTTGGGAAATTACTGAAGCCTTTGGAAATTTTTACGGAAAGTTCAGTATCTCTGAAAGCCGGATAGCGGCTTTCAAGTTCGGTTTTAAAATCAAGAAGCGTGTCGCGGATATTTCCTAAAGTGGGATCAGAGATTCTCATCGCATGACCTTTAATAGCCGGATTGACCTGCCTGAATTCGCAGATGGAATTGAAATAATGAATCATGGAAGTTGAATGAATACGAATATAGGTATATCAGAGGAAACTCAAATCGATATGGTAAAATATTTTATAAGGAAAAATCTGCTTAATTTATCTCAAAAAATAATTTCTTACTGATTTTTTAGATTGAACAAGATTCTTATAAGTAAATGAAAAAGACTTCCGGAATCAACCGAAAGCCTCATTATTTTATCATATAGAAAAGAAATTAATCTGCCATTACCTCACCGGATTTTCTGTAGATGAACTTTCCGTAAATATGCCTTCTTGCAAAACGGCTCGCCGAATCGGAATTGACCATTTTGATGTACACATTCCTTGGAACCCCGATGTATTCGAACATTTTACCGTTCAGATGCTGAACTTTCAGAATCTGTTTCTCCAGATAGAAATCAGTAATGATGGATGTGGTAATTGTTTCCGTGTATTCTTCCTTATATTTTTCCTGCGTTTCCGGGTTGATGCTTACCAGAAAATGATAGGCTTCGATGATCGATTTGCTTTTCTCTTCTGCTTCCAGCTGTCCGGCTTCATCGTTCACAAATTTATCAGGATGCGTATCTTTCATCACATTTCTGTAGATGGTTTTCAAATCTTTCAGGGTAGCGGTATTATCTACGCCCAGAAGTTTTCGGTGTTCGCCAATTCTTTTCATACTGTATAATCCTTATTTCGGGGTGCAAAATTAAGCTTTTAAATTGGAAAACTGTAAGTTATTCATTATTAATATAAAAACAATTTTATTTTATGTGCTTTCCTGTTTCTTCCAATAGCATTTTTACATTTTTAAATTCAAAATTATCCTTATTATTTTCTTTTAAATTAAAAAATTCAGTTTTATTTGTTACCAATGCATCAGAAATATAAGTTTTAGAAGTATACTTAGCTAAATCAGGTTGTTGAAATTCGTCAAAATAAATTGTTATTTCACTAATTACACTTTTTTGAGATTTATAATCATATTTTTTATAGTGCTTAACTTCAGATTTTAAAACACGGATTAGCCTATTATTAATATCTCTTGTTATTTGAATTGTATAGCCAATTGAGCCAATTTTTCTATTCTTGTTTATTATAAATCCGGAACCTTCAATAAGTTTGGTTGGATAATCTTTTGAATATACATCAATAGTATCTAACCGACTATAGTTTTTTTGTTTCCCCGGTTTAGGATATTTACAAGTTATTATGGGAGTTTTATAAATTGAATCACATAAAGAACCCATATTTTGACTATAAACACTTTGTGTCAAAAGGAAAATAATCAACATAATACTATTTTTCATTATTGTGATACATTTTATTCTAAAGATAAAAAATTGAAGCTAAATCTCTTTAAAGAAATAATAAACTCTAAATGTGATTTATAGAAGAATTTTAAAATCGCAATCAATAATTTCTAACATGTTATTATACCAATCACAAAATCACCCTCTTTAACTCCTCAATTTTCTCTTTAATAAACCCTTCCTTATCCTTTTTCACCTCTTCCAAAACCATCGCCTGGCTTTCAGGAATGACCGAATATTTTTCTGCCCAGAGATTGATTTCAATCAGCAAAGGCATAAGGTCAATCCCTTTTTCGGTGAGTTTATACAGGACTTTGGCTTTGCTTTCGGGATGCTCCTGTTTGGTAATGATACCGTTCTGTTCTAACATCAGAAGACGCGAAGCCAGGATATTGGTCGCTATTTTTTCGTCGGATTTCAGGAAATCCCCATAGGTACATTGTCTGGAAAACATGAGGTCTCTTACAATCAGCAGAGACCATTTGTCTCCCCATACATCTAATGAGCTGCTGATCGGGCAGTCTGATCTCTTTTTTGAAGTTGACATAAAAATAAATTTAAATAATTAAAAATAAATACTTGCATTTTGAAAGTAATTGTATAGATTTGTACTTGCAAAACGAAAGCAAATTTACTCAATTAAATTTAAGGTACAATGGAAAACCTACTTTTTGATCATTACGACAGCAATAACCTGAATCTTAATAACCGTATCGTCATGGCTCCGATGACCCGAAGCCGTTCAGACAACGCCGAACATAAAGCTACTGAACTCACTGCAAAATATTATCAGCAGCGAGCAACAGCAGGCCTGATAATCACAGAAGGCACCTTCATCAGTCCCGAAGCGGTCGGTGTTGTCAATGTTCCCGGAATCTATACTGCGGCACAGATTGAAGGCTGGAAACTCACGACGGAAGCCGTTCATAAAGAAGGTGGAAAAATATTCGCACAGCTCTGGCATACCGGAGCGTATTCACATCCCGATTTACACAACGGTAAAAAACCATTGGCTCCGTCCAATGTCAATCCTGAACAGCAGATCTTTACGGCAAAAGGGTTTCAGTCATCGCATGAACCTCAGCCAATGACCACGGAAGATATCAAAAGAACGGTAAACGATTTCAAACAAGCCGCACTCAATGCTTTTGAAGCAGGTTTTGACGGGATAGAGCTTCACGGAGCCAACGGATATCTGCTGCAACAGTTCTTCAGTAAGAATAGTAACCTGAGAACCGATGAATACGGCGGTTCTGTAGAAAACAGGGCACGGATATTGTTCGAAATCCTGGATGCAATAAAAGAAATGACCGACATCCGGAAAGTCGGAGTCCGCCTAAATCCTTCACTCAACGGTATTATGGGAATTTTGGTGGATGATGAAACCATTGAGCTGTATAATTATATCGTCAGCCGTCTCAACGATTACGATTTGGCTTACATTCACCTGATTGAGCCTTTTACCGATGTTTCGGGTAATGCTCACGCTGTACAGGAAGTGGCAAAGCATTTCCGTAAAATCTACCACGGAACCATTATCATCAACCGGGGCTTCACCAAAGAAACAGCCATGAAAGTGTTGGAGGACGGTGATGCCGATTTGGTTTCTTTCGGAGTTCCGTTCATTGCCAATCCCGATCTGCCAGCACGTTTCAAAACAAGCGCACCGCTGAACGAGGCGGATCAGGCAACATTTTACACGCCGGGCGAAAAAGGGTATACCGACTATCCTGTGCTGAACAATTAAAAAATCCGGGCGAACGGGCGGGCTTTCCGCTGTATCTTTTGTTTCACAAAAGGATGCCGCTGCAATCCCTGTCGCAAACCCACAACCATATCAATATTTAACATTCAAACAGACAAAACAATGAAAACAACAGGAAATACCGTATTCATCAGCGGCGGAAGTGCCGGAATCGGATTAGCCATTGCAAAAAAACTTCATGTAGAAGGAAATAGTGTCATCATCAACGGAAGGAACGGAGAACGTCTCCAGAACGCCCTAAATGAACTTGACGGTGCCGTAGGAATTCAGGGCGACCTTTCGGTGGAAACAGACCGGCTTCGGATCGCAGAAGAATTGAAAATTAATCATCCCGAACTGAATATAATCATCAACAATGCAGGATCGGCATTCGCCTATCTGTTAAATGAGACCCGGAATGCCCATGAAAAAGCTGTTGTTGAGATGAATACCAACTATTTCAGCATCATTCATTTTACAGAGCTTTTACTTCCTTATTTAATTCAAAAAACAGAAGCAGCGGTAATTAATGTTTCATCAATTGCTGTTTTTAGAAGTCATAAAATGTTGCCGACTTACAGCGCATCAAAAGCTGCTTTACATGGCTACACAGAAGCGTTAAGACAGACCTATGAAGAGCAGGAAAATGTTCAGATTTACGAAGTATACCCGCCATTAGTAAATACAGAATTTTCTGCAGAAATCGGTGGTGCTAATGGAATCCCGCCTTCTGAAGTTGCTGACGAACTGTTGAATGCGTTAAAGCAAAATCAGTTTGATGTTCCGGTAGGGGATTCAAAACAGTTTTTTGCAAAAGAACCGGCGTAACCTGAAATTTAACATCATTCTTCGTCAGTAACTGTTTATTTAAATAATATTTCTGACGAAGAGTTTCTAATATCTAATTAATCAATCAGTCATGGAATTAAAAGGAAAAACAATTCTCATTACCGGCGGAGCTTCAGGAATCGGATTGGAAGCTGCCAAACAGTTTCTGGAAATCGGGGCAAGAGTCATTATTACAGGCAGAAACCAGGATAAACTGAATGCCGCCAAAAGCAAATACCCGGAATTAACAGCCATCAAAAGTGATTTGGCCAATGCCGGCGATGCTACAATTCTTTATGACAAAATAAAAAAACTCGGAGGAATTGATATTCTTTATAATAATGCAGGGGTTATGGTTTCGTCGTCTAATTTAGGAATGGCCAATGACAGACATTTAGAAGGTGCCGCTTACGAAATGGATATCAATTACCTGGGGGTCATAAGAATTAATAATATTTTTATGGATATGCTGAAATCAAGAAAAGAAGCGGCCATCATCAATACGACATCTATCTTGAGTAAGGTTCCTTCTTTGATTGAAGCAACCTATTCATCTTCGAAAACTGCACTTGCCTTTTATACCGTGACACTCCGCGAACACTTAAGGATTTTAGAAAGCCGCCTAAAAATATTTGAACTGGTTCCGCCATTGGTCGCCACAGAAATGACTGCAGAGCGGAATGATAAGAAGATAAGTCCCGAAGATATGGCAAAAGGCCTTATTAAAGGGTTGCAGAAAGATGTGTACACCATTCGTGTGGGAGACGCAAAAATATTTGATCCTATAAGGAGATTTTTTCCAAAACTCGCCTTTAAAATAATAAACCCGAAGAAAGCGGATCAATTTTTAAAATAAAAACTAAAAATATGAAAGCATTCAGCATCAGCCGTTATAAAAAAGAAAGTCCGTCAAAATTGACAAACCTTCCCGAACCGTCGATAAAGGATCATGAAGTTTTAGTCGAAATTCACGCCGCAAGTGTCAATCTATTGGATTCAAAGATAAAAAGCGGTGAATTTAAACTGATCCTGCCGTATAAAATGCCGTTGGTTCTGGGGCATGATGTTGCCGGAATTGTTGTAAAAACAGGAGCGAAGGTAAAAAACTTTAAAGTAGGTGACGAAATTTATTCAAGACCGGCCGATTTTCAGATCGGTACTTTTGCAGAGTTCATTGCCATTCATGAAAAAGATGTTGCTTTAAAGCCTGAAAATCTTACGATGGAAGAGGCCGCTTCAATTCCATTGGTGGGTCTGACCGGCTGGCAGGCTTTGGTTGAGAGATCAAAGGTGCAGAAAGGACAGAATGTTTTTATTCAGGCAGGATCAGGTGGGGTAGGAACTTTTGCCATTCAGTTAGCCAAACATTTGGGCGCAACGGTAGCAACTACCGCGAGTAAAAAAAGCTTTGATTTTCTGAAAAGCCTCGGTGCAGATGTTTTAATCGATTATAAAACGCAGGATTTTGAAGATGTTTTGATTGATTATGATGTGGTGTTAAACAGCCAGGATAACAAGACCCTCGAAAAATCTTTTCATGTGGTAAAGCCTGGAGGCAAAATTGTTTCAATTTCCGGTCCGCCCACGCCGGCATTTGCGGAAGACCAAAACTTACCCTGGTATGTAAGACTGGCAACCGGATTTTTAAGCAGAAAAATCAGAAGAACCGCTGAAAAGCAGCATGTCAGTTATTCATTTCTGTTTATGAAAGCCAACGGAGCACAGCTCGCAGAAATTACCGGCCTCATTGAAGCCGGAAAAATAAAACCGGTCATTGACAAAGTTTTCCCCTTCCATCAAACCAATGACGCGGTGGCTTATGTTGAAAGCGGCCGTGCAAAAGGAAAAGTGGTGATAAAAATGAAATAAGAGTTTAAATCTTATAACTATTTATTCTTACTAATATAAATAATTTCAGGATTTTTACCGTCAAGATCTCTTTTTGATCTGCCAAATAATCCGACTTCAAGATCATTAGCTGATGCATTTTGCATTTCGGAAGGTGAAACATATGTATACATTCCATATCCATGACCTGCAACAATCCAGCCTTCGGTCTTTGTTAAATGAATTGTATTAAAATCTCCTGCAGGACCACCTGCGAAGACCGGTCCAAATTCTTTCATCATACTAATTGCTTCATCTTTAATATTTTTCACTTTTTTTATATCATCAAAAATGATATAAGTACCGTTTTTAAAAATTACCCAATCTTTAAATTTAGGATTTATGGCCAGTTTTATATTTTCAATGAGTTCCTGATCAGTCATTTTGTTTTTGTAGATTTTATCTGATTGGTCATTTCTTAAAGTATCACCGGTCACTTGACCAAGTTGTATTTGGTCATGATTAAGTTTTGTATTGCTTTCTTTAGGGCTGCAGGAAAATAATAAAATCAAAATTTGAATGCTGTAAATACTCTTCATTTTTATGTTTTAACAAATATAAGTTTTATTCTATTCGGCTGTTTAAATGTTAGTCTGGAAACTTAACAACAATTTTTAATCCTATTCTCATTATTTTTAAGCAGATTTAAACACAAATAAAGGTCTGCCTGATCGCCATAATCCGCGATAATTTTTTTAAAATAATAAATTTCAATCCGAATGTATTTCATAAAACCGGATCTGTCAGTCCTGTTTTATACAGGTATTATTCAGTCCTCTGGTAGATATGGGTAAGCCTGGCATTTTTGATGAAGTCTTCCATAGATGTATTCTTATCGCTGCTTTTATTGGTGAGCTCAAAATAATAAACCATTATATTTGGAAATTTGGGGTCTTTACACAATACTTTAAATCTTTTGATGGCAGGATCGGAACTCAAAAATACCAGTTCTGAAGGATTGCTCAGCTTAATATTATTGACTTCAAAAGCATCTTTCCAGTTTTTCTGCAGCTTGGCAAACCTTTTCTGGGTCCGGTCGCTGTCTTCATTTTCGAATTTATCCACCTGGAAACCGGTTAACAGCTGCGGATAAACCAATCCTTCCTGCAACAGTAATTTTATTATCTTATCGGATTCACTGTAAAAAATAATTTTATTGTCAAAAAGGACCTGGCTGGTATTAAGCATGATCTTTCCTTCAAATCTTTTATAATTTTTCTTCTTATAATCGTTTTTAAAATGTTCGATAACAGCTTTATCTTTAGGACCGGCTTTATCTCTTTTCTGCCCGAATGCAGGACCGGATAGTAATAATGAAAGGCTTATGGTATATAGAATTTTCATAATATTTAATTCAAAGAGTTTATTAATGATTTTACAAAACGTTTTTAAGTCTCAGATATTGCAGCAGCATAATGGTTTTTGCATCTTTGATCTCCCCGGAATCAATCATCTCCAATGCCTTCTCAAACGGAAGTTCCAGCACTTCAATATTTTCACCTTCATCATCGAGTCCGCCGCCGTCATTAATTTTCATTTCCGTTGAATATTCGGCAATGAAGAAATGGAGGATTTCCGTTACGGAACCCGGCGACATATAGGCCTCAAATATTTTTTTGATATGCGAAATCTGATAGCCGGTTTCTTCTTCCGTTTCCCTTCTGATGCAGTCTTCAGGATTGTCATTATCCAGCAGCCCTGCGCAGGCTTCAATCATCATACCCGTCGGATTTCCGTTGATAAAGGTCGGTAATCTGAACTGGCGGGTTACGATTACCGTGTCTGTATTTTTATTATACAGTAAAATAACGGCTCCGTTTCCTCTGTCATAAGCTTCACGGCTCTGCTGTTCAAAAGTCCCGTCTTTTTTCTGAATATGAAACGTTACTTTTTTCAGCGTATACCAGTTATCGGATAAGATCTCTGTTTTTTCAATACGTACGTTTGTATCTTGCATAAAATGTACAATCTTGGTTGAATTGATATTTAATTATTTTTTAGTAAATCTTCTAAAGCGGTTTTCAAACCGGGGAATTCAAACTGAAAGCCTGCTTCCGTGATTTTTTGGGAAGAAGCTCTGGAACCTTCGAGCACAGCAACAGACAGTTCGCCAAACAGTAGTTTTAAAACAAATGACGGAACGTTGGGCATGAATAACGGTTTATCTAATACCTGTGCAATTTTTTCCGTAAGATCTTTATTGGTAGCGTGTTCTGGAGCTACGGCATTAAAGGCACCATCGATTCCAGCATTTTTTAAGGCAAATTCATAAAGGGTGCAGATATCTTTAATATGGATCCACGGCATATACTGTTTCCCTTTTCCCAGTGGTGACCCGATTCCCATTTTTATTGTCGGGAGCATTTTCTTTAAAGCCCCGTCTTTTTCAGAGAGGACAACAGCGGTTCTTAATTTTACCACACGTTCTGCAAGATGCTGTTCTTTAAATTCATCGGCGGCTTTCTCCCACTGTACCACAACATCGCTTAAAAAATCGTTTCCCGGACTGTCTTCTTCAGTAAATATTTTATCTGTTGTTTTAGTACCATAGTAGTTGATTCCGGATGCTGAAATAAATGATTTTAGTCTGATGTTTTTTTGTTGTAAAGTTTTTAATATCAGGCGGGCTGAATCTATACGGCTGGAAATCAGTTCTTTTTTTCTTTCATCGGTCCACCGTTTTTCAGAAATGCTGGCTCCTGCCAGATGGATAACATGCGAAACCCCGTCCAAAGCCTTTTCATCAATAGTTCCCTGCTTGATATCCCATTCAAATTCATGGTCATGTTTCTTTTTCCGGGTTAGGAACCTGATGGTATAATCTTTTTCAAGCTGCTTCGACAGTTCACGGGCAATCAGCCCGCCGGCTCCGGTAATCACAACAATTTCCTTCATATCAATCAGTTAGTTTAAGATGTGTTTACGACTGTTTTTTTACAATCAGCACAAAGTCTTCATCCAGAAGTTTGTAGCCATAGTCGTAGATAAATTTGTATTCAGAACCGTTTTTATAGACCTTAAGATTCGTGAAATACTCAAAGTCAAAACCTAAGCCATTAAGCTTCGCCCTGGTTATTTTCGTTTTACCGTCAGTATTGACTTCAGCAAGGATCCTGTAATTCCTGCGCAGTTTATTATTAACATTGCGCATCAGGTTGCTGGAATCTTTATTCTGCTTATTGTTGTAGGCATTCCGGCAGGCATCATTACAAAATTTTTTGTCTGACCTCCCGATAATTTTTTCACCGCATTCGAGACAGTTCATCTTTTTATTTTTTCATGTTGTGTGGATGTGAATGTGCATGTTTTTTCCTGTATGGTTTCCTGAATACGGAATGGACAGGATATTTTCTGTTGGATGTGATATTGTTGAAAATCAATGCAACCATTAAAAGGATGATACAGCCTGTAAGTACGGGAGACCATACATACCAGTATCCCAGTTCAGGAATTTTACCTGTAGAGCTTACTGCAATTAAAGCTGTTGCACCGCCGGGCGGGTGCAGGGTTCTGGTGTACTGCATCAGGACAATGGAAAAGGCAACAGCCAGCGGTGCGGAGAGCCAGATAATATCCGGAACAATTTTATAAACAGTAACTCCTACCAGTGCGGAAATGACATGTCCTCCCACCAGGTTTCTGGGTTGTGCCAGCGGGCTCTGGATGGCACCGTAAATCAGGACACTGGAAGCCCCGAACGAACCGATCAGGAAAATATTTTCCGTTGCAGATAATGTATGGGACTGAATAAAAGCAATCATCCCGATTCCGAAAAAGGCTCCGAGAAAAGACCAGAAATGTTCTTTGTAATCGACCAGGGTCTCCCGGTATATCACATATTTTGAAACCCTGAATGTTCTTTTGATCATCTTCCTCATATGATCAAAGATACATAATTATCCGTTTGCAAATGGATAACTTTTTACAAGTAAATAATTATTCGTTTTCAAACGACTACAAACGGATTTAAATAATTTTATACCGACTTAAGCTGCTGATTTCCCCAACCTTTGTCCCAGAGATTTGAGAAAACAGTGAACGTCTCTGATCTGAATATTAACATTTAAAATTAAAGTTATGTCACTAAGAAACAAAGTAACATTAGTAGGTTACACAGGAAAAGAAGTTGAAATGATCAGCTTTGAAAACGGAAACGTAAAAGCAGCCGTGTCTTTGGCTACAAGCGATTATTACACCAATGCAAAAGGGGATAAAGTAGAGGAAACCCAATGGCACAGCCTCGTTGCTTTCGGTAAAACCGCAGAGATCCTTCAGAAATATGTTACTAAAGGAAAAGAAATCGCGGTAGAAGGTAAACTGACCTATCGGTCTTATGATGATAAAGACGGTATTAAACGCTATATCACTGAAATCAAAGTGGATGAAATCCTGTTTTTAGGAAGCAAATAATTAAAAAACACCAATCATGAAAGTAAAAGTATTTAAAATCAGGTTACCGAAAGAATTCCTGCATCAGGATCAGAAAGCATTGGATGCATTCCTGGAATCCAAAGACATTATAAAAGTAGAAACTGCTTTTGTCAGCGATGAAAATTACTGGTCTGTTGTCCTTTATTTTGAAGAACTGAAAATCAGCCAGAATATGGTAAAAGATGCAAAACAGATAAAATATTCCGCAGATAATGAGGCGTTAAATGGTGATGAAGAGAAAATTCTGGATGCCCTGAAACTGTGGAGATCCGAAAAAGCCAGAGAACAGAACCTGCCGACCTATTTTATTGCTACCAATAAAGAACTGACTTCCGTAGCCAAATACAAACCGGCTAAAAAAGAAGAGCTGCTTGATATCAAAGGTTTCGGAAAACATAAAATAGAAAACTACGGTGAAGAAATTCTGGAAATATTAGAAAGTACCTGAAGGTAGAAACACAAGTGATCGAAAGATGATGATGAAAGCTGGGAGATAAATTTCTTTCAGCTTTCTAATCTGTTATATCTTTAGCAAAAGTCTTTGCAATTCCTTATTTTTGTAATCTTTATACATATTAATTATCATTATCAATTACACAATGAAACCAGGTTTAGCAAAAGGGACAAGGGATTTTACCGCATTGGAAGTTTCAAGAAGACGGTACATCATCAATATATTACAGAAAAATTTTGAGTTGTTCGGATTTCAGCCTCTGGAAACCCCGAGCTTTGAAAACCTCTCTACCTTAACCGGAAAATACGGGGAAGAAGGAGACCGTCTGATTTTCAAAATTTTAAATTCAGGAGATTATACTTCAAAGGTAAATAAAGAGGACTGGGAGAATAAAAGTCATCAGAAACTGACTTCTCAGATTTCCGATAAAGCCCTTCGTTACGATCTTACCGTGCCTTTTGCAAGATTCGTGGCCATGAACCATAATCAGCTGACTTTCCCTTTCAAGCGCTACCAGATCCAACCGGTTTGGAGAGCCGACCGACCGCAGAAAGGAAGGTTCAGGGAGTTTTACCAGTGTGATGCAGATGTTGTGGGAAGTGAAAGCCTGTTACAGGAAGTTGACCTTGTTCAGTTGTATTTAAAATCATTTTCAGATTTAAAAGTACCCGTTACCATTCATATCAACAACCGGAAAATTCTTTCCGGACTGGCAGAATATGCGGGAATTACGGATAAATTAATCGACTTTACTGTGGCTCTTGATAAACTTGATAAAATCGGGAGAGACGGTGTAGTGAAAGAATTACTGGAAAGAGGGATCAGTCAGGAATCCATTGATAAGCTTGATTTCCTGTTCACGCAGTCTGACAATGCACTGGAAAACCTTCATCAGCTGAAAGAAAAATTTGACGGAAATGAAACTGGCTCAAAAGGAGTTGACGAATTGGAATTTGTTATTAAACAATCTGTAGCACTGGGCGTACACCTTAACAGTCTGGTTTTTGACATTACCCTGGCGAGAGGGCTAGATTATTATACCGGAGCCATTTTTGAGGTTAAAGCCAACACGGTCCAGATGGGATCCATCGGCGGCGGCGGAAGATATGATAACCTTACGGAAGTTTTCGGAGTAAAGAATATTCCGGGAATCGGTATTTCCTTCGGACTGGACAGGACTTATCTGGTAATGGAAGAACTGGGGCTTTTTCCTGAAGAAGCCGCTGCAAACGTGGAATACTTATTCGCTAATTTCGGAAGTCATGAGTCTATTGATGCCTTAAAACTAATCGGGCAGTTAAGAGAAAAGGGCATTTCTGCAGAACTGTATCCTGAGAATTCCAAGATTGGGAAACAATTCACCTATGCAGAAAAGAAAGGAATTAAAAACCTGGTATTTTTAGGTGAAGAAGAGCTTAAAAATGGAACGGTCACCTATAAAAACCTCGAAGCCGGGGAACAGAAAACGGTTTCTCTGGAAGAATTTTTAGGCTAACTGATGGGCTGTCAGGTGTCTGAAGAACTTGTAGAGAAATGGCTTAGAGGCTGGTCATTATCCAGGGATTTGTCATTACCGGCCCGGTACAGATCCGGATTCAGAGTGGACGTTGGAGAAGAAAAGCAGAAAATCCGGTATGTATTTTCTGAGCTGAATGATGATTTTATTCAGCTGGCAGAATATGTTACCGAACCGTGGATTTATTTAAAAGTCTGTGCTTCTCCCGAGCAGCTGAAAGGCCTTGTTCCTGAACGCTGGATCGTTCAGCCGGAAGGATATATGATGAATTGCCGACATCCCATGATCATCCCGGATCATGTATTGCCTGGTAATTATTCAATAGCAATTCAGTGCATAATCCCGGAATATTTTATAGTGAGGATTCTCTGTAATAATACGGAACAGGCAGCTGTAGGAAGGCTAATTATAGTCGACGATGTAGCAGTATATGACAGAGTGGTAACAGAAGAAAAACATCGGAGAAAGGGGCTTGCAACCATAGTTCTGGCTAAGCTTGAAGGAATTGCTTTATCGAAAGGAGTTTCAAATAATTTTTTGGTGGCTACGCAACAGGGAAAGTTGTTATACGAATCATTAGGCTGGAAACTGTACAGCAGTTACAGTTCCATAGTTATTCCAGATAAGGAAGGATAAACAAAAAGTGAATACCTTCCCGGTCATTTTACCTAACGTCATCGTTCAGATCATTTTTCCGAATGATATACAGCTGAATTTATATAAAATTCGTAATTTGGTGTGTATAGGAAATTAAATAATCATATTTTTAAACTCATAATATAAAACCGGATGAACAATATTTGCGGATTGTGCGGCGCTCCTTTAACCTCTATGGATACGCTCTTAGGTGAAAACAAACTGGCAGACGGCCATATTTTGTGCAATAAATGCCTGAATCAGGCTACCGAGATCAATAAGGATATTGTTGGCCATCTGGAGCAATTATTTCTTCCGGAGATCAGAGGGATTATTCTTCAGGGGAAAATAGGAGCGTTTGAATCACCGACCGCTTCCCAAGTGCCTGATGTTCAGAATAACGTAACCCGGAGTTTTGGATTCGGTGGGGCAACAACAAGGCTGGACAGCATTCAGGACCAGATCGTAGCACTTAATGCAAGACTTAGTATTTTTGCCGATGCAGAGGTTAAGGAACTGGTGAATGTACTCGATGGAGATGAGTTATTAACGGCAATTGCTGAAGGGCTGACGATCCCTGACAAAGTGGAAGGCCTTATTTTTTCCACTCAGAAAAGGGTTGTTTTTATCGATAAGAAGTTCTTCGGTAATCTCCAGAAAGACGATTATCTTTATCAGAATATTTCTTCGGTGGAGCATACAGAAAGCCTTTTGTACTCAACCCTTAAGATATTTGCCAAGAACGGTTCCGCTGCGGAATTCAAGCTTCATAATAAAAATGACGGGAAAAATTTCTCTAACGCAGTTAACAATTATATTAACGGATCCGTGAAACAGCCTGTTCAACAACAACAACAACAAATTCAGGCTTCATCTTTCAATATTTACAACCTGCCTGTTTCAGACTCTGTATTTCCGCAAAGTACTCCGAAACCTGTTCAGCAAAGTTCGCCGGAGATCAGAAAAGAATCTGCTGAGGTTATCTTTGAACAATTGGAAAAGCTTGGGAAACTGCGGGAAATCGGAGTTTTAACAGAAGATGAATTTGCAGAACAGAAAAAGAAATTACTCGAAAGGCTTTAAATTGAATTTAAAAATCATCTGATAGTATATTAAATATTAAAATTATGAATGATCATTGCGGATTGTGCGGAAATACTTTAACATCAATCGACCGGATGCTGGGCGAAAATAAATTATCAGACGGTAATATTCTCTGCAATACCTGTCTGGATAAAGCCAGTAATATTAATCAGGAATTGCTGTATAATCTTCACAGTTTCAATATTCATGATATTCAGAATCTTATAAAAAGCGGTATCCCAGTATCAGACCCAAATAATACCCATCCATTGCAGGTTCAGGATCACAGTGAAAATCTTCCCGTTGCATCAAATGCCGTATCAAATCTGATGATCAATGATCACGGTCTTTATAAGAAGAGATTAAAAGAAATAAAAAATCAGATGAAGCAGGTTAATGCCAACCTGTCTGTATTTACGCGCGGAGAAATCAAAGAGCTGCCGCATATCCTAGGATTGGAGGAACCGGTTCTGGCCATTACGGATGCTCAGTTTTTAAATACGGTAGATGCCGGGATTCTGCTGGTAACCCCCAAAAGAATCGTTTCTGTTTCCAAAGCCATGTTTAAACCGGTAAAAGTTAGTGAGTTCACCAATGAAACCATCAATGAAGTAAGCTTTGTAAAGAATTTTATATCTCCTGTTATTAAAATACACACCAATGAAAAAATTGTCGAATTTGAGTGTTTTTATGATAAACAGGATGCGGAAATTTTCTACGGTTTCATTGAAAAAATATACAATAAAGAAAAATTCCAGAAGCAGCAGGATAAAATAAAAACAGTTTCTACCGATACTGTTCTCGAACAGCTTGAGAAATTGGCTCAGCTGCGGGAAAACGGAATTTTAACGGAAGAAGAATTTGCAGAACAGAAGCAGAAACTTTTAGGAAAATTATAGCTTTAAAAAAATATTAAATTAACTGCCAGGATGTAAATAAATTAACCTGGCCTGAATGTAATCATGGAAAATTATTTAGACATCAATAAAAATTCCTGGAATGCCAAGGTAGATATACACCTGAAGTCTGAGTTCTATTTTGTTGAGGAATTTTTAAAAGGCAGAACTTCCCTGAATTCCATTGAACTGGAACTTTTAGGCGATATTAAAGATAAATCAATTCTTCATTTGCAGTGCCATTTCGGGCAGGACTCTATTTCCCTGTCGAGAATGGGTGCAAAAGTTACCGGAATTGATTTTTCGGATAAAGCGGTGGATGCTGCCAGAGATCTTGCTGTGAAAGCCGGAACCGATACCCGGTTCATCTGCAGTGATCTCTACCGTCTTCCTGAGGTACTGGATCATAAGTTCGATTATGTTTTTACCAGTTATGGAACCATCGGATGGCTTCCTGATCTGAATAAATGGGCGGAAATTATCAGTTACTTCCTAAAACCGGAGGGGAAATTTATAATGGCAGAATTTCATCCTGTAGTCTGGATGTTTGACGATGATTTTGATCAGCTGAAATATAATTATTTTAATGAAAAGCCGATTATGGAAACCTATGAAGGAACATACGCCGATCAGTCTGCAGATCTTGTTCAGGATTATGTGATGTGGAACCACTCCCTGGCTGATGTATTACAAAATTTGATTGATAAAGGAATAAGGATCAATAGTTTTAAAGAATTCGACTGGTCACCGTATCCGTGTTTCAAACATGTAGAAGAGTTTGAAAAAGGAAAATGGAGAATTACAAAATTCAATAACAAAATACCTATGGTGTATGCGGTCGGAGCAGAAAAAAAGTCATCACAATAACTTATTGTGATGACTTTCTTATATATGAATGTTAAAATAAACTAGTCTTAACTAACCACTTCCTGTGCCTGGTTTTTTACATCTTCCGCCTGGTCTTTAACCTGTGAGGCTACGTTACCTGCTTTGTCCTGTACTTGTGAAGCTACATTGTTCGCTTTATCTTTAAGATCATTGCCCCATTTGTTGAAATTATCCTTTGCGGTGTTGATCTTATCTTTTACCAATTGTTTATCTTCATCAGAAGAATTTTTGTATTTCCAATACGCTATTGCTCCTAAACCAACTAATGCTAATAATCCTTTTGTCTTATTTCCCATGATTTCTATTCTTAAATGTTAATATTTAATTTGTTATTAGTAATCATGTAAAATGTGTGCCAAAAAAATAAGCTTACTTATAAAATAATGTTAAAGTTATTGGAAGACTTCGAAATCTTTTCCGTCAAAGCTCGCAAAAACCATCGTGGGATGTGAATCCTGGTGATAAATATTTCCATCTTTGTCAATGGCAATCGCACCGGCGAAGCCGTCAATCGCTTTTAATTCGTCGAAGGTTTTTTTAAAAGCATGGTGCAGGGACATGCCGTCAGTTACCCGGGTCACAATTTTTGCTGCCGTTGCATTGCTGACAATATCTTCACCGACTCCGGTACAGCTTACGGCACAGATTGAATTGGCATAATTTCCGGCTACCGTAGCTGAATCTGAAATCCTTCCCGGAAGTTCGAAACCTTTTCCGCCGGTAGATGTGGCTACTGCCAATTTACCGTCTTTATCAATAGCTACACAGCCCACAGTTCCTTTTCCTCCGTTTTTCAGCTTTTCATCATACTCTTTTCGTCTCTGGGGAATTTCAGTAGAAAAATTTTCAAAGCCATGCCCGGCAGCATACGTTTTTGCTCCATCGCCTCCGAGGATCCGGTCATCTTCTTTCATCAGTTCTTTGGCTACAAAAACCGGGTTTTTTACATCCTGAATATTGATTACGCCGCTCATCTTCTCGGTTCCGCCATCCATGATCGCAGCACTCATCCTGATCACGCCGTCGCCCTGGATCTGGGAACCTGTTCCGGCATTATACAGCGTATCGTCTTCAAGTAGTGAAACCGCATAGGCTACCGTATCAAAAGCAGAATGGGTCTGCAGATATTCAAATGCATGCTGAGCGATATTTTTTAAAGAATTTTGTTTGGCGGTCTTCACTTCGTGGCTTTGGTCGCTCTCCGAGAAAAATCCGCCGTGGATGATTATTTTCATATAAGATGTAATGGATTATAGGTGGATAATGAATTGTATTGAATCAGTAAATAAAGTATAATTTACTCATTGCGATTAAATGTCCTGCGGGATCGGGTTATACTGAGAGTTTTCAATGGTTAACACTTTTGTGGTCAGGTCATAATGATCATTCATTGACATGACGTGAACCGTTAAATTGTCAATTGAAATAGGTTCTCCCAGATTGATGTTCGTGAGATTGGTATCTTTGATAAACCGTCCGTCCACCAGAATGACCAGTCCGGAACCAACGGCAGTCATCACATCATTATGGATAAAAAGCCCGGTATCTTCCCCCAATCCGATTCCCAGCGTTCTCGGATTGTTGACTACAGCCTGGAAAAGTCTCCCGATTCTTCCCCGCTGCACAAAGTGGGTATCTATAATAACATTGTCGATCAGTCCTAAGCCCTGTGTTGTTTTAATTTCCCCTTTTAACAGAGATTCTGAACTGCTTCCCTGATAAATCATATTTTCAGAGGCAGCAGCAGCGCCGGCAGACGTCCCGGAATAGATAAAATCCTGCTCCTGGTATTTCAATAAAATCGTATCGTGAAACCTGGTCCCGCCTAAAATGGAGGTAAGCCTGAGCTGGTCTCCTCCGGTGAACATCACAACGTCTGCAGCATTGGCTCTGGCCACGATAGCATCAGAATTGGCTTCTTCGCGGTTGTGGATATCCAGTACGTTAACGTTTTTAGCACCTAAAAATTCAAATGCTTTTTTATATTCCGAACCTACAATCTGGGGGATTTGTGATGCGGTCGTAATGATTTCAATAACGGAATTTTCCTTAAGTTTAGATTCGTTAATGATCTTACGGAGTATCCCCCGTTCAAAGAAATTCAGGTTTTTTTCTATATTCTGATCAAAATCGGTTTCAGCAAAACTGCCCTTGTTGACAGCGCCACCGATAACAATTAATTTTCCAACAGGTTTCATCATAGAGTGCAAAGTTAGAAAATAATTAAGAGGTGAAAAAATTCACAGCAGGTTTAATTTGATTTTGAGAATTTTATAATGCTTACATTTTTTGATTTATTTTTTATAAATGTTTAACCATGGTATAGTTTCATTTAGGGTTTTGCATTATCTTTGATTTCTGATGGACTTATCGTTAACTATTAAAAATGAAAATAGACTATGAAAATTGAGAAATTACAGGCATTGCGCGGCCCTAATATATGGAGTATCAGAAGAAAAAAGCTGATACAGATGAGGCTGGATCTCGAAGAAATGGAAAATTTTCCTACCAATAAAATAGAAGGGTTCAGAGAAAGAATAGAAAAACTGATGCCTTCATTATACAGTCACCGATGTTCCGAAGGTTGTGAAGGCGGATTTTTTCACCGCGTGGAAACAGGGACGTGGATGGGGCACGTTATTGAGCATATTGCATTGGAAATGCAGACGCTGGCCGGGATGGAAGTAGGTTTCGGAAGGACCCGTGAAACGAGGACGCCGGGCGTATACAATGTTGTATTTAACTATATCGAAGAAAATGCAGGAATCTATGCAGCGGAAGAAGCTGTAAAAATTGCAGAAGCGTTGATTGACGGTGAAGAATATGATTTGAATGCCTGTATCCAGACCTTAAAAGAAATCCGCGAAAAAGTCCGTCTTGGTCCTTCTACAGGAAGTATTGTACAGGAAGCGGTTTCCCGTAAAATCCCATGGATCCGTTTAGGTAAAAATTCTCTGGTCCAGTTGGGATATGGGGTCAACCAGCAGCGGTTTCAGGCCACCATTACAGGGAAGACCAGCTCAATTGCCGTAGATATTGCATGTAATAAAGAATTGACCAAAAGAATGCTTCATGAAGCAGCAATCCCTGTTCCGACCGGCGACCTGATTATGGATGAAGAAGGCCTGGACAGCGTAGTGAGAGCAATAGGCTATCCGGTAGTGATAAAGCCGCTTGACGGGAACCATGGAAAAGGTTCTTCCATCAATGTCAATGACTGGGAAGCTGCAAAATTAGGCCTTGAGCATGCTCAGCAGTTTTCCAAAAAAGTCATTGTCGAAAAATACATTACGGGCTATGATTTCCGCATTCTGGTTATCAACAATAAAATGGTAGCTGCAGCGAGAAGGGTTCCGGCACATGTTGTAGGCGACGGCGAACTGAATCTTCAGCAGCTGATTGAAAAAGAAAATAAAGATACCCGGAGAGGCTACGGACATGAAAATGTCTTAACTGAAATTGAAGTGGATAAAGACACGACGGAGCTTCTTGAAAAACTTCATTATACTTTAGAAACGATACCGCAGAAAGGAGAAGTAGTCTATCTGAAATCCACAGCGAATCTTTCGACAGGCGGAACTTCCATTGACGTTACGGATATGGTACATCCTGAAAATATCACAATGGCTGAGAGGATTTCAAAAATTATCGGTCTTGATGTATGCGGAATCGATATTATGGCCCAAAACCTTACGCAGCCTTTAAAGGAAAGCGGGGGAGCGATCATTGAAGTTAATGCTGCACCCGGATTCAGAATGCATCTTGCCCCGAGTGAGGGGTTGCCGAGAAACGTAGCGGCGCCGGTAGTGGATATGCTGTATCCGCAGGGAAAACCTTTTACCATCCCGATTATCGCAGTAACGGGGACCAACGGAAAAACTACCACCACAAGGTTAATTTCACATATCGTTAAAAGCAACGGTTACAGGGTAGGCTTTACCACTTCAGACGGAATTTATATCCAGAATACCATGCTGACAAGAGGAGATACCACAGGCCCGATGTCTGCCGAATTTATCCTGAAAGATCCGACGGTGGAATTTGCTGTTCTTGAAACCGCCAGAGGCGGGATTTTACGTTCCGGGCTTGGTTTCTCTCAATGTGATATCGGTGTTTTAACGAATATTGAAGAAGACCATCTGGGACTGAATGACATCCACAACCTGAAAGACCTGACAAAGGTGAAAAGAGTGGTCCTTGACAGTGTCAAGAAAAACGGATGGAGCATCCTGAATGCAGACAATGAATATTCAATGAAAATCGTAAATGACCTGGACAGCCAGGTGGCTATTTTCAGTATGAATGAAAATAACCCTTACATCCAGAAGTTTGCAAAAGAAGGCAAGATTACCTGTGTATACGAGGAAGGATTTGTAACCATCAAAAAAGGCGACTGGAAGATCAGAATCGGGAAGGCCAAAGATTTTCCGATTACGATGGAAGGAAAGGCCAAGTTTATGATAGAAAATGTGCTGGCTGCCAGCTTATCCTGTTATCTCTACGGTTTCGGGATTGAAGATATTTCGAATTCCCTGCGTACTTTTATTCCAAGTGCACAACTAACGCCGGGAAGGCTGAATGTTTTTAAATTCAAGAATTTTAAAGTACTGATTGATTTCGCGCATAACCCGTCAGGATACAAAGCCATTGAAGATTATCTTAAAAATGTTGAGTCCACGAAGAAAATAGGGATTATTTCCGGAGTGGGAGACCGACGTGACGGTGACATCAAAGAATGCGGAAAGATTGCTGGCAGAATGTTTGATCACATCATCATCAGAAACGAAAAACACCTGCGCGGCAGAACGGAAGATGAAATTAACGGGCTGATTATTGAAGGCATGCAGTCTTCGGGAAAAAGCGTCAGTTATGAAATCATTCCTAAAGAAATCGATGCCCTGAAGCACGCTATGGGAATGGCTGAAGAAGGAACTTTTATTACAGCATTGAGTGACGTAATTTCCAATGCCATCGAACTTGTACAGGAATACCAGACGAAGGAATTGCAGGAAGAGGACAAAGCTTAATTATTAAGTATAGGTTTTTGGGGCGGCTTCGTAGAAGCCGCCCCAAAAATAACAAAATAAAATAAAAAAGCCTTTCAGCATCTGAACGCTGAAAGGCTTTTTATTGATCACTATATGAGGATTATTCCTCTGCGAAGAACGCATTGGAGCTCCCGATCCAGATGGCATCTTTTTTATTGAAATCCACATTCACCATATCGGCTTTGGTCATTCTCCCGAGATTTTCCACCAGGATAGGACACTCATCCTGTTCTCTCCAGATATACAGCAGACGGATTTCCGCTTTTGAAAACGCTCCGTTAATATCTTCAA
Source organism: Chryseobacterium gregarium DSM 19109 (assembly GCF_000430845.1). Taxonomy (GTDB): domain Bacteria; phylum Bacteroidota; class Bacteroidia; order Flavobacteriales; family Weeksellaceae; genus Chryseobacterium; species Chryseobacterium gregarium. The sequence continues at coordinate 460,175 of NZ_AUMU01000001.1, read as the reverse complement.
AAACGGGTTCGTAAGATACTTTTCTCTGTAAAATATAATTTTGCGGATCTTTAATAGACGCTGTAATTTCTTTAGTAGGAGTAAGGTTGACTCCGCTTCCGGCGAAAGAGAATAATGGTTTCAAAACAAAATCCTTAAGGTTTTCACTGTCGGGAAATTCATGCAGGAAATAACTTTTCGGGACGAACGGATGTTTTAAGAACGGCAGTAAAAATTTAGATATTTTAAAGAACCAGTTCGGATGGGTTACCCAGATAACATTCACCTCTTCACGAAAGTCAAACTCCGTTTTCAGATCGGGAATCCGGTCCAGTTCATCAAAGATAACGCGGTTATAAATCCGCTTGATTTCAGTTAATGTTCCGTCATTTTCATAAAACAGGTTTTTACCTTCTTTTTTTATCTGGGTCAGGCAAACCGTTTTTATTCCTAATAATTTTTCAGTCAGAAGGAAGTCGATGACTGTTTTCTGCTTTTCAGGATAAATTTCTAAAAGAATAGCGTGTTCAGGGTTTTCTTTTCCGACAATCAACTCCTTTAAATAATTTTTAAGCTGCTCGTGAGGCATTTCATTACGGATCTCCGAAAGAAAAGGGTATACTTCACAGAATGTTTCTTCAAAAATTTCCTGAAAGGCATATAATGAAGGAAAGGACTGCAGCTCAATTAATTGAGGCTCGATTTCCCCGTTCTCATTTTTGCAGATCCCGAAATCAATCGTGAAAAAATGGGGTTGGTCCGTATCATTCGGTACCCGGCAGTCATCAGGAATCGCTTTCTGTAAAGTTTCTTTCGGCAGAGATTTGATCTGGTCAATAATACTGTCGCTGGCATCCAGTAATTTTGATTTAAATTCTTTAGTCAGAAACATCGGGCTTTCGGAAATTCTGAAAGCCGGTTCCAGACCGCTTTTCTGCTTTAGGATTGCTTTTACCTGATCATATTTTTCCTTTGAAAATTCTTCATTGAACTGTTTTCTGTATTTCGGGATCATGCTTTTCTTTGGGATTTTAATTTTTGAATGCTTTAAACAGCTACTCCAGCTTGCTTCATGATATTTTCTCTCGCAAATTGTAAAAACCTTGGAATAATCTGGGCCTGGGTTAAAAGGATTTTATCAGGATCATCTATCCGGTCAATGGTTTCAAGGTATTTTTCCATGCCAAAACTGTCGATCATGGCCTGCTTATTCTTTTCATCTTTCAGGTTTTCGATCATGCCCGCAGGATTGGCTTCAGGATGAAACTGTGTGCCGAAAATCTCTTCTGAAAAGCGAATGGCCATTACCGCCCGTTCAAGATGGATGTGCGGACGGAATTTTTCAATACCCACAATTTTCATTCCCAGTGCTTCAATACGCTCATGTTCAGGTTCTATAAACTGGTAAGCCCTTGAATCCACGGCATAAAAAGGATCCGGAAGGTTTTCAAACAAGAATTCCTGTTCACCGTCTTCCGTTTTATGAACCGGCATGACTCCGAATGAATACGACTTTCTTTTGCAGATGTTCCCCAGTTTCCAGTGGATGCTGGCCAGCTGGAAGGAGTGACAGATCAGAAAGAGATATTTTTTGGATTGATGGGAAGTATTGTATTCGAAAATCTGATCCAGAAAATCGGCAAACCGGTATTCCCATTCCAGGCCTTCCCTGTGAGGATCACCCGGACCTCCGGAAGATATGAAGATGTCAAAATCATTAATATCTGGCATCTCATTTTTAAAACGGACATCGAATGAACTGATCGTTACATTTTCACTGCAGCGTTCCTTAAATGCCTCGGAAATTTCTTTTATATTTTTAAAGCCCTGGTTAACCCGGTTATTGTTCATATCCAGCAAAGCCATTCGGATATCCTTCATTTCAGCCTGTATTTTCACAAAATTAATTAAAATATCACCATGCGTTTTCGTGATGCGTTATGCCATATTCTGTTTCTGAGATCATATAATCCACTACCTTTGTCAGGTCTCCTGTTTCTTTCAGGACCCGGAGCTGGCGGTCTGCGCCTGTCCCGTGTTCCAGGATTTTCCATGCATAATCTACTTCTTCCCGGCATCCCAGATCATCAACGACATCATCAATAAATTCCAGAAGTTCTTTCAACAGATCAGGATAAGGTACGGATTCTTCCTTGCCGAAATCAATCAGATGGGCTTCAATCCCGCTTTTGGAAGCCCTCCATTTATTTTCATTCAGCAATAGTCTCCGGTAACTTCTGAAACTTAAATTCTGTTGGTGAAGCTTGTAAATTTTGGCCACCAGGCTCTGCATAATGGCAGCCATACAGACCGTTTCATCAATCCTCAGGGGCATATCACAGATTCTGAACTCAATGGTAGGATAGAACGGGTGAACCCTTAAATCCCACCAGATTTTCTTGGCATTATCGATGGTTCCGGTTTTCACCAGAAGGTCCACATAACTGTCGAATTCAGCCAGAGAATTAAAAAAGCTAGGAATACCGGTCCTCGGGAATTTTACAAAAATTTCCTGGCGGTAGGATTTGAAGCCTGTATTCCGTCCGATCCAGAAAGGTGAATTGGTAGACAATGCATACACATGGGGAAGAAAATAGCGCATGACGTTCTGAATTCTCACCCCTTCTTCACGATTCGGAATGCCGATATGAACATGTAGCCCGAAAATAAGGTTTCCGCGGGCTACATCGCCCATATCGTCTACAATTTTGTTGTAGCGTTCCCCATTGGTAATCGTATTATGTTCCCAGTTTGAAAAAGGATGCGTTCCGCCGCCGGAAACCCGAAGCCCCTGCTCATGGGCCGTTCTGATTAGATGCCTTCTCAGATTGGTGAGCTCCGCTTTAGCTTCCTGGATGTTCTGGCAGATGCCCGTTTCCATTTCAATCATGGATTCATGCATTTCATGTTTCAGGTTTTCACTTAAGACAGCCTTTCCGCCTTCAATAATTTTCGAAACATGAGACACCAGATCCCTGCTTTCAACATCAATGATTTGATATTCTTCTTCGATTCCGATCGTAAACTGATGCATTCTTTGTGCTTTTATGGTATGTTCTTATTGTACAGAATCTTTTACAAAAGTTCCCCAAGAGATATTCGGTTTTCCGGGAACATATTCTTTCGCTTTTTCAACAGCCAGTTTCGCTGCATGCTCCACAATCCATGCGAAATTCTCTTCCCCGACTGAGTTTCTGTCGGCATCCGGTGCCGGATTACAGAAATCAATGGCATACGGGATTCCGTCTTTTACTGCAAATTCAACGGTATTGAAATCGTACCCAAGTGCTTCATTCATTTTAATGGTATAATCATGGATGGTCTTCAACAGCTTTTCCCGTTTTTTACCCTTGGTCTGATGAGTAGTTTCATATCGTAAATGCGGTTCATTTCTCGGTTCATAAGGCATAATATGTACATACTTTTTACCCAGACAGTAAACCCGGTAATAATCTTCAAAAATAATTTCTTCCTGTACCATCATAACCAGCTGCTGTGTTTCACCAAGCTTATTCCATAGGTCTTCCGGGTTTTCCACACGGTAGACATTTCGCCAGCCGCCTCCGTCATGGGGTTTCATATAAGCCGGGAACCCTACATAGTCGAAGATATAATCCCAGTCGTGAGGGAACTTCAGGTTTCTGAAAGAGGTCTCCGAAGTATTGGTTGGTCTTTCGTGTGAAGGCAGCAGTACCGTTTTCGGAAGCGGTATTCCGAGCTTGGACATCAGGGCATTATTAAAGAATTTTTCATCTGCACTCCACCAGAACGGATTGTTGATGACATAGGTTCCGTTTAATGCAGCATTTTTAAGATAAGCCCTGTAAAAGGGAACATCCTGGGAAATCCTGTCGATAATAACGGCATAGCCGTAATCTTCGCCCTGTTCCAGTTTATCAATTGTTACCGGTTCGGCAATAATTTCCCCGCCTCCCAGTTCATTTACTTTATCGATAAAAGCCCAGGGAAATGTGTCTTCCATACCGAATAAAATTCCAACCTTTTTTGCCATAACTGAATGTTTTTTAATATTTTATATTTTGATTATAATTTTTATGAAAAGAAAGTACCGATAAAAGTGGGAAAAACCATGCGCCACAGCGGCCAGTCATGGTTGATCCATTTTCTTTCGTCATACCAGAAATCAATTCCTTTTGCGCTTAAAATGTCTGCCATTTCAATGTTTTTATCTTTACAGATGTCCTGGTCAGACGTGCTTAATACAATATGCATATGCTTGTATTTCCAGGCTTCATCATTTTTTACAAATTCTTTCGGACAGTTGAAATACACCAGATCATCGGAATATCCGTCCATGAAGTTCCGTATGCTGAAGGCTCCTGAAAGGCAGAATACATGTGAAACGACATCCGGGAATCTGAAGGCGAAATTTGCGGCATGATATCCTCCGAAGCTCGCTCCTGCTACGGCCACCCGATGGGTCTGATGAAGTTTCTGAATGTAAGGCACGAATTCCTGGATCAGAAACTGCACATACTTTTCGTAATTTCTGATTCTCTGTTGCGGGGAAATGTTTTCATTGTAAAAGCTCCAGCTATCGATGGTCTGGATATTATACAGCTTCACTTTTCCCTGTTCCACAAACCAGTTGATGCTTTCGTTTAAATGAAAATCATGGTTCTGGGTGTACTGTCCCTGAGAAGTGGGGAACATAATAATCGGGTGGCCGTAATGCCCTGTTAGTTCCACTTTAAGGCTTGTTCCTAAAATATTTGAATAATAATCCGTATGTTCTATCTGCGGCATTTCTTTTTGTTTGGGTTTAAAAATTATACTCTTGAGATTATATGAATTTAATAAATTCAATTCCTCCTAATTGACCGTTTTAAAGAATATCTAATACAATCGTTTTAAATTTTGGATGTTCCAAAACAATATTTTCTTTAAACTGCCATTCTGAACCGGGCTGGTTTGCATTTGTAGAATCAACAAATTTGTAATAAGCTTTGCTTTCCCACTTTCCAGATTTAATTGGTTCTAAATTACTTATTAAATTCAATTCTTCAGGTAGCTTAAACCTTATAAAATCAATAATTTCTTTAATATTAATATCTCTGTTCATTGAAATTATGAAGTTGGTTTACTTTTCGGAGGAAGGATGCTGAGCATTTCTGCCTGGATCTTTTCAGCGGCTTTGTCCAACCGTTCCCGGATGATCTCAGGATCTTTTGATTTGTACACAATGCCTACATGATATTCAATCGGTAAAAATTTTACCGCTTCTCCGCACTCAAACTGATGATAATCTGCTTCTTTATCCTTAATCAGAGCAATGATCAATCCGGAATAATAGTCTTTGGCTTTTGGTATTTTGTATTTTCTTTCCCTGAGTAAGGCATCTTCTATTTTTGCCCATTCCCTCCAGATATTAATGCTGCTCGAAGCTTCCACCAGATCAGGGATATGTGCTCCTCCGACCCTTGAAGAAGTCTCAAGAAAATAATATTTTCCATCTTCCTTGCTGCGGATAAACTCGGTGTGCGTAGCTCCGTTCATTAAGCCGAAATTGGAAAGCACTTTGGCATTGGCTTCTTTAAGAGCCTTATATTCCTCCGATGATTTTCCCAGAGTTCTGGTTCTGAATACGCCACCTTCATGGGAAACTTCCATGGGCGGGGCCAGATATTTTGAAGCGGAGGTGAAAACTATTTTTTTATTAAACGTCAGGCTGTCTACATGATACACATCGCCGGGCTTGAAACTTTCGAGTAAAAACAAATGTCTTTCTTCCCCGAGCTGATTCAGCGCGTCCCAGACACCGTCTTTAGAAGCCAGTTTTTTAATTCCTGAAGCGGACGCTTCCGAACGTGGTTTCAGGACCCATGGAGCGGGAACTGTATCTGCAAAATAGTTGACCTCATCGTTATTGAAGACAGCAGTAAACTCAGGAACATCAATTCCCGAATCTTTTGCTTTCTGCCTCATGGCCAGTTTGTCCCTGAAATAGCGGTGCGTAGTCTGTCCCATTCCGGGAATCCGGAAAGTTTCCCTGATCAGCGCAGCTTTTTCGACATCGTAGTCGTCAAGCGCGATGACAGCATCCACTTTTCGGGTCTGCATCAGATGGGAAAAACCCTGTACAAGATGGTCAAGATTCCAGACGGACGGTTTTATTTCGGGCATGTAGAAAACTTCATCCATAGCATGCCAGGGCCAGTTTTTATCTTTGAGATTCTCTGAGGTTACCAAGATTATTTTATTACCGAGCTGCTTCATTTCATCCATGAAGTCATAGCCCTTGTAATAGCACGAAATACATACTATCGTTTTTTTCTCCATATAATGTTTATTGGCTTCTGGTAAATTTTCAAAAATAAAAATACATTTTAGCTACATACTTCTCATTGAAATGGAAAATATAATAGGTATTTGAAAATTCCCCTATCAATTATACAGAGATTTTTTTTAATAAACTAATTTTTAGTGATAATTTTCGATTAAATCTGCCAATAACTGTACCCCGAATCCGGTTGCTGCTTTTTCCTTCGCATATCCTACATTCCCGAATGCAACCCCTGCAATATCAAGATGTGCCCAGTTAGGATGATTTTCAATAAACTGTTCAAGAAATTTCGCGGCCACAATGCAGTCCCCGATAGGTTTCATGGAAATGTTTTTAAGATCGGCAACATCAGACTGAATATCATCTTTCCAGATATCCCAAAGCGGCAGGTTCCAGAGTCTCTGGTTGGTTTTTTCGCCGGTTCTGATCAGAAGATTCTTCAGCTCCTCACTGTTGGAAAACAATGCTCCGCAGGTATCCCCGAACATCCTTACCGAACTTCCGGTTAAGGTGGCAAGGTCAATCAGGAAATCTGTTCTGTAGTTTTTTGCCAGGTAGGAGAGTGAATCGGCCAGAACCATCCTGCCTTCGGCATCTGTATTTAAAACCTCAATAGTTTTTCCGTTATAGGCCGTGATCACGTCGCTCGGAAGAAAAGCATTTTCAGAAACGGCATTATCCGTTATGGGCAGAACCGCGATGATATTTACAGGAAGCTGCATTTCTGCAGCGTAAATTAAAGTTCCTAAAACAGCTGTCGCACCGCCCATATCAGACTTCATATAATGCATGTTATCCGGGTTTTTCAAAGAGACTCCACCGGTATCAAACAAAACGCATTTCCCGACAAGGCCAAATGTCTTTGCATTTTTAGCAGGCGTTTTATATTCCAGAATCGTAAAAGCAGCATCATAGGCGCTTCCTTGGTTTACGGCAAGATAAGCTCCCAGCCCGAGTTCTTCACACTTTTTCCTGTTAAAGACGGTGTACTTTAAATCATGCTTTTTCGCAAGATTTTTAAGATATAAGCTCAGCGTATCCGGTTTCTTGAAATTGGCTGGTTTGTTAAGCCATTCCTGGCAGGCCGTTTGCCCGTTGCTTAAAGCCTCGGTTTTCTGGCAGATATAGTCTAATTTCTTCTGACTTAAATTTTCAAAATGAAGTTCAAATTTTGCATTCCAGAATGCATGGTTTTTTTCGAAAGGATAATGATAGGTTCCGCTCAGCAGGCCTTTCACCAGTTCCTCAAACTGCCTTTCGTTCATAAAATCCGCTACAATAAGGGTCGGGACTGCCTGCAGGGTCTTTTTCTGAGCCTGCGAAAACTTAACGGCCACCTGCTGGATCTCAAAGTTCTGTAATGTAGATTTCCCGAGGCCGATGAAATAGGCAATACCTTCTTCATGGGTATGAATGAACACTTCATGCTTTTTACCGGTGAAGAACGTGGAAATATTTTTGTTGAAATTCTTTTCCGTTTTTATCCATTCTTCTTCGGTGAACACATGGAAGATCTGAGTATAGGATTTGTTCTTTTTATTGATGAGTTTCATGCCTGTTAATTTTTAATGCTTTGCTGATGGGGTTTTACCTCCACCGGATTTTCTGTATTGTTGTAGAAAAGCCATTCAATGGCCCTAGGGAATTCCTGTGACCAGTAAAATTCACTGTGGGTACCTTCCGGATTGATGCTTGTCCTGAATTCAAAATCAAAAAGGTTCTTCTTTTCCCATCGTTTGAGGTACTGCTCAAAAACCTGAATCCTTTTCACCATTTTTGAACCTTCCTGTTCGCCTCCGTACAGATAAATCTTAGTGCTGAAAGGAGTCCTGAAATTCATCATCGGGAAATTATTGTTAGGCTCTACCCAAAGGGAAGGGGAAAAAATCAGTAGTTTGGAATATACTTCAGGGTAGAGGAAACCGCTGTAAATACTGATCAGAGCGCCCAGAGAGCTTCCTCCGATTCCCGTATTTTCACGGTCTTTTCTGGTGCGGTAATTCTGGTCCACAAAAGGTTTTAAGGTATCGGTGATAAAACGGATGTATTTCTTTCCTTCCGAACCGTTGGCCACATGATCATTGTCAAAGATATATTCCTTGATCCTTTCTTCGCTTCCGTGTTCTATGGCAATAATGATAATATCTCCCCGGCCATATTCTGCGAGGACGGAAAGCTTTTTATCGATCTCCCAGTTGCCGTAACCGCTGCCTTCATTAAAAAGGTTCTGGGCATCCTGAAGATAAAGCACGGGATAATTTTTGTCAGAAATATAATAGTCATGGGGGAGAAGTGCCCAGACTTTACGCGAACGTTCCAACTGCGGTATATAAAATTCCTCCGAAATAATTTCTGCAATCGGGAAAAATTCCTTTTTGAAAGGTCCCCAGTTAAACCTCCATTTTTCAACGGCATCAACTGTTTTCCCTATGTATTTTGAGACTTTTCTGTTGGGTGTAATATTGCCGTGAGCATCAAGTTCTACGTTTTCCCAACCGCCTTTGGCAAATTTATATTCAATTTGATCAGGTAAAATTTGAGGGTCAATCTCAATATAATAATTTTGAGCATCTGACTGTTTTAGCTGAAAGCGATAATCCTTCGGGTTCCAGTTGTTGAAATTTCCTGTGATATAGATTGCTCTGTCATCATCCGCTTCCGTATAAAGTTCAAACCTCATCATGCGTATTTAAAAATTCTGAGTGCTAAATTTATAAAAAAATCTTTTAAATCTCATTATATTCAAAACCATAAAAGGTGATTAAAAATTAATATATTTGATAGATACAAATGATGGTAGGTGGTTAATATAATAATAACTTCATTAATAATTAACACTTCCCCCTGTTTGTTTTTGGTACTTTCAGAAAATATAAAAATTAAATCAGACCGTAATGAATTCGGTTAAAACCTATACACTTTTTACAGATCATGATATTTACCTTTTTAAAGAAGGTAGTCATTACAAACTTTATGATAAATTTGGTGCCCATTCCGTTGAGAAAGACGGGGTAAAGGGGGTTTGCTTTTCCGTGTGGGCTCCGAATGCCAAGAAAGTTTCGGTGATCGGGAATTTTAACGGCTGGGACCATCAGGAGCATATCCTGTTTTCCCGATGGGACGGATCCGGTATCTGGGAAGGATTTATCGTAGGTTTGACCTGGGGTACTCTGTATAAATATGCCATAGAAACGGCCTTAGGCGAAATCCTTGAAAAAAGTGATCCTTATGCATTAAGCTGGGAACAGAACCTTCAGGCCGCCTCACTGGTTTCCACCACATGGTATGAATGGAAAGATAAGGAATGGATGACGGACCGGTTGAAAAACAACAGCCTGAAAGCTCCTGTCTCAGTCTATGAAATCCATTTGGGTTCATGGATGAGAAATGAAGATAACCCTGAACGTTTCCTGAATTATCGCGAGGTAGCAGAAAAGCTGGTGCCGTATGTAAAAGAAATGGGTTTTACCCATGTGGAATTTATGCCGGTCATGGAATACCCGTATGACCCGAGCTGGGGCTACCAGATCACCGGTTTCTTTGCCGCAACGTCACGCTTCGGATCCCCACAGGATCTGATGTTTTTAATTGATCAACTCCACCGGAATGAAATCGGGGTGATCTTAGACTGGGTACCGTCCCACTTTCCGGGCGATGCCAACGGGCTGCACCGGTTTGACGGTTCTTACCTGTATGAACATGAGGATCCGAGAAAAGGGTTTCACCCGGACTGGAAATCGTATATTTTCAACTACGGAAGAAATGAAGTGAAGTCTTTTCTCATTTCCAACGCGATGTTCTGGCTTGAAAGATACCATGCGGACGGCCTGCGGGTCGATGCGGTAACTTCAATGCTGCATCTCGACTATTCAAGAAATGAGGGCGAGTGGGAACCTAACATATATGGAGATAATGTGAACCTTGAAGCCAAAGCTTTTTTGCAGGATTTCAATACAGCGGTTTATAAAGAATTCGGAGATCATATCATCACCATTGCGGAGGAAAGTTCAGATTTTCCGCTGTTGACAAAACCCGTGCATGACGGAGGCGTAGGATTTGGAATGAAATGGATGATGGGCTGGATGCATGATACCCTGGACTATTTTAAAAAAGACCCGGCCGAGAGGAAATTTTATCACCATAAGCTGACGTTTGCCTCAATGTATATGTATAATGAAAATTATATGATGCCTTTGTCACACGATGAAGTGGTGCATGGAAAAGCAAGCCTGATCTATAAGATGCCCGGTGATGAATGGCAGAAATTTGCCAACCTCCGTGCCTTGTATGTGTATATGTTTACACATCCCGGTGCCAAACTCTTATTCATGGGAGATGAGTTCGGGCAGACCGGTGAATGGAATTTTACCCGCAGTCTGGACTGGCATTTGCTGCAGTATCCTGTTCATAAAGGCTTACAGACCTTAATCAAAGATCTTAATCATATCTACAGAAATGAAACGGCTTTTTACGAGAACCAGTTTGATGTAAACGGTTTTGAATGGGTGCAGGCTGATGATCAGGAAAATTCAGTGTATATCTATTTAAGAAAAGGAAAAAAGAAGGACAATATTTTTATGGTCATTCTCAATTTAACCCCGAAAGTTTTAGATTATAAAATCGGAGTACAGGACGGAAGCCGTTGGGAAGTTGTCTTTAATTCCGATGACAAAAAATACGGAGGAAGCGATGTGAAACCGGATATTTTCAATGAACATGGTGAAGCATACATGGGACATCCGGAATCAATCAACATCAAGCTGTCACCGCTTTCAGGAATAATTGTGAAGAAAAAAGACAAAAAATATAAACAGAACAGAATTAATCAACGCAAAAGATAAAGCAGAAAATGATCATATATCATCTAAGTACGGAATGTTATCCGGTTGCAAAAGTAGGAGGATTGGCCGATGTAGTAGGGGCTCTGCCGAAATATCAGAACAAAATTAAAGGAATTGATGCCAAAGTGGTAATGCCTTGGTACAATAAACCCTTTGTTTTAGACCATGAGTTTGACATCGTTTTTGACGGGTTTATTCACCAGGGGCCTAATATGCTCCAGGTACAGGTATTAAAAGAAAAATCCGATGCCCTGGGATTTGAGCTGTATATGGTCAGAATCCCGGGATTGCTGGACAGGGATAATCCGTACGGATACCAGGATGAAAATTTCCAGTTCATCGGTTTTCAGCATGCGATACTGCACTGGCTCAGCGCCATGGAGATCCGTCCCGATGTTTTGCATTGCCATGACTATCATACCGGGCTGGTCCCTTTTATGGTAGAACATTGCCCTGAATTTTCTTTTTTAAAAGGAGTTAAAACAATCGGAACGATCCATAATGGTGAATATCAGGGAATGATGAGCTGGGAAATGGCAAATTATTTACCGTCGTTTGATCAGTACCGATGGGGGCTGATGGATTGGAACGGGCTGATTAACCCTCTGGCAAGCATGATCAAATGTACCCATGCCTTTACGACGGTTTCTCAGGGATATCTTGAAGAACTTTTTGTAAGCTTCAGAGGATTGGAAAGCCTCGTGCGTTATGAATCCGGAAAAGCATACGGAATCATTAACGGAATTGATGCGGAAGTGTGGAATCCTGAGACGGATCCGATGCTGTATTTTAACTTTAACCGTAAAAATGCTGTGGCACAGAAAAAGAAAAATAAGGAGCATTTGTGTAAGACCTACGGTTTAAATCCTGAACTGCCCTTATTTGCTTTTATCGGACGCTTTGCCACAGAAAAAGGAGCCGATCTACTTCCTGATATGGTCTCAAGAAGCATCAAACAAAGTTTTGGGGCTCTGAATATCATGGTTCTGGGTTCCGGAAATTCCTATATAGAAAATAAACTGAAAGAGTATGAGTATATCTATACCAATTTTGCTCTGGATTTAGGTTATAAGGAACATCTTTCACATCAGATCTATGCTTCGGCAGATTTCTTACTCATGCCTTCAAGGGTTGAGCCTTGCGGACTGAACCAAATGTATTCCATGAAATACGGAACCGTCCCTGTTGTTTCTTATACGGGAGGCCTGAGAGATACGGTTCAGGATATTTCAACGGGCGGAGCAGGCATCAACTTTACACATGCCGGAGTAGATGATATTATTCACGCTATGAGCAGGGCTTTAATGCTCTACAACCAGAAAGGAATGATGGAAAATCTGATTCATGCCAATATGGATTTCAATTTTGCATGGGAACAATCGGCAGAGAAATATATAACTTTATACAATAGTTAGATAAAATCATGAAAAATATATCCTGCATAGGGATGTTTGGTTTAATGTTTGCCGTTCCTATTGGGATCAATGCCCAAAGCAATATGCAGATGGCTGTACGGCAAAACCAGCAGGTCATAGTGAACGAACAGCAAAGGCTTAACCGATTTGTTACATCAAGTTACAGCAACTACTACTCATCTAACTATGAAACGCAATTGAAGATCAGGTACAATCAATTGGCGAGGATTGAAGAAAGAATAAAAAAGCTAGAGACAGAAATTGCATCAGAGGAAGAGCCCAGATCTGATAATAAGGGAGAGAATATAAAAAGGATGAACAGCCTGGAAGCTAAATTAAATGATCTTCACAATGAAAAGGAAAAAGTTCAGAAAAGGATAATCAGGCTGGAATCTTTAGGTAAGAAACCTGAAAAAAATAAAACTGATACATTAAAATAAATAATATTAACTCAAAGATAAAAACGCAACATAATTTATGAACCGCAATGTTATATCCATTGTTTTAGGGGGTGGCAGAGGAACAAGGCTTTTTCCTTTAACGTATACGAGATCAAAACCGGCCGTGCCTATCGCGGGTAAATATCGTCTGGTAGACATTCCTATTTCCAACTGTCTGAATTCGGGGATGAATAAAATCCTTGTTCTGACGCAGTTTAATTCGGCATCTTTAAATTCACATATCAAAAACTCATATCATTTTGATATTTTCAGCAAAGGGTTTGTGGATATTCTCGCAGCAGAACAGAATGTAGAAAACGAAAGCTGGTACCAGGGAACAGCTGATGCCGTACGGCAGTCGATGAAGCATCTGGAAAAATATGATTATGAATATATTTTGATTCTTTCGGGTGACCAGCTGTATCAGATGGATTTCAAAGAAATGCTGGATTTCCATATTGAAAAAGGCGGTGACGTTACCATTGCCACGATTCCCGTTAATGCAAAAGACGCTACAGGCTTTGGAATTTTAAGTTCTGATGATGAAGGCAATATCACTTCTTTCGTTGAAAAACCGGGTTACGATATGCTGGATGGATTACAATCTGAAGTTTCTGAAGAAAATAAACATGCCGGAAAAGAATATCTTGCTTCCATGGGAATTTATATTTTCACGAAAAGCATTTTAATAAAAATGTTTGAGGATGGGGCAGGAGACGATTTCGGAAAAGATATTATCCCTAATTCGATCGGAAAATATACAACCCTGAGTTACCAGTATGAAGGGTATTGGACGGATATCGGAACGATTGAGTCCTTTTATGAAGCGAACCTGGATCTGTGCCAGGATTTCCCGCAGTTCAACCTATTTTCTTCTTCACCGATTTATACAAGGGCAAGAATGCTTCCGCCTTCTAAAATAAACGGTTCTTATGTAAGCAAGGCGGTTTTCGGGGATGGATGTATTATTATGGCCGATAAAATTGAGAATTCTGTAATCGGTAACAGGACAAGAGTCGATAAAGGAAGTACCATTGTTAATTCTTATGTGATGGGGGCCGATTTCTACCAGGATACCATGGAAATTATAATCAATGACAGAGAAGGCCGTCCCAATATGGGAATCGGGAAATACTGTTATATCGAAAAAGCGATTTTAGATAAAAACTGCCATATCGGGGACAATGTCAGAATCATAGGCGGCAAGCATCTGCAGGACGGGGATTACGGAACCCATTCGGTTCAGGATGGTATTATCGTCGTAAAAAAAGGAGCGTTTCTTGACCACGGTACCCATATCGGATAATTTAAACAAACATACAGCAGAAGTGATCAATATATTGGTCACTTTTGTTATTTGTGTTACATTTGTACGATGCGTTTTTTTAAGATCATAGCAGTATTGATAGTGTTGATGATCGGGGCTTATGCAGCCTCGATGTATTACTTTGTGGATGAAAGCAAGGATTTCAGAGTAGAAAAAGAAATTGATTATCCCATTGAAAAGGTTTTCAGCCAGTTTAACAACCTGCAGCATTTTACCCGCTGGAATAACTTCTTTACCAGTTCTCCGACCATTGATATCGATTACTACACGCCTTATGAAGGGCAGGGAAGTTCCATCAGTTATACAGACCCGAAAAATGAGACCGACGGAGAAATGTTTATCCGTTACGAAAACCCGAATAAGACACTGAGATACCAGCTTTTTGAAGACCGTAATGAAAGTCCTACCCTGGTGGATGTAAAATTCAAAGCGATTTCTCCAGAAAAAACTAAAATTATATGGATCGTCCATACCCCTAAATTATCTGTTTTAACACGGGTTGAAAACTTCTGGACGGAAGACCGGTTTGCCGAAAACATCGACAAAAGCATGGTAAACCTTAAAAATACTTTAGGGAATAAAGTGGAAAAAGACAACCAGATGGCTGCCATAAAATACGACAGCATCATGGTTGAAAATGATGAGGAAAAACTGCTGCTGGGCATCAATGTCAGTACTTCCAATAAAAAAGATGCATTGTACAGAAATATTGTAATGAATTATAATAAAATTTATAATTACACCACAATGGATCTGGGCAAAAAAGATGATGAATTCGGTTTCCCTGTCCTGATTACGGATGCCGATAATTACAAGGACAAAGAAGTCTCTTATTTCCTCGGTATTCCTTTATCCAAAAAGTTTGGGGTGACGGATAATAATTTCAGTTTCAGGACGCAGAATCCTACCCGGAATTATGTGATGTACTATAAAGGGAATTACGATGCAAGAGTAAAAGCCATACAGCAGCTGATCCAGAAAGCCAAAAAAGATGAAATGCGGTTTAATGACATTCGTCATACTTTCCTTGAACGTCCTGTAGAAGATCAGGAGGTCAATATGAAACTCTCATTATCAGTATTCAAGTAAATCCCCAGGAATAAATTTATTTATGGTTTTTTTAATAGTTTAAAGGCTGTTCTACCTCGGTTTTTTTTATTAAATTTGAAGATTAATTCTACTAACAAAATTTAATAACAGATAAACTGTAATAATGGACAGATTTTCATTCCTAAACGCAGCTCATTCTCAGTTAATTGAGGATTTATACCAACAGTATTTAAAGTTCCCAGACTCTTTAGAACCATCATGGAAGGCCTTTTTTCAGGGCTTTGATTTTGCGTTGGAGAATTACGGGGATGATGATAATCTCCAATATATTCAGACTTCCGCAGCTTCTGCACCTGCAGTACAGCAAATTTCCCAGGCCGCTGCCAATGGTGAAGTTCCGGAGCACATCAAAAAAGAGTTTAAGGTGGTAAACCTTATCGAAGCTTACAGAAGCAGAGGCCATCTGTTCACACAAACGAACCCTGTTAGAGAAAGAAGACACTATACTCCGACACTGGACATCGAAAACTTCGGACTGAGCAGTGCGGATCTTCAGACCAAATTCAACTGTGCGGTTGAAACAGGAATGAAAGAGCCTGCTACTTTGCAGGACCTGATCAAGCACCTTGAAAACATCTATTGTGATTCTATCGGTGTTGAATACATGCACATCAACAATGTTGAGGAAAAAGATTTTATTAAAAAATGGCTTCAGGTTAATGAAAACCATCCCAATCTTTCGGCCAACGAAAAAACAGAAATCCTTTTAAAATTAAACCAGGCGGTAGCATTTGAAAATTACCTTCATACCAAATTTGTCGGACAGAAAAGATTCTCTTTAGAAGGAGGGGAAACACTGATCCCTGCTTTGGATCAGCTGATCTCAAAATCTTCACAGCTTGGGGTTGATGAAGTGGTACTGGGAATGGCCCACAGAGGAAGGCTGAATGTTTTATCCAATATTTTCGGTAAATCCTACAAACAGATTTTCTCGGAATTTGAAGGGAAAGAATTTGAAGAAGATGTATTTTCCGGTGACGTGAAATATCACTTAGGATCGTCTAAAACCGTTAAAACCGCTTCCGGAGAAGAGGTTTCCATCAATCTGACACCGAACCCGTCTCACCTGGAAACGGTAGCGGCCCTTGTAGAAGGGATCTGCCGTGCGAAAGTAGATGATAAATACAAAGGGGACTATTCTAAAATATTGCCGATTGTTATTCACGGTGACGGTGCTATTGCCGGTCAGGGTATTGCCTATGAAGTTGCCCAGATGATGACATTGGAAGGTTACAAAACGGGTGGTACGGTTCATATCGTGGTGAACAACCAGGTATCGTTCACGACCAATTACATGGATGCAAGATCTTCAACATACTGTACCGATATCGCTAAGGTAACCGAATCTCCTGTAATGCACGTGAATGCAGATGATGCGGAAGCAGTGGTTCATGCTATCCATTTTGCTGCTGATTTCAGGGCTAAATTCGGTAAAGATGTTTATATTGATTTACTAGGGTACAGAAAATACGGACACAATGAAGGGGATGAACCAAGGTTCACCCAGCCTAATTTATATAAACTGATTTCAAAGCACCCGAATCCCAGAGAAATTTATAAAGACCAGCTTCTTAAAGACAGCATAACCTCAAACGACGTTATTGCAAAAATGGAAGCTGATTTCAAAGGACTCCTAGATAAGGATTTTGATGCATCCAAAGAAATCGAGAAGAATGTAATGGATGTTTTCATGGCAGAAGACTGGACAAAGTATCCGATTGGGAAAAGAGGAGCCGTTCAGGAAGCCGTTGATACAAAATATGACTTGGAAAAGCTGAAGA
Organism: Chryseobacterium gregarium DSM 19109; assembly: GCF_000430845.1. Lineage (GTDB taxonomy): Bacteria > Bacteroidota > Bacteroidia > Flavobacteriales > Weeksellaceae > Chryseobacterium > Chryseobacterium gregarium. Next base: position 442,978 of record NZ_AUMU01000001.1, on the reverse strand, counting down.
AACTGGCGATTCAGATGTCAACACTTCCGTCTGACAAAAAATTCATCAATAAAATCACCAGACTTTTCGAAAACAGAATTAAAGCGATTGAAGGGAACTCTCTGGATTGGGCTTTGGGGGAATGGTTAGCGTACGCTACTTTGCTTACCGAAGGTCATAACATAAGAATCTCCGGTGAAGATGTGGAGAGAGGGACATTCTCCCACAGACACGCCGTCATAAAAACTGAAGATACCGAAGAAGAATATATCCCGTTGAGACACGTTTCCGAAAACCGGTTTGATATTTACAATTCCCATCTTTCCGAATACGGAGTGTTAGGCTTTGATTATGGTTACGCGATGGCTTCACCGAATACCCTGACCATCTGGGAAGCCCAGTTTGGGGATTTCGTAAACGGTGCGCAGATTATTGTTGACCAATACCTGGCTGCAGCAGAAGAAAAATGGAAAATTCAGGACGGACTGGTGATGTTATTGCCTCACGGTTCGGAAGGGCAAGGTGCCGAGCACTCTTCAGCCAGACTGGAAAGATTCCTTACGCTTTGTGCCAATGAAAATATGGTGGTGGCGAATATTACCTCGCCTGCCAACTATTTCCACCTGCTGAGAAGGCAGCTGAAATGGCCGTTCAGAAAGCCGTTAATCGTCATGAGTCCGAAATCATTGTTAAGACATCCGAAAGTGGTTTCTCCGCTTGAGGATTTCTCAGACAAAGGGTTCCAGCCTATTTTAGACGATCCGGCTGCTGATCCAAATAAAATTGAAAAAGTGGTTCTTTGTTCAGGTAAGCTGTATTTTGAATTGCTTGCTAAAAAAGAAGAATTGAATGCTGAAAATGTCGCATTGGTAAGATTCGAGCAGTTATATCCTCTTCAGGCTGATGCCATCCAGGCCGTTTTCGATAAATATGAAAACAGAAAAGAACTGGTATGGGCACAGGAAGAACCTGAAAATATGGGGGCATGGTCTTATATCCTGAGAAATTTCAGAGAAACGGGAATTCAGGTGATAGCACCTGTTCCGAGCGGTGCTCCGGCTCCGGGAAGCCATAAAATGTTTGAAAAGAACCAGAACCTGGTGATCAACAGAGTGTTTGACAGGGATGATGCTCCGGCAAAAAGACCTGTAACCGCTTAATTTTAATTAATAATCAATAAAAAATAAAAAATACGATATGTCAGTTTTAGAAATGAAAGTTCCTTCACCGGGCGAATCAATTACAGAAGTTGAAATTGCAACCTGGCTTGTGAAAGATGGTGATTATGTAGAAAAAGATCAGCCCATCGCTGAAGTGGATTCAGATAAAGCGACACTTGAACTGCCTGCTGAAGAAAGTGGTATTATTACTTTAAAAGCTGAAGAAGGAGATGTGGTACAGGTAGGACAAGTGGTGTGTTTAATTGATAGGGATGCTGCAAAACCTGCGGGTGATGCTGGCGCTGCTCCGGCTGCTGAAGCTCCAAAACAGGAAGAAACGCCTAAAGCGGCCGAACCGGCAAAACAGGAAGCTCCGAAACCTGCTGCCCAACCGGCAGCGACTGCAACTCAGACTTATGCCACAGGCGCTCCGTCTCCTGCTGCCAAGAAAATTCTTGACGAAAAAGGGATTGATGCTTCACAGGTTTCAGGTTCCGGAAGAGACGGAAGAATTTCTAAATCTGATGCCGAACTGGCTGCAGTTCCTGCATTGGGAGGAAACCCGGTCAGTGCCACAGGATCCAGGTCTACAACGACCACCAAACTTTCAGTTTTAAGAAGAAAAATCGCTCAGAGATTAGTTTCTGTGAAGAATGAAACGGCTATGTTAACCACTTTCAATGAAGTTGACATGTCTGAAATCTTCAGACTGAGAAAACAATATAAAGAAGAATTTGCGCAGAAGCACGGGGTAGGACTTGGGTTTATGTCTTTCTTCACCAAAGCGGTGACCAGAGCATTGCAGATGTATCCTGATGTAAACGCATCCATTGACGGAGATTTTAAGGTAAACTATGATTTCTGTGATATTTCCATTGCTGTCTCCGGTCCTAAGGGATTGATGGTTCCGGTATTGAGAAATGCTGAAAATATGTCGTTCCAGAGTGTTGAAGCCAATATCAAGGATCTGGCAATAAAAGTAAGAGACGGTAAGATTACGGTTGATGAAATGACCGGAGGTACTTTCACCATTACCAACGGCGGAACTTTCGGGTCTATGATGTCTACACCAATCATCAACCCTCCTCAGTCTGCAATTTTAGGGATGCATAACATCATCCAGAGACCGGTTGCTGTTGACGGGCAGGTAGTGATCCGTCCAATGATGTATGTGGCTATGTCTTATGACCACAGGATTATCGACGGTAAGGAATCCGTAGGTTTCCTTGTGGCGGTAAAAGAAGCTATTGATAATCCGGTTGCTGTTTTATTGGGCGGAGACGAAAGAAAAGGTCTCGGTCTGTAATCCGGTTAATTAACACACAACTTACAATCTCGCCTCAAAAAGGCGAGATTTTTGTATCTCTTATTTATTATAAATACGAACATGATGTTTTCACAAACGACCTCAAATATCAAAGTTTCAGTTATCCCTGAGTATGATAGTAAGAACAGTTACCCCTCTGAAAACAGATATGTTTTCAAATATAATATCACGATCGAAAATGACGGGGATTTTCCCATACAGGTCCTTAAAAGAAAATGGCTTATTTTTGATGTGGGTTTTGGGTTTACGGAAATTATCGGTGACGGAGTAATCGGTTTAACCCCGGAAATTCCTGTCAATGAAAATTTCACTTATTTTTCTAATGTCATGCTTCGCTCTGGAGTAGGGCATATGAGCGGAAAATATCTGGTAAGAAATATGGACACCCAGGAAAATTTTGAAATTGACATCCCGAAGTTTAATTTATTATCGGAAGTGTTGAGTAATTAAATAAAAAAGTATCATTTCAGATTACTCAATTTTCCTTAAAAAAAATTAAAGCTTCTTAATTTTCAGCTTCATATAATCGGAAACTTCTTCATTGCTGGTAAGCAGCAGTTTTTCAAAAGCCAGTAAAGAAATTTTGGCACATACTTCGGCATCCGCTCCGGCCCTGTGATGATTAAACTTAATCTGATGGTATTCCGCAAGATGTTTTAAGCCGTATTTAGGCAGATAATTCCATGATTTTTTGGCCAGCTGAATGCTGCACATATAATTCATTTTTGGCGTGAACATTCCATAATGGTTCAGGCATCCTCTTAAAACTCCGGCATCAAATCCTGCATTATGAGCGATCATTAATGTACCGTACATCATTTCTTCCACTTCGTACCAGATCTCATCAAAAGTAGGTGCGTCTTTCACATCATCCGGAATAATTCCATGAACTCCAACGTTAAAAGGACTGAAATATGGAAAGCTCGGCGGCTTGATCAGCCATGTTTTTGTTTCCACGATTTCAGAATCCTGTACAATGCATATTCCCAGCTCACAGGCTGAATTCCTTTCATGGGTAGCGGTTTCGAAGTCTAGTGCACAAAAATCCATTCAGTTGGTATAAAGGTTTATATTAAAATTATTTTACGCCTGAAAAATGTTTAAAGATCAGCCATTCCGACTGATAGAACTTTTTTTTCTGATACTTTTGGCGGCGTTTCCAGGTTCCGGCAGCCTGCCTATAAAATGAAGAATGTGCCCTTCCGACAGCCCAGAAATGGGCTATTCCATATTTGTATCCAAAATATGCCGCAGCCAGTCCGTCAAGGCAAAGTCTTAAGAAAAGGATACCGATCAGTCTTGGAAACGGAAGATTCTTCAGCATCATGGACAGATTGTTCCTGATATTCAGGAAGGTCTTTTGAGGGCTTTGTTTATTCAAGGTTCCGCCGCCGACATGATAGACAGCAGATTTTCCGGTATAAAAGATTTTCTTCCCGGAATTGATGAGTCTCCAGCAGAGATCAATTTCCTCCTGATGGGCAAAGAACCGTTCATCAAAACCGTTCTGCTCCCAAAAATCTTCTGAGCGGATAAATAAACAGCAGCCTGAAGCCCAGAAAATTTCTGTTTCATCATTGTACTGCCCTTTATCTTCTTCAAGGTCATCAAAAACCCTTCCCCTGCAGTACGGGTAGCCCAGATTGTCGATCAAGCCTCCTGCAGCCCCGGCAAACTCAAAATGTTTTTTATGATCAAAAGATAAAATTTTTGGCTGAACGGCTGCAATTAGGGGATCCTTTTCAAATAATTGCAGGACAGGCGCAATCCAGTTTTCCGTAACTTCCACATCAGAGTTCAGCAGACAGTAATAGGGATTGTTGATCTTTTTTAATCCTTCATTGTAACCTCCTGCAAAGCCGTAATTTTCACTGTTTCTAATAATTCCGACTGATGGATAATGAGTCTCTAAAAACGTAATAGAATCATCTGTAGAAAGATTGTCAATGACATAAATATCTGCATTTTGAGAAAACCGGATTACATCAGGAAGAAACTTTTCAAGCCAGTTTTTCCCGTTCCAGTTTAAAATGATAACGGCTAACTTTTCGGACATAGGAAGTTATTTTTTTTCAGAATCAAAATTTTTAATGGAATCCTGATATTTCCATTTTCTGTGTGACCACAGGTAATTATCAGGACGCTTACGCAATGTGTTTTCCAATAGCTTATGAAATTTCTTAACAACTTCATGCTCAACAAACTTTTCCCCGTCAGGCTCAATCCTATGATAGTTTACCTGGTAAAACCCGCGTTTTACTTTCTTCATTTCAGAATAGATAAAGGCAAGGTCCATCCGGGTGGCTAATTTATCATATCCTGTAAAAACGGGCGTTCTCTGATTCAGAAATTCAAGGCCATACGTAATATGTGAAAAATGCGGTGTCTGGTCAGCTACAAACATATAGGCAGCGTTACCGTCATTCTTGGCTCTGAAAATATGGAGAATTACCTCATTGGCTTCCAGTGCTTCGTTACCGAACTTGTTTCGTGTCATTTTCATCTGGTTTTCCCAGAAATCACTGTTCACTTTTCTGTATACGGGATGGCTGTGGTCCTGTGGGGCAATAGTAGCCAGAGCATTCATCCATTCCCAGTTGAAGACATGACCCGCAAGTAAAATAATATTTTTGCCTTCTGCCTTTGCCTGATGGAAAACCTCTTGATTGATGTGCTGCATCCTCACCTTAGCTTCTGTTTCCGAAATGTTGAAAGATTTAATGGTTTCAACCAGATAATCAGAAAAATTCCTGTAAAACTTTTTTCTGATCCGGGCAATTTCTTCATCCGATTTTTCAGGAAATGAGTTTTTTAAATTTTGGGTAATGACCTCTTTTCGGTAACCTACAAAGTAATAGTTCAGAAAGAACATAATATCCGAAAATATGTATAATATTTTCAGCGGAAGCTTTGAAACTAAATTTAATATACTGATCAGGATATTCATAAAACAGGCAAATTTACGGATAATAAAATTATGGTTCCGTTTTTGCTGGCAATAAGTATTATTTTTTTATTTTTATAGTATGAAAAAAGTATTATTAACAGCTTTTTTGGGATTCAGTGCTATTGCTTTTTCTCAGGAACTGAAAGATAAACCCGAAGCAAGGGAAGCGGATAAAACCTTATTGATGCCAGCAGATCATGCGGAATTGGATGCAAAGAAGAAAGCCGCGGAGGAGAAGAACAAACTGCCTAAACCCTACGATCCGAAGGCCGATGCAGAGAAAGACATTCAGAACTTAATAGCAAAAGCTAAAAAAGAAAAGAAGAATATCATGATCCAGGCAGGAGGAAATTGGTGTATTTGGTGTTTGCGGTTTAATAATTTTGTACAGACCACGCCTGAGCTGAAACAGATTGTCGATAAAAATTACCTGTACTACCATCTTAACTATTCTCCGGATAATAAAAACGAAAAAGTTTTTGCTAAATATGGAAATCCGGGAGATAAATTCGGGTATCCTGTTTTTATTGTTCTGAACAGAGATGGAAAACAGATTCATATCCAGCAAAGTGATGTTTTGGAAGAAGGAAAAGGATATAGTTTAGAAAAAGTAAAGCAGTTTTTGGAAAATTGGAAACCTAATTAATCAATAATCCCTTTCATCATCGAAAGGGATTATTATTTTGTTTAATTAGAAACACATAATTCTAATTTCACTTTATATAGGGATAAATTATTTGAGTATAATTATAGCCAACATTTTTCATAAAATTTCAGCAGGAATTTAATCCCAAAATAATATAATGACAATAAAAAAACCACTTCAAACGAAGTGGTTTATATATTTAAGAAAAAATTTCTTGAATTTTTAATTAAGCTTCTTCAGAAGGAGTTTCTTCCGCTACCTTAGCCGGCTTTGGAGCTGCAGGAGCCTGTGGAGCAGGAGGTGCATCAGATACGATGTCGAATTCGAAATTATACTCAACGTTTCTGTGTAATCTGATGTTAGCTGTTACTTTACCGGTTCTCTTAATCGTGTTCCCAGGAATTTTGATATATTTTTTATCAACAGAAACTCCGGTTTTAGCAAGAGCAGCAGAAAGATCTGCATTGTTGATAGACCCGAATAACTTGTCGCCTGAACCTACTTTTGCAGGAATGGTAACAGAAGTTTTCTTTAATTGATCTACGATACCGTTGGCAGTAGCCACTAATTTAGCTTCTTCTTCTTTTCTGGCTTCCAAAGTAGCTTCAAGAGCTGCTTTGTTTTTAGGAGTAGCCAAAAGAGCGATCCCCTGAGGCAATAAGAAATTTCTTGCGTAACCAGGCTTTACACTTACCGTGTCAAATTCAAGGCCTAAGTTTTCTACGTCTTTTTTTAAGATAATGTCCATTGTTGTTGTCCTTTTTTAGATATTAGAGGTTAGAGATGTCAGGGGTCAGAGATCAGACAAAGTCTGTCATCTGAATTCTGTGATCTGAAATCTAAAATCAAGTTAGAATTAAAATATTTATTCAGCAACAAAAGAAGAGGTTGCCCTCTTCCTTTATTTATTTTTGTCTTATTATTATTTTAATAAGTCAGCTACGTAAGGTAGTAATGAAAGGTGTCTTGCTCTTTTAATTGCAGCAGAAACTTTTCTTTGGTATTTTAAAGAAGTTCCGGTATATCTTCTTGGTAAGATTTTACCTTGCTCGTTTACAAACTGTAATAAGAAATCAGCATCTTTGTAATCAACGTGCTTAATTCCGAATTTTTTGAATCTACAATATTTCTTTTCAGATTTTGTATTGATATCAAGCGGAGTAAGGAATTTTACTTCAGATTCTCCTCCAGCTGAGGCTTGTTTAGCCATATCATCTATTGCCATGTCTTGTCTTTTTTAATAGGGGGTTAATAATTAAGCTCTAGCTGCTTTTACTTTTGCTCTTCTTGTTACAGCGTACTCAATAGCGTGTTTGTCCAGCTTTGTAGTCAGGTAACGGATTACTCTCTCGTCACGTTTGAATGCCAATTCTAAATCAGCTACTACAGAACCTTCACCTTTAAATTCGATTAAAGTGTAAAAGCCGTTCTTTTTCAATTGGATAGGATACGCTAATTTTTTTAATCCCCAGCTTTCTTTAGCAACGATTTCGCAGTTCTTTTCTTTGATAAGATCTTCAAATTTTTTCACTGCTTCCTCCACCTGTGCGTCAGATAGAACGGGAGTTAAAATGAAAACAGTTTCGTAATTGTTCATAATGTTAAATGAATTTGTTAATTATTTCGAGGTGCAAAAGTATGAAATATATTTGTAATAAACAATATCGAGTATAGTTTTCTTAATGATAGTAAAAATATATTCTTCTGATAAATCCGGAAATCTTATACTTTTATTAAAGTTAGAATGTATATGATTTCTAAAATCAGGTTTCTAATATGTTTAAATAAAGTTCTTCCTATTATATTAAATCAAAAACCTCCGGAAGATCCGAAGGTTTATATTTTGAAACTGGTAAAATTACTTATTGCCAATTATTCATCATTTATATTTCCGTATTCAGATCCCAGTTTTGAAGGTAATCATGAACATGCTTCAGCATCATTCCTCCCAATGAACCGTCTACGACTCTGTGGTCATATGAGTGAGACATGAACATCAACTGACGGATGGCGATTACATCACCGTCTTTAGTCTCAAGAACTGCCGGTTTTTTCACGATAGCACCGATGGCCATAATGGCAACCTGCGGCTGGGGAATTATAGGGGTTCCCATCAGGTTTCCGAAGCTTCCTACATTGGAAATCGTATACGTGGCACCCTGAGTGTCTTCCGGTCTTAATTTTTTGTTCCTTGCTCTGTATGCCAGATCATTGATCGCTTTAGCCAATCCTGAAAGTGATAATTGATCAGCATTTTTAATAACCGGAACAATAAGGTTTCCGTCGGGTAAAGCCGTTGCCATCCCGATATTGATGTTTTTCTTTTTAATAATGTTGTCACCGTTCAAGGAAACATTGATCATTGGGAAATCCTGAATCGCTTTCACGATTGCTTTCACAAAAATCGGCATGAACGTTAATTTTTCACCCTCACGTTTTTCAAAAATATCTTTATGCTTGTTTCTCCATTTTACCACGTTGGTCACGTCTGTTTCAATGAAAGAAGTCACATGCGGAGCAATATGTTTGGCTTTCACCATATTCTCAGCGATGATTTTTCTCATTCTGTCCATCGGAATGATCTCGTCACCTGCTGCTACAGCAATGGTAGAAGCTGGAGCTGAAATAGCAACGGATTGCGGAGCATGGGCCACCTGTTGTACCGGAGCTGTTTGTGGAGCCGGCTGGTTCCCTCTGTTACTTACGTAGGCTAAAATATCTTCTTTGGTAATTCTCCCTTCCAGACCGTTTCCTGTAATGGATTTAAGTTCTGTTTCAGAAATATTTTCCTGTTGTGCGATTGATTTTACCAGGGGAGACAAATATAAATCTCCGGAAAATTCCTGTGCTGAAGCAGCAGGCTGTAACGGCTGTTCAATAGTGTTTAAAATCTCGGTATCCGGTGCAGGAGTTTCGGCTTTCACTTCTTCCGAAGCTGTATTCCCGTTCTCACCTTCAATTTCTAAAATGGCAATAGCTTCACCTACCTTGGCAACCTCGTCCTTCTGTTTCAAAATCTTCACGATTTTCCCCGAAACCGGTGTCGGAACATCTGAATCTACCTTATCGGTTGCAATTTCCACTACGGAATCATCTTCTTTCACACTATCACCTTCGCTGAACAACCAAGTGATAATTGTCGCTTCCATAACGCCTTCTCCCATGGAAGGAAGCAATAATTTGTACTCTGCCATTTTTAATTTTTAGATTTTGACAAATATATAAAAAAAAACGATTTTTTTATGAAATATTAAATGTTAGAAAAATTCAATGTAAATATTTTCCCCGACATTAAGACCGAATAAAGTTTTAGCCCCGTTTTTTCTGCTGCCTTTGTAGATCGTGAGCTCTAAAACCTGACTGTCATTGAAAATTGCTGCAGACTGCCCGTGGAATTCCGTTTCTCTTTCCCAGTCTGAAACCACTTCCGTATGGCTTCCGAATACTTTTGAAAGAGCAAGATTCCTGAACTTTATGGTGAAACTTTCGTATCCTTTTCCAATGGTTTCAAATAAGTCTTTATTGATATTTGAGATTATATTTCCGAAATTATCAATATACATCACCTCGCCGATAATCATTTTTTCAGAATCATTATAAACAGGCTTTGGAAACAGCAGCTGCTTTGAAGAGTCGATTTTCCGCCCGATGACCTCCGGGAGCCCACCATTGGCAAGGTGTACGGCTGCAGGGACAAAAACGTCGCTTGAAGTAAAATTAACAATATCATCAAATCTGTTATTCAGGGTGATTTCATAGATGGCTTCCGGCTTGATATCAAAAAAAACAAGGCTTACAAGACCGTTATCGGCGGCAATAAAGTAATGCCCGTCTGCTTTACAGACAATATTTTTCCGGGATTTATGATGAAAACTGTCAACAGAAAGTATATGGATGGTACCTTTCGGGAAATGCTTATATGCGTTTCTTACAATGTAAGAGGTCTGTACAAGGTTGAATGCCTGGATTTCGTGGCTGATATCAATAATATGAACCTCCTGATTCAGAGAGAGGATGCTGCCTTTTACAGCGGCAACTCTGTAATCCAAATTTCCGAAATCTGAAGTGAGGGTAATAATTGACATTGATTCTTTATGAAATAATAGAAATGCAAATTTATCTAAAATAAAGAGAAAGCCGGGACGATTGTGGAAAAGAATTTGATATAAATCTCAAAAAAAGTTTTAAATTTAAAATCTAAATTAATAAATACTGCATGTTTGAATTAACATATGATTTGGAGGATATCGATGCGAAAATCTTCTATGGAGTTAATAACCAATATTTCAATGTCATAAAATCTACTTTTCCTACACTTAAAATTACAGGCAGGGACCATTATATTTTTGCGATGGGAAATCAGGAAGCTCTTGATATATTCAGGCAGAAACTTGATGATATTGTCGGATTTATATCAAAAAACAATTCTATCGGGCTGAAAGATGTTGAAAATATTCTCAATATCAAAGACGAAAACGAAAAACAGCTGGTTTTTGATCAGGATATTATTGTAAAAGGGGTTAACGGCAAAGTGATTAAAGCGAAAACGACTAACCTTAAAAAACTTGTTAAAGAAACGGAGAAAAAGGATATGGTTTTTGCAATAGGACCTGCAGGGACGGGGAAAACCTATACAAGTGTGGCTTTGGCAGCAAAAGCGTTGCGGGATAAATCGGTAAAAAGAATTGTTCTAACAAGGCCTGCCGTGGAAGCAGGGGAGAGCTTAGGGTTTTTACCGGGTGATCTTAAAGAAAAGCTGGATCCTTATCTACAGCCTTTATATGATGCGCTCCGTGATATGATCCCGCATGAAAAGCTGGAAGGGTTTATAGAAAAAAAAATAATTGAAGTGGCACCGCTGGCCTTTATGAGAGGAAGAACCCTGGATGATGCGTTTGTGATTCTGGATGAAGCTCAGAACACCACCCATTCCCAAATGAAGATGTTTTTAACCAGGATGGGAATGAATGCCAAGTTTATCATTACGGGAGACCCAAGCCAGGTCGACCTGCCGCCAAGACAGCAGTCCGGATTAAAGGAGGCGATGAGAATCCTGAAAGACGTTAAGGAAATCGGTTTTGTGCATCTTACGGAAGAAGATGTGGTAAGGCATCCTGTGGTTAGGAAAATTATTTTAGCCTACAACAGTGAGGATAAGAAACAGAGAGAGGAATAATTCTAAGAATCATACTATAAATGCAGAATGAATCAATTATTCTGCATTTTATTTTCATACCACAAAATATCACTTCATTTTGATATTTAAAAAAAAGCGTTATTTTTGCCTCGAATTAATTAAAAACTATTAATACAATGAAGAAATTTATACTTTTGGCAGCCGTGGCTGTAATGGGAATGAGTGTTAATGCTCAGGAAACAAAGTTTGGTGTGAAAGCGGGATATTCAATGTCTACTCTTAAAGCCAAATATGACGGAGGATCTGAAAGCAGTGATCCACTACATACTTTTTATGTAGGAGGTTTAGTAGAACATAAAATCAGTGATAAATTTGGCTTACAAGGAGAGGTCTTATATTCTCCATTGGGAGGTAAGATTTCTGAGACTGTTCAGGCTGATGCAAATACATTTGTTTCTGCAAAAGCAAAAATGACTTTTGGAACTTTATTAGTACCGATCTCAGCGAAATATTTTATTACTGAAGGTTTATCTGTCTCTGCAGGAGCGAGCTTCGGATTTATTCTTTCTGCAAAAACAAAATATGAAGTTGATGCCGGATTAGGTCTGCCTGGATTAGGAATTCAGATCGGTGACGAAGTAGATGTTAAAGACCAAACCAATACGTTAAACATTGCTCCTTTCATTGGTGCTGAATATATGCTAGAAAACGGTTTGTTTTTTGATGCAAGATATAATGTAGGAGTTTCTAACTTAGCTAAAGACGCAGCTAATGGTGAGAAAATGACCAACAGTTTCTTACAGGTAGGTGTAGGATTTAAATTCGGAAATAACTAAGATCTTTTCCATACACAATTAAAGCGGTACAAAATTTGTATCGCTTTTTTTTATTGTATTTTACATACCACATATTTGGGTTTCAGTTTAGATAAATATTTCTCAATTCAATATATAAACTTTTTAAAATGAAAAAATTACTATTATTGGGTGCGTTCGCACTTTTGGGTGGTGTTGCGCAGGCGCAGGAAGGTTTCAGGCTGGGAGGCCATATCGGGGCTCCGCTTGGTGATGCTTCAGATGCTGCCAGTGTTACCTTAGGAATAGATGCCGCATATATGTGGAATATTACAAAAGGTCTGGATATCGGTGCCACTACAGGATATTCTCATTTTTTCGGGAAAGACCGTTTTGAGGATTTCGGTTTTGTGCCTGTTGCCGCTTCAGGAAAATATAAGTTTGCCAAGATCCCACTGTTTGTGGGACTGGATCTGGGAGCAGCCATTTCTACCAGGGATTATATCAACAGCGGCTTATATGTTGCACCAAGAGTAGGTTATCAAATGAAAAAGGCAGAATTGTATCTGGGATTCCAAAATGTAAGCAGTAAATACAAATCTCGCGACTATTATTGGGACCATAATGACAGATTTAGCTTTGGAGCCGTCAACTTCGGCGCTAATTTCTTCTTAAATTAAGATTTTTTTTAATCAGCTATATTGAACTCCAATTGAAAAATTGGAGTTTTTTCATTCAAAATTTTGTGAAAATCCTAAAGGTCTTTATTTAATAAATCTTTTAGCCGAAAATATCTAATAACCTTCAATGATATTAATCACATTAACAAATTGTAATACTACCACAGCATCACAGTAAATTTGCCGTCAGAAAGTATTAAAATTTTAAAAAATGAAAAAAGTATTATTAGCAGGTGCTGTTGCACTTTTCGGTTTATCCAATGCTCAGATTGCTAAAGGAACGGTTTATTTATCAGGACAGGTTGGATATTCTCAACAGGAAAATAACAATACAGACAGAAAAGACGAGAGCTTCAGAATTCTTCCCACTGCTGGTTATTTTGTAGGCACTAATTTAGCTGTAGGTTTAGGAGTTGGGTATGCAAGTGATAAAATAACAACTACTCAAACTACACCTTTCCCTACAGGAAGTGTTGTTGCAGAATCTAAAAATACACAGTCTGCAGTTGTTGTAGCTCCTTTTGTAAGAAAATACTGGACTTTAGCTGACAAATTATATATCTTTGGCCAATTAGAAGTTCCAATGGAATTTGGTAACATTAAACAAGAAGGATCTACGATTACTACAGCAGGTAATACAGTAACTACAACTTCTTCTTCTACAAAGAATAACTATACTTCAGTTGGTGTCAACATTAAGCCAGGTTTGGATTATTTCTTGAATAAAAACTGGTCTATTGAAGCAACTATCGGTGAATTCGGATACAATACTTCAAAATTAGATGTTGACGGAGCGAAAAGCGTAGATAACTATAACTTCGGTTTAAACTTATCTTCTATAACGTTCGGAGTTAAGTATGTATTTGCAAAATAATAAACAAAGCATATAAGTTTAAAGTCCTGGGATTTAATTTCAGGACTTTTTTATCGTATTATACATATGATGTTGAAAAATATCAGTCTGTAGAATAAATTATATATTTTTGCAAAACTTAAACTTCCTTTATTATTAACCAGGATTGCAGTAATGCAACATGAGGAAATAAGGAATTTATAAGAGATATTTTGATTAAACTCCTTATTAAGGTATTTTCCGGTTAAGAGTTTATACCAAATAAAAATCAGATTAATTATATTTTAAATAAAATAAATAACTATGAAAAAACTATTATTAGCAGGTGCAGTGGCACTTTTCGGCTTGTCAAATGCCCAGATGACTAAAGGTGACTGGGTAATCAGTGGAAATACAGGTCTTGGTTTCAACAGTGTTGATACTAAAACCAAAGTAGAAGGGCAGACGTATGATGGTGCTAAAGTAAGTACGTTTTCTGTCACTCCATCTGTAGGGTATTTCGTAATTGACAAATTGGCCGTAGGTATTGATTTAGGCTTTACAAACATTACAACAAAAGAAGATGGTGATAAATCTACAATCTCCAGCTTTTCTGTAATGCCGACTGCCACTTATTATTTTGTAAACAGCAGCAAACTGGTTCCTTTCTTAGGTGCCGGTATCGGATATGCATCCGGTAAAACAAAAGAGACATATTCTAATGTTTCTGAAGAATTTACAACGAATGGTTTAGCCTGGAAAGTAAAGGGAGGAGTAACTTATATGGCGACTCAGTCTTTAGGTATTAACTTAGGGGTATCTTTCGATCAGTTTTCCAACAAAGAAACGTATTTCGGAACCGAGTATAAAAATACGGTAAATACTTTCGGTGTAAATGTAGGTTTCTCATATTTCATCAAAGGTAAAGCTCAGAAATCTGATAAATAAGGAATTATTTTGGAGGATAAAAAAAACGGCTCATTTCTGAGCCGGTTTTTTATTTAAATAGTAAGTATTGTAACTAAAACCATTCTTTCTGATTATGGACATAGGTTCTGTCAAATTCTTCATCAGACTTCGTCAGGTAGATGATCCCTTCGATAAACCCGACAATACCTACAATCCCGCAGCTTACCAGGCCCAAAACCAATTGAATAATCCCAGCTTTTGTGTAACCCAGATAAAATTTATGAATGCCAAAAGTACCGAGCAGCAATCCTAAAATACCCGCTACTACTTTTTTTTCCGATTTGTAAGGCTGCAGGTAATTTCCCTGCTTCTCATTAATTTCCATATTGTTTATTTTTTGGTGTGTGTAGTGTATTTATATTATTTACCGAACATTCCGCCCATTCCAGGCATGTTCGGCATTTTGCTCATCATCTGCATCATCTGTTTTCCCTGAGGCCCCTGCATCATCTTCATCATTTTACCCATCTGGTCAAACTGTTTCATCAGAGCATTAACATCTTCAATTTTTCTGCCTGCGCCTTTGGCAATCCTGTTCTTTCTCTGGGTGTTGATAATGGATGGCCTTCTTCTTTCGTCCGGAGTCATTGAATAGATGATCGCTTCGATGTGTTTAAAGGCATCATCGCTGATTTCCACATCTTTGATCGCTTTTCCGACACCCGGGATCATTCCCATCAGATCCTTCATATTCCCCATTTTCTTGATCTGGTTGATCTGCTTTAAGAAATCATCAAAACCAAACTCGTTCTTGGCAATCTTCTTATGAAGTTTTTTTGCTTCTTCCTCATCAAACTGTTCCTGAGCCCTTTCTACCAGGGAAACAACGTCTCCCATCCCAAGAATTCTGTCGGCCATCCTTTCCGGGTAGAAAAGGTCTAATGCTTCCATTTTCTCTCCCGTAGAAATGAACTTGATCGGTTTTTCCACGACTGACCGGATGGTCAGTGCCGCTCCACCACGGGTATCACCATCCAATTTGGTTAAAACAACCCCGTCAAAATTCAAAGCTTCATTAAATGCTTTTGCCGTATTGACAGCATCCTGACCGGTCATTGCGTCAACAACGAATAAAGTTTCGCTGGGCTTAATAAAATAATGAACCGATTTGATTTCATTCATCATCTGCTCATCAATGGCCAGACGGCCTGCCGTATCCACAATGACTACATCATGGCCGTTTGACTTAGCAAAGGCAATCCCGTTTTCAGCAATCGTAGAAGGATTGGTAGAGCCGTCTTCAGTAAAAACCGGAACACCGATCTGCCCGCCCAATACCTTCAGCTGGTCAATGGCTGCCGGACGATATACGTCACACGCTACCAAAAGGGGTTTTTTATTTCTTTTTGTTTTTAAATAATGAGCCAGTTTCCCGGAGAAAGTCGTCTTACCGGAACCCTGGAGGCCGGCAATCAGAATGACAGACGGTTTTCCGGAAAGGTTGATGCCTTCCTGGGAACCTCCCATCAGATCTACCAATTCATCATGAACGATTTTGGTCATCAGCTGTCCCGGGGTCAGGGAAGTAAGAACATCCTGTCCCAGTGCTTTATCCTGAACCCTCTTGGTAAGATCCTTGGCAACTTTATAATTAACGTCGGCATCTACCAATGCTCTGCGAATCTCTTTTACGGTTTCCGCAACATTGATTTCCGTAATTTTTCCTCTTCCGGAAATATTGTGAAGTGCTTTGTCTAATTTATCCTGTAAGCTATTAAACATATGTATTGTAAATTATAGGTGTGCAAAAATAAGGAAATTTTAGAATATTTGAGTCTTCAATACGTAATATTATATATAGGCAGATATTAATGGGATGATAAAAATCAAATTATGCCGAAATCCGCTAGAAAAAGTATATTTTTGTGACACTTTGAAAATAAGCCTAATGGATGTTAGGCAGAATAAATATAATGCATGAAAGCTAATCCGAATATATTAGTTACCCTATTGTTCTTTTTAACATTCCTGATCCATTTTTCACTCTGGAAGTTTGTTTTTCATCTGGATGAAATTATCATCGTGAAATTTTATCTTTTTTTAAGTGTCATGTTTATGATGATGATTACGCTTATTGTGCTGATCAATAAGGTCGTTCCTGAATTTTTGGGACTGTCTGTCATCGGTTTGGTTCTTCTTAAATTCGCTTTGATGTATTTAATCAGAAAGAAACTGAATTTTGAAGTCATCCCGGGATATAAATTCCACTTTATTATTCCGTATTTTGTGCTGACTACGCTTCTTACCTATTATGCGATTAAGCTGATCAATCATGACAAAAAACAGTAAAATTATTTATTGAAACTAGAAAAAAATATTATATTTTTGCACAACGAAAAAAACCTATCAATGTTTAAAAAATTCGCAGTTTTATTCTACAGTATTTTTGTATTAAGCTTAGTGTCCGCACAGCACGGTGAGGCAGGTTCTGAGGCTATTCCGGCTACAGAACTTTCTGAAAAAGACAAAGTAAGTAAAGAAAACAAAGAGTACATCGATCATCACTTGTTGGATGCACACGATTTTACATTGATGGTGGACAAAGAAGGCCACCACATCGGTTTCCCTCTTCCGGTTATTTTTTATGATAACGGTTTTCATTCTTTCATGAGCAACAAAGAAGGATTTATTCACGGAGAGCCCATTGAAGTTGACGGTAATTTCTATAAGCTTCACCATGAAAAGATTTATAAGACTGATGTCAACGGAACTTTGAATTTAGGTGAAGACGGACATCCTGTCAATGAAAAGCCTTTAGATCTTTCCATTACAAAAAGTGTGCTTATTATTTTATTGACATCAATCTTTATGCTGTTACTATTTACAGGAATGGCAAGGTCATATAAAAAATCTCAGGTTCCTACAGGGGTGGCAAGATTTTTAGAGCCTTTGGTAATTTTTGTAAGAGACGAAGTAGCAATTCCGAATATCGGACATAAGTATAAAAGATTTATGGGGTATTTATTAACGGTATTCTTCTTTATCTTATTTCTGAATGTATTAGGATTAATGCCTTTCGGAATCAATGTTACGGGTAATATCACCATGACATTCTTCTTAGCAATCCTTACTTATCTGATTACAACATTTTCCGCGAATAAGGATTACTGGAAGCACATCTTCTGGATGCCTGGAGTTCCGGTACCGATGAAACTGATCATGCTGCCAATCGAATTATTGGGGACAATCACAAAGCCTTTCGCATTGATGATCCGTCTTTTTGCCAACATGACGGCAGGGCATATCGTTGTAATGAGTCTGATCGGATTGATCTATGTTTTTAAAAATGTAATTGCAGGGGTTGCATTTCCTTTCTTAACATTAGTAATTTATTTACTGGAAGTACTGGTAGCATTCTTACAGGCGTATATCTTTACGATGTTATCGGCTTTATTTATCGGAATGGCTGTACAGGAGCACGAACATGAACATCATGCCGCTCACTAATTAATTATATTATAATAAAAGAAACAAATTTTTAAAATTATATATTATGGAAATCCCTAAAATTGTAGGTGCTGGTATCGTAGTACTAGGTGTAGGTATCGGTCTTGGTAAAATCGGAGCTGCTGCTCTTGAAGCTATCGCTAGACAACCTGAGCAATCTGGAAAAATCCAAACAGCTATGCTTATTGCTGCTGCCCTTGTAGAAGGTGTTGCGTTTGCTGCTCTATTCGCAGTAAACTAATTAAAACTAAAGCCACTATCCGTAACGGTTGGTTACAGATAGTGGTTATTTAAGAAAAAATAGTAATCATTTATACATTTATATAATGGAATTAATTCACCAGTTTTCATCAGGATTATTTATTATCCAGACTATTATTTTTCTAGCATTGTTATTTTTGTTAGGTAAGTTTGCCTGGAAACCTATTTTGAACTCTATCAACGACAGAGAAACGTCTATTGTTGATGCTCTTAATCAGGCTACATTGGCAAGAAAAGAAATGGAAACTTTAAAAGAGGATAACGAAAGAATCATTCGCGAAGCTAAAATCGAAAGAGATGCCATCCTTAAAGAAGCAAGAGAAATTAAAGACAGAATTGTAGGTGAAGCTAAAGATACTGCCAAAGCTGAAGGTGATAAATTAATCGAAGCTGCGAAGCAGACCATCAATGCAGAGAAAAATGCTGCCATGGCAGATATTAAAACCCAGATCGGTGTTTTATCTGTGAACATTGCAGAATCTATCCTGAAGCAAAAGCTGGATAACAGCGAAGCTCAAAACGAATTAGTTCAGAATTATCTAAACAAATCAAACCTTAACTAAGAATGCTTACATCTAAAGTAGCTAAAAGATACGCACAGGGTTTACTTGATTTTACGAACGAATCAGGTCAGACTTCTGCTGTATTTTCTGACATGAAAGATGTGGTGAAGTTAATGTCTCAATCTCCGGATCTGAACAAATTCTTCCTTACGCCTTATATTGACAGCAAAAAGAAAATAGAGGTAGCGAAAGAGATATTTAAAAGCTTGTCGGCTTCTTCTCAGAATCTGATTACTCTGGTGATCAGACAGGGAAGAGAAAACCAGCTGAAAAATATCGCACAGGAATTCATCAATAAAGTTGAAGATATCAACGGTGTGGAAAGAGTGACGCTTACGACGGCAACTGAGCTTTCAAAAGAAAATCTTGATCAGATTTTAAAATCTACAAGCCTTGTCAAAGCAGATTCCAATTTTGATCTGAAAGTGCATGTAAGACCTGAAATCTTAGGAGGTTATATTTTGAGGGTCGGAGACCAGCAGATCGATGCTTCCGTAAAGTCTAAGCTTAACAGTATTAAAAAAGATTTTCATTTAAATTAAGAAAAAAACAACCATACAATGGCAGAAATAAATCCGGCAGAAGTATCTGCGATCTTAAAACAGCAATTGGCCAACTTCGATACTCAATCCAACGTTGAGGAAGTAGGTACAGTTTTAACCATCGGTGATGGTATTGCTCGTGTATACGGGTTAGAAAACGTACAATACGGAGAGTTGGTGAAATTTTCTAGTGATGTAGAAGGTATTGTACTTAACCTTGAAGAAGACAACGTAGGGGTTGCTTTATTGGGTGAAAGTAAACTGGTAAGAGAAGGTGATACCGTAAGAAGAACCAACAGAATCTCTTCTATCAAAGTAGGAGAAGGCATGTTAGGAAGAGTAGTGGATACTCTTGGTAACCCTATCGATGGTAAAGGTCCTATTTCAGGAGATTTATACGAAATGCCATTGGAAAGAAAGGCTCCCGGAGTTATCTTCAGACAGCCGGTAACCGAGCCTTTACAGACCGGTATCGTAGCGATCGACTCTATGATCCCTGTAGGAAGAGGACAGAGAGAGCTTATCATCGGTGACAGACAAACGGGTAAAACCACGGTTGCCATTGATACGATCATCAACCAAAGAGAATTTTTTGATGCAGGAAATCCTGTATATTGTATATATGTTGCAATCGGGCAGAAAGCTTCTACTGTAGCACAAATCGTTAAAACGCTTTCTGATAAAGGCGCTTTGGCATATACGGTAATCGTTGCAGCTAACGCCTCAGATCCTGTTCCGATGCAGGTGTATTCTGCAATGGCAGGAGCTTCGATCGGTGAGTTCTTTAGAGATACCGGGAGACCGGCATTGATCATTTATGATGATTTATCTAAGCAGGCGGTGGCTTACCGTGAGCTTTCTCTTCTATTGAGAAGACCACCGGGCCGTGAAGCTTATCCTGGAGACGTTTTTTATCTTCACTCAAGATTATTGGAAAGAGCGGCAAAAGTTATTGCTGATGATACCATTGCAAGCCAGATGAATGATTTGCCTGAGTCTTTAAAACCAATAGTAAAAGGAGGCGGTTCGTTAACAGCACTTCCGATTATCGAAACTCAGGCGGGTGACGTTTCTGCGTATATCCCGACGAACGTAATCTCTATTACAGACGGACAGATCTTCCTGGAGTCTGACTTATTCAACTCAGGGGTGCGTCCGGCGATCAACGTAGGGATTTCCGTATCGAGAGTAGGAGGTAACGCTCAGATCAAATCAATGAAAAAAGTGTCTGGTACTTTGAAGTTAGACCAGGCTCAGTATAAAGAACTGGAAGCATTTGCTAAATTCGGTTCAGACCTTGATGCTTCTACTTTAGCAGTAATCTCCAAAGGAGAAAGAAACGTGGAGCTTCTTAAGCAGCCGGTAAATTCTCCGCTTCCTGTAGACAGCCAGGTAGCTATGATTTATGCAGGTACCGAGAACCTGATGAGAAACGTTCCTATTAAAAAAGTAAAAGAATTCCAGATCGAATATATCGCTTTCTTAAGATCCAAGCATCCTGAGACAATGGCTGCTCTTAAAGCCGGGAAAATCGATGATTCCATCACAGGTGTTCTTAAGCAGGCTGCTAATGATTTAGCTTCTAAGTATAACTAAAAAATTCAATGTTTAAGGTTTAGACAAAGTTTAAACCTTAAACTTAAGACCTTAAACCTTGAACCAAAATAATGGCAAACTTAAAAGAAATACGAGGCAGGATTACGTCAATTTCATCAACGATGCAGATTACCCGTGCTATGAAAATGGTTTCGGCTGCGAAACTGAAAAAGGCACAGGATGCAATCGTAATGTTAAGACCATATTCTGAAAAACTGCAGGAGCTTATCCAGAATGTCAATTCAAGTTCAGATCCTGATCAGATTTCTGTCTATGCTCAGAAAAGAGAAGTTAAAAAGATACTTTTCATCGCTGTTACTTCAAACAGAGGTTTGGCGGGGGCTTTCAACTCTAATGTGGTAAAAGAACTGAACATTCAGTTTCAGAATAAAGCTCAATATGAGTTTGAAGTTCTTACCATTGGTAAAAAAGCTTACGATTCTGTAAGAAGAACCCGTGCAGTATACTCCAATGAAAGTGCCGTTTTTGATAACTTAAACTTTGATACGGTATCCCATGTTACCGAGGGAGTAATGACCAGTTTCAGAGAAGGGAAATTTGATGAAGTATATGTAATTTACAATAAATTTGTCAATGCAGCGACTCAGGAAGTAACCACAGAGCATCTTCTTCCGATCTCTATGCCGGAAACTACGGAACCTCAGGTAGAAACAGATTATATTTTTGAGCCGAACAGAAAAGAAATCCTTGATAATCTGATTCCTAAATCAATCAAGACTCAGGTATTCAAAGCGGTCCTTGATTCTGTTGCATCGGAACACGGAGCGAGGATGACTGCCATGCATAAAGCTACTGATAATGCTCAGGAACTTAAAAATGATCTGGTAATCTTCTACAACAAAGCAAGACAGGCTGCCATTACAAACGAAATCCTGGAAATCGTTTCGGGAGCGGAAGCACTGAAAAATTCGTAAGAATTTATTTTAACATAAATATAAAGCATCGTCTACCACGATGCTTTTTTTGTTACTTTTATTTTGTCTATCTTTGTCATTACAAATTTTATATTAATTTCTAAATGGACTCGGACATAGTCAGGCTTTTGCTAGCCTTATTTCTTGTTTTACTTAATGGCTTTTTTGTAGCCGCAGAATTTTCAATTGTTAAAGTTCGTTACTCACAGATACAGATCAAAGCCGCAGAGGGAAACTCTATGGCAAAGCAGGCGGAACATATCATCAAGCATCTTGATGAGTATCTGTCAGCCACACAGCTGGGGATTACACTGGCTTCGCTGGCCCTGGGTTGGGTTGGGGAAAGCGCCCTTCACCATGTGGTTCAGAATATTTTCAGCTCTTTACGCATTGATTTGGCTGAAACAACAGTTACCACCATTTCAGTGGTAACCAGTTTTGTACTGATTACCGTTATGCATATTGTATTCGGTGAGCTTATTCCTAAATCAATAGCCATCAGGAAGGCGGAGGCTACGACAATGGCCACTGCTGTACCATTGAGGGTCTTTTACACCGTTTTTAAGCCGTTTATCTGGCTGATGAATCTAATGTCAAATACCTTTTTAAGACTGGTTAAGATCCACCCAGCTTCAGAGCAGGAGATCCACTCAACAGAAGAATTGCAGCTTTTGGTAAAGCAAAGTGCAGACAGCGGGGAAATTGAAGAGGAAAACTATGAGATTATCAAGAATGCCTTTGATTTTACAGACCATTCCGCAAAGCAGATCATGGTTCCCCGTCAGAACATTACCTCTATGGATTTTGAGGAAGATGTGAATGAGATTATTAATAAAATAATGGACAGCGGATATTCGCGTATTCCGGTATATGTCGATTCCATTGATAATATAATCGGTATTTTATACACAAAGGAAATTATCAGGGAATTTGTTAAGAGAAAAGGGGAGCTGAACCATGATGATCTTAGAGAATTGATGCGGGATGCATTCTTCGTAGTCGGAAGTAAGAAGATTTCCGATTTACTGAAGATTTTCCAGCAGAAAAAGCAGCATTTGGCGATTGTAATTGATGAGTTTGGAGGAACGGAAGGAATTATCACCCTTGAAGATATTTTGGAAGAACTGGTTGGCGAAATCCAGGATGAAGAAGACGATGAAGAGAAAATCGTTGATAAAATAGGAGAGAATACCTATTGGATCCAGGCCACGCAGCCTTTGGATGAAATCAATGAGTTCTTACCTAAAAAACTGCCGCTTCCGGAAGAAAGCGAGTATAATACCCTGGCCGGATTTATTCTGCATGCCCTTGAGGATATTCCGGAAGAAAATCAGGAATTCGCCCTTGAAAACTACCATTGCAAAATTCTGAAAATGAATAATAAAAGCGTGGAGATGGTTGAACTGGTCTATCAGGAACCCAATGATATCAATGATCAGGCAGAAAAAATAGGAGAGGTTTAATTTAACGAAGCAATACAATGATTTTTTATAACAGTATAAAAGATTACGAAGATCCGAAACGTCAGTACGAAGAAGATGTGCTGGTTTTAGATGAAACAGATGAAGTGTACAAGTTGGTTTTACACAATGATGAGATTCATACTTTTGATTATGTCATTGACTGCCTGATTGAAATATGCAAACATACCCTGGAACAGGCGGAACAATGCACTATGTTGGTACATTTCAAAGGTAAATGTACCGTAAAAACAGGTTCAATGGACCTGCTGAAGCCCATGCATGAAAAATTGCTGTCACGGGAACTGACAAGCGAAATCATATAATACAAAGCTCTGACCACCGGTCGGAGCTTTTTTTTATCTCAACGATGATATTACTCACAAAACTTCACATTTTATAAACTCCATTGTTACATCTTATCTAAAATAGTATATTTGTATAAACTATATAGAAACAAAAAAGAATGCTTGTAATAGGAATTGCCGGCGGTACCGGATCCGGCAAAACTACGGTTGTTGATAAGATTATCCAGCAGCTTGATGTTGAAGGAATGAACATCCTTTCCCAGGATAATTATTATCACGACAATCATAATTTAACGCTTACCGAAAGAGAAGCCTTAAACTATGACCATCCGAAGTCCATAGATTTCGAACTGATGCTGAAACATGTAAAAGCATTGAAAAACAATGAATCCATAGAGCAGCCGGTTTACAGCTTTGTTACGCACTCCAGAACCGGAGACCATGTTACGGTAGAACCTAAAAATGTATTGGTGGTAGAAGGGATCCTGGTTTTAACCAATAAAGAATTATTAAAGGAGTTTGACCTTAAAGTCTTTGTGCATGCCGATTCAGATGAAAGACTGATCAGACGGATCAGGAGAGATACCCAGGAAAGGGGACGGGACCTGAACGAAGTCCTGCACCGCTATCAGACTACTTTAAAACCGATGCATCAGGAGTTTATTGAACCTTCAAAAAATGAAGCCGATCTGATTATTCCGAACATGAGGCAGAATTCCGTAGCCATTGATTTTTTAACAACCGTTATCAAAAATTCATTGAGAAAACACTAAAATGAAAGAAAATAAGCTTATTAAAGATATTCAGCCTAAATCTGAGAGCATTAAACTGATTCAGAAGTATGTTCTGAATAAATACACCATTACCATAGGTCTATTTCTGGTCTGGATGGTTTTCTTTGATAAGACCTCTTTTCTGGTAATTAACGAATTGAACGGCGAGATCAATAAATATGAAGACCAGCTTCAGTATTATAAAACGGAATATGAAAAAAATGACGCGTTTTATAAAAAATTGATGAATAATAAATCGGAAAAGGAAAAATACGCAAGAGAAAACTATTTCATGAAAAAACCGAATGAAGAGATCTTCATCCTGGTCGTGGACAGTACAAACATTGCAAAAAAATAATTGGCAGATAAAGGTGAATGCTTTTAAACAGGTCAGTTAAAACCGTTTTAAATTCAATACACTGTCAATAACCAATCATAAATTTTAAAACGAGACTATGTCAGATACAGCCTGGGAAATTTTAGTAAAAAAACAGCTTAAGACAGAAGATATTTATTCAGTCCTTACCAAAGAAAACCTGGAAGGGATTGAAGTAAAACCTTTTTATGATTCCGTTTCCGGTCCTTTGGTAAACCTTCCCAAAATTGAAGAAAGCACGCATCTGGTAGCAAGGTACCATGAAAGCCTGGAAGAAGATGTGTTCGCATTCCTTCTGGATCATAATGTTGAAAATCTTGAGCAGAAAACAATTTTTGTCAACAATGCAGATCTGGCAGGCCACATCAGTCCGAAAGAAGAAGACCAGTATTTTTGTCTAGTTGATGTTTTTGATGAAGAGAAAGCCGAGATTAATGATCAGCTGGTAAAAGAATTACTTGCAAAAGAGTTCAGAAGAAATATCTGTGTCGACATTTCCCTTCACCAGAATGCAGGAGCCTCCATTTATCAGCAGTTGGGGATTGCCCTGGCAAAAACGAAAGAATTAACGGAACTCTATGGACCTGACATTTTAAACAAGCTGATCTTCAGGATAGCGGTCGGAGGAAATTATTTCTTCGAAATGGCAAAATTAAGAGCTTTTAAAATGGTTTTCAATCAGTTTTCAAAAGAATATGACTTAGATGAGATTCCTTATATTTTTGCAGAAACTTCATTGAGGAACAAAGCGGTTTCAGATCAGGAAAACAATCTGATCCGTTCTACCCTGGAACTGACTTCTGCCATGATTGGCGGTGCCGATGCGGTGTTCAGCAACAATTATATGGTAGATAAAAGCACGGATATTTCTGAAGAAATCTCTTTTAAGCAGCAGATTGTCTTGGCTTATGAAAGCATCATCAATGTATTTGAAGACGCTTCCAACGGCAGTTATTACATAGAAGATGTTACGCGGCAGATGGCTGAAAAATCATGGGCTCTGTTTATAGAAATCGAAGAGGCGGGAGGTTATCTGGAGCTTTTAAAACAAGGAATTATTCAGAAGAAAATCTATGACCATGCTGTTGAAGAACAGAAATGGGTAGAAGAAGGAAAAATAAAACTGATCGGTGTTAATTTATATCCCAAATTAGACGTTATAAAATCAGTTACGGAACTTTATAACGAAAATGAGATTAAAGCCGTTCGTTGGGCGGAAATGTTTGAATCATGAAAGAAAAACTGACCGACCTGTTTGAATATACCTATCATTTCAATAAAGAGGTGATTGCAGTTATTTCTGAGAATATTTCCGGCGTTGATGAAAAGACAATCAGCTTAATCAATCACACGCTGAATGCCCAGCAGGTCTGGAACTCACGAATTTTAGGGGAAACCCCTTTCGAAGTCTGGCAGATCAATCCTTTTGAAAACTTAAAGGATATTAATCATTTGAATTTTCAAAAAAGTATAGGAATTGTTGAAAATTCGGATCTTGACCAAAAGATAGAATATCATAATTCCAAAGGAACACGATTTGAAAATACCGTTTTTGAAATGCTTTTTCAGGCGGTCAATCATTCCACTTACCACAGAGGGCAGATCAACTCTTTATTAAAGCAAAACGAGATCGAACCTCTGCTGACGGATTATATTTTTTATAAAAGATAGATTGTATAAATCCTTTACATTAATCTGCGAAATCTGTGGGAAACAAACTGCTGAATAAAGAAATCCAGGAATACATCAATGCAAATCTGAATACAGATCTGCATACCTTACTGTTGAAAAAGTCCCCGTTTACGGAAATCTCCATGCAGGAAATCGTTCAGCAGATCAAAGGAAAGAAGGTGGCACAGAAAAAATTTCCGTTTTTACTTAAAGAGGGAATTATTTTTCCGCCACAGCTTAATCTGGAGCAGTCATCTTCAGAAAAAACCGCCCATTATAAATCTGAAATTCTTAAAGGAAAACAGTTTATTGATTTGACAAGCGGCTTTGGAATTGATGCCTATTATCTGTCTCAACATTTTAAAGACGTAACACTTGTTGAACAAAATGCCGAACTTTTGGAAATAGTACGGCATAACTGGTCTGTTTTAGGCCGGCATGCTACCTTTATCCATCAGAAACTGGAAAATTTCCTTCAGGAAAACAAAGAAACTTTCGATGTTATTTATCTTGATCCGGCCCGGAGGGATAGCCATAAAAATAAAGTTTTCCTGCTGGAAGATTTATCGCCGGATATTTTAGAAATTCAGGGGAAACTGCTTTCTGTTTCAAATCAGATAGTGATCAAACTATCACCGCTGATTGATTTGAAGTATCTTGTTTCTGTATTACCGAATATTTTTAGGATCGATATCATTGCTGTAAAAAACGACGTTAAAGAGGTCGTTGTTTTTCTTTCTGAAGGTAAGCCGGATAAAATCCAATGCCACTGTATTAATTTAGAAAGCGGAGAACCCGATTTCAGCTTTACGTTTGAAGAAGAGAAAAATGCCGTCTCAGAATATTCCGAACCGGAAAAATTTATCTATATTCCCAATCATTCCATTTTAAAAGCGGGTATCTTTAATTTGATTTCAGAAAAATTTGCACTGAAAAAGCTCCATCCCAATACCCATCTTTATACATCACATCATAAGATTGAACGTTTTCCGGGAAGAGTGATTGAAACGGAAGTTGTTGAGGCCAAACAAATTAAGAAGAAAAGCCAGTACAATATTATTTCAAAAAACTATCCCTTAACACCGGAACACATTAGAAAAAAGTATGGACTGAAAGATGGTGGAGCGCGCTATCTTATTTTTACGCAATCCGTAGAAGGGAAAATAATTTTAAAATCAGTCTAAAAATGTTGCCGTAAAATGCATTATTTCTTAATTTTGGGCAATCAAAAATGAAACATGAAATCGCCTGGTGTTAAAAACTAAAATAATGCGATTCCATAGACCTTTAAAAAATAAATTTTACATATGAAAAAATTAGTTATATGTTTAGCCATTGCTGCTGTTGTGGTAAGCTGTAAAAAAATCCAGGCTGGCGGAAATAAAAACATTATTAAGCTGGAAGAAGGAGCAGACCGGTATTCTGACGATGAGCAGACCAGCGGCGAGCAGGATAATCTTTCTGAATACAGGGGTGATGCACATGACGGGCATGAAACGCCTGTAAAAACAGATACTGCGGGGGCTGTAGAGCATAAAGCAGAAGACGGAAGACATTCTGATGCTACTCCTATACCGGAAGGGTCGCAGACTCCGAAAGCTGAACACTAATTATTTAAAATACAAAGGATATCCTGCAGAAATGCAGGATATTTTTTTTGATAGCCACTGCCTTTTCCCTAAGGATAAATATAATTCGGAAAATTCTATTTTTTGTTTGTTCCCGCAAGGTATTTTTTTTACTTTTAACAAAATAAAATTTTAGAATGCAAGAGACCTTAAATTACATCAATGAAAACAAACAGCGTTTTGTTGATGAATTATTTGAATTATTGAGAATCCCTTCTATTTCTGCAGATCCTGCCTATAAGAATGACGTTTTAAAATGTGCAGATGTTGTAGCAGGATACCTTAAAAATGCCGGTGCCGATAATGTAGAAGTCTGTCAGACCAAGGGATATCCTATTGTGTATGGGGATAAAATTTTAGATAAAAGCCTGCCGACGGTCTTGGTATACGGACATTATGATGTTCAGCCCGCAGACCCGCTGGAATTATGGACCAAACCTCCTTTTGAACCTTATATTGAAAAAACCGATCTTCACCCTGACGGAGCAATCTTCGCAAGAGGTTCAGCAGATGATAAAGGCCAGTTTTTCATGCATCTGAAAGCTTTCGAAGCCATGATGAAAACCGATGCGCTCCCTTGTAATGTCAAATTTATTTTAGAAGGGGAAGAGGAAGTAGGCTCAGTAAGCTTAGGCGATTTTGTTAATGAAAATAAAGAGAAATTATCTTGCGACTGTATTTTAATTTCTGATACTCACATTTATAGCAACGAACAACCGACTGTTACAACAGGTTTGAGAGGGTTGAGCTATGTAGAAGTTGAAATTGAAGGTCCAAACAGAGATTTACATTCCGGACTTTATGGTGGAGCAGTTCCGAACCCTATTCATGTGCTTTCAAGAATGATTGCTAAATTAATCGATGAAGACGGTCATATCACAATCGATGGATTCTATGATAATGTAGAAGCAGTTTCTGATGCCGACAGAGCGGACATGAATAAATTGAAAGACAATCCTGAAGAGTTCAAAAAATCTATCGGATTAAGTGGAGTTGAAGGAGAAAAAGGCTACACAACGCTTGAAAGAACATCTATTCGCCCAACACTAGACTGTAACGGAATTTGGGGCGGTTACACAGGAGAAGGTGCAAAAACAGTTATTCCTTCTAAGGCTTCTGCCAAAATTTCTATGCGTTTGGTTCCTTATCAGACTCCAGAAGAGATTACAGAAAAATTCACCGCCTATTTTAAGAAACTCGCTCCGGACAATGTAAAAGTGAAGGTAACGCCGCACCATGGAGGAATGCCATATGTATTACCCACTGATACCAAAGAATTTGCAGCAGCGAAACAGGCGATGGAAATGGCTTTCGGAAAAGAGGTTCTTCCGTACAGGGGCGGTGGAAGCATCCCGATTACTGCCATGTTCGAACAGGTGTTGAATGCTAAATCTGTTTTAATGGGATTTGGGCTGGACTCTGACGCCATCCACTCTCCGAATGAACATTACGGATTATTCAATTTCTATAAAGGGATTGAAAGTATTCCGTTATTTTTTGATAATTATGCGAAAAATAAATAGTCTTTAATACAAATGACAATTTTTTTGTTAAAAAACTTTTCTACATCATAAAAAAAAAATATCTTTACAACATAACAAAAAAAAATTATTATGCGAAAAATTTTTACATCTTTAGCTGCATTGGTATTTGCAGGAACTACTTTTGCACAGGTGATTACGCAAAGTTCTACACCTACTACAGTTAGTCCCACAGGTTCAGTAGCTTGTGGCAGTCAGGCAAACGGTTATACCGCAGATAACTCTTATATCAGAGTTTTCAAATTGTCAGATTACGGAATTAATTATACTTATAACATTACCAATGTTGCATTTGGCGTTCAAACGGCTAATTCATCATTTCCGGTTGAAGTAAATGTTTACAACTGGACGGGAGGGACATTTCCAACAGGAACGGCTACTCTTTTAGGTACCGCAAACGTTGCTCTTACAACTGATAGTCCGGGAACAATAGTAAATACCGGTACATCTTTGACTGCAAGTGTGCCAGCAGGCTCTACATTTGTTTTGGAAGTTTATCACGACGGTGATGTAGAACCGCCACAGTCTTTTTATATGGGAACAAACCCTGGTGCACAAACGGGCCCGTCATATCTTTCTTCTGAAACTTGTAATATCCTGACTCCTACAGCAACCGGTACAGGCGGACTGGCTGCATTTGCAACGGCCAGATGGGTAATGACTGTTACAGGACAAAATGCTACTTTAGGAACAACTGAAGTGATCAATTCAAGAGATTTGCAGATTTATCCAAATCCTGTTAAAGACGTTCTTAAGTTCAAGTTTGCCAATAATCTGAAATCTGAATCTATCGAAATTCATGACATGAACGGTAGGGTAGTTACTTCAATCTCTAATAACAAAAATGTTAATGAAGTAAATATGTCAGCTTATACAACAGGAAATTATATCTTGAGAGTAAAAGCAAGCGACGGCAAAGTTTATATTCAAAAAATTATTAAAGAATAATTACTGATAAATATTATCTTTATAAAACGCTCCGATTGGAGCGTTTTTCTTATTTTTAAGAACTAAAATCCCAAAAAAATATGTTAGAAAATAAAGTAGCTTATATCACCGGAGGAACTAAGGGTATTGGTTTCGGAATTGCAAAGATCTTGCTTGAAAATGGGGCTTCGGTGGCATTTTCAGGAAGAAAAAAAGAGGAGGTGGAAAAAGCAGAGCAGGAATTGAAGCAATATTCTGAAAATGTTCTGGGAATTGTTTCCGATGTAAGAAGCCTTGAAAGTGAAGAGGAAGCTGTGCAGCAGATTAAAGAAAAATTTGGGCCGCTGGATTTTGTCATTGCCAATGCCGGACTGGGCGTTTTCAAACCGGTAGATCAGCTGACGGCAGAAGAATGGAATGATATGATCGAAACCAATCTCACAGGTGTTTTTTATACATTAAAAGCTTCTGTGGAAGAACTGAAAAAAACGGAAGGATATTACATCACCATTGCCAGTCTGGCAGGCGCAAATTTCTTTGAAAACGGATCAGGATACAATGCTTCGAAATTTGGTGTGGTTGGTTTTACCCAGGCTGCCATGATCGATTTAAGAAAATATAATATCAAATCAACGGTTATTATGCCGGGATCCGTAGCTACTCATTTTAATGGGAATACTCCGTCAGAAAAAGATGCCTGGAAAATCCAGCCGGAAGATATGGGGAACCTGGTCCTGGATATTTTAAAAATGAATCCGAGGGTTTTACCAAGCAAGATTGAATTCAGGGCAACTAAGCCTGCTAACTGAAAAACATCTAATGCGCTGAATAATAAATTCATAAGTATTATGCATGCATAATATATTTTTTATTTATATTAGCAAGATAAATTCAGATAAAATCCTGGTGTAAAATACAGCGGTTTATAGTCAGGAAAACAATAAAACAGTACACTTGAAACCGAAAGGTTATATAGGACAACGAAAAATTTAAAACAACATATATGAAAATATTAGTTTGTATAAGTAGTGTTCCGGATACTACTTCTAAAATTAACTTTACAGCAGACAAATCTGCTTTTGAAAAAAACGGGATTCAGTGGGTCATTAACCCGTTAGATGAATTTGCACTTACCAAAGCGATTAAGCTTCAGGAGTCTCAGGGCGCTACGGTAACCGTAATCAATGTAGGTGATGCTGTTACAGAACCTGTTATCAGAAAAGCACTGGCCATCGGAGCCAATGATGCGATAAGAGTAAATCTTGATCCGAAAGACAGCTATTCTACGGCAAAAGAAATTGCGGCAGTTGCTCAGAATGGTGGATATGATCTGATCCTTTGCGGTAAAGAATCTATCGATTATAACGGAGGTTCTGTTCCGGGAATGGTTGCCCAATTATTGAACCAGCCTTTCGTCAATGCATCTATAGGCCTTGATGTAAACGGAAGTGAGGCGACAGCCGTAAGAGAAATTGAAGGCGGAAAAGAAACGATCTCCGTAAAATTACCGGCTGTTATTGCAGGTCAGAAAGGATTGGTGGATGAAAAGGATCTTATCATCCCGAATATGAGGGGCATTATGTCTGCAAGAACAAAACCTTTGCAGGTAGTGGAGGCAACTTCTTCTGAAGTGAAAGTCCAAGGCGTTTCTTACGACAGTGTTCCGCCGAGAGGAGCTGTGAAAATGGTTTCTCCTGATAATCTTGACGAATTGGTAAGATTGCTTCACGAAGAAGCTAAAGTGATCTAAAAGTTGGAAGCTGGAAGTCATAAAAGGGAAGTTTAATTCCTGCTTTTGAATCCAATCTTTCCAATTATTAAATTTTTTAATCTTTAAATTAATTTAAAATGGCAGTATTCGTATACGCAGAAAATATAAACGGAGTTTACAAAAAGGCAGCTTTTGAAGCGGTTTCCTATGCTAAAGCTGTAGCAGACCAGGCTGGAGAAACCGTTACCGCGATTTCTGTAAACCCTACGGATTCTTCAGATCTGTTGTACAGATATGGAGCATCAAACGTAATCAATATCAAAGATGAAGGTCTTAAAAATTTCTCAGCAAAAGCTTATGCACAGGCTGTAAAAGAAGTGGCTGACGGGAATATTATTGTTTTCCCTCATACTACGGATGCCTCTTCCGTTGCTCCGATGTTGGCAATAATGAATGGGTATTCTTTAATTACCAACGTTCTGGAGGCTCCGGAAAGCGTTTCTCCGCTTCAGGTGAAGAGAAGGGCATTTTCAGGAAAAGGATTTATGCATGCCAAAGCAGAAGGGACCGGGGTGATCATTACGGTTTCCCAGAATGCTTTCGGGGTTAAGGAAAATGCAGTTTCAGGTTCTGAAGAAGTAAAGGAATTATCTGTTTCCAATGAGGATACAAAAGTACTTTCTCATGAGCAGAGTTCAGGGAAATTAGACCTTAAGGAAGCAGAAATTGTAGTATCTGCAGGAAGAGGATTGAAAGGTCCTGAAAACTGGGGAATGATTGAAGATTTAGCAGAGGTCCTGGGAGCGGCTACTGCCTGTTCAAAACCGGTTTCGGATATCGGATGGAGGCCTCATACAGAACACGTGGGACAGACCGGTAAAGCAATTGCACCGAATCTGTATATCGCAGTAGGAATTTCAGGAGCCATTCAGCACTTGGCAGGCGTTAACTCTTCCAAAACAATCGTCGTAATCAACAGTGATCCTGAATCTCCGTTCTATAAATCGGCAGATTACGGTGTTGTAGGGGATGCTTTCCAGATTGTTCCTGCTTTAACGGAGAAGATTAAGGCACTAAGAGGATAAAATACCATTATTGGGTTTTGCCTTGCAGATCAATAATGATATTTAAAATTATAACGAAGCAAATTCATATATAAAAGCCCTCTCCGGGCTTTTATTTTTGTCTGAAAAGTAAAAAAAATTTTGAAAAATTAATCTATATTTGTAGCCATGGATTATAAACAGCTAATTATTCGCGGAATATCGTACAGCCAGACTCAATCCGGGGCGTACGCATTGTTATTGGAACATGAAGAAACACATATAAAATTACCTGTTGTTATAGGGAATTTCGAGGCGCAATCCATTTCCCTCGGTCTGGAGAAAGACATTCATCCGCCCCGCCCCCTTACCCACGATTTATTTACAAAATTTATCGCTTCTGTCAATTATGAACTGGTATCTGTCATCATTTATCAGATTGTAGACGGAGTCTTTTTTTCAAATATTAATTTTAAAAATAAAAGTAACGAAGAAGAGCTTATTCTTGATGCCAGGACTTCTGATGCGGTGGCTATGGCTGTAAGATTTGATGCTCCGATCTTTACCACCCAACAGGTACTGAACGAAGCCGGCATTCTTCTGGAACTGGAAGATACTTCTAAAGAAGAACAGCCGTTTTCCGAAACGGTTCAGAGTGAAGACAGCTTGAAATCTGTTTCTATGGAGGAACTTCAGAAATTACTGGAAGAAGCCGTAAAAGAAGAAGATTTTGATACCGCTCTGGAGATTCAGGAAGAAATCAAAAGGAGAAAAAAGAAAATCGATTAAGATATTATAGATACACCATGAGTTTAAAATTACGATTGACCATTCTCAGTTTTCTGCAGTTCTTCGTTTGGGGAGCATGGCTGATTACAATAGCGAACTTTTGGTTCGGCACAAAACATTGGGATGGCGCTCAGTTTGGTGCTGTGTTCGGAACAATGGGGATTGCCTCTATTTTTATGCCGACCATCACCGGAATCATCGCCGACCGCTGGGTCAATGCGGAACGGATTTTTTCAGTTTTGCATATACTTTACGGAATCGTGCTTTTTATCCTGCCTCACTCTGCAGACCCGGATTCCTTCTTTTATATCATGCTTTTGGCCATGTGCTTTTATATGCCGACCATTGCTTTGGCCAATTCAATTTCATACACCATCCTTAAGAACAGTGATCTTGATGTCGTGAAAGACTTTCCGCCGATCCGTGTTTGGGGTACTATAGGGTTCATTGTAGCGATGTGGATTACCAATCTTACAGGAAATAAGGCTACGGAAGGCCAATTCTATATTGCCGGAGCTGTTGCTGTTTTCTTAGGAATCTATGCCCTGACATTGCCAAAATGCCCACCGCAGAAGTTAATTGATAAAGATGCTCCATTGACTGAACAATTAGGACTTAATGCCTTTAAGTTGTTTAAAGATTATAAAACTGCATTGTTTTTCCTGTTCTCTATGTTGCTGGGCGCGGCATTACAACTCACCAATGCTTATGGAGATGTTTTTCTTAGTGAGTTTGAGCATTTCCCGAAATATTCAGATTCTTTTGTAGTACAGAGGTCTACGATCATCATGTCGATCTCCCAGGTATCCGAAACATTATTTATATTGGCTATTCCATTTTTTTTGAAGAGATATGGAATTAAAAAAGTAATGCTGATATCGATGTTTGCATGGGTTTTAAGATTCGGATTCTTTGCCTATGGAATTCCCGAAGGGTATGGCTTAAGTTTAATCGTTCTTTCATGTATCGTTTACGGAATGGCGTTCGATTTCTTTAACATTTCAGGATCGCTTTTTGTTGAAACCACTACAGACAAAAAAATCCGTTCTTCAGCCCAGGGATTGTTCATGATGATGACCAATGGTTTCGGAGCCGTTTTCGGAAGCTATGCAGCCGGTTGGGCAATTGATAAATTCTTCACTCATAAATTTACAACCGCATCATCTTTGTCTTCGTATCTTGAGACAACTCCTGACAATCCTACTTTTTTAGAAATTCTGAAAAAAAGTTTTAACGCTGTTGTTAATCCGGATGGAACACTATCATCAGTTGTTATGGTAAAAGACTGGCATAATATCTGGCTTTCTTTTGCAGCTTATGCCTTAGTTCTTGCCATTTTGTTTGCGGTTCTGTTCAGACATAAACACAATCCTGAAGAAATTTCACAGATAAAACATTAATTTTGTATCATCTATAATTAATTAAATTGCATTTTTAAAAAAAATGCAATTTTTTTTGTTTTTGAAGCAACCATTTAAAAAATAGGGCGTCTTAGTAAATAGAAACTGATCAATGAATAACTTAGAAGAGAATTTTAAACTGGCAAAAAAACGAGACCGAAAGGGGCAGAAAGCTCTTTACGATATGTTTTCGGCAAAAATGCTCGCCATTGCAAACTCTTATGTTAATAATCTTCATGACGCAGAAGACATCTTAATGAATTCTTTTTTTATCTGTTTTTCAAAAATTGATGAATGCAGAGAATGGAAAAGTTTTCAGTTTTGGCTCAGGAAAATTGTGGTCAATAATTCAATCAGTTTTATCCGGAAAAATAAAAATATTCTTTATACGGATATCGAAATCAATACTATTGAAAATGCAGAAGAGGAATGGAAAGATGAAATAGAAGAAATTAATATAAATGAAATTTTTTCTAAGATGCCCGATGGATACAGGTTGATTTTTAATCTTTATGTTTTTGAAGATAAAAAGCACCACGAAATTGCACAAACCCTCAATATTTCTGAAGGCACCAGTAAAAGCCAGCTGAGCAAATCTAAGAAATGGATCGCAGATTTTTTAAAACAAAAGAAAGATGAAAAACAATATATTAAATAGGTTAAGGTCTGACTATGAAGAGCATGAAATAAAACCTTCATCGGAACTTTGGGATCAACTTGAACAAAAGTTGGATGAAGCACCTGAAATCGTGCCTACAATACCCTTTCAATGGTGGAAATATGCAGCTGTAGTTTTATTACTGATTTCTTTAGGAATTTTTATTTATAATAAAAACAGTTTTGATTATAAAAAAACAGATTATATTGCTAAAAAGAAACTGGAAAAAACGATAAATCAAGTAAATAATGATTTACAAAATGAATCTTCTATTCCCAACAGGCTAGTCGAAAAAAAGGAACTGAAAATTGCTGTTGAAAATCAAAAAGTCAATAATAATAGTTTTAATTTACAAAAAGAATCACAATCGGTTCAACCTTCAATTTCAGAGTTTACAGCATTTAAAATGACTGTCAAACCAACCGAAAACATTACAATACAACCTGCTAAAATTGAAATAAAAAATCCCCATTTTCCTATTATTGAAGAAGTCAAAAAAGAAAACCCCGTTTACATCAGTTCAAATGAACTTCTTTTGGGGAGAGAATTTGATAAAGTAAGAAAAAATCCTTATAAAAAGGATATAAAATTCAGCATTTTTCATCTTGACAAAGCAGTACCGAATATAGATAACGTCACCGTTTTAGGAGTTACTGTTTACGTAGATCCTAAATAAATTGTAAAATTTTTTAAAATTAATATACTGTTCATTTAAAATGATCAGCGCTAAAATATTGTCTTAAATAATTAAAAGATATGAAAACAAAAATTGCTTTAATGACCATCATGATGACTTTTTCATTTGCTTCTGCACAGGAAAATGCACATGTTAATCCTTCTATGAAGAATTATTCCAGAAAGATTGACAGCATCGTAGTTTCGGAAAAAATAAAAATGAATAAGGAACTTGATGATATTGATCAGGATTTTAAAAAAAATAAAATCGATGGTAATGAAAAACAGAACTTGAGAGCTGATATTGCATCAAAATATGAGCAGGCAATTAATGAAAAAATAGATGCTCAGAAATTGGAATTCGAGGAAATAACCAGACAAATGGTAAAAGATGCGATTTTAAAACCTAATGATTCTTTACGTAATGATAAAAATCAGATGGTGTTTGGATTAGGCGGTATTAGCGTTCATATTGATGAAGATAAAAAAATACCCGCAGATTATCTTCATTCCTGGGAATATGCTATTGCACTTGTAGGAGCAGGATATACTTCCAAAGACAAACCGTTCAGGTTTTTTGATAAAAATTCTGATTTTAAGAATACTGTTTTTAATTCTGCCGGTTTTATAATAAGGTATGAAAACCAGCTTGGAGGTTTCAAAAGTCCTGTTTTTTATCGTTTGGGAGTTGGTTACCGTTGGGATCAGTCGAATGCCAAATACGGAAGAGTGTTCAGCCAGGAACATCATGCTTTAGAGATTACTGATTTTACGAAAGGAGATCTGAAAGAAACTTATATCAATAATCATTATATTTTTATTCCTGCTGATCTTAGATTTATTCTGAATCCTAAATACATTGAATATGATGGTGTGAAATACTTAAACAACAAGGTAAACCAGTTCAGTATCATTGCGGGTGTATATGGAGGCGTTAGAGTTGCCAGCAATATTTACAACAGATATTCCAATGAATTCAGCAAAAGAATTGTAGAAAGAGAAACAATAAACCACGGGCTGAATGATATTATTTTTGGCGGAAAACTGGGAATCCGTTATGCAGGATTCAATCTGTATGTTCAAAAAGATTTTACACCGGCATTCAATAATAATGCGAATCTCACCCATAAATATGGACTTCAGATCGGAATTGAGTTAATGAATGTCCGTTTTTAATTATCTAATGATTGCCTTTATATATTATATAATGATTAAATTTTTGTTAATTATTTTATCATTTATGAAATACTAATGAATAAAATTTACTTTTAAAACACATTTATTATAAGTGTGTTTTTTTTTGTATTTTGGTACTTTAAGAAATATGAAAAATATTCAAATATTAGGATTGTTATTGGTGGTCGCGGGAAGCTTTCTGCCACTGGTTCATATTCCTGTTATCGGAAACTGGAACTATTGGAAACTCGATCATTATCTGGCTATTGCATGTTGGATTCTTTCCGCAGGAGTTATGTTTGGGATTGTAAACAACAGTGTGAGAGCAGCAAGGATTTTTGCGGTTCTCTTAATTATTTTATTTTCAT
The DNA here is from genome assembly GCF_000430845.1 of Chryseobacterium gregarium DSM 19109. Taxonomy (GTDB): domain Bacteria; phylum Bacteroidota; class Bacteroidia; order Flavobacteriales; family Weeksellaceae; genus Chryseobacterium; species Chryseobacterium gregarium. The sequence continues at coordinate 404,659 of NZ_AUMU01000001.1, read as the reverse complement.
TCACTTTATTTGCTGTAAAGTATCAGGCTTCTGAATATTTCAGGTTTATGCCTTTTAAATCATGGCAGGATAAACTGGCGGGTATTGTAAAATTAAGATGGGGGTGGATTGTGGAATTTTTAGGTGCTTTCATCATCATTTTTACTGGAAATAAAAAATAACAGCAATCTAAAGTTTTTTATCATACTGAAATTAGTGTTATACCAAACTATAATCTCAATTTGAATTTTGAACTTATTTAATCTGATTTTGATCAACATCGAGTTAAAATTAAATCTAAAGATATATTTAATAAAATAAAAATAGAATTATAAAAATGAAAGAGGTATTCATTGTTTCCGCAGTAAGAACCCCGATGGGAAGTTTTATGGGAAGTTTATCAACGGTTCCGGCTACAAAATTAGGATCTGTTGCAGTAAAAGGAGCATTAGACAAAATCGGTCTGGATCCGAAAGCGGTTCAGGAAATTTATATGGGAAACGTTTTACAGGCTGGGGAAGGACAGGCCCCGGCACGTCAGGTAGCTTTGGGAGCAGGCCTTTCTGTTGAAACGCCTTCCACTACGGTCAATAAAGTTTGTGCTTCAGGAATGAAAGCAGTGACCATGGCTGCTCAGGCTATCAAAGCCGGTGATGCAGATGTCATTGTTGCAGGAGGTATGGAAAACATGTCTTCTGTTCCCCACTATTATAACGCGAGAATTGCAGCCAAATTAGGCGATGTAAAAATGCAGGACGGAATGGTATTGGACGGTCTTACAGATGTTTATAACAAAGTTCATATGGGAGTTTGTGCAGAAAAATGTGCCACTGACTATGGCTTCTCAAGAGAAGATCAGGATCAGTTCGCCATTGAATCTTACACCAGAGCTGCCAAGGCATGGAGCGAAGGAAAATTTACTGATGAGGTAGTTGCCGTAGAGATCCCTCAGAGAAAAGGAGATGCCATCATCTTTGCTGAAGATGAGGAATACAAAGCCGTGAAATTTGATAAAATCCCGACACTTCCAACCGTTTTCAAAAAAGATGAAGGGACGGTGACTGCCGCCAATGCCTCTACACTTAACGATGGTGCGTCTGCTTTGATCCTTGTTTCCAGAGAAAAAATGGAAGAATTGGGTCTTAAGCCACTGGCAAGAATTGTTTCCTATGCTGATGCTGCCCAGGAGCCTGAGAATTTTACCACAGCACCTTCCAAAGCATTGCCGATTGCACTTAAAAAAGCAGGTTTAGAGCTTACAGATATTGATTTCTTTGAATTTAATGAGGCTTTCTCCGTAGTTGGTTTGGCCAATAATAAAATTTTAGGTTTAGATGCTTCTAAAGTGAATATTCACGGGGGAGCGGTAGCATTAGGTCACCCGCTGGGAAGTTCAGGATCAAGAATTATTGTGACCCTGATTAATATTTTAAAGCAAAACAACGGGAAATATGGTGCTGCAGCCATATGCAACGGAGGTGGAGGTGCTTCTGCCATTGTTATTGAAAATATACAATAATCATTTTTTTTGATAACCGATCTATCCGGAAGTTCAGGCTTCCGGATTTTTTGTTTTGAGAAACGTATGGCTGCTGTTCCGGGACATAACAGAAGTGGGATTTTGAATAAGATAAATCTTGAATGTTGTTAGAAACAAATACCATCACTATATTATACCTAATAAAACAAACCAAAAAATCATCTGTATTTTAACCCAATAATAAAATTTCTCCGAAACAAAATAAAAACCATTGAATATGCAATGGTTTTTCTATTTTTGTGCTACTAATATATATTTGAAATGTCTGAAATTGAGCATCTGCAAACTCAAAACATAAAGAATAATCCGAAAATCATGAAAGCATGGGCAGTCTATGACTGGGCTAACTCGGTATACTCTTTAGTAATTACTTCTACTATTTTCCCGATTTATTATTCCATTCTTACCACGGCTTATGAAAAGAAGGAATATGTGGAAGCGACAAAAACATGGATTGATGTTCCGGTACGGCACATGATCAAGATTTTTGGTAAAGAATACCAGCCGGATGCCGTGTACGGATATTCACTGACGATCTCGTTCTTTATCGTTGTTCTCCTGTCACCGTTCTTATCTTCCCTGGCAGATACGATCGGAAATAAAAAATCTTTCCTTCAGTTCTTCTGCTATCTGGGGGCAACTTCATGTATGGGGCTGGCGATGTTTACGGGAATGCACAATGTCTTTCTTGGTTTGCTGTTCAGTATTACGGCCAGTGTAGGATTCTGGGGAAGCCTCGTGTTTTACAATTCTTTTTTACCGGATATTGCGACACGGGACAAACAGGATGCGCTTTCTGCAAAAGGTTATGTGTACGGATACATCGGTTCTGTAGTTTTGGTAGTAATCTGTTTGGTATTGATTCAGGTTTTTGCCAAAGGTGCCGCACAGCAGCTACTGTTCACCAGGATCAGCTTTTTGCTGACAGGAGCATGGTGGTTTGGTTTTTCTCAGTATACTTTCAAGCACCTGCCTCAGTTTGGGGATGTGAAGGAAAAGCTTCCGAAGGACCTGGTTTTGTTAAATTATAAAAACATTTTTAAAAGGCATGAAGAGCAGGGAGGTTTCTTCGAGGTTTTAAAGGATAACCTGAGCTTTTATAAAGATATTGCCAAAGAAAGTTTTCATGAACTTTTTAAAGTCGGGAAAGAACTTTTTAAACACAGAAACTTAAAGTTTTTCTTATCAAGTTTCTTTTTCTACAGCGTAGGGATGCAGACTATTTTTCTGATGGCCACATTGTTCGGAAAAAGTGAAATCAATCTTCCGCAGGATAAATTGATCGGGACCCTGTTGATTATTCAGATTGAAGCCATTATCGGGGCCGTGGTTTTCTCAAGATTATCAAGAAAAATAGGAAATAAAAACGTTATCTCAATTGCCATTGTCTTATGGATTGTTGCCTGTATCTGGGCATACTTCCTGAACAAAGAAAACCCTACGGTTGAATATCAGTTTTATGGTGTAGCTGCGGTGGTGGGTCTTGTGATGGGCGGCCTGCAGGCGATGTCACGGTCTACCTATTCCAAATTGCTGCCAGAAAACTCTATGGAAAACACCACGTTTTTCAGTTTTTATGACGTTCTGGAGAAAATTGCCATCATTGTAGGAACTTTTGTATTTGCTTTATTTATTGATAAATATGATGCGCTGATCAGGATTTTTGCTAAGATTGACATCACGCTTCCTTCAGCATCAGGGATGAGGTTTGCCGCTTTCTCTATGGCCTTGTTCTTTTTTGTAGGATTGATATTGATCCGGTTTATGAAATTGAATACGCAGAACAAATAATTAAAAAAATAATTTTGCAAAGGCGCTTTAAGCGCCTTTTTTTGTTTTTAAACCTTTATGTTACCAGTTTTATATTGTATAGGTTATTTTTTATTATTATAAAATTTAATTTTATTAAAACTGTAGCTATTTCTCATAATAAATATATATTTTTTGTTTATTTGCAAATTATAATTAATCGTAACAATGATAAAAAAAATTCTACTCCTCTGTATTCTTCAGTTTATGGTATTGGGCTTTTCTCAGAATATGAGACCTGTCGCCCAGAAAGTTTCCGAATATCATGCCCAGAAAAAAAACTTTGAAAAATTTGATCTGTTTACAGCAGACCAGATGTCAGATAAATTAGCTGAATACAAAAGGGCAGCTACAGACATCTCTGTAATTCGTGTCAATAATAAACAATTAAAAAAGCTGGTGTATGAGAAGCCGGAATATCTGGAACTGACATTTCCTTTTGACGGAAAACAGATTACAATAGAACTGTATAAAAACCAGATTTTCACCAATGATTTTAAAGTAACCACCAATAAAGGCGAAATTGTAAATTATACACCCGGAGCTTATTACCAGGGAATTGTAAAGGGAGATAACCACTCAGTTGTTGCGTTCAGCTTTTTTGATAATGATATTGTAGGAGTGGCTTCAACACCGGAATTGGGAAATATCATTGTAGGAAAAGTAAAAAATTCTGAAGACTTTGTCAGTTATTCAGATTCAAAACTCACAGGGATAAATCCTTTTATCTGCGGGATTGATGAATTAGCTGAAAATCAGAAGCAAAAAGTTTCTTTTAACCCTGAAGCACAGAAAAACACAGGGAAATTACTGACGCAGAACTGTGTCAGAATCTATTATGAAATATGCTATACTCCCTATGTAAACAATGGTTCTAATACGACCACTACATCCAACTGGCTGACCGCCATCCATAACAATATAGCAACACTCTATAATAACGATGATGTGAAGATTGCGCTGAACGAGATCTTTATCTGGACCACTGCGGATCCGTATACCGGAGCACCCAATGCCAATCTGGCCAGTTTCAGAGCGAACAGGCAGACATTCAATGGAGATCTGGCGCATTTGGTAAATCAGCCTTCCACCACAAGTGTTGCGTATATCAATTCCCTGTGTACAACAAACAGGCATGCTTACTCGGGAGCTTCCCAAACTTACAATAACGTTCCGGTTTATTCGTGGACAATTATGGCGATGACTCACGAAATGGGTCACAGCTTAGGTTCTCCCCATACCCATGCCTGTGCCTGGAACGGAAACAATACAGCCATTGATGGATGTGGCCCTGCCGCAGGTGCTGATGAAGGCTGCACCGGTCCTATTCCTTCTACTTCTGTAAAAGGGACTATTATGAGTTATTGCCATTTGATTTCGGGAGTCGGAATTAATTTTACGAACGGCTTTGGCCCTCAGCCGGCTGCGCTGATCAGGAATACAGTAGATTCCAAGGCTTGTCTGGGAACCAATTGTACAACCGCCTGTTCCACAACCATCACGGGATTGTCTGTTTCAAATATTACGCAGATTTCTGCCAATGCGGCATTTACCGATGCAGCCTCTGCTTCCTGGAAATATAAGCTGACGAAGTTTGACGGAACTCCGGTTTCCACAGGAACCACAGCGACACCGTCATTCAGCTTTTCAAACCTTCAGCCGGCAACCTATTATCTGTTGTCAGTAGGAACGGATTGTTCAGCAGGATATCAGAGGACACAGATGTTCATGACAGACGGCGACTGGTGTGGCGGAACTTTATTTACAGATACGGGAGGGACGACCGGAAATTACGGCGATAACCAGACGATTGTAAAAACATTCTATCCGAGTTCAGGAGCACTGACCATGAATTTTACAGAACTTTCTTTAGAAGAGGATTATGATTTCATGTATGTTTACAATGGTCCGTCTACCAGCTCACCGATGTTTACAACAGGGAATGCTCTAACGGGAACTGTGGCACCGGTATCCTTTACATCCACACATCCTTCAGGAGCTATCACCGTGAGATTCGTTTCAGATCCTGCAGAAAATGAAAGCGGATGGAAAGCAAATTTTTCATGTGCCGTACTGGCAGTGGAAGATGTGAATACAAAAGATTCTTCAGTAAATATCTATCCGAACCCAGCAAGAAATACAATTACAATTTCATCTAAAGATGCTTTAAAGTCATTTAAAATGTATGACGAAGCAGGAAGGTTGATTAAATCAGCATCTTCTCTGAAAGGAACGAAGTATGACGTAAATATTTCTGAAATGCAAACCGGCAATTACGTGGTCACTGTAGAAACAGAAAAGCAGAAGGTCACTAAAAAACTGATCAAACAATAATTTAAACAATTGATATTAAAAGCCTGATTTTTTCAGGCTTTTTTGTTAAGTATAAGGTATACTTAAAATCAGTTAAAATAGTTGTGACGATTCGGCTTGGATTTTGCATGTATTCAGCAGAATAATCATAAATTTGCAAAAGTTTATTACTTACATAACAAATGACGAACCCTTTATTTTACGCGAAAATCATTTTGTTCGGAGAATATGGAATGATAGAAGATTCCCGGGGCCTTGTAGTTCCCTACAGTTTTTATAAAGGGGCACTGAAGTTTTCAGATCTCGGTTCTGAATTTGAAAAAAAATCAAATCAGCATCTTCATGAATATTCGGATTTTCTTTCCGTACTTGAGGTATCAGATGAATTCAAACTTGATATCGAAAGCTTTAAAAAAGATATTGAAGACGGGCTGTTCTTTGACTCAAATATTCCGCAGGGGTATGGAGTAGGAAGTTCAGGTGCTTTGGTCGCTGCGATTTTTGAAAAATATTCGGCCAATAAACTGAATCCTGAAACTATTTCCAAAGATAACCTCAAACAGCTTAAAGCGGTTTTCGGAGAAATGGAAAGTTATTTCCACGGTAAAAGTTCGGGGATGGATCCTTTGATCTGTTACATGAACCTGCCGATTCTTATTGAAAATAGGGAGAACTTGGATAAAGTAGCCATTCCAGACGGTGAAGAAGGAAAAGGAGCAATTTTCCTGATTGATTCGGGAATTACAGGAGAAACGGGTCCCATGATTCAGATTTTCTTTGAAAAAATGAAAACCGAAGGATTCCGTAAAACGCTAAAGGAGGAGTTTATCCGCTACAATAATGCCTGTATCGATGCTTTCCTGAAAAAAGACATGAATCCGTTTTTCAGAAACCTGAAGAAACTTTCCTATTGGGCATATGAACATTTTCGTCCGATGATCCCCGAAAGTATTTTTAATATCTGGAAAAAAGGTCTCGATTCCAATGCGTATTATCTTAAGCTCTGCGGAAGCGGCGGCGGCGGTTATATATTAGGCTTCACCAAAGATTACGAAAAAGCAGAAAAAATGCTTGACGGTTTCCAGAAAGAAGTAATTTACAGATTCTAAACTGTTGTAAATGAATTCTGAAAAAGAAAATTTACAACAGAGAAATTATATACAGAAATCTTTTTTTTACAGATTTTCACAATTTGTGGGCTTTCTTCTGGGAGCCCGCTTTTTTATTGCCATCCTGCTCACTTTTGCGCTGTACGTCTCAACCTTTTTCCTTTTCAATCAGGATGAAACCTTCAGGAAATTTGTTTTTGATTTTAAAGTTCACGGCATTATTTTCTGTACCGTTCTGACCATTCTGGCAGGAGGGACCATCAACCAGTTTTATGATTTTGAAAAAGATCATATCGTAAAGCCTTTCAGAACGAGAATCCAGAGCTTTATCAAACAGAAATATTTTCTGTACGCCTATTTGTTTTTAAGTGTAATTTCCCTTGGAATTGCATTGATGATCTCACACAGGGTATTTATATTTTTTGTCGTCTATCAGTTTTTCATGTGGCTGTACAGCCATAAACTCAGCCGTGTACTGATCTTAAACAACCTCACTTTTGTAAGCCTTACCCTGTATCCGTTCTTCGGAATGATGGTGTATTATGAAACCTTTTCAAAGAAGGTTTTGTTGATGGCCGTGTTTCTGTTTTTGATCCTTCTCTGCATTGATATCGTAAAAGATACCTTAACGAAAAGTGTTGACAAGGCCTTTGGCTATACTACCGTACCGAATCATTTTTCAAACAAGACCACAAAAACAATCATTGTTTCATTACTGGTCATTACCATGGCCGTTTCAATGAAAATAATAATGAGGACCGGAATTTCCGGATTCATGGCCTATTATTTTGCAGGAGGACTGTTTGTTATGACGCTATGCATTTATTTGATTCTCAACCATTCCAGGAAAAGTAAATTTCTGACACTCAATATTCTGAGATTTTGGGTTTTTGCAGGGATTATCGCAATGCTTTTTAACGGGATTGAAGGTAAATTATAAAAAAATCCTTTAAAAAACCTTTCCTAATTATTACCTTTGCAAAACCTAAATTTATATAAAATAATGCCCATTTTTAACGATACTAAAGTTGCATTTGCGGATAAAACCGATGCACAGTTAAAGAAAGCGTATTGGATGTTCAGAATGATTGAGCAGCCGTCCCTTACCAAAGTAGGCACTTCCGTGCTGAATTTTACGGTTCACCATAATTTTCCTTTTGTTGGCGGAATTGTAAAAAATACTTTATTTGAACAGTTTTGCGGCGGTGAAACCCGTGAAGAAAGTATGAAGGTGGTAAAGCAGCTTTTCAAAAGAGGCGTGGGAAGTATCTTTGACTATTCTATTGAGGGTAAAGAAGACGAAGAAACTTTTGATTCGGTATGCCGTGAGATTAAAGATATCGTAAGGTTTTCTGTGGGCAATCCTGCCATTCCTTTTATTGTTTTTAAGCCGACGGCCTTCGGAAGAATTGACCTCTATGAAGCGGTAGGGAAAAAAAACGAACTCACTTCAAGCCAGAAGGAAGAATGGGAAAGAGTGGTGAAAAGATTTGATGAAGTCTGTAAATTATGTCATGAAAATGACAAAAAAGTAATGGTGGATGCAGAGGAAACCTGGATGCAGGATGCTGCTGATCACCTTTGCGAAGAGATGATGGAGAAGTACAATCAGGAAAAGCCTATTGTCTGGAATACCATTCAGATGTACAGGACCGGAAGGCTGGAATACATGGAAGAGCATCTTCACAGAGCCAAGGAAAAAGGCTATTTCATCGGTTATAAAATAGTCCGTGGTGCCTATATGGAAAAAGAAAGGGCCAGAGCTGCGGAAAAGGGATATCCTGATCCGATTCAGCCGAATAAAGAGGCTTCCGATAAAAATTACAATGCAGGAATTGATTTTGTCATGAACCATCTGGATAAAGTTTCGGCGTTCTTCGGGACCCATAACGAAATTTCTTCTGAGCTTGTAATGGATAAAATGAAAGCTAAAAATCTTGAAAATGGCAATCCGCATGTCTATTTCGGACAGCTTTACGGGATGAGTGACAATATCACATTTTATCTTTCTGACAAAGGATACAATGCCACCAAATATCTTCCTTACGGACCCGTAAAAGATGTTGTGCCATACCTGGCGAGAAGAGCCCAGGAAAATACTTCCGTTGCTGGGCAGACCGGAAGGGAACTCGGACTTATCAAAAAGGAACTTGAAAGAAGAAATCGCAGATAAATAAAGGATATCTTCATCGATATAATAACCTGGTCATTTATGATCAGGTTTTTTTACGGCTCAAAACTCTCGAATTTTCCGTTATCATAAAAGATGACAATACGCTTGATATTACCCTGTTGGTTCCCAATAGCTTGGCTTAATAAATCAGCCTTTTGATTCTCTAAACGCTGAGAATCGGTTATTTTTTCCCGCACAGGGCTTTGGACGTCTGCAGACGATTCTCGCTGATTTATTTTTGAAGGCTCTATTTCATTTTCATCCGTTCCAAAATCTTTATCATTATTGATCATGGTAAAAAGATCGGGAAGCGATTTTGGAGTTATCTTTTCTTCCTCTATAATCTCAGCATGTTCATCGGCGGGTTCAATTATTTCTTTCAGTTCAGACTTTAACATTTCGCCTTCACCTGTTACCAGCCAGTCCCACAGGATCTCCGGAAACCTCGATTTTATTTTTATGATAAATTCCAGGGACGGCTTATTTCTTCCGGAAGTAATGTGAGAAATTGAAGAACGTTGCACATCGATCTCATCCGCAAATTCAGATGGTGTAAGACGTGAATATTCGATAACCTTTGAAATTCTTTCATTTAAACCCATAAAAACAGTTTATAAATCGCTTTACAAATGTAAACATTTAATTTACAAATGCAAAGTACAATTGTAAATTATTTAAATATACAAAAGTAAACGATTTATATAATTGAAATACAGTTATTTATAGTATAGTCTAAATTTTCTTGTGATTTTTATTCAACATATTTTCCCCACCTTATTAACTTCCGATACTGACTTAAAGTAATGGATGAAGTAAATGTACATAGGTATCATTTGACCTAATTTCATTTATAAGGCTACTTTCAACCGCTATGGTTAGGCATTTTGAAGGGTATTAACCGTTAAATAGAGTAGGGAATTGCTAAATATCTGATTTGTTACTCTATTCAATAAATATGAAGGTTATAAAAGCCTTAAATAGTCAGCTACACTCTTTATCTAAAGACGATGCAGAGATTTATTATAAGTCTAAATTTTTCCTGGGTGGTTTTAAGTTACATTTTTAAATTCTCCTGAAATTTATGTAAAAATATATAGTTACATTTCTAAATTATCAACAATTTACAATTGTATACAACTGTAAATAGAAAATTTTCCACATCTAAAATCGTTTAATGTATTTACCAGCAAATGCGGATAAAATAGGAATATTTAACTTAAAGCCATATTAATACTGTAGTTTAATTAAAAGTTATAAATTACTCATTTTAAGTTAATTAAATATATTATATTGAATTATATGCAATCCACAATTTTATCAACAGACATACTGTCATTTTCAAGTGTTTAATAGGATTACTTATGTTAATTTTAATTTTACGTCTAAAAATGTTAAATTTGATTTTTGTAAACAATTGTCAATGAACTTTGAAGAGATTTATCAGCAGAACCCCGATTTCCCAAATCGTTATATTTCCCCCGAAAAATTATTTTATTACCTACAGCAGAATCTCAGTGATTGTATTCGGCAGATTGGAACTTCCCATCTTGGTAATCCTGTTTATCAGCTAACAGTCGGTTCCGGAGCTATTCATATATTGGCCTGGTCCCAGATGCACGGAAATGAATCCAATGCTACCCATGCGATGCTGGATCTTTTAATGACCCTTGAGCAGGCTCAGGAATTAAAGGATGAACTTTTCAGTAAAATACAGCTTGACTTTATATTTATGCTGAACCCTGATGGTTCTGAAAAATGGACCCGGCTGAATGCCGTTGATATTGATCTCAACAGAGATTTTCACAATGAATCCAGTAAAGAGATCAGGTTTCTGAAAAATGCAGCGGCTTCTAAAAAATATAACTATGCATTGAATCTCCATGAGCAGAGGACTATTTTTACAACCGACGGTATCCATCCGGCGACGCTTTCATTTCTGGCTCCTTCCGAAAATGTTGAGCGCACCGTAACAGATAACAGAAAAAAATGCATGGCCGTTATTGCCGAAATTTACCGTCATCTTAAGGAAATGATCCCGGATCAGATCGGAAGATATTCTGATGAATTTTATCCGGCTTCCACAGGCGATAATTTTATCAAAGCCGGAATGCCCACCATTCTATTTGAAGGCGGACATTTCGCAGATGACTATACCAGGAAGGAAACCCGTAAATATTATACGATAGCTTTGTATTATGCTTTGAAAGCAATCACTGAATTAAATTCAGGAACGGAAGGCTGGGAAACCTATCTGGAAATTCCAGAAAACAAAGAGACGCATTATGATATCATTTACCGGAATGTAAAACTCAATACAACCCATGAATGTATTTTAGATGTAGCGGTTCAGTATAAAGAAATCAAAGAAGAAGGAAAAGATGAGATATCTTTTGTACCATACGTCATGGAAGTGGGAGATGTAAAGCAGCGGAAAGGCTGGCAGGAAATTGACTGCACCGGCAAAAAGTTTATTTCTGAAAATAAGTATCCGAAGCTGGATGCAGAAGTCAACTTTACTATTGAGGATTAAAAAAGCGGAACAATTAATTTGTTCCGCTTTTTATCTGATTCTGTTTACAGCGTATTAATCTGTTATATTTTAGGAATAATTAAAATAGTGATTAATTAGTCGACCACTTTAATTCCGTTGGCTACAAATCTGATCTCTTCTTTCGGGGCAGTAATCGCATCGATTTCCGCCTGAGGTTTCTTGGCATCTTCTGCGTAATGTTTCTGTTCGTCAACAGAAGTTACTTTTCTTTCTGCCGTCCCTTCCAAAACAACATTTTTACCTTTTAAAGCCGTAGGAACAAAGAAGGCATAATCTTTCATTTTTACGAAAAACTGGGAATTGTCTTCAGTCTGGATCGTTAACCAGCAACCTTTTTTCTCACAAACGTCAGTTACCTTTCCTTTTACGGCAACGTTTTCAGCTTTCTTATTATCTTTTTTAAGTTTTTTGCTTAATTTATCAACCGAAACCGCTTTTGATTCTGCATTAGAAGCGATTACGTTACCGTAAGTGTCGCCGGTTACCGCATTTCCTGCCGGAGGACCGAATTTTTTTGACTCCTGTGCAAAAGCCAGAGCTGAAGTACTTAAAGCTGCTGCTAATAATAATGCCTTGAATTTCATTTTTAATATTTTTTCAAAAGTACTAATAAAATCCGAATCATAAATTGATAAAATTACATGATATCTTCAAATAATAAATAAACGCTGCAACCAATCGCATATTTATTTATATTTGATGACTACTATACTTCATTATGCAGAAAAAACTAAAACTCTGGGACACCATTATGCTGGTGATGGGCTCCATGATCGGAAGCGGGATTTTTATTGTCAGTGCCGATATGATGCGGAACTTAGGCTCTGGATTCTGGCTGGTTATCGTTTGGGTAATTACAGCGGTGATGACGGTGGCCGCAGCCATAAGCTACGGAGAACTTTCTGCACTGTTCCCTAAAGCGGGCGGACAGTATACGTATATTAAAGAAATTTTCGGAAGAAGGATGGGGTTTCTGTATGGCTGGGGATTGTTCACCGTTATTCAGACAGGGACCATTGCAGCGGTGGCTATGGCATTCGGGAAGTTTACAGCATACCTGGTTCCGGCTTTAAATGATGCTGCCCCGATTTTTCAGAGCGGCGAGTTTAAAATTACCTGGATTCAAATGCTGGCAATTGCTATGATTCTCCTGCTTACCTATATCAATACCAGAGGCGTCGAAAGCGGAAAACTGCTGCAGAATATTTTTACAGGGTCCAAGATCATTGCCCTGTTGGGATTGATTGCGGCCGGCTTTATTCTGGTTGACGTGTCTCATCTGGCAGAAAACTTCAGCTTAGGGACAGACTCTTTCAGCAACCTGACAAAAGATATTTCCGGGAATTTCCTTAAGGAAGGCTGGAAACCCATTGGCGGGATGACCTTAATGGGAGGAATTGCTGCCGCTATGGTGGGATCGGTATTCAGTTCCGTCGCGTGGGAAAGCGTGACTTTTGTTTCCGGGGAAATTGAAAACCCAAAAAAGAATGTTGTAAAATCCATGATCTACGGGACTACTGCTGTAATGATTTTATACATCGCAGTGAATTATGTATACCTGAATGCGCTGAACAGGGATTCCATTGCCTTTGCCGGGAACGACAGGGTAGCGGTTGCCGCTTCTCATTTTATCTTCGGCTCGGCAGGTACGGCGATTATTGCTGTTTTGGTAATGGTTTCAACATTCGGATGCAATAACGGACTGATTTTAGCCGGGGCAAGAGTATTCCAGACCATGGCGAAAGACGGCATGTTTTTTAAACATGCTGAAAAGAACAATAGCAATCAGGTTCCTGCCAACGCACTCTGGATGCAAGGGATCTGGGCCTCTGTATTGTGCCTGAGCGGGCAGTACGGGAATCTTCTGGATATGATTTCTTTTGTGATTGTATTATTTTATATGATTACCGTTTTCGGGGTCATTTACCTGAGAATAAAACAGCCGGATCTGGAAAGGCCGTATAAAACATGGTTATATCCGGTAACACCGGTTATTTATCTGCTCATCGGATCGGTTTTCTGTATTTTATTACTCATTTATAAACAACAGTATACCTGGCCGGGATTCGTTATGGTTCTGCTCGGGCTGCCGGTATATTATTTCATTAACCGGAATGAGAAAATCAGAAAGTAACTTTATAGAAAGAAGCCTGACAGTCTTGTCTTGCTTTGTCATTATAATCATTTCCTCTCAGAAAGTTGCGGGAGATTATTTTCCCGCAGAATCAAAATGCAGGGTCAGTCTAAAAATAAACCAGAAAAATGAATATACTTTCCGGGCTGACCTGAAATTAAAGCAGAAAGGAAAGGTAAAGGTTTCAAGGGAAGACCAGGTTACCTATCTTACTTTTGACGATATCGGCTCAATGTATCATCAGGATACCATATCTATACAGAATTACGGCAATGCAATAAATGACTATATTTATTTTGAACAATGCGACGCCAAATATATTCACTTTGTCAGAAAAGAAAAGCAGTAAATTATCAATTATAAGTTACAGATTTTAGCATTGCTACTTCAATGATTTTAAGAAGCTGATCCCGCTTTCCGCTGTATCTTTTTCCATGCTTGAGTCCGGGCTGAAAAGAATGCCGCTCCAATCGGGGCTATGGGGTTAAGCCATCAGATCATTTTTGATCCTCAAAATATATTTAGTCATTTACAGAATATGATCGACAGAAGCAGATCCTTCAATAACCAATATCTATAAGTACTGATCTTTATGCCTTTTATGTATAAGTAATTATGCTTATATTTGCAAAATGATAGCGGTCATTACCGGAGATATTATACATTCACAGCAGACTGAAACCGAAGTTTGGATTACCGGACTTAAACATCTTCTCGCAAACTGGGGAAGCGCTCCTCAGACATGGGAAATCTACAGGGGAGATGAATTCCAGTTCAGGTGTAATATCAATGATGCGTTCTGGCGGTTCTTAGCCATTAAATCATTAATTAAAAGTCAGGAAAATTTAGACGTAAGGATTGCAATAGGCATCGGTGAGGAAAATTTCTCATCCGAAAAAATCACGGAATCCAACGGAACGGCCTATGTCCATTCCGGGAGACTACTGGATGACCTTAAGTCAAACGGCCACACCGTATCGGTAAAAACATCCAGCGACTCGGTAGACAGGGACCTGAATATCCTGCTAAAGTGGTCGTCAAAAGATTTTGACAACTGGACGGTAGCTACTGCAGAAATCATCCATGAGATGATCATGAACAAAGACAATACGCAGGAAGACCTTGCAAAGAAATTTGCCATCTCCCAATCATCGGTAAGCCAGCGCCTGAAACGGGCGAACTACGAGCTGATCGTAGAAACCAATCAATATTTTAGAAAGAAAATTTCAGAACTGTAAAAATGATTTTCATTAAACTCATATTGGCACATCTACTCGGAGATTTTGTTCTTCAGCCGGATTCCTGGGTTGCAGATAAGGAAAATCGTAAGCTGAAGAGCACGTATCTGTATCTGCATGTTCTGATCATTACCGCTTTAAGTTTTATCTTCCTCTGGGATCTGAAACTTTGGTGGGTTGCTGCCGTAATTGGAATTTCACACGGTATTATTGATGCCGCAAAACTGAGTTTTCAGACCGTTAAGAATAAAAAAAACTGGTTTTTTATTGATCAGGCTTTGCATCTGACGGTTATAGGGGCGGTATCGCTTTATTATCATGAGTTCAGCTTTGAGTTTATAAAAAATCAGGATTTCCTGAAAATACTGATGGCTGCATTGTTTCTGACCGTGCCGGCCTCCGTTTTTATAAAAATCCTGTTATCATCCTGGACACCGGTTCCGGAAATGCAGGGTAATATCCAGACCGAGTCTTTATCAAGTGCCGGAAAATATATCGGGATTCTGGAACGTTTACTGGTTTTTACCTTTATTATAGTGGATCACTGGGAAGGTGTAGGTTTTATGGTAGCCGCAAAATCTGTATTCAGGTTCAGTGATCTGGCACAGGCCAAACAGAGAAAACTGACGGAATATGTCCTGATCGGCACTCTTCTGAGTTTCGGAACGGCTGTTTTAACGGGAATTTTAATTAAACAATAAAATAAAATCTAATATAAAACGGGAACTGCAGATTTGCCGGTTCTTTTAAAAAGTAAAAATTATGAGTCAAAAAAAAGAAATGTTGTACGAGGGTAAAGCAAAACAGGTATTTGCCACCGATAATCCTGATGAGGTAGTAGTACGCTTCAAAGACGATGCTACTGCATTTAATGCTCAGAAAAGAGGATCTGTAGATCTGAAAGGTGAAATGAATAATGCCATCACCACTTTGATTTTTGAGTATTTAAACGAAAAAGGGATTAAGACTCATTTCATCAAACAGCTGGACGAAAGAGAGCAGCTGGTAAAAAAAGTATCCATTATTCCTTTGGAAATGGTGGTAAGAAACTATTCTGCCGGGAGCATGGCTCAGAGACTGGGCGTGGAAGAAGGAATCAAATCTCCGGTCACCATCTTCGATATCTGTTATAAGAAAGACGAATTGGGAGATCCGCTGATCAATGATCATCACGCGGTATTCTTAGGAGCTGCCACTTATGAAGAACTTAATGAAATGTACGCATTAACCAATGACATTAATAATATTCTGATTGATCTTTTCGACAGAATGAATATTATTTTGGTTGATTTCAAAATTGAGCTCGGTAAAACTTCAGACGGCGAGATCATCCTTGCAGATGAAATTTCTCCGGATACCTGCAGACTTTGGGATAAGGACACCATGAAAAAACTGGATAAAGACAGATTCAGAAGGGATCTTGGAGAAGTTACCGAAGCCTATGTAGAAATCTACAACCGCCTGAAAAATCTTCTTAAGAAATAAGATGTCAGATAAAAGAAATTAGATGTTGGTTTCTATTTAACATAATATTTAATTTTTCATCTAACTGATACATCTGCCAAATAAAATCTAGATTGGAAAAAATAGAAATGAAAAGTTTAGACCTTCATAAAAGTGAATATTTAAAACAATTTGAAACTGAGACCTACGGAAGGAATCTTTTCAGGACTCAGGAAGAAGAAAGGCTGGATGCTCCGAATGAGGAGTGCGGCATCTTCGGAATGTATTCTGATAATGATCTCGATACGTTTTCTCTTTCACAGTTCGGGCTTTTTGCGCTTCAGCACAGGGGCCAGGAAGCATGTGGTATTTCTGTTTTAAAAGATGGAAGAATTACCAATATGAAAGATGAGGGTTTGGTTTTGGATGTGTATAAAGAAATTGAGCATCCTGAAACTTTTATGGGAAATTCTGCGATCGGGCATACCCGTTATACCACAGCAGGAGACAAGAAGAAATATAATTTTCAGCCGTTTTTCGCCAAAAACGAATACGACCAGATTATTCTTTCAATTGCCCATAACGGCAATCTGACCAATGCCAGAGAACTCAAGACAGAACTTGAAGCGGAAGGGGTTGTGTTCAGGGCTACTTCAGATTCTGAGGTAATCTTAAGGCTGATCCAGAAAAACCTTGATCTCGGACTTCGCGCAGCGATTAAGATAACGATGGAGAAAATTGAGGGCGCTTATTCTGTTGTGGGTATGACCAGAAACAAATTCTTTGCTTTCAGGGATTTCAACGGGATCAGGCCGCTGGTTTTGGGAGCCATTGATGCAAACTCATATGTTGTAGCTTCTGAATCTGTAGCATTGGACGCTGTAGGTGCTCAATACGTTCGGAATATTTTACCGGGGGAAATTGTATACACCAATGAAAACGAGCCGGGGAAACTTCATTCGTATATGGCAGATGAACAAAAAGGAAAACAAAGGATCTGTTCATTTGAATATATTTACTTTGCAAGACCGGATTCTTCTCTTGAAAATATCAACGTATATGAGATCAGGGAGAAATCGGGGGAGAAAATCTGGCACCAGGCACCTGTGGATGCTGATGTGGTCATCGGGGTTCCTGATTCAGGAGTTCCGGCTGCGATTGGTTTTTCCAAAGCTTCGGGAATTCCGTTCCGTCCCGTTCTGATTAAGAACAGGTATATCGGAAGAAGCTTTATCGTTCCGACCCAGGAAATGAGAGAAAGGGTAGTTAATCTAAAACTCAACCCGATCATATCTGAAATTAAAGATAAAAGAGTCGTTATTATCGACGATTCCATTGTCCGCGGAACGACTTCGAAAAGACTGGTTAAAATTTTAAAGGATGCCGGTGTAAAGGAAATTCATTTCAGAAGCGTATCCCCGCCGATTATTGCTCCTTGTTACCTTGGAATCGATACGCCTTCTAAAGACGATCTGATTTCCGCCAATATGACTACCGAGCAGCTTAAAGATTATCTGGGAGTAGATTCTCTGGAATTTTTAAGTGTGGAAAACCTGAAAGAAATCTTAGGTTCCGCCAATCATTGTTTCGGGTGTTTTACAGAAGAATATCCTGTAGCGAAAGGAGAAGAAGTGGAACTGTTCAATTAAAATTCTGCTAACAGATAAAATGAAAGGTCAGACTTAATTGTAAGTCTGACCTTTCTATTGAAATCAAATTGGTTATGCTGTATTAAAATTTATAATTCAACCCTAACTGGAATACCCTGTTGGTATTGATATTCTTCTGTGCATCATTGACGGCGTCGGAATTATTGGCGATATGCGTCAGGCTGCTCACATACCTTGCATTGATCCCCAGGTTAGGAGTAAAGTAATACCCAAGACCCAGGCCTAAACCTAAATTAAACTTTTTAATACCGTCTTTATCGATGGTTTCTGAAGCAGACTGGGTCTGCGTCGTCGTAGTCCCGGAAGTTGTGGTGGAAACCGTGCGCTCTCCTTTGTTTTTACCGTCTACGAAGTAACTTACTTCAGGACCTGCTTCAATATAAAAATTATCGACAGGCTTCATCTGAAGCATTACCGGTACTGAAATATAGTTTAATGTGGTTGTGTAATCCTGTTTTGTTCTTACCGTCGTAGTTCCTGAAGTAAGCTCTGTATCAGAAAGCACACTCTTTGCTCCCATCTGGTTGTACAGTACCTCCGGCTGAAGTGCAAATTTCTGTGATAATGGAATATTAACAAAAACACCTGCATTAAAGCCAATTTTCTGATTTTTTGCATTAAGCTGCTGTTCGCTGAACTGAGAAGCATTGGCACCACCTTTAATACCGAATCTCACAGGCTCTTTTTTATTCAGAGGCATTGGTGAAATTTCTGTCGGCTTTGTTTCCTGGGCAAATGCTAGGGTTCCTGCAACTACTGCTAATCCTAAAAATAACTTGTTCATAATTTTATTTTTTACTAATTAAACTTTCTGCCTAATCGTTTAATCAGGCTTAATGTACTTAACAAATTGCTTGCCAAAATTATAAGTTGTTGACTTTCAAATAAATATACAGATTATTAAATAGTGTGATAAATTACTTATTCCCGATAGTGATGATAATAATCAATCCTGTTATCCTAAATATTGATAAGTGTATAGCCAAATCTTTAAATGAATTATACAGCATTAATTATATCATTTATACAATTGGGTTAGCTCTTATACTGATATATACAACAAAAAAACCGGACCTTCTAAGAAGCCCGGTTCTGTATTTTAAACCTTTTGATTTAAGTTGAGTACGTATTAGAATTTATACGCCAATCCAACTTGGAATACGTTATTTCTAACAGCATCAGAACCATTAGGTCTGTTTTTAGCGATATCAGTAAGACCAGCTACGTATCTTGCTGTAATACCGATATTATCTGTGAAATAATAACCGGCACCAAGACCAAGACCGAAGTTAAAAGTACTGAACCTGTCTTTATAATTTCCTGATTCAGAAATTACGTCGTTATTAGTTTCATTTTTAGCTTTGTTCTTAGCACTAACCATAAAACCGAATTCCGGACCTGCTTCTACATATAAGTTTGGAATAAGGTTATACTGTAACATTACAGGTACAGTAATATAGTCTAAATGGTTTGCGTAAGAATATCTATTTCCTGCAATTACCTGATCATATTTATCACCATACTGAGAATATAAAACCTCTGGTTGAACACTGAACATGCTTCCTACAGGAATGTTAGCAAAAACACCTGCATTAAATCCGATTTTAGATCCCTGATCTTCTAAAGTACCATCGTTTGAAAGTGAAGATACATTCATTCCTGCTTTAACACCAAATCTTACAGCGCTGCCAGATGACATGTTGGAAGAAGTAGTTGTAGTAGTCGTAGTCTGAGCAAATGCTAATGAACCAGCTGTTAGAGCCATTCCTAAAATTAACTTTTTCATAACTTTAATTTTTAATAATTTAATTTCTAATATTTAAATTTTACTACTTGTCAATAATTTGACAGATAGTTTCTGTCAAATTACTTGCCAAAAGAATGTGTCATGATAAATATCAGTAAAAAATATACAATGAAATTAAGCTGATTTGAATCATATATTATTGAATATTAAATGATTATTTAATAAATTAAACATTTGTTTAGAAATGATCTAAATTGTCATCTTGTAAAGAGATGTCATGAATATTCTGCTGTCATTGACAAATCGCAGTTATGCATCATTTAATTTTCTGTAGAACAGGAGTGATTCCAAAATATTTTTCTGACTGCATTCATAGTCAAAAGTACATGATCCAATCCCTGTGAGTAAAGAAAAGAGGATGGTGCGGCCGGTGTTTTTTTTATCATTGAATAAAAGATCGAAGATATCATCATCATTAAAATCACTGATATCCAGGTAAGGATAATATTTCTGAATATTTCCGATGATCAGATCGCAGTCTTCCTGGGAAATCAAACCTTCGAGGAAGGAAAGATAAGCTTCCGTGATCATGCCCATGGCCACCGCTTCGCCATGCATAACAGGGTTTTTCTGATTAAGGTACAGGCTTTCAATGGCATGTCCGATTGTATGCCCGAAATTCAGGGTCTTTCTAATGTTTTTTTCATGAAAATCCTGCTGAACGACATTTTGTTTGATATCCATTGAAGTTTGGATATGAGAAATCATCGCTTCGGCATCTAATTTATGAATCCGGATCAGATGTTCCCAATGGGTTTTATCTGCAATAAGCCCGTGCTTCAGCATTTCTGCAAATCCGCTTCTCAGTTCTTTAAAGGGAAGTGTTTCTAAAAATTTAGGGTATACGAAAATATGTTCCGGGAATGTAAAAGTTCCTACCATATTCTTATAATGCATCAGGTCAATCCCTGTTTTTCCGCCGATGGATGCATCGCACATGGACAAAAGGGTAGTAGGGATGTTAATGAACTGAATTCCTCTTTTATAGGTAGAAGCAACGAAACCGCCCATGTCGGTAATGACACCGCCGCCCAGATTGATCACCAGTGCCTTCCGGTCTGCATGCATTTCCGTAAGAATTTCCCAAAGCTGATTGGCTGTCTGGATATTTTTCATTTCTTCGCCTGCTTCAATCTCAAGGATCTCAAATTCAAGATCGGTTTCCATATTTCCCAAAAGGACGGGAAGACAGTATTCATGGGTGTTTTCATCAACCAGAATAAAGATCTTGCTGAAAGATGTTCGGTCCAGGAATTCGTTTAATGAAGAAAAATTATCGTTTGTTATGGTGATCATTTTCTGATTTTCTGTAGGGTTATTTATGCAACTATATGGCAAAGTTATGATTCTTAATTTTTAACTCGTTGGTAAATATACTATCTTTGCAGAAATTTTTAGAAATGAGCAGAGATAATAATTCAGGAAAACCAAAAAGACCAAGAAGTTCAACAAGAAATAATTCTGATGATTCTCGTGCTTCCAGATCTGGAAATTCTTCCGGGTCAAAACCTTTTAAAAAACCATTTCCAAAGGCCGGAGAGAGAAATTCTCCTAAGAGCGGCGATACCAGTTACGAGAGCCGGATGGAAAAGAAATATTCAAAAATTGAAAAAGAACCGTTCATTACGAACCCGGGTGAAGAGAAAAAGTCATTCGCAAAACCGGCTCCTAAAAGAGGTGGCAGCAGAAGCAATACATTCGACGCCAGGGATAAATATGAAAGAGGCAGTTTAAAATACGGAAGAAGACCTTCTTCAAATGGTGAAGAAAAAGACGATAAAGCAAGATCTTTCGTACAGAAAAGAAGATTGACCAAGATTGACAAAGATATTCATAAGGACACGATTCGTCTTAATAAATACATTGCCAATTCAGGGATCTGCAGCAGGAGAGAAGCGGATGATTTAATTACCCAAGGTTTGGTAGAAGTCAACGGAAAAGTGGTGAATGAAATGGGCTATCAAGTTCAGAAAACAGATAAAGTGGTTTTTGACGGACAAACGATTACTCCGGAAAAACCTGTTTATGTTCTTTTAAATAAGCCAAAAGGATATATTTCTACGACAAAAGACGACAAGGCAAGAAAAACAGTAATGGATTTGGTGGCCAATGCTTCACCGTACCGCGTGTTTCCTGTAGGAAGATTAGACCGTTCTACAACCGGAGTTATTCTTCTGACAAATGACGGGCACATGACGAAAAAACTGACGCATCCCTCTTTTGACGCCAAGAAAATCTATCATGTGACATTGGATAAAAAACTAACTAACGAAGATATGAAGCTTATTGCAGAAGGGATCCGTTTGGATGAAGGAGTAGCGGAAGTAGATCAGATTTCTTTTATTGAAGGAAAGCCTAAGAATGAAATAGGCATTGAAATACATATCGGCTGGAACCGGGTCATCAGAAGGATTTTCCAAAGGTTAGGATATGAAGTGGAGGCTCTTGACAGGGTCATGTTTGCCGGCTTGACGAAGAAGAACATCAAGAGAGGACACTGGAGAATCCTTACGGAACTGGAAGTGAATAATCTTAAAATGCTTTAATTAGGTGAGAAGTTGTAAATAATGAGTTATGAGTTTCTGTAAAACAGGCATAACAATTAATTTCATCCTGAATAAATAAAAATTCCGCAGATAATCTCTGCGGAATTCTTTTTTTTACTATAGATTATAGAACTGCAAATTAATTCATAATTTATAACTCATAGCTA
Organism: Chryseobacterium gregarium DSM 19109; assembly: GCF_000430845.1. GTDB lineage: Bacteria > Bacteroidota > Bacteroidia > Flavobacteriales > Weeksellaceae > Chryseobacterium > Chryseobacterium gregarium. The sequence goes on along the minus strand of NZ_AUMU01000001.1, from coordinate 382,180 downwards.
TTGTCTACCCTAAAACGGTTACTCCTTTCTGGATCATTTCATAGATCGCGTCCTTTCCGTTATCGGGCTTTACATTTACCGCACGAGTCCCGTTAAAATGCAGGCAGGTGATATACCCTTCGGCAACCGCATCTGTACAGGTGAATTTCACACAGTAATCCATTGCGAGGCCTACAATTTCCAATAACTGAATATCATGGTATTTCAGAAAATCATCGAGTCCGGTTTTCATGAAGTGGTTGTTATCCTGAAAGCCGCTGTACGCATCAATTTCGGTATTCTTGCCTTTCTGGATAATATGGGTCACTTTATCCCTGTTGAGATCTTTATGGAATTCCGCGCCGAAAGTTCCCTGGATGCAATGGTCAGGCCACATAAACTGCGGAACGCCATTCAGGATGATGCTTTCTCCCACCTTTTTGCCGTTGTTGCTCGCAAAACTTTTATGATTGGCAGGATGCCAGTCCTGGGTCAGGATAATCTGGTCGTATTCATTTTCCTCCATTAATGAATTGATGTACGGAATTACCTCATTGGCTCCCGGAACTGCCAGTGCGCCGCCTTCACAAAAATCATTCTGTACATCGACGATTATTAATGCTTTTTTCATATTTAAAATTCTCGGATATTTATAAATCCACAAAAAATAATATTCAAAATATTGTCCAAAAAAAAATTATCGGACAAATAGGCATCTTATAGAATAAAATTATAATCGGTATTGCGCTCAGGGATATAAAACAATTTCCAATAGCTTATCTTTGCAGCAAATAAGTAATTTTATGTCATTTGAGTCTTTGGGATTATCACACAATATCATTCGTTCCGTCAACAAACTGGGGTATCTGAAACCGTTTCCTATCCAAGAACAGGCTGTACCTGTTATTTTGCAGGGAAAAGACCTGATGGGGATTGCACAGACAGGCTCCGGGAAAACCGCCTGTTTTGTAATGCCTATTCTGGAAAAGCTGCAGAATGAAGAAGTTAAAAAAGACAGGAATGTTGAGGTCCTGATATTGGTTCCGACGCGTGAACTGGCCATTCAGATTGATGACGTATTCAGGAGTTTTACAGAAAACCTGAAACGGGAAATCCAGACCATGGCAGTGTATGGCGGTGTTTCCATTAATCCGCAGATGAAGGGAATGTTCGGCGTGGAAGTGCTTATTGCAACACCCGGCCGTTTGCTGGATCTGATTGATCACAATGCGCTGAGCATTTCAGGAATCCGGCATCTGGTAATTGATGAAGCGGATAAAATGTTTCAGCTGGGCTTTGATGAAGAAATGAATAAGCTTTTTGCTTTAATGCCCGTGATGAAGCAGACGACATTGTTTTCAGCGACTTTAAATGATAAGGTTTCTGAAATGAAGCAGCGTCTGTCAATCAATCCTACAATTATTGAAATCAAAAAAGAAGACGTTGAGATTGACCATATCGAGCAGCTGGCCTATCATGTTTCTCCGGAAAACAAAGGCCCGTTCCTGCGTTATCTGATTAAAGAAAAAAAGGTTGAAAAAGCCTTGATCTTTGTTTCATCGACAAAATCTGCAGATAATTTAGTAGAAAAACTCAAGAAGAATAAAATAAAAGCAGTAGCCATTCACAGCCAGAAATCACAGGGTGCCCGAAGGAATAATTTGGAAGAATTTAAGGTCAACGGTGCCCAGATCCTGGTGGCCACGGACCTGATCGGTCGTGGTATCCACATTGAGTCCCTGCCGTGTGTGATCAATTACGAACTGCCGCGTTCCCCTCTGGATTATATTCACCGGATCGGAAGGACGGGCAGAGCGAATGAAATGGGGACAGCCATCAGCATCCTGACCGATGACGAATTGCAGCATTTCCGGGTAATCCAAAAGAAAATGGGTAAAAAAGTAACATTGCAGAGAACAGAAGATATTAATTTACACGGTTATTAGAGTATAATCCGAATAATAAAGGCTTCAATTTTAACAGAATTGAAGCCTTTTCAATTTAGATTCTCGATTTTTTGATAAATTTGTAAAAACTAATGTCCGGAAAATGACAGGGCACATCAGTATTGCATGAGAGAATTTACTATTGTTCGAGGATTATTTGACAACAGAAAACGATCATTGATCATTGACGAAAATTTTTTAAAATTTGAGAATAAAGATCGAACTAATGATTTTTTTACTATTATTAATAAGGAAGATATTGCTGGAATTCGCTATGGAGTCCACTTTATCAAAGGTTATAGTTTTTATATAGGAAGAGAATACCAGATCTTTATCAGAACTCAAACAAATAAGGAATTAAAAATATATTTCAAACTTTTTTACGGAAGAAAATTAAATGAAAAGCATCAGCTGTATTGTGACATCATCGATGAATTATGGAAAAATTTCATCGGGCATATCACAGATGCTTATCTTGAAAATCTTAAGAATAAAAAAGAAGTAAATATTGCAGGAATTGATATTTTTAATGATAGGATTAGGTTTCATAGGCAGGAGATCTTATTTGAAGATTTAGATATCAGAAGATACCGCCATCATTTTATGATTTTCTCGAAACAAGACAATTATAAAAATAAAATGCTTTATCACTTGAAAGATAAGGATGCTGTAATTTTACTTGACGTATTAACGAAAATTATTAAAAATGAATGATTTAGAACATAAAAAATTCCCGATTGGGAAATTTGAAAACCCTGAAAATATCTGTGATATTACACTGGATGAATATATCAAAGTGATCCGGGACTTTCCGGGGAAACTGAAAAACCTCATTGAAGATTTCAGTGACGGGCAGCTCGATACGCAGTACAGGGAAGGCGGCTGGACGGTAAGGCAGGTGGTCAACCATCTTGCAGACAGCCATATCAATAGTTTTATGCGATTCAAATTAGCTCTTACTGAAGATAATCCTATCATAAAGCCTTATGATGAGGCAAAATGGGCCGAACTTCAGGACAGTTTAAATATGCCAGTAAAACCTGCCATGAGAATGCTTAAAGGAACGCACCAGCGATGGACAGCCTTACTGAAAACAATGACGAATAAGCAGTTTGAAAGAACTTTTCATCATCCTGAACATGATAGGGATTATAATCTGCGAAGTTGCCTGGCACTTTACGTCTGGCATTGCCGGCATCATTTTGCCCATATTGAGAACCTGAAGAAAGAAAAAGGCTGGTGAAAAAAAGTCTCCACAATCCAACGCATTTTGAGGAAATCATTGGAAGGATCAATCTGTTATCTGAAAGCTCATCAAGGAAATGGGGGAAAATGGAGGTATGTCAGATGATGAGGCACTGCAGCTTCGTACTCCAGGTTCCTTTGAAAAAAATCGAACTTCCGCCGGTTAATGTACTGTTTGAGACAATAGGCATCCTTACAAAAATGGAAATGCAGGTTTTTAACAACGGAATTCCCAGAAACATGCCTACTTTTCGGAAACTTATTATTAATTTTGAATGTGATTTTTATGAAGAAAAAGAAAATCTTCTTAAAATGCTGGACGAGTACAGGGTCTGCTTCCGGAATAATGATTTACCTGACAGGCATGTGCTTTTCGGAAGAATGAAAGAGAAAGACTGGGGTTTTCTGGAATATAAACACCTGGACCATCACTTAAAACAATTTCATGTATGAGTTTTTTTGATAAAATTTTTAGCGGAAAAGAGGACAGTTCGGATAAATCTACGATCTGGAAATCCATCGGAAGTGAAAAAGACCTTAAAAAAGCGATTGAAGATTCCTTTCACCATAAAATCGGGATATTTAAACATTCCACAAGCTGTTTTATCAGCAAAACGGTACTGAAGAATTTTGAAAAGGAAATCAACAGTCTGGATCAGAAGCCGGATTTGTATTTTCTGGATCTGTTGGCCCACAGAGCAGTTTCCAATAAGATTGCAGCAGATCTTGAGGTAAGACACGAAAGCCCGCAGTTTCTGGTTATCGAAAATGGAAAAGTAATCAGTAACGCTTCACATCAGCATATATCGGCAGATCAGATTACAGAATGAAAAATATTACCAATTATTTATCGAAAGTCCTTAATGTTCCTGTAGAAAAGGTGAATATGTGCACGCTGCAGTATGAAACGAAAAAGATTCAGAAGAATCAGTTTCTTTTACAGTATGGTGAAATCTGCAGGTATATTTATTTTGTGGAAAAAGGGCTGCTTAAAATGTATTCTATCGATAAGAACGGTAAGGAACATATCATTCAGTTTGCCCCTGAAAGCTGGCTGATTTCAGACCGGAGCAGTCTTTATTTCAACGAAAAATCGCTGTATTATATCGAGGCGGTGGAAGACTCTGAAGTACTTTTGTTACATCCTGATTTCATCAATAAAATTGTCGGTGAATTTCCGGACAGCCTTGAAAAAAGCGATATTTTAATTCAGAAGCATATCCGCAGCCTTCAGGACAGGATCAATTCCTTATTGGGCGAAACAGCGGAAGAACGGTATATGAAGTTCATCAGGATGTATCCTGATCTCCTGTTGAGAGTTCCCCAATGGATGATCGCTTCCTATCTTGGCATTACCCCTGAAAGCCTGAGCCGTGTACGGAAAGAGCTTGCCAGGAAGAACTTTGTTCCGGACAGCAAATAGTAAATTCGGAGGTTACAGAGGCCTGAATCATTTTTAGCTTCTTATTTCTATTTTTTCCGGTTACATTAAGGCAGACTTCCGGTCTGTCTTGATTCATTATACTGTAAATCCGTTTTTATCAGAAGTGACGGGGATTATTTTGTTGATTTGCTGTGGCTTTATCCGGAAATTTTTCTGAATACAGACAATTGCCGGCACAAAGACTGAATGTTAAGATCATAATGGCACAAAACTTGTCATTATAAGATCTGACTGCGGAGCTTAAGGTATTGGTGGATTATTTAAAAAACTTTCAGCATGAGCAGTTTTCCTATTCTTTCAGAATACCGTTAATGAGACAGCAAGCAGGCAGTCTTATAACAGTATGTTTATAAACAGTTGTCAGAGTTGTTAAATAATGGAAAGAAATAAAAAGTACAATAAAAAACCGTAAGATTTTATATCAGTGTATTGTATACTAAATCTTAAAGTTTTATAAATACCTATGAAAATTATAAGCTGTATGAATATTGATCCTGAATTTCTGTATTCGTACGGAGGAGAGGACCGATGTTATAAACCAGGAGATATAATTTACCGTCAGGGCGACCACGCAGCCTACTATTACCAGATCATAAAAGGAAAAGTCAAGCAGAATCATTACGATGATGCAGGAAAAGAGTTCATCCATAATATTCTGGGTGAAAATCAGAGTTTTGGTGAATCGATGATTTTTCTGGAAGATTTTCATGTTATGAATGCTATCTGCCTTATCCCGTCGGATATCATCAGGCTTCCCAAGAACGGTTTTTTAGAGCTTTTGGAGCAGAATCCAAAAATTTCTCTAAAGATGAATGCCTGTCTTTCCCAAAGGCTGTATTTTAAAGCAATCATGCTGCAGAATATGTCTTCCCAGAATCCTGCGCTACGCTTGGAAGGATTGTTGGATTATTTAAAAAGCTACCATAACGGAGACTGTGATCACTCATTTCATGTGGAGCTTACCCGGCAACAGTTGGCCAATCTTACAGGATTGCGGGTTGAAACAGTAATCAGGACGCTGAAAAAGATGGAAGAACAGCAGAAATTGGTCATTCAAAACAGAAAAGTTTATTATTAATATCTATCAATATGATTACAATCATAGTAATAGGAAATTTTATCATGTAAATTTGAGTAAATAATCCATCCATATTCTTAAGCCTCAGTTCGGGGAACGTTAAAACGTTTATCGTTTGTACTCATTTTTTTTAACTAAACAAAATTATTGCTGTCTATTATTAGTTACGGCTGGAAATAGTATACATCACTATATATTAATATAAAAATAACGTTTAAAATCAAAAACACCACTTCCACACCTATGGCCAATATAATATCAGACAACAAAGAGAGCAAAGGCATTGAAATAACGGATACTGAGGGCACTGCATTGTCTTCGTCAGAAAAGAATACAACATCAGTAGATAATGCACAAGTGAACGGAAACGACATGCAAAGCGCTCCGCTTCATAAGCTTTTCGTTTCTGTCCTTAAAGATATTTATTTTGCAGAACATGCCGTTATTGAAGCATTAGGGGAAATGCAGAAGGCTGCTACAACAGATCAGCTGAAAAAAGCCTTTGAAGACCATCAGACTCAGACCCGAAAGCAGGTAAGCCGTTTAGAAAATATTTTTAAACTGATTGATGAGGCGCCGGAGAAAAAAGAATGCAAAGCCGTGAAAGGGATTATTGAAGATGGTCAGGAAATGATCAAGTCCACACAAGAAGGCTCCATGACCCGCGATGCTGCGCTCATCCTTGCCGCACAGAAAGTTGAACACTACGAAATCGCTACGTATGGCGGACTGGCCCAGCTTGCCACTACCATGGGACATGACAAAGCTGCAGATTTACTTAAAACAACCTTGAAAGAAGAGGAAGATACGGATTATCATCTTACGGAAATTGCTGAAACCGTCATCAATTTTGATGCTTACCAGGAAGATTAATCTTTGATAAAATCAGGGCCTGTAGAGGTGATCTATAGGGGCCCATTTAAATAAAATACATACTGGAAAACAGTAAACCGATTAGAACTTAAGTTCTTAACAAAAGCACACCATTAAAAATATTCAGAATTATGAAAGACAACCAACCGACCAATGACAAGCTGGACCAGCTTGACGCTTACAAAACATCGAATAATCAGGAAAAAATGACCACCAATCAGGGCCTGAAGATCAACAATGATCAGGATTCCCTGAAAGCGGGCGACAGAGGTCCTACGTTATTGGAAGACTTTATCCTTCGGGAGAAAATTACGCATTTCGACCACGAAAGAATACCGGAAAGGGTAGTCCACGCAAGAGGTTCTGGCGCTCACGGGGTTTTTAAACTTAATAAAAGCCTGGCAAAGTATACAAAGGCAAAATTTTTAGCTGAAGAAGGGAAAGAAACTCCGGTATTTGTAAGGTTTTCTACCGTAGCAGGAAACAGGGGAAGTACGGATCTGGCCAGGGACGTCAGGGGATTTGCCGTAAAATTTTATACCGATGAAGGAAATTATGACCTTGTTGCCAATAACATCCCGGTCTTTTTCATTCAGGATGCCATCAAATTCCCGGACCTTGTCCATGCCGTAAAGCCTGAACCCCACAATGAAATTCCGCAGGCACAGTCTGCCCATGATACTTTCTGGGATTTTATTTCCCTGATGCCGGAAAGTATGCACATGATCATGTGGCTGATGAGCGACAGATCAATCCCGAGAAGTTACCGGATGATTGAAGGATTCGGAGTCCATTCTTTCAAATTTGTCAATGATGAAGGAAAAGTTCATTTTGTAAAATTCCATTTCAAACCGAAATTAGGTGTACATTCTGTAGCCTGGGATGAGGCGCAGAGAATTTCAGGAGTTGATCCTGACTTTCATAAAAGAGACCTCTGGGAATCCATTGAAAACGGATTATTCCCAGAATGGGATTTCGGAGTTCAGCTGATTCCTGAAGAAGATGAACATAAATTTGATTTTGATCTTCTCGATCCCACTAAATTAGTTCCTGAAGAATTAGTTCCTGTAGAGCTTATCGGGACACTCACACTCAACAGAAACCCGGAAAACTTTTTTGCAGAAACCGAACAGATTGCATTCCATCCCGGACACGTCGTTCCTGGAATCGACTTTACCAATGATCCGTTGCTTCAGGGAAGGTTGTTTTCTTATACGGATACGCAGCTGCTTAGACTGGGCGGACCCAATTTCCATGAAATTCCAATCAACAGATCGGTAAACACTGTACACAATAACCAGAGAGACGGCCTTATGAGACAGCAGATCGATAAAGGAAAAGTAAGCTATGAGCCGAATTCAATCGGTGGCGGATGTCCTTTCCAGTCGATGATGAAAGAAGGTGGATATGCCACGCAGGAAGCAAGAGTTTCGGGCACGAAAATAAGAGAAAGAAGTAAAAGTTTCGTAGACCATTATTCTCAGGCAAAATTATTTTACAACAGCCAGTCGGCACCGGAGAAACTGCATCTTCAGAATGCACTGATCTTCGAATTGTCAAAAGTGACCATTCCTGCCGTGAGAGAAAGAACGGTAAGCCAGCTGGCATTTATTGATAAAGCATTGGCGGCAAAAGTGGCTAAGAAAGTAGGGGTTGAAGTAAAAGAACTCGATCTCCCGAATCAAAGTTTACCGGCAGACATTGATCCTTTAACTCTTCAGAGTGAGGAAAGAGAACCGGAAACCAAGTCTTCTGAAGCGTTAAGCATGAAGAATACGGTTAAAGATTCCATTGTGGGAAGAAAGATCGGATTTATTACAGCCAACGGTGCTGATGCATCAGCCATCGATGCACTGAAAACAGAGCTGGAGGCAGAAAATGCAGTCGTTGAAATTATCGGTCCAAGTCTGGCACCCGTTAAGCTAAATGAAGGTTCTTCTTTAATCCCAAAACATTCCCTGACAAGCATTGCCAGTGTCTGCTTTGATGCCCTGTATATCAGTGCCGGGGAAGATTCTACCAAGGAGCTTTTAACACCGGAAAACAAACATCTGGTATTGAATTTCATTAATGAAGCTTATAAGCACTGTAAGGCAATTAATTTCGGAGAAGGCACCGAACCTCTTTATATAAACAGCAATGTCGGCGCAAAAAAACACATCGACCCTGCTATTATTACCGCAGAAGACAAAGATACAGCCGCCAAGTTTATCCAGGCTATTGCCAACCACAGAGTCTGGGATCTTGAATTAGAGCGTAATGCTCAGGATTAACAATAAATAAAATTACACCCATCACACCACACTAAATATTATAATTATGAGAGCAGCAGTCATTCACGGACCGGGTATCATTAAATGCGATACCGTAGATGATCCCATTATTAAAGAGTCAACCGATATTATTCTGAAAGTCACTTCCACAGCAATCTGTGGGAGTGACCTTCATATGTATTCGGGAGGGATCCCTCAGGCACGTCCTATGGTTATGGGACATGAGTTCATGGGGATTGTAGAGGAAGTAGGGCAGCGTATTACCAATTTAAAAGTTGGTGACCGTGTAGTGGTACCTTTCCCAATCTCCTGCGGAAGCTGCTTTTTCTGTCAGCATGATCTTCCTACCGCATGTGAGCACAGCAATCCGGAGCATTACGGTCCCGAAGGCGGAATCTTAACGGAAAAAGGCGGAGCCATGTTCGGCTATTCCGATCTTTACGGAGGATATGACGGTGGGCAGGCACAATATGTAAGGGTTCCGTACGGGCACATCGGACCCCGGAAAGTACCGGATAACCTTACCGATGAACAGGTATTATTCCTTACTGATATTTTCCCTACCGGCTACAGCGGAGTAATGTGGGGAGACTTGAAAGGAGGGGAAACCGTGGCTATTTTCGGAGCAGGGCCGGTAGGTTCCATGTCGGCAAAAAGTGCGATCCTCCATAACGCAAAAAAAGTGATTGTTGTAGATACCCAGCAGTACCGACTGGACCAGATTAAAAAACTCACAGGCTGCGATACCATCTTATGGAAAAGCGGCAAGGATGTTATTGAACAGATCAGAGAGATGACAGACGGCCGCGGCGCCGATCTTTGTATTGAAGCCGTAGGTTTTGAACCGGACCGGGATTTACTGGACCGGGCAAAGGCAGTGATCAATTTTGAAAAGGGTTCCATAAAAGTTCTTGACGCCTGTATGAGTGCGGTACGGCGCGGCGGAATTGTATCTATTTTAGGAGTTTATCCGGTCAATTATGATAATTTCAGACTTGGACAGATTTTTGATAAAGGAATTACTATTAAAGCTGGTCAGTGCAACGTTCATACAATTATTGATCAGTTAATGGACCATGTTCAGAGCGGACGCGTTACACTAGACGATATTATTACCCATCGTCTTTCCCTGGAAGATGTTTCAAAAGGTTACCAGATTTTTGACAAGAAAGAAGACGGGTGTGTAAAAGTAGTTCTGGATCCCTGGAAAAACTCACAGTTTTAATCATAACACCAACACCAAAAAGTATAATTATGGAATTTCAAAAAAGTCTTCTCGAATACATCAGCCAGTCTCTCATGACTACCGATGAAACCATTGCCATAGCAGAAGGCGTTACTTCCGGCTGTCTGCAACTGGCTTTTTCACAGATGCCCAATGCCACTCTTTTTTACAAAGGCGGGCTTACGACCTATACAATGCAGGAAAAAGTAAAAATTCTGAAAGTGGATGCCCACGAAGCAGAAGAATGCGACTGCGTATCAGAAAACATTGCCGAAACAATGGCCTTAAATGTGTCCAAGCTTTTTGAATCGGATTGGGCTATTGCCACTACAGGCTACTGTACCCCGATCAGAAATTCATCCTATAAAATCTATGCTTTTTTCTCCTTTGCTTATAAAGGAGAAATTGTACTAACCAAAAAGCTTGAACTGCATCCCAAAACACAGGCTTTGAATGCACAGCTGTATTACACTGAATTTATCTTAGGCTGTTTTAAAAGTGAAATTAACCAGCTGATGATTTTAAAATAGGCTCATATGGATCGTAAAAATCAATATGCTTTAATCACCGGAGCTACCAGTGGTATAGGTTATGAATTATCTAAACAGTTTGCTAAAAACGGGTATAATCTCGTTATGGTAGCCAGAAATCACGATGAGCTGAAATTAAAGGCCGATGAATTCAAAACTTATGGAATCAATGTCATTACGATGGCTAAAAATTTATTTACCCAGGAAGATGTTTATTCCCTGTATTCAGAATTGCAGTTAAACGGCATCAGCTCGGAGATCCTGGTTAATAATGCAGGTCAGGGTGCTTACGGAAAATTTCAGGATACGGACATCCATCGTGAGGTAGATATCGTTAACCTGAATATTGTGTCAGTCATTATATTGACTAAACTTTTCTTAAAAGACCGCTTACCCAAAGGATCTGGGAGAATACTTAATCTGGCTTCGATAGCCAGTAAATCTCCCGGCCCGTGGCAATCGGTGTATCACGGTACGAAAGCATTCATTTTATCATGGTCTGAAGCGATCCGTGAAGAGCTTAAAGATTCCGGAATTACGGTAACGGCACTTTTACCGGGGCCTACGGATACGGATTTTTTTAATAAGGCTGATATGAATGAAAGCAGAATCCTGGATGATAAAGACAACCTTTCTTCACCGGAAGAAGTAGCCATTGACGGATACAATGCACTGATGAACGGAGATGACAAAGTGATTTCAGGATTGAAAAATAAAATAAGCGTAGCAATGTCCAATATATCTACAGACAGTATGGCAGCATATAACATGTCTGAAATGCAGAAACCTAAAAATGAGAATTAAGTTTTATGAAGAAGTTGAAATTAGAAAATAAATCTGTCCTGATTACCGGTGCCGACAGTGGAATAGGGAAGGCAGTGGCATTGCTGTTTGCTGAAGAAGGAGCCGATGTGGCCATCATTTATCATTCTGATGAAGAAAATGCCCGGAAAACAAAATCAGAAATACAGGATCTGGGAAGAAAATCAGTTATATTTCAGGGCGACGTCAGTGATTCCGGATTCTGTAAGGAAGTAACGGAAAAAGTAGCATCTGAATTCGGAGGTATTGATATCTTAATTAATAATGCCGGCACCCAGTTCCCTTCAAAAAATATTGAAGACCTGGAGGAGGAAAACATCAGGACAACCTTCAATTCCAATATCATCGGGATGATTCTTCTGACAAAAGCCGCCTTTCCTTATCTGAAACAGGGGAATTCTGTTATCAATACCACTTCCGCTGCCGCTTATCAGGGCCATCCGGAACTGCTGGATTATTCCGCCACCAAGGGCGCTATTGTTTCTTTCACGCGTTCACTGGCCCTGCAGGCAAAACCGAAAGGGATCCGTGTTAACGCTGTGGCACCGGGGCCTGTTTTTACGCCTTTAACAGAAGAAACCTTCGGAGACACAGAAGATGACCCAAACAAACCGCCTTTTGAAAGAAAAGCAACCCCTGAAGAGGTTGCATCCAGCTTCCTGTTTCTGGCGAGCGATGAGGCAGCCCAGATCACAGGGCAGGTGCTTCATCCCAACGGGGGATTAATTGTTAACGGATAAAAAACAACATAAATATTATGAAAACAACTGCTTTACTTCTTGGAATTTTGGGCCTTTTCACATTTTCATCATGCAAGTGTGATTTTGATGAAGACGAGGCTGAAAACAGATACGATAAAGAGAAAAGAGTCAGTGATCACCAATACACAAATACTATTGCACAGAATGATACATTACGTGTGAAATAAATGTAACAATAAACGATAATTATGTACAGAGACGGCGCGAGAAAAAGTATTTGGCAGGAAGAAATCCGCAGGTTTTCTTCAGAAGCTGATCTTAACCAAACCTTTGATGTGGCCATCGTAGGCGGAGGAATTACCGGTATTTCAACTGCTTTAAGACTTCAGCAGTCAGGAAAAAAATGCATCCTTCTGGAAGCTGCCAATATCGGGTTCGGAACCACCGGCGGTACAACTGCCCATCTTAATAATTTTTTTGACACTACTTATAACGAAGCCATCAGTAATTTCGGTCTGGATAACGCTAAATTGTTAGCTGAAGCAGGGAGAGAAGCTATAGGAATTATACAAAACAACATCCGCAATTTTACCATCGACTGCGATTTTGAAGAAAAATCCGCATATCTTTTTGCCTTGGACGAAAAGCAGCAGAAGCAATTGAAAGATATTGTTGACGGTGCCTCAAAAGTAGGTATTGAGATGAATTATACGGAAGAGATACCTTTTCCTGTCCCTTTTAAACAAGCGGTGATCATTCCGGGCCAGGCTCAGTTTCATCCGATAAAATATATCAAAGCTCTTTGTGATGAGTTCCAAAGCTTAGGGGGAATTATTCAGGAAGATTGCCTTTGCGAAAGTCATGATGAGCAGGAAGAAGCTGTAATCCTGAAAACTTCAAAAGGGGAGATTCGTGCGGAACATGTTGTCTATGCTACCCATATCCCTCCCGGACTGAGTATCCTTCATACGGTCAATGCCCCTTACCGAAGCTATGCCATTGCCTTCAGTTTAAATGACAGTACCTATCCGAGAGATCTGGGATATGACCTTACAGATCCTTACCATTATTACCGGATTCAGGAAATCGATGGTGAAAATCTGCTGATTGCAGGCGGAGAAGACCATAAGACCGGACATGAGGAAGATACGGGAGCATGTTTTTCAAGGCTTGAAAATTATGTACGACAGTATTTTAATGTCGATACGGCCCGTTACAGCTGGTCCAGTCAGTATTATGAGCCTACGGATGGTTTCCCATACATCGGAAAGCTTCCGGGAAGCAAAGGAAATATATTTACCGCTACCGGTTTCAGGGGAAACGGAATGATATTCGGGACCATTTCTTCACAGATTATAGCAGATCTCATTATTTCAGGAAGCAGCAGGTATGAAACTATGTTCAGCCCTTCCAGAATAAAACCAATCGCCGGATTTACAGAATTTGTAAAAGAAAATGCCTTTGTCGCCTATGATTTTATCAAAGACAAGCTTTTCGCGGAAAAAATAAGTTCTTTGGCCGAAGTAAAAGAAGGCGAAGCAAAAGTGGTAAAATATGAAGGTAATTCGTATGCTTTATATAAAGAAAACAACGGCAAAATGCATCTTGTGAAAAGTACGTGTCCCCATGCTTTGTGTGAAGTACGGTGGAACAGTGCCGAACTTTCATGGGACTGTCCTTGTCATGGGTCCAGGTTTAATGTAAACGGAAAATTACTTACAGGGCCGACGGTTAAAGATCTTCCGAGAATAGAATCTGAATCAGAACTATAAAATATATGTCAAAAAAAGGATTTTTTTACCGGAACAGTCTGAGCATTGTCGTAATCACCCTAATGCTTGCATGCCTTACAGCCCAGTTTCTGACAGGATGGAACACGCACAATACAGAACTGGCAGAAAATGGGAAAGCACTGTTAAGTGCAGGAGAATACATGCACAGCGGACATTTTATACAGGCCACCTTTGAAAACTGGGAAAGCGAATTCCTGCAGATGATGCTGTATATTCTGTTAACGGTATCATTGAGGCAGAAAGGGTCCAGCGAATCCAAATCCCTGGATGGTAAAGAAGATGTTGACCGTGAGCCTGTATCACATAATAACGCACCATGGCCGGTAAAAAAAGGAGGCATATGGCTGAAATTATATAAGCACTCGCTGTCATTGGCTTTTGCCATTTTGTTTTTGTTCAGCTTTATCATGCATTTTTACGGCAGCCTGAAAGATTTTAATGAAGAGCAGATAGCGAAAAACAAACCGGTCACTACGGCTGTCCACTATATTTCCGATTCCAGGTTCTGGTTTGAATCCTTCCAGAACTGGCAGAGTGAATTCCTGGCGGTAGCCTCTATTGTCATTCTTTCTATCTGGCTTCGTGAAAAAGGGTCACCGGAATCAAAGCCTGTGGATATGCCCCACGATGAAACACCCTGATCTCCTACATTATAATATAAAATAAAAGAGACTGCCTTTAAGGCGGTCTCTTTTATTTTATGATCTGTTTTGTTTAGCTAATATCGGTTTCAGAATTAAACTCTTGCATTCCCTTCAACACCGTCAGAATTATCAGTTGTCTTTCCGGTAATGGCAGATGCTACAAAAGTGAACAGGCTAACCAGTTTTCCTACCTTTGTATCCCAGTAATAAGAGTCCTGCGGCTCAACACGGATAATGGATACATCAGGATCGTCTTTTCCGTCTTCAAACCATGCTTTTGCCATTGGAGACCATTTATCTTCAATGGTTGAACGGTCTTTATAAATTGTTGCAGTGCCGTATACAGAAAGGTATTGGTAATCACTGTTATTCATGAAAAACAATTGTACCCTTTTATCTTCTTTAATTTCAAAATTCTTGTTGCTTGTGTCGCTGCTGATAAACCATAAATTTCCTTCCTCATCAGTTTCCTGTAAAGACATCGGGCGTGAATTGATAGGGGATTTATCGAGTTCGGTACAGAACATACAGATTTTTGCACTTTCTGATAAATCCTTGATTTTTTTAACGGCATCCTGATGCGTAAGATTTTCTGTTGACATAATATTATATTTTTGTGATTAATTTTTTATTAGAATAAACTATTCTTTCCTATTCAAAAATCCGACCACAATTAAATTCTGCCATGAAAAATATATTCTAAAATTATAATGAATGCTGTAAAAATGACCAGGTTTAAAAGCTATAATATTATATAAAAATGTTTTAGCATTTAAGGGCTGCCGGGTTCAGCAATCTTTAAGTCGAAACTTTTCTGCAGATCGCTCCAGGCTCCGCCGTTATGTACATTCCTAAAGCCTTTCTCCTTTAAGATCTGTTCTGCTTTTACACTTCTTAATCCGTGAGAACAGACTGTAATGTACGTTTTGCCGGGATCCAGTTCCGTATATCTTTCCCTGATGGTTCCCAGGGAAATATTTTCTGAATTCCGGATATGCCCGGTTTCATATTCTTTCTCAGTCCTGACATCAAGAATAACAGCGCCGTTTTTTATCAGTTGATCCAGACCGTTGTCAAGCGTCTGGTACCGGTATATTCTGTACACCACATACACTGTGAGAATAATCCCGCAAAAAATCAGTATGTTTTTCATAGCCGGCTCAAAATTTTCCTATCAATATAAAACGTCCCGAACGGGATCATGCAGGCCAGAAGTACCTTCCAGGTCGTATCTTTGAATTTCCATTTCTGTTCTACGCCTACACTGAGTGTATTGAATAAAAAAAGCAGGAATAAGGCACCGTGAACAGGTCCCATTACTTTTACAAAATCAGGATTCCCTGTCATATACTTCAGAGGAACCGCTATAAATACAAGGGTTAATAAAGAAATCCCTTCAAGAATCGCTATGATCCTCAATCTTCCGATGCTGGTCTTTAATAATTTCATCATGATTATCTAAAATAAGGTCTGTTGGCGAAAGGAGAAAACGGCCAGGGAACAGCGATGAAAATAACAGCCAGAGCTATGCTGTACCAAGTGAACATGGTCTTAAATTTATCTCTGTCAGATGTTTTTCTTTTGGCAGCAGAAGATCCTATGGTAATCAGGACTATTGAAAACAGCATCAGGACTATATGAATCAGGCCGAAAAACAATAATTCAAAAGATTCCTTAGCGGTATTGAAATTCTTCCAGAAATAGCTGATGACAGGACTTTGGGAATATAATATAATGCCTAATACCAGCTGGACATGAGCAATCGTTGCAGTCCAGTGTCTCACCGAATCATCTGTTTTTGAAAATTTTTCATCCGAAAAATATCCTTTACAGGCAAGGAACATCGCATAGATTAAGCTCAATAAGACCAGCCAGCGGACCGTAGAGTGGAGGAAAGTAAGGGTCTGATACATGAAATAAATTTAATGTTCAGCAAAGGTATAATAAAAACATACTACTTAGTATGTTTTTTGATAAAAAATTATTGAATGCTTTTGAAATAAGACTTAAGCCCCTTTAAATAAATAAGATAAACCGCTTTTGAATTTTCGAGTTTTCCTAAATTTCTTACGCCCCAATAGCCCGATATTACAAAAACAGCGATTTCCTTTGCATTGATGTCAGCAGCAATATGGCCATTTTCCTTTCCTTTTTCAATAGCTTCGGTCATAGACGTTTCCCACTGTAAGGAAAGATCATTCAAAGCTTTTGTGAAATCCAGGTTCCACGGTGTCATTTCCTGGGTGAAATTGGAAGCAGGGCAGCCGTATTCAACCTTTAAATCCTCATTTTCCATCAGCAGGCTATAGATTAGATTATAGATGGTATCCAGAGGATTTTCATTATTCTGAAAGGGTTCAATAAATGCATTTGTCATGCTGGGCTTCATCAGTTCATTGATAATCGCCAGTCCCATTTCATCCTTTGTTTTGAAATGGTAAAAGAAAGCTCCTTTGGTGACCTGGGTCGTTGCGATGATCTCATCTATACTGGTAGTCTGGTAACCTTTCGTATAGATCAGTTCAAATGCTTTCTGAAGAATATTTAAACGGGTAGCTTCCGATTTTTTCATGACAAAAATTGACAATGCAAAGGAACAGTTTTTAATTAAGAACTGCAATCAGCTGTTATTGCCGACGCTGTATTTTTCATAAAACCAGAACAAGCCGAAGAGATACAGTGAATGCAGCAGCTGGGATTCAATGGCAGACCAGTTTTCAACAGAGCTGCTTCCGAGGATCAGGATGCTCATTAAACTTAAACCTGCATACAGAGTATATTTTGTCGTATAATTAATCAGTAATAAAATACCGATGATTGCCTCTGCAACGGGCAGGACATAGCTGAACGGCAAAATTAGAACGTCGGGAAGTGCCGATTTCTCCATAGTTTTCATCATCCATTCGCTGAAAGCGGGAAGTTTCGGCAGACGCACCAGTCCATGACCCAACAGGGAAAGGGCCACCGGAAGCCGCAGAAAGAAAAATACGGTCTTGAAATCTTTCATATCATTCTTTTAAATTCAGGTTAATGTAACAAATTAAAAAATCAGCAGTCTATTTTTTCAGATAATTAATAATACCGATCACGTCATTTTTCCCAAACCCTGCATCATGAGCAGACTGGTAGGTCTCAATCAGGGTTTCCGATAACGGAAAATCAGCGCCTGCATTTTTAGCGAGCAGGATATCCTTCAACATCAGGTCTAGGGCAAAGGCGGGCTCATAGGAATCATTGATCAGCAATGGCGTTTTCACTTTGGTAGCACCACTTCCGCTTGCGCTTTCATTGATGATATCCAGCATATCTTCCCTTGCAATGCCCAGTTTATCCGATAAAAGAACGGTTTCCGCCAATCCCTGATAAATTGCTGAGATAAAATAATTAACGGATAATTTGGCAGCAATCCCTTTTCCGTTTTCACCCAGATGTTTAATGCTTTTTCCAAGCTTCTGCAAAAAGAGTTCGGCACGCCGGATGTCTTTTTCTTCACCTCCGGCCATGATGATCAGTGTTCCTTCAGCTGCCGGCTTTGTACTTCCCGCTACCGGAGCATCGATGAACCCTGCTTCCTTTATTTTTACGGCGGCAGATATTTCTTTCGTCGTTTCAGGAGAGATCGTGCTCATGTCTACAAACAGTTTTCCGGAAATATCCTGCGCTAAAACTTCTTCATACACTGCTTTTACAGCTTGATCATTGGTCAGCATTGTGAAAATGATATCACTGTTGTCAATTACTTCAGAAACCGTATGACAGACAATTGACTTTTCTTTAAAATCCTCAGCCTTCTCAGCCGTTCGGTTGTAAACAGAAAGTACGTATCCTGACTTTTCTAAATTTTTCGCCATCGGATATCCCATATTTCCAAGTCCGATGAACCCTAATTTTTCTTCTTTCATTATTTTGTTAATTGAATGATTAAGATAAAAATAATCTTATGGATCTTAAATAACTGTGGTATCAAAAAACTGACCAGTTTATGCATTAAAAATATTTTAAGTGTATTTAAATGACTGTAACTCGCTAATAATGAATATACAATATGTTTCCATGTCTTTTTTTAATACGCTGCATTTTTTTTAACGGTAAATCTTACGGAATTTTACAAAAAAAACAATGAAGGTTATAGATATTAAAAGCTGGAACAGAAAAGAACACTTTGAATTTTTTTCAGCCATGGCAAGTCCTTACTTTGGTTTCACCACGGAAGTGGAGTGTACAGTGGCCTATAAAAAATCCAGAGAAAAAGGCCATTCTTTTTTTGCAGCATATCTGCATGCCTCAATGATTGCCGTCAATGCTGTTGCCGAAATGAAACTGCGTATTCTTGATGATAACGTTGTTTTCTATGACATTATTAATGCCGGAACAACGATCGGAAGGGCAGACGGAACCTTTGGCTTTGCTTATATCCGCTTTTCAGAAGATTTTAATACGTTCAACACTGAACTTCAGGAAGAAATTGCAGGAGTACAGAATTCTACAGGAATAAGAATGAACAACGGAGAACTGGGGAAAGACCTGATCAGGCATTCCACCATTCCCTGGAATTCTTTTTCAGCCATTCTTCATCCAACTCCGCTTGACAGAAAAGAATCGGTTCCGAAAATTACATTTGGCAAATTTACGATTAGGGACGGCAAATACTATCTCCCGGTTTCAGTTGAGGCACATCATGGCCTTGCAGACGGATTCCATCTGGCAAAATACCTTGAAGAATTTCAAAAGCAGCTGGCACAATAGTAAGGTATGGCAGATGAATAAGAGCCCATTTTGAAACATTATAAAACTTTTAATGCTTCATTTTCAGCTTTATCTAATTGATTTTAAATAGGACAGATTTAAACTCATATAAAATCTGCCGGATTATCATCATCTGCAGGTAATTATTTGTATTCTAAAGCTAAACAGGCTTTTGCCCATCTATGCGTTTTTTTATGATCAAAAATTTTTATCGGTGTATTTCTCAGGATGCTTTACTATACTGAAAATACAGAAATTCACATCTAATCCAATGAAAATAAGCCAATTCATTTATAAATTCTCAATCTTTCCTATTCCAGTAATAGTACATCGATGTCTGTTTTGCTTAAAAAATATATCAATTTGATAATTGAACCAGTTTAAAATTTTAAAATCAATAAAAGAACGATCCGTTTTCTATTTTTCAGCATCAAAGGTGATAAAAACCCCTTTGAATACGCTTATAATGATTTATGTAACAGCCTTTTTGAACGATCCTTTACCGGTGAAAAAATAGTTCATTTTTTTAGACATATTGATCGTAATCATAAAAATGGAGACAATAAAAGTCTAGTTTTGTTGTCGGATATGTAACATGCTTTGTTTCAGATCAGGAGATAAGATTTAAAAAATATGCGTGGTATGTATGTGGTATTTTTATTAAAGGAAATTTTAATCATTTTTTATTTCTTTGTTTTTAATCTGCCATAAAGTATAAGTTTTTGTAATACAGTTTGAATTTTAAAAGAATAAACATAAAAATTTGAGGTATCGGCAAAAACCGTCAATTTCCAAAATGATAAAATAATAAAGGCATTAAACAGAAAGTACCTAAACTTTATAGCGAAGTACAGTGCTAAGAGTGACTTAATACTGGGGCTGTCATCAGCAACAGAAATTTGAAGAGATCAGAATATTATGAAAAACGAAAAAACTGAATTTAATTTAGAAGATTTAAACCAAAAGATTTTTGTACAGGACGAAATTTTATCCCTGGCAAAAGAAAATTCCCCCAGGCTGTTGAGCAAGTTCAGATTGGTAGATCCTGATTTTTTTAATACGCTATCTTCCATTCAGCCTAATCTTAAAAACTCTGAATTGATTTTTTGTATTTATTTAAAACTCAATTTAACAACTAAAGAAATTGCAACCTACACATTTGTTACACCGAAAGCCATACAAAACCGTAAGAACAGGCTGAGGAAAAAACTGAATATTGCATCAACAGTTGATATTTATAAATGGTTTAATGATCTTTAAACCATTTTTTTATTTTACGCCGGATCGGGCAGAATAGCTTATAAAATAAAACATATCCATAGTACATTAACCTCTACTATTTTTTCGATACTGATTACATTCAGCTTTTGTGAAAGCTTCTATTCGATTGCCGGCCGATGATTATTTTCCTTCGGATTCCAAAATTATTTTATACTTTCATAAACACATCGTTGTTCATAACGGTTTGACCGGGATAAAACATAATATTTTTACTATTTATGATTAAATTTGTCTGTGTTTAAATAAAAAGCAATGAAAGTAGAAATATGGTCGGACGTAATGTGTCCGTTTTGCTATATCGGTAAAAATAATTTTGAAAAAGCACTTGAGCAGCTGTCTTTTAAAGAGGATGTGGAAGTAGAGTGGAAGAGTTTTCAGCTGGATCCGACGTTGAGCCCCGATGAAACCAAAAGTACCTTTGATTATTTCAGGGAGAAAAAAGGGTTCCCGGAAGCACAGGCCCGGCAGATGATGGCCCAAGTAACGGAGATGGGAAAAAATTCAGGCATTGAATTTAATTTCAACCGGGTTTTAATTACCGGTACTTTTCCGGCTCACAAGCTTCTTCACCTGGCTAAAAAGCACCAGAAATCCAGTGAGATGGAAGAAACCCTTTTCACTGCACACTTTACGGAAGGTAAAAATGTTGCTGATTTTGATACCTTGACTTCTCTGGCAGGTTCCATAGGAATTGATAAAGAAGAAGCAGGACAGGTTTTAAACTCTGCGGAATTTGAGGATGAAGTCAGGAAAGATATTCAGGAAGCCCGGGACCATGGAATTTCCGGAGTTCCTTTCTTTATTCTGGACGGAAAGTATGCGGTTTCCGGAGCACAACCTGCAGAAGCTTTCCGTGATGCACTGATGCAGACTTATGATGAAACAAGATCCGGAAAAGAAAGCACTGACAATTCCTGCAGTACGGACGGTTGCAGTATTTAATCCGAATGCCTAATTTTAAAAAGAATTTAACAGTCCGTTTCAAATGATAAAAATTACCGGCGAACATCATTTTGCCATCGACAGGACCCTTTTCGTTTTCGCCCTGGATTCGGAAGCAGGCAAAGTATTTAATGATAAAAATAAACTGGTCACAGGCATCGGAAAAGTAAACGCTGCCATGGAGCTGACCCAGGAAATCCACCGCAGCAGACCGGAACTGATTGTCAATCTCGGATCTGCCGGAAGCAGAAGCTTTCAGAAAGGCGAAGTGGTCTGCTGCACAAAGTTTATCCAGCGCGATATGGATGTAAGAGGCCTCGGCTTCGGGAAGTATGAGACACCGCTTTCAGGCATACCGCCTGTTTTAGAGTACGGGCTTATCAAAGAAGACCTGCCTCAGGGCATCTGCGGCACCGGGGACAGCTTTGAAATGAACCATGCGGAAACCGATTACAATATTGTGGATATGGAAGCCTACCCGCTGGCTCTGATCGCCATGAAGAAAAACATCCCTTTCCTTTGCCTGAAATATATCTCGGATGATGCAGGAAGCGAAGCAGCAGATGACTGGGCAGTCCAGGTTCATTTGGCTTCAGAAGCATTTGTCAAAATTTTATTTTAATTATACGATGACATCAATTATTATCAAGAAGGTTTCCGCTGAAGAACTGGAAGTCCTACAGAGCGTAGGAAGAGAAACATTTTACGAAACATTTGCCAAAGACAATTCTGAGGATGAAATGCAGAAATACCTTGATGAAAGCTTTTCTACGGAAAAACTGTCTCAGGAACTTAACACGGCTGACTCCCATTTCTTTATTGCATGGGAAGAGGACAATCCGATCGGTTATCTTAAAGTAAATGCCGGAAAAGCCCAGACAGAGCTTCAGGATGATGCTTCAATGGAGATTGAAAGGATTTATGTAAAAAGCTCACACCAGGGTAAAAAAGTAGGCCAGCTTTTATATGACAAGGCATTGGAAGTTGCGCTGCATGAAAAGAAACAATACCTCTGGCTAGGCGTTTGGGAAGAGAATCTCCGTGCGGTTAACTTTTATAAGAAGAATGGTTTTGTGACATTCGACAAGCATATTTTCAGGCTGGGCAGCGAAGAGCAGACCGACCTGATGATGAGGAAAGATTTAGCCTGAACTTAAATTTCATAAATTTCAGCATCCGTAAAAACGTAGAATTTCCCGTTCTTAGGGATATTTTTTGTGTCTAAACCTGTAAATTCACTGAAGGCAGGAAGCAGCAGCTGTTTATCCGTCAGGACAAAGCACGGCAATTTAATTTTCTTTACCGCTGAATGGATCATAAACCCGGGATGGATATGGCCGGTAATCTGGAGATTCGGATGTTTTTTCTCAAAATCATGGATAAAGGTGAAACCGTCAAGCTCTAAAGATTTTGATTTAAAGTTCAGGCATAACTTAGATTCCAGGGTTTTCGAGATCCGGTCATGGTTTCCTTCGATGAGGTAAAACCCTAAATCCGGATACTGGCTTCTCCAGGTGCAGAATTCATCGACATCAGAATTGTCGCCCGCATGCAGAAGATCACCAACCACCAGGAATTTTTCAGGCTGGAAATATTCAATCAGGATTGATAACCGTTCCAGGTCATTCTTCATAATCTGGTTGGCCAGGGCAATGCCGTTTTTCCTGAAATGTGCGGTTTTTCCAATATGGAGGTCTGATAAAACCAGCACTTTCTGCACTTTCCAGAATAAAGCCCTCTGGTTGGTTAAAGTAAAAATTTCGTTTTGTACCGTTATATTTTTTGTTACTATTTTCATTTTTCAGATCTGTTAATCATTCTTCATTTTTTCAATTTCTTGTCTTCATTTTACTTTCCTGGCCTGCTGAATCAGTTTCTGGATCCTAGAATCCAGATCTTCACTGGAAAGCGTCTGCCGAAGACTGTCCACCTTGATCGGGAAGCTTAAAGGCGTAAACGAGGCCGCATGTTTGAGGATAATTTTTGACTTTTCAATTCTTTTGAAAGCTCCTACCAGCCTCTGTTCCTGCAGCTGCATATTGAAGACTTCCGTATACGCCTGCCTGACAAGGAAATTATTAGGGTCATAATCTTCCAGTACTTTAAAAATAAGTCCTGCTGAACTCTGCAGTGATTTGTTGGAACGCTGCTGTCCCGGGAAATTCTGAACCACCATTCCGGAAATCACGGCAATATCACGGAATTTTCGCCTTGCCATTTCCGCCGAATTGATACTTGAAATCACGTCATTCATCAGGTTGTCGCGGGTCAGGATGCCGTGCAGGTTTTCTTCCGTCAGCGGGATTTCTTTATCACTGAACAGTTCAAAACCGTAATCGTTCATTGCCATTGAGAAAGAAATCGGAGCAAGCTTTGAAATCCGGTAGGCCACCAGGGCGGCCATCACTTCATGAACCAGCCGCCCTTCAAAAGGATACATGAACAGGTGATAGCCTTCCCTGTTTTTAATCATCTCAACGAGGAATTCGTCTTCCCTTGGAATATGTGAACGTTCTTCCTGGTTGGCCAGCAGCGGATGAAGGAATTTAAGCTCTTTTTCGGAAGCTTTTGGATTGAGGGCTCCGGATAATTTTTCGCGCAGAAAATGTCCCAGGTTGGAGCTAAGCGGAAGTCTTCCGCCAAGATAGCTCGGGGCAAATGCTTTTCCTTTGGAGGCCCGGACAAATACCGTCATATCTTTGATCATTGCCACTTCCAAAACCCTTCCCGCCAGGATGAATTTATCTTCTTTCTTTAACCTCGAAATAAAATATTCTTCCACCATCCCGATATAGCCGCCGGAAATAAACTTTACCTTAAGCATCGCATCGCTTACAATCACGCCCATATTCATCCGGTGGAGCATGGCAATCCGCCTTGAGGTTACTTTATACAGCCCGGTTTCATCAATGACTACTTTATGGAACTCTTCATAGCTTCTCAGTGCTTTTCCGCCGATCGTTAAAAAATCGATGATGCCTTTCCATTCTTCCTCATTCATTTCCCGGAATGCAAAGGTTTCTTTAATCCTAGGATATATCTCATCAGGATAGAAGCCGTCTCCGACTGCCAGGGTCATCATAAACTGAACCAGGACATCAAAACACAGCACCTGCGGATCACGCGGTTCAATCACATTGTTTTTCACGGCTTCCTTAAGAGCGGCCACTTCAATCAGTTCTAAAGAATGGGTAGGCACACAATAGATTTTCGAAGTCTCAAAAGGAGAGTGCCCGCTTCGGCCAGCCCGTTGTAAAAACCGGGCAACCCCTTTCGCAGAACCGATCTGAATTACCGTATCCACAGGCTTAAAATCGATTCCAAGATCCAGCGATGAGGTTGAAACAACCGCTTTCAGTTTACCGGAGCTCAGGTTTTCTTCAATCCAGATCCTCAGGTGGGCATCAATGGAACTGTGATGGATGGCAATCTGCCCTGCAAAATCAGGATAGGCATTCAGCAGCAACTGGTACCACATCTCACTCTGGCTTCTGGTGTTGGTAAAGACAATGGTGGAAGTGGAGTTGAGGATAATCGGGACCACTTTATCCGCAAGCTTATGCCCGAGATGTCCTGCCCAGGGTAAAATTTCAACTTCATCCGGAAAAACCGGAACAATATCTATTTTCTTTTTTTCTTTAGCGGTGACGGTGGTTTTCTTAATATGGTACGGAATCAGGATTTCCATGGCTTCATCAAGATTCCCGATAGTTGCGGTAATGCCCCAGATTTTTATTTTGGGAACATAGCTTCTGAGCTGAGAAATCCCGAGCTCCATCATCACGCCGCGTTTTGATCCCAGAAGCTCATGCCATTCGTCAACCACGATGACTTTTAAACTTTTAAAAAACCGCTGATGGTTTTTCTGCCCGAGCAGCAGATGCAGGCTTTCCGGAGTGGCCACTAAAATTTCCGGCATGTTTTTAACCTGCTGTTGGCGTACTTTAGGGTCGGTGTCACCGTTCCTTACGCCCACCATCCAGTCGAGGCCGATTTCATCAATCGCTTCCTGCATGGCTTTGGCAATATCTTTTGAAAGGGAACGTAGCGGGGTGATCCAGATCATTTTCAGCCCTTTTTCATATTTTTCGGGATGGTTAAGGAAATCCGTAATCAGTGCTAAAAAGACAGAATAGGTTTTCCCGAAACCGGTCGGGGCAATTACCATCCCGCTGTATCCGCTTCCGAATTTGCACCACGTTTCAGCCTGAAATTTAAAAGGGGAAATTTCTTTATCCGCCATCCAGCTCTGAATGACGGTGAATCCGTTGGTATTTTCAAAAGCAGTCAATTTTTTTATCCTGATTTTTTAATGCGGTGTCCGCAATTTATGAATCGTTTTTTATTTAATTATTTAAAGAAATTACTGAATGAGCTTTTTAATTTCTTCAAGATCATCAATATCATGAACCGTTTTATCTTTCCGCCACCTTAAAATCCTGGGGAAACGCAGGGCAACACCGCTTTTGTGACGGTTGCTGAACCCGATGCCTTCAAACGCAATTTCAAAGACCAGTTCAGCCTTTACGGTACGGACCGGACCGAATTTTTCAATGGCATTCTTATTCACAAAACGGCTGACTTCCATAATTTCTTTATCCGTAAGCCCGGAATAGGCTTTTGCAATGGTAACCAGCGCATCGCCGTTCTTTACGGCAAAGGTATAATCAGTATAGTAACCGCTTCTTCTCCCGCTTCCTTTCTGTGCGTAAATCATTACCGCATCGATGGTTAAAGGGTTGATTTTCCATTTCCACCAGTCCCCTTTTTTACGTCCGGAATGGTAGAAGGAGTCTTTTTTCTTTAACATGAGCCCTTCACTGTTGATATCGCGGGAGTTTTCTCTGATTTGGTTTAAATTATCCCAGCTTTCAAAACCGATGACTTGGGAAAGCTTAATATGTTCCGGACTTTCATTCAGCAGCAGTTCTTCCAGCATGGCACGCCTTGCAGAGATCGGCTTTTCTCTCAGGTCATTGTTTTCCAGTTCCAGTATATCATAGGCAAAAACCTGGATCGGGATTTCGGAAAGCATTTTTTTGGTCAATGTTTTCCGGTTCAGTCTTTTCTGAAGCTCATTAAAGTTCAGAACTTTACCATCTTTTACCGCCAGTATCTCTCCGTCGATGACAAAATTGCCTTTCATCTGCTGAACCGCTTCTGTAATTTCAGGGAATTGTTCGGTAATCAGTTCTTCACCTCTGGACCAGATAAACACTTCATCATTCCTTCTGATGATCTGTCCGCGGATTCCGTCCCATTTGTATTCAATCAGCCATTCATCAGGAGTTCCGAGGTCTTCCAGTTCTTTTTCCAGAGGATAAGCCAGGCAGAAAGGATAGGGTTTTGAATTGTCGGGATTGATATTTTCAGCGGAAATAAGTTCCTGGAACGATGCTTCTTCCGGAGCCCATTTTCCCATCAGGCTGTGCATTAATGTGCTGGATTCCTGGTTTGAGAACTTCGTCAGGGCATTGATGAGGGTTTTGTCCGAAACCCCGATCCGGAAGCTTCCGCCCAGTAATTTATTAAAAATCAGGCGTTCCGTATAGTCCAGACCGTTCCATGATCGCAGGACAAAGTCTTTTTTCTCATCATCGGACTCGCCTTTTAACCCACTGATGTCATTCATCCATTGGGACAGCGTACGTTCAATTTTTTCAGTGGGCGGCGGAAGGATCAATGAAATGGTTTCCCCGAGGTCTCCTACCGAAGAATAGCTTTCCTGAAAAAGCCAGAAGGGCAGCCCGGTAATTTGCAGTGCCCATTCTTTCATATAGTTGGTATTGACATTCCGTTTGGGCCTTTTGCCTGTAAACAGCGCAATAAACCATACTTTATCATCATCCGGTGCACGTTCCAGATAATCAATGATCGCATCGATCTTTGCATTGGTCTTATTGGTGCTCTCGAGGGCATTGATCAGTTCTGCGAAATGCTTCATAATTTAAAATATAATTTCCGGTAATCGATTCTTTAATAATTGGGACTGCTATGACCTTCATTTGTAAACTTCTCCATTGCTCTCTTTATGAATAAAAGGATTTTGTTCAGGTCGTTTGTATACTATTTAAATTAATGAATTAGCCCTTGGGCTGAGATTCAGATGCTTCAGCAGTTTCCTCCTTTTCAGTTTCCTCTTCATCATCACCGTATAAAGTTTCTACAACATCTGCCTTTATCCCGATTTCATTTAAATATTTTGAAAAAACTTCGGTCTGGCCGTGTGTAACATGAACAATTTCTGCTTCCGTTGCTTTTATAGCCTGTAACAAACCGCTCCAGTCCGCATGATCACTCATGGGAAAACCGGCATCCGCACTCCGCCATCTTCTCGCCCCGCGCACCTGCATCCAGCCTGAACAGATGGCCGTTGCAGGATTTGGGATTTTTTTGATAACATTGCTGTCCAGTAAGGCAGGCGGGACAATAACAATATCATCCTGTACATGCTTTACGCTTTCCCTGAAATCCGGGACTTCATATTCTGGAAGTATAATCCCGGCATTTTCAAAAGCTTCATTCAGCTTTCCGATAGAGTAGTGGACATGGATTTTCCCGAGGCCTTCCACCGCTTTCATGATCCGCTGTGCTTTCCCCAGGGAATATCCTATAAATACGGATGTTTTCTGAT
Source organism: Chryseobacterium gregarium DSM 19109 (assembly GCF_000430845.1). GTDB lineage: Bacteria > Bacteroidota > Bacteroidia > Flavobacteriales > Weeksellaceae > Chryseobacterium > Chryseobacterium gregarium. The sequence goes on along the minus strand of NZ_AUMU01000001.1, from coordinate 354,024 downwards.
TTTCTTTATTTTTCAGCACCCAGCTCTGCATTCTTTTGTTAAGGTCATCCACTTCCAGCCAGTTGTAAATAGGAAGTCCGAACGTACTTTCAGTAACAAATTCATGGCACTTTACCAGTTCAAAAGGTGTACTCAGCCCATCATCCTCTACTTTATAATCTCCGGAGATAACACTTACATACCCTTTATATTCCAGCCGGATCTGCGCAGAGCCGATAATATGGCCTGCCGGATGAAGTGAAACCTTTACGCCGTTCATATTCACCACTTCGCCATATTCCACACTCTGGCACTCGATGTCTTCACTGATCCTTTTATGAAGAATCGGTTTCGTGAAATGATGGCAGAGGTATTTTTTCATTCCCCAGCGGGCATGGTCAGCATGCCCGTGCGTAATTAAGGCAAGATCTACCGGCCTCCAGGGATCGATATAAAACTTTCCCTGCGGACAGTAAATGCCTTTATTGGTAAATGTGATCAGTTTCAATAGTACGGATTTGAATTTTACCATTCAAAAACCTAACCAATCATTTAAAAAATTATGATTTTAATCTTCATAATTGGGTACCAGCAAGGTTGATGTCAATATCAGATTATTCAAAATGATAATCAGGATAGCTTTTTGACCGTCTTTGAAAGAATGTCAATGCTTTTTTCAGCTTCATCCAGATTGAAATTTCCAAATCCGAGCCTCATGGCTGTCAGGTGTTTATTCTGGTAAAGCAGTGTTTTCGGAATGAACAGATTGCTTTTTGAGCATTCCCGGCTTAGTTTCATCAGGTTAACCGGTAATTTCCACTCTGCCCAGACCGCAAGTCCGCCCGAAGGCTTCTGAAAACTGATCCATTCTCCCAGTTTTTCCTCGAGAAGCAGGGAGAAATGATCTCTTCTTTCCCTGTAAATTTTAAGTGATTTTTTCAGATACCGGTTGATTTCGCCTTCGGCAATCATTTCGCCCAGAACATGTTCCATCAGCACATCGCCCTGCCGGTCTATAATCCCCAGATATTTACGCATTTCTGCCATCAGATTTTCGGGAGCAACGATAAAGCCTGTCCGGAAACCGGGAGCCAATGATTTTCCGAAAGAACCGATGTATATGACCATGCCATGTGTATCTGCACTGGCCAGGGGCAAAATGGGACTTTTATCATAATGGAATTCGTAATCATAATCGTCTTCGAGAATAATAAAGCCGAATTCAACAGCAAGATCCAACAGTTTCAGCCTTCGCTGTGCATTTAATGTGACCGTCGTGGGATAGTGATGATGCGGGGTAAGATACAGCATCCTGACCTTTTGTTTCTCACAGACGCTCCTTACTTCATTCACATTTATTCCATGCTCGTCAATCGGAATGGGCCGGATATTTACTCCGGCTTTCTGAAAAATCATATTGACTGAGAAATAGCTCAGTTCGCCTACCAGAACTGTATCATCCTGTGTCAGCAATATTTGTGAAACGATGTAAATACTCATTTCCGTACTTCTCGTGATCAGAAGATTGTTTCTTGAAATCGGTAAACCTCTGGACAGATTTAAATATTGAGAAAGATTCTTTTTAAAAAATTCACTTCCGTCGTAATTGTATTGCCCGATCTTATGGGCTTTCCGTTTTAAGGTTGCACTGTAAATTCTGGATTGCTGGTCAATCTGGGTCAGCCGGATATCGGGGATGCCGTCGTTGAAAAGGTAGTCGCAGCCCGAATACTCAAATGGATTGTCCAGAATATTGGAAGTATTAAAGGAAAACCCGGCTGTTTCCGGATAGTTTCCAAGATGGTTCTTTTCAAATTTCTTAATTTTCAACGGCTGTTCCCGTTCTTTGCCGATCACAAAAGTTCCCTTATTGGGATAAGTTTCTATCCAGCCCTGGGCCAGTAATTCTTCATAAACATTTACTGCCGTATTTCTGTGAACCTCAAGAAGACGGCTTAAAACTCTTGTTCCCGGAAGTTTTGTCCCGAAAGGAAGATAGCCGCGCTGTATGGCATTAACCAGCTGGCCGGCAACCTGCAGGTATATAGAAACATCAGAATTTCTTTCTATCGTAATAAAACTTTTGTAAGGAATTTCAACCGGACTATCCATAATATTAAAACTGGCACCATTCAACCGTCCGGCAATATACTAATTTTGGAATCAAAATAAAATCTATGGAATTCTATAGCCTTATTGAAAGAATTATTCAGGATCCCCGGACGCATGCACGATGGCTGAATACCCTTTCGTTTATGGAAAATGCCGGAGCCAAAAAAATTTCAGCCTGTGAGCATCCCACCCACGTGAATGTCATTCAGTTGAAACATGCCTGTGAGGAACACCGCCATGCCTATTACCTGAAAAAGCAGATCGGAAAACTGGGTAGCGGACTATGCACTACTTACGAGAATGATGAACTGCTGGCTGCGGCAGCAACAAGGCAGTACCTGCATGCCCTGGACATAAAAGCCTGTAAATACCTGATAAAACATTTCAGCCTGACCCAGGAAGAACTTAAATATGCGGCCTATCTTTTTGTAACCTATGCTATTGAAATTCGTGCTGATGAATTATATCCGGTTTATCAGGATGTTCTCACCAAAACATCATCGAAGATTATGGTTAAATCCATTATTCTTGAAGAAGAAGGCCATCTGGAAGAAATGATTTCCCAGCTTGATAATTTTTCTGAAAGCTGGCATGGACATGCAAAAGATATAGTCCGGATTGAAAAAGAATTGCATGACGCATGGATTAAAGCCATTATCGATGAAGTGACCATCCCTGATTATGCATAAAGGGCAGCTGCATCTGCGGGAGGCTTTGGATAAAAGAAAGAAGCATGGGAATTTAAGGGCATTGCAGCCAAGACCTGAAGGCATTGATTTTTATTCCAATGATTATTTAGGAATGGCGGGAAATCAAGAGTTTCATGAATTGCTGTTGAAAAAAATCATTCAAAATCCTCAGCTGCTTTCGGGCAATACAGGTTCCAGATTAATCAGTGGAAACAGTGATCATATAACTGAAACCGAACAATGGATCGCCCATGAACATCAATACCCTGACGCGCTGCTTTTTCATTCCGGATACAATGCGAACCTGGCTTTATTTTCAGCAATTCCGCACCGGCATGATACCATTATAGCCGATGAAAAAATCCATCGTTCCGTACATGACGGCTGCACCATGTCGCATGCTAAGAAATTAAAATTCAGGCATAATGATCCTGAACATCTGGAGAGGCTATTAAGCAGGCAAAACGGAAACTGTTATGTTGCCATAGAAAGCCTTTATTCCATGGATGGGGATTTTGCCCCTGTCCGGGAGATCGCCGGGATTTGTGAAAAGTATGCAGCAGGCCTGATTGTGGATGAAGCGCATGCTTTCGGAATATTTGGGTACGGCCTGGTAGACCGATATAACCTCCAGAGCAAAGTTCTGGCAGCAGTGATTACCTATGGCAAAGCTTTGGGCATGCATGGTGCCGCAGTCCTCAGTAATGATGTACTGATATCTTATCTGATCAATTTTGCCTCGCCGTTCATTTATACAACCTCAGCTCCCGATGCGCAATGGGCGGGCATAAAAACAGGATATGAATTTTTGAAAAGGCATCCTGAACGATCCGCAGGACTTCAGAAAAATATCAAAATTTTCCGTCAGCAGCAGTTGGATTCAATTTCGTCAGAAACAAGTCCTGTTCAGGCAATCTTGGTTCCCGATACCCGGAAACTGAAAAGCCTGCAAAAGATATTGTACGATGAGGGATTGTTAACGTACGCTGTTTACAGCCCTGCGGTCAGGGAAGGGTCGGAACGTCTCCGGATCTGTATTCACAGCTTTAATACAGAAGAAGAAATTATAAAACTCGCGGGAATTATCAGAGATATTATATAAGCCGGAGAAATTATTGAATCAATATTATGAAATTATTTATAACCGGAATAGGGACTGAAGTCGGGAAAACCGTATGTTCGGCGATTTTAACTAAATATTTTAATGCGGAATACTGGAAACCCGTTCAGTCGGGATATCTTGAGTATTCCGACAGCATGAAAATAAAAAACTGGACTGGAAATGATACCGTTTGTCACCCGGAAACATATCGTTTCAAGCTGGCTGCTTCACCTCATCAGTCAGCTAAAGAAGAAGGAATTACAATAGATTTAAATACATTCAAAATCCCTGAAACTTCAAATCATCTGATCGTGGAAGGAGCCGGAGGACTGATGGTGCCGCTTAATGAATATCAATGTATGATTGATCTGATTAAAAAGCTGGATCTCCCTGTGGCTTTGGTGATAAGGAACTACCTGGGATGCATCAATCACACTCTGTTATCAGTAATGGCCTTGCAGCAGCGTACACTACAGCTGAAGTACCTGATCCTTAACGGAAATTTCCCACCGGATACAGAGCGTGTTATCTGCAGGCATCTTCCACAGGAAACTTACGTGATAAGGATTCCGGATCTTGAAAATATAACAAAAGAACATATAGAAAGTATTACAAAACAATTATCAGAAAAAGAATGGATCGAAAACTAATAAGAAATGACTGGACAAAAGAAGAAGTCAGGGACATCTATAATCTTCCGCTCTTTGAGCTGATCTACAAAGCAGCTGCCGTTCACCGGGAGTGGCATAATCCTGAAGAAATTCAGATGTCTACGCTGCTTTCGATAAAAACCGGAGGCTGCCCGGAAGACTGTTCCTACTGCGGGCAGGCAGCACGGTATCATACCAATATCAAGGTTCAGGCATTACTGCCGACAGAAACGGTCATTGCACATGCCCAGAAGGCGAAAGACAGAGGCTCATCCAGGTTCTGCATGGCCGCGGCGTGGCGGGAAGTACGGAATAACCGTGATTTCGACCGGGTGATCGATATGGTAAAGGGCGTTAATGAACTGGGACTGGAAGTCTGCTGTACCCTGGGAATGCTGACCGAAGACCAGGCAGTCCGCCTTCAGGAAGCAGGTTTATATGCCTATAACCATAATCTTGATACTTCGGAACAGTATTATGAAGAGATTATTTCCACCAGAACGTTTGACAACCGGATCAACACCATCAACAATGTCCGAAAAGCCGGGATTACCGTCTGTTCAGGAGGGATTATCGGATTGGGAGAAACCCATCATGACAGGATTTCCATGCTGTTGACCTTAGCCACCATGCCGAGGCATCCGGAATCCGTTCCGATTAATGCATTGGCAAGAGTAGCAGGGACACCTCTTGAAGACAATAAAAAAACCGATACCTGGGAAATGGTAAGAATGATCGCCACGGCAAGAATCATTATGCCTTCTTCAATGATCCGTTTAAGCGCAGGAAGAATAGAAATGACGGAATTTGAGCAGGCGTGGTGTTTTATGGCAGGGGCAAATTCCATTTTTACTGGTGAAAATGAAACTTTGCTTGTCACTCCGAATCCTGGCATCTCGGAAGATCTGCAAATGCTCGAAACTTTAGGACTGAAGTCGATGAAGAGAGAAAAAGCAGGCTGCTAAATGATGAATTACCCCTCTACAGCAAATAGAACAATCATTCACAAATTACTTATTTTCAGAATCTATGAACTTACAGCAACGCGATAAAGCAGTCAACTGGCATCCGTATACGCAGATGAAAACGGCAGCAGATGCCATCCCTATTGTAAAAGGAAAAGGGGTTTATCTTTTCGATGATCAGGGAAATAAATACATCGATGCCGTTTCTTCCTGGTGGGTTACGCTTCACGGCCATGCGCACCCTTATATTGCCAAAAAAGTAGCCGAGCAGCTCAATACACTGGAACAGGTCATTTTTGCAGGATTTACCCATCAGCCGGCAATAGAGCTTTCGGAGAATTTATTAAAACTCCTTCCTGAGAACCAGAAGAAGGTGTTCTATTCCGACAACGGGTCGACAGCAGTGGAGGTTGCCCTGAAGATCTGTATTCAGCATGCCCATAATACAGGAATAAAGAAGACAAAAATACTGGCCTTTCATAATGCCTATCACGGCGATACGTTCGGGGCCATGTCCGTAAGCGGAAGAAGTGCCTGGACAAAACCTTTCAGAGAGATGCTGTTTGAAGTGATTTTTATCGATACGCCGGATCCGGAAAATCTCGAGAATTTAAAAGCGGTCATTAAAAGTCATTCAGATGAGGTTGCCTGCTTTATTTATGAACCGCTGGTTCAGGGAGCTGCGGGAATGCTGATGCACAGGGCGGAAGATCTGGATGTACTTATGAAATTCTGCAGGGAGCAGGGTATCCTGATGATTCAGGATGAGGTTTTTACAGGCTTTGGCAGGACGGGGAAACTGTTTGCGGCAAATTATCTTTCCGAAAAGCCGGATATCATGTGTTTTTCAAAGGGCCTGACCGGCGGGACCATGCCTATGGGTATCACCACCTGCTCACAGGGTATTTTTGAGGTATTTCTGTCCGAAGACCCGTACAAAACTTTATTTCACGGTCATTCTTTCACCGCAAACCCACTGGCGTGCACGGCAGCCCTAGCCAGTATGGAATTATTACTGGATGAAGAAACGCAAGCAGATATTCAGAGGATCACTGAACAGCATTCTGATTTTTCGGCAATTTTTCGGCAGCATCCGCAGGTTGGGCAGGTAAGGCAGACCGGTACAATCATAGCGTGGGAAGTTAAAAATAACCGGCAAACTTCCTATTTCAATGAAACCGGAAAAATGCTTTACCATGAATTTCTGTCAAGAGGGATCATCATGCGTCCCCTGGGAAATGTGATGTACCTTGTTCCGCCTTATTGTATCACACGGGAGGAACTGGAATTTATTTACACCCATATTATGGAGGTCCTTGACGATTTAAAATAACAGCTGAACTCCTTATCTTTACATCAGTTAATACATTATTATGCTGCTTGAAACAGAAAGACTGATCCTTCGTGATATGGTGCCTGAAGACAGACAGGCTATTTTCGATTACCGTTCTGATGCCGGAACCAATAAATTCCAAAGCTGGATTCCTGAAACCCTGGAAGAAGTGGACGGATTTATCGAAAGAAATGATAAGGAGTTTAACCTGCCGGAAACCTGGTACCAGATTCTAATAACTGATAAAGAAACCGATGGCGTTATCGGAGATATCGGAATTCATTTTTTCGGTGAAGAAAACAGTCAGGTCGAATTGGGAATTACCGTAAACAAGAAATTTCACGGAAAAGGCTATGCCGCCGAGGCTTTGAAAGGTGTTATTGATTACTTATTCAACAATCTTCAAAAACACAGGATCATAGCCTCCGTTGATCCTGAAAATACCGGTTCTTTACGCTTAATGGAACGCATCGGGTTCAGAAAAGAAGGACATTTTGTTAAGAGTCTGTTCTGGAAAAACCAATGGGTAGATGATGTCATTTATGCTTTGCTTAAAGAAGACTGGAAACTTCATCCATAAATGCTATACTCATTGGCTTATTTTTTGAAGCCCAGACCGTAAATAAATTTTATGGTATCTTCATTTCTTTTACAGTTAGAATGGAAGGAATTTTTAATGGGACAGGAAGAATGGTCATTTCTTTTCGAGATCATTCTGAGGACCTCTATTATGTTTTTGACGATTATTATCGGTCTCCGGATATTGGGGAAGAGGGGAGTGAAACAGCTGTCGCTCTTTGAATTAGTCGTAATTATCGGACTGGGTTCAGCGGCAGGTGACCCGATGTTTTATAAAGAAGTAGGAATAGCATCTTCAATCATTGTTTTTATGGTGATTATTCTGCTCTACACTTCTGTAACCTATCTTATAGGAAAAAGCAAATTTTTGGAGAAATTACTGGAAGGGACATCCATCTGTCTGATTGAAAACGGGGAATTCTCTATTGAAAATTTTAAAAAGGAAAATCTTGGAAGTGATGAATTTTTCGCAGAACTGAGGCTGAAAGGTATATCACAGCTGGGCCAGATCGAAAGGGCCATTGAAGAAGTCTCCGGCGAAATCAGCGTTTTTTATTTTGAAGACAGCCAGGTGAAATACGGGCTTCCCATTATGCCGGGATCCCTGGAAAACCCTACAAAAACAATAAGTATGAAAGGATTCTATTCATGTACGTTTTGCGGATATACAGAAGAAAAGGATGCAGGCAATGCAGGAAGCTGTTGTAAATGTAAAAAAGATGAGTGGGTCGAGGCCAGTAACAAAAAGCGGGTAACTTAAAAATAAAAAGGCTCCCAAAGAAAGGAGCCTAAAAAAACACAAATGATGAAAAAAAATTATTTCGATTCACAAATATAATGATTATGCATATTATGTTAAACATAGTATGATTGTCATTTATAAAATCTATTATCTTTCTTTATTCTCCGGTTCAAAAAAAGCCCCCTTCCGAAATCGGAAAGGGACACACACACCTAACATTAAGAAATTTCCTCAGTCAATAAACATTGCTGCAATGGCCTGAGCATCACTTCCCGTTAAAATTTCATCGTAAGCAGCAGAACCTGCTTCCGGCCCGAAAGCCGTAGCCGTATTAAATCCGGCCTGTAGAGTAACCCCTTCTCCTGCATATACAGGGTTGGTCGCTGCCGGCATGCTTCCGCCGTCTGCCAGTTCGATCCAGCCTTTATTGGCTCTCATTCTTCTGACCTGTGAGGCATGCCTCGCTTCTACGGAGTGGATCTGTAAAGCTGCCTGCAATACCGTTTTATTGGACATTACATTTCCGGCCTGACCTTTATATGCCCTTACACCTGTATCTTCAAATGCCTGGGCGAGGATAAGGAAAACACTGTAATCTGAAAAAGGATCAAAGGCACCGTCTGCTGTAAAATCGAAGTTGGGTTTTGCTCCTGGAGTTACATTCAGTGAAGTCAGCGTGGTTTTCAGGAAAGCCACGTGTGCCGATTCATGTTTTGAAATCTGCATGAAAACCGGACGGTCGGTGCTTGGAATCAGTCCTGCTTTTGCCAGTCCCTGAGAATAATATTCATCTTCCAGATATTCCAAGACCAGGGCAAGCTGGAGCGCATCGGTTAATACGCTTTTGTTGGTATTTCCCGGTACAGTTGTTGTCTGGGCATTGACAGAGGTGGTCATTAATGCTCCTAATCCTAAAGGAATGGAGGCAACGGCAGCTTTCTTACCGAATTCAGAAATATGGGTGAGGGTTTCTAATCTCGAAGCTTCCGTGGTGAAGAACTTATCGTCAGATAACCTGTCTAATAATTTTAGAATGTTCATAATGTAAATTTTTGTGAAGTGAATAAATTAGCCGATTCCTTGTTCTTTCCAGGTAAACGGGGTTTTAAAAAATCCTCCTGCTACGGTTACCACCTCTTTGGGCTCTTTCGCTACATCAAGTCCGTTGGCATTGATTACATCATCCCCTGAAAAGGCTGCCGTCCCCGGACTGATTAGGTCTCTGATAGCAGCGGCATGTCTGGCCTCCACAGAAACTATTTTTCCGGCAATAACCAGGTAATCTGCATTCGTAATATACTTTCCTGCACCGTTATAGGCGGCCACCCCTGTATCTTCCAATGCTTTTGCCGTGGCAAGAACGGAATTCCTGTTGCTGAAATTCACACCGGGATACTGAAATTCAAGAGTCGGAAGAACATTGGTAGTGGCTCCACTGATGGCTGCTTTAAAAAAATCCCTGTGAATAACTTCATGATGGTAAAGGTCTGTAAGGATATCTTTTTCCGCACTTGAAATTCCTGAATAGAAATTATTGACCACTTTGGTATAGAAATCCGCTTCAAGCTGTTCCAGTGCATAGGCATAGTTTAAAATACCGACATCCCCTTTTCCAAGATCGAAAACATTGTAATCAACAAATTCAAAGTCACTGTCTTCACAGCCGATCAATGTAAGCCCGGCCATGGCCAAACCCACACCACTCAATTTCAAAAAGTTTCTTCTGTTGGTATCAAGGGTGGCTCCCTGATTAGAAACACTGATGGTTTTTTTCATAATATAATTTGTTTAAGTGTTAATTTTTACATTAATGACGGAGAGAAAAAAAACAGCATAAAAAAATTTATGCTGTTTCACAACTAACAAACCATTACGGCATTAAAACCGTGTCTATAACATGAATCACTCCATTTGACTGATTGACATCAGCTATCGTAATTTTAGCATCATTGCCTTTAGCATCCCTTGCAAACAGATCTTTTCCTTTTGTCCAGAACGTTAACTGCTCGCCCTCTACAGTTTTCATCATTGCTTTTCCGCCATTCGCATTTACGGCAGCCATAATTTCTTTAGCATTGAATTTCCCGGCAAGAACATGATAGGTCAGGATTTTAGTCAGCATTGCCTTGTTTTCAGGCTTTACCAGGCTTTCAACCGTTCCTTTCGGAAGTTTGGCAAATGCCGCATCGGTAGGAGCGAGTACAGTAAAAGGTCCTGCCCCCTGTAAAGTTTCCACCAGCCCGGCTGCTTTTACCGCAGCTACCAGCGTTTTATGATCTTTGGAGTTTACTGCGTTTTCAATAATGTTTTTGGATGGATACATTGCGGCACCGCCAACCATTACCGTTTTTTCTTTCGTCATTTGTGCAGCTGCGTTACCACTGAATGCGAATGATAAAGCCACCATTCCTAAAACTGCGATTTTTGATCTTGTATTCATTATTTGATTTTTAATTTATTTATTAATTTGAAATTCTGTTGTTATATTCATTTACGAGGATAGTTTCAATTCAGATTTAAAATTTTTAATATTATTTTTAAACAGCTAACTGTCAGTGGTTTATTTTTATGATTTATGGTTGTTTCACAATTTTAATTTGATAATTATCAACAGCAGCGTATTTATTTTGAAGAATAATAAACAAATGTTTAATTTTATTGAATTGTTTAAAATTATTGCGCTTCTGTCATACTTGTTTAAAATTTCATTATATTTGAAAAGAAAATTATTCGCTATTAAAACAAATTATTCGGAAGAGCAACTTATCGTTTTACTACAACAAAAAAACGAAAATGGTTTTCATTATCTGTATGACCACTATTCCGGTGCGTTATATGGTATTATCTTCCGGATCGTTCAGTCAAAAGATTATACCGAAGACATTATTCAGGATGTATTTGTAAAAATATGGAATTCTATCCATCAGTATGATTCATCAAAAGGAAGGTTTTATACCTGGATGATCAATATTGCAAGGAATACCGCCATCGATTATTTAAAGTCGAAAGGCTTCCAGAATGAACTTAAAAACCAATCTCTTCCTGATTTCGTATATAACTCTGCAGAACTTTCAACGACCAATGATGCTTCGGATTTTATCGGGTTCAGCAAAGTACTTGAAGGTCTGGATGTAGATAAAAAGGAACTTATTGACCTGGCGTATTATCAGGGATACACCCAAAATGAAATATCCGAAAAACTGAAAATCCCGCTGGGAACCGTAAAAACCAAGATGCGGAATGCACTGATGAAATTAAAGGATTTGTTAAAAGATTATCAATAAATTGAACACTAAAGAATACATATCATCCGGAATTATAGAATCTTATATTCTAGGTCTTGCCTCTCCAGAAGAAGCAGGTATTTTGGAGTGTGTGATGAAGAATAATACTGAAGTAAAAGCTGCTTTTGACGAAGCACAGAAAATAATGGAAGACCTGGCTACTGCTCAGGCTGTGACGCCTCCCGAAAATTTGAAATCAAAAATTTGGGACAGGATTCAGAAAGAGCAGACGGCTGAAGATCACCCGCCGGTATTTTCCAGGGATACTCCTGCTGCAGAGCCACGGGAAGAAATCAGGATACAGCGTACCGCCAACTGGAAAGCCTATGCCGTTGCTGCGATGGTCTTATTCCTAATCAGTATGGCCGGAAACCTGTTCTGGATGAATGACCAAGCTAAAATGAGAGAACAGCTGACTGCAATGAAGACCGACAAGCAGTCCCAGGACCTGGCCATGCAGAAAATGAATCGGAAAATGGAAATGTTTACTAATCCTGAAATGAAAGTTGTGATGCTGAAAGGGGTTGAAAAACATACCGGATCCAAAGCAATGGTATTCTGGGATAAAAAAACAAAAGAAGTCTATGTAAATGCGGAAAGCCTTCCTAAAGCTCCCGAAGGCATGCAGTACCAGCTTTGGGCTATTGCCGACGGAAAACCGGTGAATGCAGGAATGTATACCGAAGATAAAGACAGCAGGATAGCCCTCGCCAGCATCCCTGATGCACAGGCCTTTGCCATTACTCTTGAAAAGCAGGGAGGAAGCCCGGCCCCGACCATGGAGAACATGTATGTCATGGGAGAAATTTAATCTGAATATTTAAAATAAAAATAGAGGAAGATCAGCTGTAAAGCTGGTCTTTTTTATTGTTTTAAATTTTGATTTTAGAGAGACATTAACCTTAAATAAAGTAAAATTCTTACCTTTAAGTTCATCAATCATTATTTTATGGAAAAACGAATAATTAAAAATACCGATCTCTCAGTAGCACCGATTAATTTTGGCGGAAATGTTTTCGGTTGGACACTGGACGAGAAACAGTCTTTTGATATTTTAGATCAGTTTACACAGCGAGGCTTCAACTTCATCGATACTGCTGATACCTATTCCTGGTGGGTCAACGGGAAAGGCGGGCAATCGGAAGAAATTATCGGAAAATGGATGAAAAGCCGCGGAAACAGGAACGAACTGGTTATTGCAACAAAAGTCGGCTCTGAAACAAAAGAACACGGGCATGACATCAGCAGAAAGCACATCTTGAAATCTGTGGACGAATCTTTACAGCGTCTCCAGACCGATCATATCGATTTGTATTACACTCATTTTGATGACAATAAAACACCGGTTGAAGAGACTTTGTCTGCTTATGATGAAATTATAAAGGCGGGGAAAGTGCGCTACATCGGTGCCTCTAACCTGTCTCCCGAACGACTTAGGGAATCCTTTGAAGTTTCCCGGAAACATAACCTTCCGCAATATGTGGCCCTCCAGCCGCATTACAATCTGATGGAAAGGGAAAAGTTTGAGACTCAGTATGCTCCTTTAGTTAAGGAATTTAACCTCAGTGTTTTAACCTACTGGTCTCTGGCATCAGGTTTTTTGACCGGAAAGTACCGTGATGAAGATGATTTGTCCAAGAGCCAAAGAGGAGAAGGAGCCATGAAATATTTAAATCCCAAAGGGCTTGAGGTCCTGAAAGCTTTGGATCAGATCAGTTTGGACCATGATTCAGATCCTGCCACCGTAGCATTGGCGTGGTTATTGGCCCAACCGCTGGTAACGGCTCCTATTGTCAGTGCTACCAGTACCTCACAGCTGAAAACATTATTTGCAGCTCCTCAGCTGGAACTCAGCAATGAAGATATCGAGCTTCTGAATGCAGCAAGCCGGTAATTGCTGAAACGTATTAAAAAAATCCGTTCAAAAATATAGTTTGAATGGGTTTTTTATAGATAGATTTAAAATTTTAATCAGAATATTCTTTTAACAGCTGTCGGTAACTCATCAGGATGGTAGACTTTGAAATAAATCCGATAAAGGTATTCCGCTCATTGACAACCGGTAAATTCCAGACTCCGGTATCATCAAACGTCTGAAGGATTTCCAACGGTTTATTTTCAGGGTGAAGCACGGCCGGCGGTGCTTTCATGATCTGAATTATGGTGGCTGAAATTTTTTCATTGCTGAACAGGTAAGGGCGGATATCATCCAGCGTTAAAATTCCCTGTAATATTTTATCATCATCAACCACGGCAAAAATATTTTTGCTGCCGTTTTTGACCAATTCGAACAGGTCCGTAATGGGCGCGTTCTGATGGATGACCTGCGAATACCGGTCAATAAAATCTTCTGTTTTCAATGAAAACAATAAATTAGTGTCATGCTTATCAGTAAATATTTTCCCCTGATCCGCCAGTGATTTAAGTTCCGGGGAAATGGGGGAGAACCATTTTGCAATCAGATAGGATATAATGGCAACAATCATCAACGGAATAAAAAGGTCATATCCGAAACTTGATTCCGCAATCAGGAAAATGGCGGTTAAGGGCGCATACATGACCCCGCTCATGGCTCCGGCCATTCCTACCAGCACCAGATTGGTAACGGGAACTTCTTCAAAACCGATCTGCTGACAGATAATGGCAAAGAGATATCCGACAGTTCCGCCTGCAAAGAGGGAAGGGGCAAAATTCCCTCCGTTCCCTCCGCTGAAAATGGTAAATGACGTTGCAAAAGCCTTCAACAAAAGAACCAGAACAAGGAAAATAATAATAGTGAAATTCTTGATTTCAAAATATCTGAAAAAACTGTTTTCTATAATGGTATGAGTATTCCCATTGGTAAAAGCCTTTACCGTATCATAACCCTCACCGAACAAAGGCGGAAACAGGACGCAGAGCATGGACAATACAGCTCCGCCGAACATGGCTTTTCTCAGCGGGGACATTTGCAATCCCTTGATAAAATGTTCCACTTTCTGAGAAATAATGACAAAATACCGTGCATACAGCCCCGTAACAATTCCCAGAACAAAATAATACGGAAGATTCCTGTAATTAAATGCCTCCCTGGTATAAAACCTGAAAAGGACATCTTCCTGAAGCAGGATCCTGGATAATAGGCTTCCGCAGACCGCTGCCACCACCAAAGGAATAAAATCGGTAAATACCACTCCTGTAAGCAGGATTTCAAAAGCGAACATTATCCCTGCAATCGGAGCATTGAAGGCTGAAGCAATTCCTGCAGTGGCACCTGCTGCCAGCAGCAGTGTACGCTCCTTATAACTCAAACGGTAGGTCTGGGCATAATTTGAGCCGATGGCTGCACCCGTTACGGCTATCGGGCTTTCAAGACCGGCAGACCCTCCGAGACCCACCGTAACCGCACTCTGCACAATCTGTGAATACATTTTGACGGAGGAAACAACACTTGAATTCTGTGCAATTTCATACAGGATCGCTCCGATCCCTTTCCTGTCCTGGCCTTTGAATATCGTCATAACGATCATCACCGTCAGTACAATTCCTAAAAAAGGAAAAATAATATAAAACAAGATCTGATATTCAAAATGAACCTTCGTAGTAATAAAATGATGGATATTATGAACCAGAGTCTTCAGCAATACGCCTGCCAAACCTGCCGTACACCCTACAAGGATCCCGGAAAGTACCAGGAACTGATTCCTGCTGAGTCTGTTGTTCAGCCAATGAAGGATAAGTTCATAACTGCGCGCCTTTTCAAGTCCGTATTTCTGGAAATCTCTTTTAAACTTTAGAAAACTGAGAAACTTTTTTTTGTGATGAATATTCACCTGTCTGAAAATTTATACTGTAACCGAATTGCCGCAGTTCCGTAAATTTATGAAATATATCATGAATATTAAAATTACTGATGCTCACCGGTGTCTCTTTTCGGTCTTAAAATTAACCGGATCGAAGGATTATTGGTGATAAACAGCCTCAGCCAGTTAAAAGCAAGACGAACCTTGCTTCTGAAAGTAACCAGTGGTATAATATGAATGAAAAGCCAGGTGAGCCATGCCGTAAACCCTTTATACGAAAATTTCGAAAGGTCTACAACGGCATCAAACTTTGAAATAATTGCCATGCTTCCTTTATTGTTATATGAAAATGGCTTCAGTACTTTTTCATTTTCAATCCTTTTAAAATTTTCTGCTAAATTGACAGCCTGCTGTATGGCAACCTGCGCCAGCTGCGGATGGCCTTTCGGATATTTTTCTTCGGTAAGCTGTAAGGCAATATCTCCCAATGCGTAAATATTGGCCATTCCCTGAACTTTATTGTAAGCATCTACCAGCAATCTTCTGCCTTTCCCGATACTTTCTGCAGCAATTCCCGGTACTTCGCGCCCGATCACGCCGGAAGTCCAGATCAGCGTTTCCGTTTCAATGGTTTTTCCATCTGCTAAAATTACTTTTTTATCTACATAATCTTTTACTGCAACATTCAGGAGGATTTTTACCCCAAGCTTTTTAAGCCTTTCGTAAGCTGCTTCCTGTGCCATTTTACTCATCGGCGACAGAAGGGTCGGAAGGGCATCGATCAGGTAAATATTGGAAAGTCCGAGTTTGATTTCAGGATATTCCTTTTCGGCAATATATGTCCCCATTTCTGCGATCATTCCGGCAAGTTCCACACCTGTAGGCCCGCCGCCGGCAATCACAATATTCTGGAGTTTCTGGGCTTCCTTTATATTTTTGTTACGGGCAGCTTCCTCAAGGGTCAGCAGCATATGATTTCTCAGGTACAGCGCTTCGTCGATGGTTTTCATGGACAGTGCGCATTTCTGTACATTATCCATTCCGAAGAAATTGGTTTCCGTGCCCAGTGCCAGCACCAGGTAATCATATTTAAGTGTTCCCGCATCCGTTTCAACGGTATTGGTATCATGATCAACTTTCACAAGGCTTCCCATATGAAAACTGACGTTTTTATAATTCGAGATCATCTTACGGAACGGGTAACTGATATTGGATGCTTCGATAAACGAAGTAGCCACCTGATAGATAAGTGGCGGAAAAAAATGGTAGTTATTTTTGTCAACTAAAGTAATACGGAAACGGTTGTCATTAACCATAGATTTAACAAGGTTAATGCCTGCAAATCCTCCGCCTACGATAACGATATGCTTTTTCATGAAGTATGATATTGAAAGGTGTGTTACAATGGCTTCAAGAATAACGCCAAAGCGGGTTATGTGGTAGATTTTACGGTTGCGAGGCTGTATAGGGTTTATACAGAAATTACTTTCATTTTCTAAAAGTCTGATTATGATTGATCAAAATTTCACGGCTGCTTACCAATGCTTAAGGTTAAAAATCATTTTAACTGCACGATGTTTGCACTTTGTATGAAACCAAAATTTTAAACAGGACGATATGAAAACAGACATTTTAACAGAAAAACACAGACTCGGATTGGGCGGAGTAGCCATCGGAACCGCTTTTGAAGCCCTGACAGACGGAGAATCTTATGAAGTTTTGCAGAAAGCATGGGATCTGGGTATCCGGTATTATGATACGTCACCGTGGTACGGGCTGACTAAAAGTGAACGCAGATTCGGGAATTTTCTTCATGGGCAGAATCGTGACGAATTCGTTTTTTCAACAAAAGTAGGAAGGCTTTTTACCCCGGTATCCGAAAATGAAGTGCCGCCGACCATGTGGCAGGATCCTTTATCTTTTGATTTTGAACACAACTACACCGCTGATGCCATAAAAAGATCCGTAGAGGAAAGCCTTGAAAGAAGCCTGCTGAATCATATCGATATTGTTTATGTCCATGATTTATCCGAAGACCAGGTTGGCGACCGTTACCCTTATTTTTTAAAGCAGGCCAGGGGAGGCGCATTCAAAGTCCTTTCGGAATTACGGGATCAGGGTGTCATCAAAGCATGGGGAATGGGAGTTAATAAAATTGAGCCTATTTTAGATTGCTTGGACTCAGCCGATCCGGACATTTGTCTTTCAGCAACCCAGTATTCTATCCTCGACCATGAAGAGGCGGTTGACCGGCTGCTTCCGGCAGTGAAGAAAGCAGGTGTAAAGCTGGTTTCCGGAGCCGGTTATAATTCAGGGTTCATCAATGGCCGGCCGAGATACAATTATAAAGATGTAATCCCGAAAGGAATGATGGAGAAACGTGACAAAATTAGTGAAATTGCAAAAAGATATGGAATCAGTATCGTAGATGCCGCGCTTCATTTTGTACTCGCAGCCGATGAATTTGCCTCTATTATTCCCGGAGCCAGCAAGCCGGAGCAGGTGGCAGACAATGTAAATGCCCTGCATCAGGATATTCCTTCAGATTTCTGGAGAGAATTGAAATCGGAAGGTCTTATTTATGAAAAAGCACAAACGCCGGATTAAATCGTATCGGTATAACCTCAAATTCAACAAGATATTTTTGTTGAAATACAATATTAAATATCCTTAGAATAAAAGCCCGGAAAATAGATTCCGGGCTTCTTTTTTTATAATATCACTACCTATGTAGTTATTTGTTATATTTGTGCCTTTAAAAATCTCGATATTTAATAACAGTTAATCAATAAAACATGAAAAAATTAATTACGGCATGTTCTCTGGCAGCCGGTTTATTTCTAACTTCCAACTTTGTCAGTGCACAGCAGAAAATAGGTCACGTTAATTCCGATGATATTTTTTCCAATCTTCCTGAAGCAAAAACAGCAGAAGCTTCTTTGGATGCTTTCACAAAAACCAGACAAAGCGAAATTGAAAAGCTGATCACGGCTTATCAAACCAAACTGAAAGCAGCTCAGGATAAAGAAAAAACGATCAGTGAAGCCAATAAGGAAAGCGTGATTAAGGAATTAACCCTTGCACAGACTGAATTGCAGACTTTGGGTAAAGATATAGAAGCAGCCCGTACTAAGGCAGCCCAGGATGTCTCAAAAAAACAGTCTGAACTTTTCGTACCGATCCAGAAGAAAGTAAGCGGCATGATTTCTACAGTAGCGAAGGAAAAAGGACTGGCTTATGTATTTGATGTTGCTTCTTCACAGGGAAACAACAGTATTGCCTATACTGACGGAGGTGAAGACATTACCCCGGCGGTAAAATCAAAATTAGGTGCTGTTGCGGCAAAGCCGGCAGGTAAATAATATATTAAAATAAGTATTAATATCAGATTAAATATGGGTATCATATTTAAATCATAATCTTTTATAAATATTCTTAAGATGATGATCTTGTCCATAGGTTTCACCTTCTCAAGATGAACCTGTTTATCAAAATAAAAAGCTGGAAAATAAGAATGTATGTCTTCCCATTTCCAGCTTTTATTTTTTAAGTTTTACACTGTACTAATCAAGGGGTCTACGGCCCGATATAAGATTGTATAGAACCACAATAATTGCAATAACCAGCAATATGTGAACTAAATTACTTGTGCCTATCCCAGGAACGATATTAAGCATTCCTAAAAGCCATACTATAATACAAATAACTGCGACTAACCATAATATACTTCTCATGACTAAAAAATTTTAATGTTGTTTGATTAGTGTTATACACATATTGTGCCTTTTTTTTAAAAACATGATAAAACAGGTACCACAAATTAAAATATGAGTAGTTTTTTGTAATAAAACTACAGATCATTATCAAAGTACATGGAAGTAAAGTAAAGCCTTTTCAATACCGTGATGGTCTACATCCTCCGTTACATAATCAGCAATTTCCTTTACGTGATCATTTGCATTTCCCATAGCAATACCTATTCTGGTGCACTTCAGCATGGTAATATCATTCCCTCCGTCTCCGAAAGACATGGTTTCCGAAAGATCAATTCCAAAATGCCTGCAGAAATATTCGATCCCGTTCTGTTTGGTAATTCCCTCGGGGTTAACATCTGCAAATAAAGGGGTCCATCTTGAGCTTACGGAATTAGGCATTACATTTTCCATAAATGTTTTTTCATCATCCGGTCCGAGAAAGATATTGGCCTGAAGAACATTTTCCATATCGATGTAATCCTGATTGTGAACCGGCGGAACCGGAAGATTGACATGCGCGTACATCCCGACGACTTCAGGAGTAGCATCATTAATTTCCACCTTGTCTTCATACATCAGGGAATAGCTTAAAGGATGATTCTGTGAATAGGTGACTAAATTTCTTATATCTGCGGCATCGATAGCTTTCTTAAACATAATTTCCCCTTCACTGGTTATACAGTATCCTCCGTTAAACGTAATAAAACCGTCAAAGGAAATATGCTTGATATGGTCGAGGGAATTAATGGAGCGCCCTGTGGCTACAATTACCTTAATGCCTTTTTCGCGGAGCTGCCTGATCGCATTCTGTGTTGATTCGGGAATCGTAGTGGTTTTGAAACTTATAAGCGTACCGTCAACATCAAAAAATACAGCCTTTATATTAAAATCCTGAGTGGAATTCATTTTTGAATGTTTTCATTTGATTTCTGTTATGGCAAAAGTACGGACAAAGTTTTATTAACCTGTTGAGCATATGTTTAAATTTATCTTAAAAATGCCTGATCTCTATTTTCCTGTATAATATTTATGAATCATTAATATTTGCCTGTATAAGGTATAATTCTTGTAAGACTGTAATACACCAAAATAGGTATTATGAAAAATCAAGAAGAAGCATCTGTATTAAATGATCTGCTGCACATTACCAATGACAGGATAGAAGGATTTTCCAGAGTGGAGGGCAAAGTATGGGAAAACTATCCTGATGTAAAGGCAGAATACGCCCGTCTGAATTCTCTCGGAAGAGTAATGAAGAATGAACTGATTAACCTCATTCAGGATGACGGCGGAACCCCGGAAGATACAACTACTGCAGCAGGCGCACTCCACAGGGCATGGATTGATGTCAAGAATTCCTTTACCATAGGCAATACCGAAGAATCTACTATAGAGAATGTGATTTTTGGGGAGAAAGCAGCCATTGATGCTTACCAAAGTGCCATAGACAGCGGAAAGCTTTCCGGGGACAGCCTTGATATTGTTTCTGAGCATTTAAAACACATCAAGGATTCTTACCACCAGTTTAAAAGAATGACCGAATATAAAAAATAATAATTCAGGAATTTTTTTGCTTAACCTGTTACAATATTACTAACCGCTCTTTTTTAAGGGCGGTTTTTGAATATAGACAAAATACAGTTCCTTTAAAAAAAAGGGTTGCTTCACTGTAGTGAAGCAACCTTTAATAAAATAATGTAAGAGCCTGTTTAGATTTTATTCAATAATAATTTTATGGCTGATAATTTGACCATATTTTCAGAAGTTTCCATCAGGAGTTCATAATTTCTGCATAGTCTCCTGTCATTATCAAACCATGAAAAAGTACGTTCAACAATCCATCTTTTATGAATGGGTTCAAACTTTTTATCTTTTTTGCCACTGCGCATAACGATTTGAATGGTGTACCCAAACTTAGCTTTTATTTCTTCAACAATATCTCCCCGATAGCCTCCGTCCGCCAGGATTCCCTGAAGCGGGATCAGCAAATATTGCAGCATTTTCATTAGTAATACCGCTGATTTACTGTCATGAATACTAGCTGCCCCTACCATAACAGCTAACAAGAATCCATTTTTATCTACGACTACATGTCTCTTGATTCCTTTTACTTTTTTGTGTCCGTCGAAGCTATTTAATGAACGGTTATTTCCCCATCTTACACTCTGACTGTCCATGATGCCCAGGCTTGCTGTAGCTTTCTGACCTCTTTTTACCCGAACCTTTTCCCTTAGTTTTGATAATAGTAAATCGAAGGCTTCCAGATTAGACCATTTTGAGTAATAATAATATACCAATTGCCATTTAGGAAAGCCGGAAGGTAAGAGTCTCCATTGGCAACCTGTTTTTACCAAATACAGAATGGCATTCCAAATGATATGTAAATCATATTTCCGCTTCCGGTCATCAAAATCTAATACTTTTTTTATAAATTGCCACTGAGTTTGGGTTAAGTCTGTTGTATACATTGATATTTTTTGTTTTGCAACTCTAAAATGGCAATTTTTATTCAATTTCTTTCCCCTTACTCTTTTTTATTATTACTTTTTTAAACAGGCTCTAAGCAATGAAATATTATTTTGCTTTGCTGTTAAGGTTCGTATCCGCTACTTTGGTTAAGAGTTTATCACATTTTTTCTCTTCATTTAATGTTTCTAATAGATGTTTAAGGCATTCATCCTCTTTTAAAACCTTTGCAAAGGCAGCTAGTGTTCCGTAGGTAGCAATCTCGTAGTGTTCTACTTTTTGCGCTGCCGCAATAATTCCTGCATCTCTTACTGTTCCGGGTTCGGTTTCTTCTATGATGCTTTTTCCCTCATCCAGCAAACCCTGCATGGCATCGCATTTTTTTGCCTGGGCCTTTTTGCCTATTGCTTTAAAACATGCTTCCAGCCTGTCTATCTGGTTTTCCGTTTCAGAAATATGATTTTTGATAGCACTTTTAAGTTTTTCATCGGTCGCATTTTTCATCATGGTAGGCAATGCTTTTACCAATGCTTTTTCTGCCCAATAAATATCTTTTAATGAATCTTCAAAAAGATCTTTAAGTTTTTTGGCAGCGTCTTTTTTAGCAGGTGTTTTGGCTTTTGCTTTTACCGCCGTCTTAGCTGTTCCGGATTTAGAGGCCGTGGATTTGGATGTTGCTTTTTTTGCAGGTCTTTTAGATTCCATAATAATTATATTAAGTTGTTTTGATTGCCGGTGAATCTGCAACTATAAGACCATCTTTATTTAAATTATCCTGATGTGGTATCAAAAAGTTACTATAATGACATACGGATCCTGAAAAGAGGCTTTCCCAAAAGGCTGGCCGCTTCAAAAAAAAGCAACAATAGAGTATAAAACAATATTGCTTTTTTGTATAATTTAAGATTATTTATTTAAAGTTCAGGAGCCCCTCGGCAAGGAGTTTCCACTGTATTTTAGAAATCCCGAACATTCCGCCGAAAGCAATTAAAAAATTTCTGATTTTATCCATAAACCCGGCATTCAGATTAGGACGTTCATTACGGCCATACACCCCGACTTTCAGAAGATTTCCTTCTTTGGAAATCATAATGTTCGATGTGGCTGCACTGTTGTAAAAATGCGCGATACGGCCTTTCGGCTTATTGGGTTCTTTGGAGGGCCTGCAGATCATCAGGTAAGACTCGTAATCTTCAGTATGCCTGTATGACAGATGTTCGATTTGCACCCAGTCGTAGCCATTGGCCTCTTTATTTCCCGGACCCGGAATATCAATCCTTATAAAATCTCCCTCTTGGGGAATCCGGTTAATAGCCTGCCCGGAATGGTCATAATGCTTAAATTCAGCTGCAGCCTTTTTAGTATAGCTTTTCCACTCATTGATCGAAAAAAAACGGGTTTTCAGAATATTGAACTTTTCATTTATTTCTGAAGCATTGTATTCTTTGGTACTTTCACTATCATGAAATCCTCCGACTTTCTGTAAAGGAATTCCGGGGATGTGTTTCGGTTTCATACTGTTATTGATGTAGGTGTAATAACAAAGATAAGGTTCTGAAGTGAAAAACCGTTATGAGCAGGATCACATTAACAGGATATCCCGAATATGGCCTGATTATAATCATAGATTTTAAAAATTTTATTTACGAAATTAGGGCATGTCATCCATTTCATTACAGTATCGTCTTTCGGATCCTAACTAACAGGACTGTTATTTATTTATCATGATTTAAGAAAATGGATTCATCATTTGCAGTGAACTGCAAAAGCTGAAGCTGTTTATTAAATGTAGGATGAAAAGCTATTAAAAGTATTTAACGGGTTCTATAGAGCTATGCTATAGAAATAAAATGATGACAGAAAATGAACGGAGTAATTATTCAGTATTTCCATTGGTACCATACCGGTAATCTTTGGAATGAGTTTGCAGAGAACGCAGAATATTTAAATAGATTGGGATTTACCGCGGCATGGCTGCCGCCGGCTACCAAATGCAGTCAGGGAAAAGAGGGAAGGGGCTATGATGTATACGACTTGTATGACCTCGGAGAATTTGATCAGAAAGACGGCATCCCTACACGCTACGGAACAAAAGAAGAATATCTTCATGCCATCGAAAAAGGCCACCAGGCAGGGATGGCCGTATATGCCGATATTGTTCTCAACCACCGGATGGGAGCCGATGAAGAAGAGCAGGTTACGGTGCATGAAGTAAACGGAGAAGACCGGAATGAAGTTATTTCAGATCCTTTGCAGGTTTCTGCATTTACAAAGTTTACTTTTCCGGGCCGGCAGGGAAAATATTCAGATTTTATCTGGGATCACCAATGCTTCAGCGGGATAGACATCGTTAAGAAAGATGATACGGTACTTCACGGTATTTTTAAGATTCATAATAAATACGGTACGGACTGGACCGAAGCGGTAAGCCATCAGTTCGGCAATTATGATTACCTGATGGGAGCAGATGTAGAGTACAGGAATCCCAAGGTGATCGGGGAAATGAAAAACTGGATCAAGTGGTATATGGAAACCACCAAGGCAGACGGAATACGGCTTGATGCTCTGAAACATCTTTCTTCTGATTTCCTTAAAGAATGGATTACTTATATTAAAACAGAATTAAGCCCGACTGTTTTGTACTGGGTGAGTTCTGGAAAGACAAAGCTGAAAAACTGGAATCTTTTTCAGATAAAATGGAGGATATAATTTCCTGCTTTGACACCCCTCTGCATTATAATTTCTTTAAAGCATCTGAAGAGGGAAGAGCTTATGACCTTTCCCGAATATTAGAAGGAAGCTTCCTGGAAAAAAAACCTACACTTTCAGTCTCTTTCGTAGAAAACAATGATACCCAGCCGCTGCAGTCACTGGAATCTTCGGTCCATACCTGGTTTAAGCCTTTGGCATACGCCATCATATTATTATTAAAGGATGGATATCCCTGTGTTTTTTATCCGGATCTCTTCGGAGCGGAATATAGCGATGTAAAAGACGGTGAGTTAATCAGAATCACATTGCCGAAGATAGACGTACTGCCTAAATTATTAAAGGCCAGACAGCATTTCGCCTATGGAGAACAGGTTGATTATTTTGACCATCCCAACTGTGTTGCATGGGCAAGGATGGGAAATAAAGAAAAACCGGGCTGTATTGTGATTATTTCCAACGGTGATGAAGGCTCTAAAGACATCAATCTGGGAAAAGATAATGCCCATACCGCATTTAAAGATTTTTTGGGCCATAGAAATGATGAAATAACAACAGATGAAAATGGAACTGCGAAATTCTGGGTCGATGGAAATTCAGCGAGTGTATGGATAAGATCAGCAGTTATAAATGAATTCAACCTAACAGGACATGACTGATTTATATAAATACACAGGCAAATCAATACCTTATTTTGATTCGTATGCTATTGAGTATGATTGAAAAGCAATATAGAACTGAATATATTTCAACAAAAAGTGAATACGGCAGACGATTTGCATAGAATTTCTGAAAATCACACACCTTATCACAAAATATTTTAGTTTATGAAATTTAAATTTTCACACCTGATGATCGCTTCATCAATGATTTTAGCAGGATGTTCAGAAACGATTGATGAAAATCCGTCAGATCCGGAAACAGATACAGGGCTTCCGCCGGTAGAAACCAACCCGGCCAATACCGGCTATGCACCGGCATTTGCCGGACAGACCCGGGTGAATGGAGTGAAAACGTCAACCCCTTATAAAATCAGTGTTTTATCTTCGGCATTATCTTCCCCCTGGGGAATTACCAATTTACCTGACGGAAGATTACTCATTACCGAAAAGGGTGGAACCATGCGTATTGCAACCGCCACAGGAACCTTAAGCGGTCCGGTCACCGGACTTCCGGCTGTTAATTCAGCAGGGCAGGGTGGCTTGCTTGGGGTATGTGTAGATCCGCAGTTTTCCACCAACCGGATGATCTACTGGGTATTTTCTGAAAACGTAGCCGGAGGGAATCAGACTTCGGTTGCCAAAGGGAAATTATCAGCCTCGGAAACAGCCGTTGAAAACATCACTGTTATCTACAGGGCAAATCCTGCTGCAAATGTAGGAAGTTTGCATTACGGGGGACGAATTGTATTTGACAACACCGGAAACCTGATGATCAGTACAGGTGAACGTTCGGATTTATCCACCAGGCCGCTGGCACAGTCGGTTACTGCAGCATTAGGAAAAGTCGTACGCATTACCGTAAACGGGCAGCCAGCAGCTGGAAACCCGACATTTACCCAGTCAGGGGCTTTACCTGAGTTATACAGTATGGGACACAGAAACCCGCAGGGCCTTGCCATTCATCCGATTACGGGAGAATTGTGGGAAAGTGAGCATGGACCGAGGGGCGGAGACGAAATCAATCGGGTTCAGGGAGGCGCCAATTACGGATGGCCAACCATCACATACGGAATTGAATACAGCGGCACAGTGATCGGTAACGGGATCCAGCAGCAGAGCGGCATGCAGCAGCCGGTATATTACTGGGATCCTGTAATTTCACCAAGCGGAATTACTTTCTACAAAGGAAATAATATCCCGGAATGGCAGAATAACCTTTTTGTAGCGGCGTTAAGCGGAAAACATATTGTAAGGCTGGTCATTAATAACAATGTGGTTACCGGTGAGGAAAGATTACTGGCTGACCAGAACCAGCGTTTCAGGGATATTACACAAGGTACGGACAGCGCATTATATGCTGTAACGGACGAAGGCAGATTATTCCGTATTTCTAAACAATGATTTGTTCATCATATAATTAAATAATAAAAGCTTATCTTATGATGAGCTTTTTATGTTTTGAAAATAAGCTATTTATAGAGCGATGGTTTCAGCATTAAATTCTTAAAATACATCCAATTTAACATAATATAAATTATAAGACTTTTCATAATCGGAATAATCTGAAGATAGTAGCTGTTATTTATAGAGATAATTAAATCTAGATCATAATTATAAATAAAAAGTTCAGCAGCAGACAAATGGACTGATATGGACTGATCTAAAATAATTATTGCCAAGTTAAATTACTTCATTTAAATTTGATTCAATGGAAATATAATCATCATTTTAAAATATTAGCTATGAATAAGAAAGAACTGAGTACGGAGCAATCTGAAAGCCTCTTAAGCATTCTTAAAATACGTTTTGAAAAAAACATGGACCGCCATGAAGGTCTGGATTGGAATAAGATTCAGGCTAAGCTTGAAAAAAATCCGGGAAAGCTTTGGTCCTTGTACCTAATGGAAATTACAGGCGGTGAACCGGACGTTACCGATTTTCAAAACGATACAGACGAATATATTTTCTCCGACTGTTCCCCGGAAAGCCCTAAACGAAGAAGTCTCTGTTATGATTACCCGGCCTGGGAATCCAGGAAAGCCAATCAGCCTGAAAGTAATGTTATTGATAAAGCTTCAGGAATGGGAATTGAACTCTTAACTGAAGACCAGTACCGAAGGCTTCAGGAACTGGGAAAATTTGACCTGAAAACTTCAAGCTGGATAAAGACGCCTGAACACATTCGTGAACTCGGAGGAGCTCTTTTCTGTGACCGCCGGTATAATACCGTTTTTACCTATCATAACGGTGCTGATTCCTATTATGCAGCAAGAGGATTCCGGGGCCGTCTGAAGGTTTAATTCTGATAAACAAAAATATTCCGGTTATATTATGTTAAATCCATAGGTGAAACTATGGACAATCTTATCTGATCTAGGTAAGTTTTGTTTAATTTACTGTAAATTTATCTTCTTATAAGAATACAATTATTATTTTAGCATTATCAGATATAAACAAACATAACAACTAAAGGATATGAAAAAAGTAATTTTATTAAGCTCAGTTGCTGTTTTGCTGCTGAATTGCAATAAAAAAGCAGAAGCGCCTGTACCGGAAGCCGCTTCTGCAGACACAACAGCTACAACAGAAAAGGATATTGATACCCTCGGCGCAAAATCTTCCTGTTACATGGATGTAACAGGTAAGGATACTGTTTTTGCCAGCATTGATGATAACCTTGGGACCCTAACAGGGAAGCTACGGTATAAAAATTATGAAAAGGACAATTCAAAGGGGACTGTAACAGGCTTTAAGTCAGGGGATACTTTAAAACTTACGTACGAATTTCAGTCTGAGGGTACGACCAGTAAACGTGATATTTATTTTCTTAATAAAAATAATAGGTTAACCGAAGGAATAGGTGAACACAAAAATGACAATGGACAGATGAAATATGCAAACGAAAGCAAAATCAGCTATAAAGAAGGTCAACAGCTTAAGCCGGCTGACTGCGCTCTGGTTACAAAAGCACTGAAATAATAAAAACAGCACCCCTGGATTTTTTTTTAACTCCCCTACTTCCTGATAATCAAGTATTTATATCAGTAATTTTTAAAGTTAAGCTTAATAAGGCTGATTTCCGCCCTTATTTCCGTTTAGCATTACCAATGCATCAAAATAAAAATTCAGCGGGATTTAAGCCTTATAAAAAACAGCCTTAGCGGCTGTTTTTATGCTCTTGGGAGTTCATCTTTTATTATTTTTATGAGGCTGCTAACCTTTTCATCACCGGTATTCCATGACGTAATAAGCCGGATAGCCGAGAAATTATCATCCATTTTCTTCCAGATATAGAAATCGAATTGACAGGACAGCTTCTCAATGAGATCATTGCTCAATATCGGGAAAATCTGATTGGTATAGGTATCTGAAAGGAACCGTACTCCCCTCTCTTCCATTGCCTTTTTAATTTTCATTGCCTGTTGGTTGGCATGCCTGGCCAGGCCGAAATACAGATCGTTTTTCATCAGTTCCAGAAACTGGATGCCCAGTACTCTGCCCTTTGCCAGCAGCGCGCCTTTCTGTTTGATATTAAAAGCAAAATCCGGCTGCAGTTCCTTATTATTAATCACAATGGCTTCCCCTAATAAAGCTCCGTTTTTGGTACCTCCCAGATAAAAAATATCCGTCAGTTCTGCCACTTTTTCCAGTGTAAGATCACTGATCTCGGCGGTCAGTCCATGCCCTAATCTAGCACCGTCCATAAAAAGGAACAGTTTATTTTCCCGGCAGAACGCAGAAAGCTTTTCCAGTTCATTTAAAGTATAGATTGTTCCCAGCTCCGTAGAATTCGAGATATAGACCAGTTTCGGCATCACCTGGTGCGGTATATTCCTGTGGCCCTCGAGAACCGGGATAATATCTTCCGGCATCAGTTTCCCGTCTTCTTTTTCAATGCTCAGGATTTTGTGCCCTGTCGCTTCAATAGCTCCCGTTTCATTGTTTAGGATATGTCCCGTGGATGCTGAAACCACACACTGGTAAGGTTTTAAAACAGAAGAAATAACAATTAAATTAGCTTGGGTGCCGCCGGAAACAAAATAGATGTCGGAATCCTGGTTATTGATTTTTTTCCGGATTAGTTCTTTAGCCTGTAAAGAATACTGATCCTCCCCGTAACCTGCCTGCTGATCGAGATTATGATCTAAAAGTGCCTGTAAAACCTGAGGATGGCAGCCTTCCGAGTAATCGTTCTTAAATGAAAATTTCATCCTGTAAAATTAAAAAAAGTAAAATGAACAGGCATCCATAATTCATAATATTTTGTTAGATTTGTCATGAAAAACATCTAACATTTGAAAGCAACACTTACAGAAGAAAACTATCTGAAGGCTTTGTTTCACGTGGTCGACCGGGAAGGCAAGGTCACGATTAATGAACTTAGCAAATTTTTATCAGTGAAAATGCCGAGCGTCAATAACATGATGAAAAAGTTTGCAGAAAAGAAATGGGTTATCTATGAAACCTACAAACCGCTGATTGTTACGGAGAAAGGAAGGCGTGAAGCAGCCCTGGTGGTAAGAAAGCACAGGCTTACAGAAATGTTCCTGGTTAAAAAAATGAATTTCGGCTGGGAGAACGTGCATGAAATTGCAGAACAACTCGAACACGTCCACTCCACTGTTTTCTTTGACAAGATGGATGAAATCCTGGATTATCCCAAATTTGACCCGCACGGAGAGCCCATACCGGATAAAGACGGAAATATTATCGCTCAGGATTTACAGAAGTTGAGCTCATGCCGGCTTGGAGAAACGGTTATTTTCACTTCTGTAACGCTTTCTGACGATTCTTTTCTCAATTATCTTACGGAACGGAATTTATTTTTAAATAAAAAAATCAAAATTATTAAACTGGAAAGTTTTGATAAATCCATGACGGTTGAAGTAGACGGAAAGCAGGAAATCCTGAGCCGAAAAGCAACGGATAAAATATTGGTAAAAAAATAAATCTGATCTTACCTGATCTGATGGATTACGGTAAACTGCTTTTGAGGATTTCTGAAACCCGCTCCATTTCTTCCGGCGTATTGAAATAATGCGGTGACAATCTCACGATACCGTTGATATTTTTACGGGTAAAATCAATCAGAGCTGAATTTTTATAAGTTAATGAAAAGAATATGTTATTTTCTTTCAATACTTTCTGAACAGACTCAAGATTTCCGTCCGGGCCGGAAAAAGTAATGATGCTGCTCAGGCGGTTCCCCAAATCCCATGTTTTAAAACCGGCATTGTCAATATTCCGTCTTAATTTCCCGGATAATATCGTATTGTAATCTTCAATATTCTGTAAACCGATGCTGTTCGCATACTGTAAAGCTTTGGTAAAACCAAGCATTGAAGCATAAGAAACTTCCCAGTGCTCAAATCTCTTGGCCGTCGGTAACAATTGATAATCATTATATTCTGTCCAGTCGGCCCCTCTCATATCCAGAAGCAACGGTGCATAATCCTGTGCTAAAACCCTGTCTGAAATATAGAGGAAACCGCTTCCTCTGGGACCGCGCATAAACTTTCTTCCTGTTGCCGTCAGAAAATCACATCCTATTTTTTCAACATCAACGGCCATCTGGCCAACCGACTGGCACGCATCTACGAGATACAATACCTCATACTGCCTGCAGATTTTCCCGACACCTGCAACATTCTGAATCAGCCCTGAATTCGTAGGGATATGGGTAACGGCAACCAATTTGGGATGATGTTTTTTGATTAAGTTTTCAAAATCTTCCAGATCCAGTTCATGATCCGGAAGGTTTTTCATTCTGATGATATTGACTTTTAATTTCTTCTGTAAGGAGAGAAACGTTATCTGATTGGAGATGTAATCATCATCTGTTGTGATGATAAAGTCTCCTTCTTCAAACATAATGCTTGACAATGCTTTTACAAATGCTTCCGTAGCACTCGTTGCAAAGGCAATATTATCAGGCTTACCGTTGATTAGCATGGCAGTTTCCGTATAGAACTGTTCCAATAACGCTGCATTTCTGCCGGCCACTTCATAGCCTCCGGACTGTTCTTCCTGATGCAGATAATCGGTCATGGAATCTGTGACGACGTTTGGCATTAAAGAAGACCCGGCATTGTTCAGGAATATTTTACCGTCAGCTAAACCTCTGGTCTCCTGTCTTATCTGATTGATGTCCATTTTCAATTGTTTTTACTGAGCATGGGAGAATTTCATGTAATTGATGAAAGTTAAATCTGCTCTTTTTATCATTAAAAAGCAAAATCCCGAATACAATATCGGGATTTTTATAGATGAACTTATATTTATTAATCTAAAACGCTCCAGCCCCTTTTCGGATTGTTGTTTGACGAAACCTCCTGTTCGTTCACAATGATATTTTCTTTTCTCTGGCCGATATAATCGAGCTCGCTCAGTTTGGAGAAAATAATTTCAAGGCTTCTCAGCATCTGCTGAATATAAAGCAGCGGTTCCCCGCAGTTATGATGGTCATAATTGGTTTCTGCGACCACGGAAAGCTGGTTCAGCAGCGTATGAGGTGCAATTTCACTCCACTCTAGACTGTAGTTCAGCATTTCTTCCAGTTCTGCCGGCACCAAAACCTGAGTGGCATTGTATAAACGGAGTGCCAGTTTCGCAAAAGATTCGATTAAAAATACGGGCGGCTGATAAGGCGTGATATTTCTGAACTGGAAATACATATCTCCGAATGTATTGACCATGGTGTTGCACAGGAACTTTACATTCTGGGCCAACGCTGTATTCTGATTTTTATGCGATGCTTTCTGAATAATCTTGAAAGCATACTGTTGCAGGTTTCCGACGGATTTTGCAAAACTGTTGTAATAATCCAACAATGCCGGATGGCTCTGTACCGATGTGCACGGCGGGATAAAATTGGTATCTACCTGTGCAATATTTCCTTTAAAATCTACTTTGCCGATAATCAGATAATTCCCTCCGGAATAACTGCTGTTCAGGGAAGTTACGGGCAGCAGTTCGATATGATGGTTAGGCTGCGTGTTCGGATGGCGCGGCGGAAGCTCCTCCGGGTCAATATCTCCGAACGGAACCTTGTCAAACGGATTTACAGAAATCAGGATATAATATTCTCCGTCAGCCTGTTCTTCTTCCATTGATTTGGCTAATGATTTTACGCTTACCCTACGGTCGTTCAGTTCTATTCTGTATCCTGCCATAGTAACGGCCGTACAGTGTTTGATCACAAGCTGAACGTCATTAGTTGCGGTATTATGAACATCAAAAATACTTCTGTCCGTAAACTCCTTTGAAATAGGTAAAAGTCCGTAATTATACATGTTGATTCCAAGTGAGCTGGAATCTCTGATGGTGTCAATTAAAAAATTATCCTGATCATTAAGATGTCTCTGGGAAACTTTCATCCCGTCAACCCAATTGATGGCAAAATGCTTGATAGGCTGTATCATATTCAATATTTTTAAACGGTGGTCGATTGTTGTTTTCTGATTCCTTCCTCTTCATGCTGAATCACTCTCTTGCAGATGACAACATCATTTTCTGCAATTCTGTTCTGGGTAATATCCTGATCAAAATCAATATATTTTCTAAAGCTGAAGAATGATTTCTTGGTATAAAAAATCCAGTAATAAGGCTCCTGTACCTGATCGGAAAGGTGAATGACGGAATTTGGGTTTTTATGGTTGTAATCATCCACAACCCGGTAGAACCAGTCTCCGAAGGTTACCCCTGTCGGTAATGTTTTGGCCTTTATTCTGAACCGGTTCGCATCTTCCAGATTTTTGCTTAATTCTACATTCAGGACCATTAAACGGTCAAAATCAGCGCCTTCGAAATCCGGAAGCCTCTGCTCGGGAGAGTACCTCCAGGTCTTGTAAATATCTACAGGGATGCTGATGAGCTGGATATAGCAATAATGAAAAACAAGAGGAACAGCAAAGACAAAAATGCTGGTTGCTGCCATAATGGGGTATCCTGCGCCTCTGCTGATCCAGTTGAAAATCAGATAAAACAGGTATCCCCCAAAACCTATGCAGGTCAGGGTAAGAACAGATTCAAACAAAACACTTTTAGTCAGCGAGGTAAAATGCTTTTTAAAATAGGTATCTGACAGATTTACGTGGATAATTCCCAGAATAAGATAAATGATCTGTGCAATCAGATACCAGTACGGATTGAAAAGATTTCTTGTAAAGCCGAAAATTCCCGGAAGGGCAAGGCAAAGACTGCACAGCAGAACGTAAATGATAATGGTTTTGATCTTAATCGCCGGTTTATTCCTCCTGATAGCTCCTAAAACAGCCATCATGATTACCGCAAATAAAGGCATCATAATATACCTTAAAAAGATTCCTTTTACTGAAGAAATTTCCATGTTTCTTTCGGTTAATATTTTTTATTGGTGAATGTAAATATAGTTAAAATTTTTACAGGAATGTAGAGTAGCCGAGCCGGCTCGCATTTCTTTCATCTAGATCCAGCGCAAAAGAGTATTCCTGCTTCTCAGTGATGAAGTTTTCTTCCACTTCCACATTGACAGGTAAAAAATAATCATACATAGTCTGCAGAACCTTCCGGAATACGTTTCCTCTAATGTACTTTTTCATTTCTTCATAAGGAATCGGTCCGATATTCACTACCCAGTTTCGCTGTCCGTCCATATGCCTTCCGCTTGGAATATAAGTTACGCCCAATCGGGAATTTCCCAACAGCATGGAATCATCCTGTTCTTCCACCCGGTCTATGACATTCGATGAAAAAGTAACTTTTACCGGGATCTGCAGGAAAGCGCTCATGCATCGCTCAAACCACTTCTTGTCTCCCCTGATCTGATGAAAAAAAGGTAAAATATAGATGAAGACATACGCATTCTGTTTATCCATCATCTTGATTAATGGCCACAGTTCACTGACGGTATTCAGCAGTGCATCGGTATCACTGGAGATGTCAAAATCATATTCTTTGAGCAGGGCACTGATTTCGGTAAAAAATATTTCCAGTTCAAAAGGCTTGAAAAATTTCCGGGCGTCCTCTTCTACCCTTTTCTGCTTCCTGATTTCACGGACTACGGTATCCACATTTTTTCTTGAAGCGCCCAATGAAGGCGGATGGAAAACCCCTTCCGGAAGGTAATCATAAATCCCTTCCCTGTACGTTTCTATCGTGAAAACTTCTTCATCAAACCCCAGGTAATTGCTCGAAATATTTTTAATATCCTTTAAATAAGCACGATCATTGATTCCGATCCGGTCAATAAATATATTGCTTACGGCTCTGTGATATTTTAAAAGGTTAACCGCAACAGCTTCCGCTTTGAAATCTGTCTGCAGCTTATTGTAATGCAGATCTACAATATTATTCTCATACATGGTGTTTGCAATGATTTTGGCTTGTAAAAATAATAGATTCCAGATGACTGAAAAATATTTTACTATTAATTTTTATTTTAAAAATACGAATTAATTCCATTAAAATTAACATTATCCTTTATAAATACTCAAAATATATTTTTTCATCAATAATGTCAGGATTGGCAGCAATAAAATCTGAATGCCAGCCGGAATTTTAATAATACGTTAAATTTCCGGATGAGGGTTCCGCCTTTGTTTAACAACCTTAAATTAACCGTATCTTTGCGGACTGAAAATGTAATTTATAATGAAAAGTATGTATTCTAAAATTCTGGTGCTGGCATTTATGGCATCTTCACTGTATTCTTATGCATGGGGGCTGACCGGACACAGAATTATTGCGGAAATCGCAGAAAACCATCTTTCCGGCAAGGCAAGAAGGGAAATTAGAAAGATCATGGGACAGGAACGTCTGGCGTATTGGGCCAACTGGCCGGATTTTATTAAATCTGACACTACGGGAGCATGGAAGCAGGCTGCGGCATGGCACTATGTAAATATCGACCCTCAGACCGATTTCAAGGTTTTTGAACAAAATCTGAAAGCGCAGGCCGGGCCGAACTTATACACCCAGGTAAATACCTTATCCAGCCAGATCAAAGATGTAAAAACTTCTGAAAAAGACAGGAAAATCGCTTTAATTTTCCTTATACATATCATGGGCGATCTTTCCCAGCCCCTGCATGTAGGAAGAGCCGAAGACTTAGGAGGAAATAAAATCAATGTTACCTATTTCGGAGAAAAAACAAACCTGCACTCGGTTTGGGACGGGAAACTGGTAGACTCGCAAAAGTACAGTTATACTGAATATGCCAAATTACTGGATATAAAATCTGGTGACGAAGTAAAGCAGATTCAGAAAGGCACATTGGAAGACTGGCTGTATGATTCGCATAAAATTGCAAACAGGATCTATGCACAGACTCCAAATGATTCAAAATTAGCTTACGATTATCAGTATAAGTTTAATGATACCATGGAAAGGCAACTTCTGTACGGAGGATTGAGGCTGGCAAAATTATTGAATGACCTGTATTAGTGAAGTGAATTATAACTTATTCAGATGATATCCTATAAGCGAAACTCCGGTTTCGCTTTTTTTGTCAGTTAAATATAAAGGGTAAATCCCTTTTTCTAAAATCCGAGAGCGATAATTTACAACTATTTTCTAATATGAAAATGAATTAAATGAAAAATTATTACGGCAACTGTAACCTTTTTGTTTCTTCGGACGTATAATATAATAGAAACTCTTTTTGAGGATATAATAGATGAGACAATTAAAAATCACTAAGCAGGTAACCAACAGGGAAACTGCTTCATTAGACAAGTATTTGCAGGAAATTGGTAAAGTTGAACTAATCACTGCGGACGAAGAGGTAGATTTGGCACAAAGAATCCGTGCAGGCGACAGAGCAGCACTGGAAAAATTAATCAAAGCCAACCTTCGTTTCGTGGTATCAGTATCCAAACAGTACCAAAATCAAGGTCTTTCTTTACCCGATTTGATTAATGAAGGTAATTTAGGACTGATGAAGGCAGCAAAAAGGTATGATGAAACTAGAGGTTTCAAATTTATCTCTTATGCGGTTTGGTGGATTCGTCAGTCGATTTTACAGGCATTGGCAGAACAGTCGAGAATTGTAAGGTTGCCATTGAATAAAATCGGTTCTATCAACAAGATTAATAAAGCGTATGCCCACCTTGAGCAGGAAAATGAAAGACCGCCTTCCCCGGAAGAGCTGGCTGAAGTTCTTGACATGAGTGAGGAGGACATTAAAGAATCGATGAAGAACTCCGGAAGACATTTGTCCATGGATGCACCTTTGGTAGAAGGTGAAGATTCTAATCTTTATGATGTACTGCGTTCCGGAGAATCTCCGAGCCCTGATAAAGACTTAATGCTTGAATCTCTTCAGATTGAAATTGAAAGGGCATTGAATACGCTGACGCCGAGAGAAGCTGACCTGGTAAGGTTGTACTTCGGACTGAACGGAAAACACCCGATGACGCTGGAAGAAATCGGCGAAACTTTTGATCTTACAAGAGAGAGAGTCCGCCAGATTAAAGAAAAAGCGATCAAGAGACTGAAACACAATACCAGAAGTAAGATTTTGAAATCTTATTTGGGTAAATAATTTAACGAAACAATTTAACTAACGGAGTCTGATTTTTCAGGCTCCGTTTTTTTTGTGAAAATTTTTCCAGTATCTTCAGCCTATCAAAATTATTACAAAATAAAACTCAAAAATAAGCTATGAAAAAAATATTCATCACTTCTACTCTGTTCTTATTTATCATTTCATGTCAGGAAAATAAAACGGCTGATAATGACATGGTTGAAAAGGCGGTTGAAAATACAGAATCAAGCTTTTCTATAAAGCGGATGAGCAAATCCAAAGCAATAATTGATGGGATTTATATAGAAAAAATTAAAGATGATGAACATCTTAAAGGCTTCCATAAAAGGTTCTTATCATTGCAGAATGACAGCAGAATAATGAAAGATCTGTATGATGACATTATAAGATCATCTGAAAATTATTATGCTGATGCAGATATGCGGACAAAAAATATCATGGATTCTGCTTTACAGAAAGAAGTTTTAGATCTTTTAAAAAACAGTTCAGAAAAATACGATGTTAAAATCAATAAACTGAATGCATTAAAAATTCAGGTAAATTTCAATATCATAAAACTCAATTCTTTTTATGACATTTATAAAATTAAAAAAACGCTTCCTGAGATCGAAAATTATCAGGAAACTCATCCTTTAGAAACAGACAGTTTACAGAATTTTATTAATAAGCAGAACCGATTATTGAACGAATTGAAAAATTTAAAATAATGAATTCAATCTCAATTATAGGGGCGGGAATCGGCGGGCTTACGCTTGGGAATATCCTGAAACAGCTGAATATTGACTTTACCATATATGAATCGGCACCGGAGATCAGGCCTGTAGGCGCCGGAATTATGATGGCTGTCAATGCAATGCAGGTATTTGACCAACTGGGATTAAAAGGAAAAATTGAAAATGCAGGAAATAAAATCCACGCCATTTCGATCACCGATGAACATTTCAAACCTATTTCAAAGACCGATGTCCTTGCCCTTGAAAAGAAACACAACTCCAGCAATGTAGCCATCCACAGAGCGGAATTACAGAAAATCCTGGCTGAAAATATCGGTTTTGATCATATCAGGCTGAATCATTCTTTACATCAAATTCAGAAAAAAGAAAATTATATTCTCAGTTTTCAGAATGGAAATGAAGTTGAAAGTAATATTGTTTTCGGGGCAGACGGAATCCGTTCAAATATCCGCCGCCAGATCATGAAAAGAGATACAATACGGAATACCGGACAAAAATGCTGGCGCGGATGGTCCGATTTTACCCTGCCTAAGGAATATGACCACGAAGCTTTTGAAATGTGGGAAAAAGGAAAACGTTTCGGGTTCGTAAAAATGTCGGGCAGCACGGTATACTGGTATGCTGTAGTGAATGAAGGTCTCTATAAAAATTCACGTAGTGTAGCGGAACATTTCAGCGGTTTCCATCCTTTAATTCTGCAGCTGATTAAATCTACGTTGCCGGAACATACAATTCTGAATGACCTTTCCGATCTCGCTCCCATTCCGGAATGGTATGCTGAAAACCTCTGCCTTATCGGTGATGCTGCTCATGCCACTACTCCGAATTTGGGTCAGGGTGCCTGTCAGGCCATTGAAGATGCTTATGTCATCGGGAAATTATTAGAGAAGACCCGGGACTTTAATTCTGTTTTCAAAGAATTCCAGAAGATCAGGAGAAAGAAAGTAGATGACATTGTTAACATAAGCTGGCGCATCGGAAAGTTTTCCCATTGGGAAAAGACAACCTTTTTACGGAATTTCCTGATGAGATCGGTTCCCAACCGCATTAATCAAAAATTGGCTGAAAAAATCATCCGGCTTGAGATGTAGTTCAGAAGATCCTTATTATAAGCTAAATTATTTAATCTCTGATTTTACGGTTCCGCAGGAAAGCATAGATTTTCCGTAATAAGGATTTACGATCTGAGATTCGTTGCTCAGCCAGCTTCCTTCAGCCATAGGGCAATACTGAACATAGACAGGATGCTCAGAAAGTTCAAAATCTTTTGTTAAAGCAATCATATAATCTGACAGTTCATAAAACGATTTTCGCTGGGCACTGATGTTCCGGGTTCCGGAAATTTCCGTTGCAGATTTTTTAAGTCTCTTTATATTTTCCGGTAAAACCGTTTTAGAATCTGTTGCAGAAGCAGTTTTTACAAATTCAGCGGCAGATTTTGATGTTTTAACTGCATCATCCGAAGCCAATGCGGATTTTACAGCAATATAGTTTTGATACAGCTTTGAAACCAGAGCGCTATTTTTAGACTGTGCGGACGCTGAAAGTACAGTCATTAAACATAGTAGTCCGGTAAAAATATATTTTTTCATTGTTCTGATTCTTTACAGTTATTAAAATTGCGAGAGATTTATAAATAATATATCGACCACAAATCTTCTTTTAAGAAGCAAATATAAAGATATCTAGGAAATATTGTTGTGATTTATAATTTTGCAGCAAAAATATCAACCGATTTTTTATTTTAATAATGATTTGAACATATGATTCGGTATATCAAAAAAAACTCCTGATAATTTCAGGAGTCTGATTTTTATGCTTTTTGCAGCTGTTTTTTAAAGCCGTCTTATTTAATTTTAAACTCTAGTTTTACATTAAAGAAACGGCCTGTAAGACGTACCGGAACAGGATACATTAAAGTCGTATTGGCATCGGTAATCCATTGGTTGGCCACTGTATTCCTGATATTGAAAGCATTGAAAACCTGAACGCCTAAGGTCAGTTCTTCAAAATTACCCCAGAAGCCATAGGTCTTTTTGTTTTCCTTTCGGTCGATAAATACTTTTGAAAGTCCGATATCCACCCTTTTGTAAGAAGGTAATGTTCTCTGATATTGGTATGGATCGGTAAGCACCGGCGCTCCTGTCGGGAGCCCCATGGCATACACTAAAGTCAGGTTTACCCGCATGGACGGGAATTTGGGCATATAATCCTGATAGAACATGGCAAATCTTAAACGCTGATCCGTTGGCCTCGGGATATCACCTTTACCGTCAATATTTTCAAATACCCTTGCATAACTGGCTGACAGCCATGAATCCACACCCGGAACAAATTCCCCGAATAAGCGGGTGTCAATTCCATACGCATATCCTGAAGCATTGTTTTTTCCGGTATAACGGATCCTGACATTGTCCATATAATACGGGATCAGGTCGTTCATTTTTTTGTAGTACAGCTCAGTAGTCAGCTTGAACGGCCTGTCATCGAAATAAAATTCGTAATCATTGGCAAGAATAGCCTGAATCGAACGCTGGGATTTTATATCAGCATTAAAATTACCGTCCAGGTCTTTAATTTCTTTATAAAATGGAGCCTGGTAATAAACACCTCCCGAAATCCTAAATAGCATATCGGTATCCCAATCCGGTTTGATGGCAAACTGGGCTCTCGGAGAGAAGATGGTTTCATTGTTAAAGCTCCAGTGGGCCACCCGTGCACCGGCATTCACAAATATTTTGTTGCTGCCCCAGAAAAACTTCTGGGAATACTGGGCATAGGCAGAAAACCGTGTCGGCTGGATATGGTTTCTGCCTGCAATATTATACATCAGCTTCAGGTCTCCGGCATTCCTCGGATCAATGAATTCTTCATGCGGAAGGCTGTACCCTGCAGAATCTACCAGCTTCCACTCGTTGGTAAGATCTTTCAGGTTTTCTTTTTCATACTTAAACCCAACTTCAATATCAGTATTGACATTGGGTGAAAAACGGGTTCTGAACTGGGTACCATATGTTTTTACAAATAAGTCATTCCTTGCATGCTCAATCTGCCCGCCTGCATCATAGGATGTAACAGGCTCTCCTGTAACCGGATCAAAAGTCTGTAAAACATAGGCTGATGCGATAGAATAATATTCCCGTTCACGGTTCTGGTAAGAGAAGGCATCCAGCGTAAATCTCCATTTATCGGACGGCTTGAAATTCATGGAAACCGTGCCCATCATATTTTTATACTTGTCATCCTCACGGCCTGCATACGCTACATTTAGTTTAAGCGGCTGCTGAAGGCTTCCGAAATCGACCTCCCTTTCCTTGGGAATCATTTCATAATCATTCTTGGAATAATATCCGATGAATGAAATGTTGAATTTCGGGCTGAAATGGTAGTTCAGATACGTCTGGAAATCCATATACTTAGGATTAAAATCGGTATCTTCCTTTAAAGTATTGAGAACAAGGTTGGTGTTCCTGTATCTTCCTGAAAACAAAGCGGTGAATTTTCGGTTATCGTCTTTGTCTTTCCCGGAGGCAAATCCGGCAGTCAGCCTGCCTCCTATCAGACTTCCTTCTCCGGAAAGTTCAAATTTTTCCGGCTCCCGGTAGTAAATATTCAGGGCTGAAGACATTTTATCGCCATATCTCGGCTCAAAGCCTCCAGCTGAAAAGTTCACGGTGGATACCATATCAGGATTAATGATGCTCAGACCCTCCTGCTGGGAATTCCTGATCAGGAAAGGCCTGTAGATTTCAATATCATTGATGTAGATAAGGTTTTCGTCATAGTTTCCCCCACGCACCATGTATTGCGAAGACAGCTCGGTATTCGAATTTACTGAAGGCAGGGTTTTAAGAATCCCTTCAATACCTCCGGAAATACTCGCTACATTCTGGGCATCTTTTGCTGAAATTTTTACGGCAGTAAGGTCATTGGTTTTTCCCGTTACCTTTTTCTGGAAAACGACTTCTTCAATAGCAGAAGTTCTCATTGTATCCTTTTTTCTGTTCTGAGAAAATAATAAGGCGGGAACCAAAAGGCTCAGTGGTAAAACTAGTTTTTTCAAAAGAAATATTTTAAAATTTCAAACGTGAATATATAACTTTTATTTTAACTTTTTTATAATTTATTTAACATTTAAAGACGGTAGATGAATCTTTTTTATTTTCTGCAGAAGCCTTAAAAGGGTGTCATAAAATACTTAAACGCATTTACGGTTCAAACTGAAAAACAAGCAGCAGAATCTTTATTAATGTTAAATGTAAAGGCAACCAATCAAATTTAGTTTAAAAATTTTAAAAAAATAAAAGCTTCATTATCAACTTTATTCCACGTTGATTTTACAGATTTAGATGCCCCATAAAATCTGCATGATCATAATCTGCGCAAAATTATTTTAAAAAGAAAATTTAAACAGGCTTTAAGATGTCAAAATTATAGAATAGCTTCCCGTACTCGCGTTAATTTCTGCAACAGGTCTTCCAGTAAATCCAGTCTCAGCATATTGGCTCCGTCGGACAAGGCTGTTTCGGGGGTCGGATGTGTTTCAATGAAAATTCCGTCAGCACCTACTGCAATACCTGCTTTGGCAACAGTTTCTATAAGATCAGGCCTGCCTCCGGTTACTCCTGAACTCTGGTTAGGCTGCTGCAAAGAATGGGTTACATCCAGAATAACGGGTGCATAAGCCCTCATGGTAGGAATTCCCCGGTAATCAACAATCAGGTCCGTATATCCGAAAGAATTTCCTCTTTCAATAATGGCCACTTTAGGATTATCGGAATCCGTAATTTTCTGAACGGCAAATTTCATGGATTCCGGAGAAAGGAACTGTCCTTTTTTTAAAGAGACGCATTTTCCCGTTTGTGCCGCTGCTATCAAAAGGTCTGTCTGGCGGACCAGGAACGCAGGAATCTGCAATACATCCACATACTGGGCTGCCAATGCAGCATGTTCGTTTTCATGGATATCCGTCGTAGTCGGGATATTAAAGGTCTCTCCTACTTTTTTAAGGATTTCCAGCGATTTTTCTTCACCAATCGTTGTGAAAGAATCTACCCGGCTTCTGTTGGCCTTTTTAAAGCTGCCTTTGAAAATATAGGGAATATTATATTTGTTAGTCAGCTCCACCACCTTTTCGGCAATCCTGAGTGCCATATCTTCACCTTCGATGATACACGGCCCGGCAATAAGGAAAAAGTTTTTTGAATCTTTGTGATGGATATTATCTAAATACTGAATCATTTTATTATTTATTAAAAAGTTCAGTAAAAGTAATGAGAAAGTTCCGGAATCGGAAATTTTTAATGAGTTTGGTTATTTGCAGATAATATAATTATGCTTTGCAGATAATCTTCAGATCAGAATTTCTTTAAAATTTTTTCAAACGTATTGATATTCCTGCTAGTAAACTGGTCTTTTAAATTTTTCCTGCCTAAAATCTTCCCGAATGCTGAATCGAGGGTATTGCCTTTCGAAACCTGCCAATAGAAGATGTGATCTGCGATGCGCGCCTCTTCATTTTCAGATTTTAAGGCATTTTCAAATTCTT
Source organism: Chryseobacterium gregarium DSM 19109 (assembly GCF_000430845.1). Taxonomy (GTDB): domain Bacteria; phylum Bacteroidota; class Bacteroidia; order Flavobacteriales; family Weeksellaceae; genus Chryseobacterium; species Chryseobacterium gregarium. The sequence goes on along the minus strand of NZ_AUMU01000001.1, from coordinate 311,409 downwards.
TCATCAGAATGTTTTCGATACCACTGTTTCCGATGAATGCATACGAATGCAGGTTTTCGTTTTTTTCAAAAGGATTCCCATTCCATATGTTTTCTATTTCTGACCGGGATTTTATGAATAAAAAGGCTTCGTAAGAAAAATATTCAGACATGGCCTGTTCAAGGGTATTCTCTAATTCTTTTGACTTTGCATCAAATGAGAAAATAATATTTCCTGAAGCGAGAACAGAAACTACATCCTCCATTCCGGCATTTTCGATAACCTGACAGACTTCCGCCATTTTCATATGGGTTCCTTTGACATTGACACCGCGAAGAAAAGCACAGTATTTCATATTTCTGAATTAAAAACTATCTATGGTTATGTAACCCTTATGGTACATTTAACGTAAATATACACATTAAGCTGCTGCCATGTAGTTTCACAGCCTTAAATTTTAAAACACCATCATAAAAAAACGGAACCGAAGTTCCGTTTTAAGTGTGTTGTTATTGTGTTGCTTTGATAATGGAGTTGGTAATCTGGGTTTCCTTTTCTTTCGAATAGGTAGAATCAAAAGGTTCCATGACATCAAATAAATACTGGTAGAACGGGGTGATCTTCTGAACTTCTTCAGATTCGTTCATTGCTTTTTCCTTACCCATTTCTTTAAGGTTTTCAACGAAAGTATTGAATTTCTTATCAATCGGTTCTATGGACTTTACCAGATAATCGTACGCTTTGTCTTTCTTCCCGATTTTTGTATACGCATCGGTAACGGCAGAAACCACTAAAGAATACTCCATCGGTTTGGTCCTGATCTGTCTTCTCAGATAGCTCTGGTCTGCCTTGCTTAAGCTCATATAATAGTCATATTCTTCGAAGATTCCTTTTTTAAGAACTTCTGCAAGCTGAAGGCCTTTCCCTTCCTGTCCTGAAACAATATATCCATAAGCCATTGAGCTTAATGAACGCGGATCATTGTATTTCTGTGCCGGGATTTCTTTTGAAGCCAGATCCAGCATTTCCAGGGCTTTTCCTTTCTGCCCGATTGCTGATAAAGCTGCTGCGGCCCGGCTTGCGGACGCTCTGTAGCTCATAATGTTTGAAGTTGCGGTCTCATCAAAATGCGTATTCAGGTCCTTAAAATTACCCCATTTGTAGTTTTTCACTACATTATATAATGAGCTGGCATCTACCCTTCCCATTTCTCCGTCGGGAGTCGGTGGCGTATGAATCGGGATCAGCCTGTAGCTGAATCCGTCAAACTGAAGGTATTCATCAAGATAGAAAATGTTTTCACTGTCATAAATTCCTCCCGAAGAGAAGCTGATCGGCTTTTTCCAATCGAAATTGGCCAGAACATCAAGCATAATCAGGTTATTTTTATATAAAGTATTGGATTTATAGGTAATCATAATCTGGTTGACCGTATTTGGAAGATCAGCTGCCTTGATGATACCTGCATTTACTGCATTTACTTTGTTTACCGGTAAAATGAATTTATTCACAGGTAAAATATTGTATTTCTCATATTTCTCCTCTCCGAAATACATTTTAAGAAGTTCGTTTTTTGAAGGAGAAGTATATTTCAGGAAGCTGACCGCCTCTTTCATGGTCATTGAATCCTGAGTAAGGTATTTTCTGAACTCCGCAAATTCTGTTGCCGGAGCCCCTTGCTCTTTCAGCATGGAGAAAATCCCTTCCCAGTCATCTTTTTTCATCATATAGATCTGGTCGTTTACGCCGTCCCGGTAATCTTCATGGGTCAGTACCCCGGGAACCGGAGCAGCATTGTATGTCCTTCTTTTGATCTGATCGATGTTCCATGGGGTTGAAGCCAGCGTGAAGTTAACTACTTTCACATCATCTCTCAGTCTTTCCGTTTCCTGGATTGCCCAGACCGGATAAGTATCATTATCACCATATACAAAAAGGATGTCGTTTTTAGGCAATGATTTCAATACAGAATATCCGTAGTCATAAGAAGTATACCGGTCATGCCTATCATGTACAGTATAGTTCTGGAATCCCATCATGAAAGGAACGCCCAATAAAACCACGCCTGCGGCAATATTAGCGGCATTAGATTTTATTTTTGACTGTAACAGCCAGAGAATGCCACCGGCTCCCAATCCGATCCAGATCGCAAAAACGTAGAAAGATCCTACCATGGCATAATCTCTTTCCCTCGGCTCAAACGGCTTTACTCCCGTATAGAACACAATTCCTAGACTCATCAATACAAAGATTGAAAGCATGGCATAAAACCTTCCGAAATCCCTGTTCAACTGGAAAAAGAATCCGATCAACCCTAATATGAGCGGTAAAAAGAAGAATTTTACCGTACTTTCATTCTTGAATTTTGCAGGCATTTTATCCTGATTCCCAACAATGGAATTGTCAATAAAAGGAATTCCGGAAATCCAGTTTCCTCTTGTGATTTCCATATTTCCTTCAAGGTCGTTCTGACGACCTACAAAGTTCCACATCAGATATCTTAAAAAATAATATCCGTTCTGGAAGGTGATAAAATAGTCTAAATTCTGTCCCAGTGAAGGTTTCTGAATCGTAATTAAATTATAAGGCTTTACCTTTAAATAATCGGCAGCCGTAATGGTTTTATTTTCATATTTCTGTCTGAGCTCATCAAAAATCTGTTTGGCTTCCGGACTGTTGGCCACGTCTTCATTAGCATAATTAAATGAAAAATCCGGGGCTCCGTACATTGAAATATAGTTTGACATAACGTCTTTATCCTCACTAAACATCCTTGGCATAAAACCGACATGGGCTTTATTGAAAACATATTTAAAACGGTCTCCTGTTTTCCTGTAGGTTCCGGTATTCTCATCTTTTTCGTAAGTCTCTCCTGTTTTTGTGGTTTTGAAACTTCCGTCCTCATTCTTGTCAATTCCGTCTGAGGTAAGGAAAGCTGTGTAGTTCTGCCCATAAATAGTAGGCCAATCGCCATACTGCTCCCTGTTATAATAATCCAGCATCCCGATGGCATTGTCAGGATCATTAAGGTTCATCGGCGGGTTGGCATTAGCCCTGATAGGAATCACCATCCAGCAGGAAAAACCGATCATCATGAAAACTACTGATAAAGCGATCGTCTGATAAAGGCTTTTCTTCATTTTCTGCGAATAGGAAATAAGGAAATAGCACAGTGCCACCATTAAGATAAAGCCGGCAATAGTCCCGGAATGAAAAGGCAGCCCCAACCCGTTAACGAAGAAAATCTCAAGCTTCCCGAATAAAGTCATGATCAGAGGGAAAATTCCTTTAAAGACAATCGCAAGAATAACCAGTGTGATGACATTGGCAAGAATAAAATTCTTCCAGGTAAATTCATATTTCCTTGCATAATATACAAGGCAGACTGCAGGGATCGCCAGCATACACATCATGTGTACCCCGACTGAAAGCCCTAAAATAAAGAAAATCAAAATAATCCACCGCTCGCTGTCTGAAGCCAGGTATTCATTTTCCCATTTGGTAATCAGCCATACCAGAAGCGCAATGAACATTGAGGCCATTGAATAGACTTCCCCTTCCACGGCAGAAAACCAGAAGGTATCGGAGAATGTGAAACACAATGCGCCTACGATTCCAGCGAACAGGATAGAAATTTCCTGATGCTTTGTAACATCTTCAAAATCTTTGTGTAAAAGCCTTCTTACAAAATGCGTAATCGTCCAGAAAAGGAACAGGATCGTGAAAGCACTGAACAGTGCAGACATCCCGTTGATCACAATAGAATAGTTTTCGCCTTTTCCCAAAGCAAAAATGGCTGCCACTGCACCCAAAATCTGGAATAATGCAGCACCCGGCGCATGCGTTACTTCAAGTTTTACTGCTGAGGAAATATACTCGCCACAATCCCAAAAACTGAAATTGGGTTCTATGGTGGACAAGTATGTAATAAATGCAATGACGAAAATCACCCATCCGAGAACGGTGTTCCACTGCCTGAAAGTCCAATTTTTCATAGTTTTAAATCAATTACGCGAAAATAAGGTTTTTATATGATTTTACGCGGGTTTTAACAAAATTTAAAGGTTTTGGCTCGTTTTTTGACAAGTTTGATTTTTGGAAAGCAAGCTTAAAAAATAAATTTATCTTTATTATACAATAGAAATCAATCAAAATTTTAGAAATAAATTTATTTTTTGTATTTTTGCCGACAGATTTTTATTGGAAAAATAACAACTAATGAGTAATGTTTACGATAATATACTTGGCCTAATAGGAAATACTCCTATGGTGAAGCTTAACACTGTGACGAAAGATATTCCTGCAACCGTTTACGCCAAGTTAGAATCATATAATCCTGGACATTCCACTAAAGACAGAATCGCACTTCATATTATAGATAACGCTGAAAGAAAAGGTTTATTAAAAGAAGATTCCGTTGTGGTAGAAACTACTTCAGGAAATACAGGATTTTCAATTGCAATGGTATGCATTATTAAAGGATATAAGTGTATTCTTGCGGTAAGTGACAAAACGAAGCCTGAAAAAATAGCCTATCTTAAGGCTCTGGGAGCTACCGTATATATCTGTCCGGCAAACGTCCCCGCCAATGATCCGAGATCATATTATGAAGTGGCTAAAAGAATTGCCCTGGAAACACCTAATTCCATTTATATTAATCAGTATTTCAATGAATTGAATATTGATGCCCATTACCAGACTACAGGCCCTGAAATATGGGAACAGACACAAGGCAAGATTACCCATCTTTTTGCATGTACCGGAACCGGAGGAACCTTATCCGGATCGGCAAAATTTTTAAAAGAAAAAAATCCTGACATTAAAATCATCGGTGTTGATGCAGACGGATCAATTTTAAAGAGCTACCACGAAACCGGAGAAATTCATAAAGAGGATGTACATCCTTACCAGATTGAAGGAATGGGGAAAAACCTGATCCCCTCTGCCCTGCTTTTTGATAAAGTAGATGAATTTGTAAGGGTAAATGACGAAATGTCAGCTTACAGAACCCGTGAAATTGCTTTGAAAGAAGCTATTATGGGCGGATATACAACCGGGGCTGTTACACAGGGGCTTATCCAGTATGCACAGTCTTATGAGTTTTCAGAAAATAATCTGGTGGTACTCATCTATCCTGATCACGGTTCAAGATATATTACAAAGGTATATAGTGACAAATGGATGGCTGAGCAGGGGTTCATCAACAATTGTGTTCACAACTACGATGAAGTCTTCAAAACGGAGTTTATCAAATAAGAAAAGAATAAAGAATTTATACAAATAAAGCCTTTTTTGTAATCACAAAAGGCTTTTTTACTTAAAAAAATAATACTATAATGTTGGATATTTTTGACAGAATAAAACAAAATCCGGGACCTCTTGGACAATTTGCAGATTATGCTGAAGGATATTTTGTTTTCCCTAAGCTGGAAGGACCAATCGGCCCGAGAATGAAGTTTCAGGGAAAAGAAGTAATTTTCTGGAGTGCAAACGATTATTTAGGCCTTTGTAACCATCCGGAGGTTTTGGAAGCTGACGCTAAAGCGGCAGCAGAATTCGGGATGTTCTATCCGATGGGTGCAAGAGCCATGTCAGGTGAAACCCAGCAGCACCAGCAACTGGAAAAAGAACTGGCAGAGTTCACCCAGAAAGAATCGGCCTATTTACTGAACTTCGGTTATCAGGGAATGGTTTCGGCTATTGATGCTTTGGTAACAAGACATGATGTAATTGTTTATGATGCTGACTCTCATGCCTGTATCGTAGACGGGGTACGTCTTCACATGGGTAAGAGTTTTACGTTCAAACACAACGATATTGCCAGCCTGGAAAAAAACCTGGCCCGTGCCACTAAAGTAGCAGAGGAAAACGGCGGCGGGATCCTTGTTATCACGGAAGGTGTTTTCGGGATGCGCGGAATGCAGGGAAAATTGAAAGAAATCTGTGAATTAAAGTCAAAATTCAATTTCAGACTTCTGGTAGACGATGCACATGGTTTCGGTACTTTAGGGAAAACTGGAGCCGGAGCAGGTGAAGAACAGGGCTGCCAGGATCAGATCGATGTTTATTTTTCTACTTTCGCCAAATCAATGGCAGGTTTCGGAGCATTCCTTTCCGGAGACGAAACCATTATCCGGTTTTTAAAATACAATCTTCGTTCTCAGATTTTTGCCAAATCTTTAACCATGCCGATGGTCATCGGAGGATTAAAAAGGCTGGAGCTTTTAAGGACACGCCCGGAAATTAAAGCCAAACTGTGGGAAAATGTAAACAAGCTTCAGAACGGACTGAAGGAAAGAGGTTTTAATCTTGGGAATACAAATACCTGTGTAACGCCTGTTTTTATTGAGGGAACTACGATTGAAGCGACTCTTTTAGCTAAAGATTTAAGAGAAAATTACGGGGTTTTCACATCCGTAGTCGTATATCCGGTAATTCCAAAAGGAATGATCCTGTTAAGGTTAATTCCTACGGCATCTCATACCGATTCGGAAATTAATGAAACACTGGCCGCTTTTGAAGGCATCCGTGAAAAACTGATTTCCGGAGCTTATAAAGAAATGGAGAAGGAAATGAACATCGAGTACAAACAAATGTAACAGATTATTAAAATAATAGTAAAAACAGCTGTAGGACCTTCTTACAGCTGTTTTTTTGTAACAAATAATTAAAATAAAATTAATATGATAATTCCAAATTTTTAACATATTTTAACCAATATATGCTGTAATACTTCTATAAAGCGTTATATTGTGTTAAAAATTAGGCTCTTAAGTACGGTAGGGGTAAATTTGCACTCATGATTTCAGAACATACAATTATGAAACACAATGTTAAGTACTTAAGAATTGTAATTTTGAGTTTAGTGTTTAGTTTAATTTCTATTGTCGGTAATGCGCAGACGCATACTTACTTAGAAAGAAATAAGGCAATCGCATCTGAGCTTTCCATGAAATACGGTATTCCGGTTTCAGTTATTCTTTCCATAGCATTCGTTGAATCCGGCGGAGGGACAAGTAAAAATTCCGTAACGTACAATAATCATTTTGGCATTGTAGGCAAAAACAACCCTCAGTCAAAATACAGAAGTTTTTCTTCAGTGAGAGAATGCTACGAGGCATTTTGTAAGTTAGTCGTAAAAAAAGACTATTATTCAGCTTTAAAAGGAAGCGGTGATTTTTCTAAATGGGTGAAGGCTATTGCCTCTGCAGGCTACTCTACCCGTCCGAAGGAATGGATGAGAAGAATCAATCTGATCATCACCAAATACAGCCTTTCAAATCTGTAAAAAATTAAGATTTATAATTTATAAGCTCCGTAAAACGGAGCTTATTTTTTTTCACATTTATATTGTCAGGACTAATTTATCTGATTAAATTAGCCAAATAAATTTCCTTACGTTTTATGAATCCAAACAGAAATTGGAGGGTCGTGGTTTTACTTTCCCTGTGCTTTGTCATTTACCTGTTTTCATCGGTCATCATGTATGTTTTTAACATTAAATGGGAGCCATTACAGAATGTAAACTTATTATCAGAAATCATACATCCTGAAAAATTGAATGACGGTGCTTTGGCAAGCGACAGTTTGGCTGATTCCTCCAAACATGCCAACAGGGCGAAGGATTTTGAACTGTATAAAAAACCGGACTTTATTACAGACTTTACCAAAGGTGACAGCATTACAGCACTGATGCATTTTTCAGAAAAACTCGCCGAGCTGAAAAAAACAAAAAAAGGAAAGATAAGAATCGCTTATTTCGGAGACAGTATGATCGAAGGAGACCTGCTTACCCGCAAATTGCGAAAACTGCTTCAGGGTGAATTCGGAGGATATGGGGTAGGCTATCTACCCGTTCAGAGTAAAGTGGCTCCTATACGGGAATCTGCGGAGATAAAAGCCAGCGGATGGAAAATCATTAATTTTATGGATAAAGGGGCCAAAAATATGTATGTTTCCGGATTCAGTTTCAGCGGAATGGGAAACAGTCGTGTTACCGATAAAACCCTTATCAGCGGTACCAGAACAAACAAGTTTCTGATTTACGGACAGCCCCAGGGAAATGCTGCCATCAATTATAACGGAGCCAATATTATGCTTAACGGAACACTGCCTGTAAACAGACAGCTGCTTGCGAATGATACTGTAAGATCTTATTCCCTGAAGAGCAATACTTCTTCAGTTCCTTATTACGGAGTAAGTTTTGAATCCGATAACGGAATTATTTTAGACAATTTTTCTTTTCGCGGGATTACAGGGGTTGAATTTAAAAAAATTGATGAACATTTCCTGAAAGAGGTCCAGTCGCAGAATCATTATGATCTTATTGTCATGCAATATGGTGTTAATCTGCTGTTCAGGCCGAATGATACTGATTATTCATATTATGTGAAGATCATGACGCCTACGCTGGTGAAATTTAAAAGTGCATTTCCTGAAACCGATATCCTTATGATAAGTACGGCAGACCGGGCTTTCAGATATAACGGGGAATTCCAAAGTGCGAAAGGAGTTCGTAATCTAGTGGAGACCCAGGCAAAAATGGCTTACGACAACAACCTTTCATTCTTTAACCTTTTTGAAACCATGGGCGGTGAAAACTCTATTGTAGCATGGGCCCAGAAAGAGCCACCCCTTGCCAATAAGGATTATGTACACCCTAACGGGAAAGGAACCGATATCCTGGCAGAAAAACTGTACCATGCCATGATGAAAGATTATAAAAATTATACTGCTAAAAAAAGATCTGCACAATGAATCACGTAGAGGCGCTAATTTCAACTTTTGACTGGAAAGCATTTTTGCATCAGTTTGTCTACGACAGTAAAAATCCCCTGCTGTTCAATAACGGATTTTTCGTATACTTTTTCACGCTGTTTATCATTCTGTTTTATCTGTTAAGAAATAACTTCACGGCGAGGAGGTATGTTTTTACATTTTTTTCATTGTACTTCTTTTATAAAGCAAGTGGATGGTTTGTGGGGCTGGTTATTGTGTCTGCTATTGTCAATTACGTCCTTTCCAACGGGATATATAAAAGTCCGCAGAAAGCAAGAAAAACAGTACTGCTGGTGATAAGCATTATTTTCAACCTGGGGCTTTTGTTTTATTATAAGTATACGAACTTTTTTATTACGCTTTATAATGAGTTTTCCAGTGCAGAAATACACCCTTTGAATATCCTGCTGCCTATCGGTATATCATTCTTTACTTTTGAAAATTTAAGTTATACCATTGATGTATATCGGGGGGATTTCAAGCCCGCAAAGAAATTTACAGATTACCTGCTGTTCCTGTCTTTTTTCCCGAAGCTGATGATGGGACCGATTGTGCGTGCACATGATTTTGTACCGCAGATTAATCAGCCTTACTTTTTATCGGAAAAAGATTTTGCCATGGGATTCTATCTCATTATTTCAGGACTGATTAAAAAGCTGATTATTTCCGATTATATTACGCTAAATCTTGTCAATTATATCTTCGACAATCCTTCCCTCCATGTGGGTCTCGAAAACCTTTTCGCGGTCTATGGCTATGCTATGGTCATTTATTGTGATTTCAGCGGCTACAGTGACATCGCTATTGGTATTGCGCTTTGGCTTGGGGTAAAGATTCCTGCGAATTTCATGTCGCCTTACCAGAGTAAAAACATTACGGAGTTCTGGAGGAGATGGCACATTTCTCTTTCCTCATGGCTGAAAGACTATCTCTATATTCCGCTGGGAGGCAACCGGAAATTTTCCCTGGCATCCGTTATTTTTGTCGTAGCATTCTTATGCGGAACCTATTTTACTTCTGTCGGATTGTTTAAACTGGCTCCTTTATATGCAGGACTGATTACATTGCTGATGCTGATTATCTTTATATTACCGGCAGTGATTACGAAAAACTCAAAAGGGATTGCGGCTAACTTTAATCTTCTTACGACAATGCTTTTGGGCGGATTCTGGCATGGAGCGAGCTGGAATTTTATTATTTGGGGGGCGATTCACGGAATCGGTCTTGGCGTGCATAAAATATGGATGCTGACCACAGGAAAAGCTTTTTCAGGATTTAATAATAGTATCGTGTACAGGATCATTATGGGAGTAATCACCTTCCATTTTGTGTGTTTCGGATGGATTTTCTTCAGAGCAGAAAATTTTGACACTGCGATTTCCATGCTGAAGCAGATATTCTATAATTTTGATGCCAGTGCTTTTACGCCGTTCTATGATAATTATAAAGAAGTATTAGGTATGATCGTCATTGCCATGGCCATTCACCTTATTCCTGAAAATGCAGCCGAGAAATTTATTTCAAAGCGAGGGAGCATTCCTTTAATCGTCTATATAATTATCTTTTTTGCATTTCTGCTGGTGTATGGATATTTCAAATCTGCAGAACAGGTGCTCCCTATTTACCTCCAGTTTTAAGAGGGCTTTATTTTATTTATTGAGTAATGGCAGAAAATGCCTTCCAGATAAGTTCGGCCTGGTTTTCATAACCGGGCTTTACAAAATGTACCCCGTCTGAATTGGCTTCTTTTCTTATCTGCGCTCTTTTAAAAGATCCTTTTCCGCCACTGGCCTGATAAAGATCAAAAAAGGCAGCATTATTCTGCACGGCGCTTTCCCTGATCCAGCTTACGATTTCCGGAACCCGGGACTGTTTCGGGAGGTTATCAGGCGGGGAGACCAGCAATACCGGAAGTACAGCATTTTCTTTACGGAATTTACTGATAAGTTCTGTAACGGCATATTGGAATTCTTCCTTGCTTATCGGCGCAAAAGCTTCATTGGTTCCCAGGGCAATGACCAGGATATCAGGATGTACCGTAACCAGCTGCTGCACCTGAAGCGGGTACTTTAAAAAATCGGCATAAGTAGCACCGTTAACCCCTACGGTATTAAACACAATCCCTTTCTCTACATTTTTTAAAAACTGGAATCCGTAGAATATATTTCCGGCAGGATTATCGGAACGTATTAAAAATACCTGCTGGGGCTCCTTTACATCAATCTCTGTTTTAAATCCTTTCAGTTTCTGTCGGGCAATCGGCTCAATCTGATTTTCAAAATCGGCATTGTAGATCAGGTAATTCCTTTCCACTTTATAACTTTGCCCTTCAGCAGGATTTAAGATCCGGGTTCCGTTCATCTGTTTCAGCCTGGTGGTGGTGCTGTTATATTTTGAGACCATCTCATGAAATGTTTCTCCGGCAGCGGCCGTATGATTCAGGTTTTCTGTCTTTTTTTGAATAAAGTTTCTGAGACTCTGCTTTTCACGGTACAGCGTCACTTCTTGGCCGTCCATCTGCGCATCATGGTAAATAATAACCTTATCAAAAGTATCCTGGGGATTTTTAAAGCTTATTTCCAATAAAGAGTTCTCTTTGTTGCCGATTACAAAACCACCGGCTCCGATCTGCGGAAACACTTTTTGCTCATGCACCAGCCTGAAGGTTTCCCAAGTACGGTTGCTTGCTGAAGTGAAATCATCAGATCCGTTGGTATTGGCTACGGTATAAGGGAAAACCATTCCGCGCCCGGCATTCCCATACTGGTCCTGAAACTTTTTTCTCAGGTATGAAGTAAGCCAGTCGGCCTGGATATGCGAATCTCCCATAAAAAGGATCTGGGAAACTTTATTCTGTTTCAGTTTTTCTGTAAAAGGTTTTAATGTTTCTGCATTTTCGATCTGCTGTGCCTGTATGCCTGTTGAAAAGAGTAACAACAGGATGCCTAAATTTCTGCCCGTAATTTTCATACCGTGAATTTATAAATTTTTCTGATAGAGGCATCTCATAATCTAAAATAAGTCAGTCTGAATTTTAAATATTAACTTTGCAAAAATTCTCCTTTTGAAAGACCTGCTTCTTATCACGCCTCCTTTTACCCAGCTTAATACGCCTTATCCTGCTACAGCTTATATCAAAGGCTTCCTTACTACCAAGAATATTTCAAGCTTCCAGATGGATCTGGGGATAGAAGTTATTCTTAAATTATTTTCAAAAGACGGCATTAAGGACATTTTCAGTAAAGGAATTGATATTCAGAACAGTTCAGAAAATACCAAAAGGATTTTTACGCTGAGAGACGAATATGTAAAAACCATTGACCAGGTAATTGCTTTCCTTCAGGGTAAAATCCCTACCCTGGCAAGGCAGATCTGCTCTATGAACTTTCTGCCGGAGGCTTCCCGCTTTAGTCAGCTGGATGATATGGAATTTGCTTTTGGCAACATGGGATTGCAGGATAAAGCCAAACATCTGGCTACCTTATATTTAGAAGACCTGTCTGATTATATCGTCGAGCATACCGATGCTGATTTCGGGTTCAGCAGATATGCAGAACGGCTGGGGAAAAGTGCCAATTCCTTTGATGAATTGTATGCGAAAATTTCCGGGGATACGACCTTTATTGATGATGTTACGTTAAAAATCCTTCATGAAAAACTGGAATCCGTTCAGCCGAAACTGGTCTGTTTTTCCGTTCCGTTTCCCGGAAATTTATACTCTGCTTTCAGATGTGCCAGATGGATTAAGGAATATTTTCCTCATATTAAAACGGCGATGGGCGGCGGTTTCCCGAATACGGAATTAAGAGAAGTCAAGGATCAGAGGGTATTTGAGTTTTTTGATTTCATCACGCTGGATGATGGTGAACTTCCGCTTGAATTACTCTGTGAGCATGTTTTTCATTCTAGGGAGACCGGAGATTCCGAGTTCAAGAGGACTTTTTTGATTGAAAACCAAGAGGTTATTTATAAAAATAATTCAAAAAGATCTGATTACAAGCAGGCGGAAATCGGAACTCCGGACTATACCGATTTACAGCTGGACCAATATATTTCCGTTATTGAAATTGCCAATCCGATGCACAGTTTATGGAGCGACGGACGATGGAATAAGCTGACCATGGCACACGGATGTTATTGGGGAAAATGTACGTTCTGTGATATTTCTCTGGATTACATTAAAATTTATGAACCGATCTCTGCCAAAATTCTGGTGGACAGAATGGAAGAACTGGTCAGCACAACCGGGGAAACCGGATTCCATTTTGTGGATGAAGCAGCTCCGCCAGCTCTGATGAGGGAAGTAGCATTGGAAATTCTGAGGAGAAACCTCGTAGTGACCTGGTGGACGAATATCCGTTTTGAAAAAAGTTTCACGAAAGATTTATGCTTTTTGCTGAAACTTTCGGGGTGTGTCGCCGTTTCAGGCGGACTGGAAGTAGCCAGTGACCGCCTGCTGAACTTGATTGACAAAGGGATTTCCGTAGAACAGGTAGCGAAAGTAACCCGGAATTTTACAGAAGCCGGAATTATGATCCATGCCTATCTGATGTATGGCTACCCTACCCAGACCGTTCAGGAAACGGTGGATTCCCTGGAAATGGTCCGCCAGATGTTTGAAATGGGAATTTTACAGAGCGGCTTCTGGCATCAGTTTGCCATGACTGCCCATTCTCCCGTCGGCATGAATCCGGAGGAATTTGGAGTTACACCTATAAGACAGGAAATTTTATTTGCGAATAACGATATTGATTTTACGGATAAAACGGGGATTGATCATGTTAAATTCAGTTTCGGGTTAAAAAAATCCCTGTTCAATTATATGCATGGAATTAATTTTGATATTCCGCTTCAGGATTGGTTTGATTTCAAAATTCCGCGGGCAAGCATTGATCCGGATTATATTCATGACTGCCTGTTGGAGGAAGAAGATTTTAAGTTCAAAGGCAATGCGAAAGTTATTTTTATCACCAAAAACGTAATCGCTGAGAATCGCTTAAAAACAAAAAAGAAATATATTTACCCGTACACGAAAATTACAGTCCATTTAAAAACCAATATGGTCAGTATAGAATTAGACCAGGCTCAGGCGGAATGGCTGATTAAAATGTTTCAGGACCATTCTACTGAAAACCAGAAAAAAGTTACTCTTCAGCAATTGAAACTAAATTTTGAAGAAAATTTTGAAAATTTTGAATTGTTCTGGTTTTCTAAACCCATGCAGCAGCTGAAAGATAACGGTGTTATCCTGAGTTTATAATATCGTATTTTCTTTTGGTAAAATAATATTGAATAGCATAAAAAATTCCAGAATTTTCCCCGAAATTTTTTACTTTTAAACTTTAATAAAATTTTATTTCTGGACACCGTCTTTCGTCACTTCACCCACAATTACTTTTTCCTGAACCTTAATAAAATTCGGATCCATAACAGCCATCCGTTCTGCAAGTGCTTTGTAAGTCGGAAATTTTAAGATGGATGCGCGTCCGGACATTTCCCTGTAAACGGTAAATGTTTTTCCGCCGGCAGATTTAAGCTGTTTGGTAGTCGTAATATACCTTCCGATGTATTTGCTTTTGGCATCGTAAATTTCTATGTCAACAAAAGTTTTATCGGTAACGGTATCTTCCGATCCGAAACTTACCGGTAAATTGGTAAAATATCCTACCGGTCTGCCATTGCTCAGGATTTCACCTACATTATTGACCGTAATATTCAGCCTGTCAATCTTGGTTCTCGTGGTGTAGGCGTCTTTAGTTTTGGTATCCAGCTTTCGTTTCGGGTTATTTTTAAAGAGCTCGTCCAGGTTTTTGATATTGATGCCTCTTTCATCGATTATTTTCAAACCCTTTATCGATGTATACACTGCGGATTTTTCTTCACCCGAGAACGCCGACGGAGAAATATAATCCATCTCAAGGGTTTTCTCCTGGTTATAGACTCTGTTCAGCCTGATATAACTGTCCCGTACGGAATCAACAATACTTTTGTCAATAAATTCTATGGTATAGACCGGATTTTCTTTAAGATCCATAAAAATGTAACTACTGCCCTTACTGGCAATCTTTGCCACATGTATTCCGTCAATACTTACAATACCCCTTTTGGTCTTGATATTCTGGGCGTTTACAATAATGCCCAAAACTGTAAATAAAATGATTAAACTCCTTTGCATAAGCCAGATTCTTACATCCATAAAAAAAAGTGTAACAAAGTTACACTTTCTTGAAAATATATTTAGCTCTTCCTTTAATTATTCACAAAGGATAATTCCTTTATTATGATTAAATTCTACAACACCGCTTGTGATAGGATAAGAAAAAACAGCGTCTTTCTCATTTTCTTTGGTAAAATATTTTGTATACGTTTCGTTGATGGATTTCGTATATAATTTTACTTTACCTCCGACTAAAGAAGAAACAATTCCTGCGTGGTTGGTCATGATGTGGAATTCACCATCTTTCCCAGGCAGCAATACAGAATCTACTTCTCCTTCAAAAACTACGTATTCTGGTGTTAAAATTTTTATATTCATTTCTTTAGATTTGAAGATTTCAGATTTCAGATTTCAGACAACATTAAAGTCTCATGTCTTGAATCTGATCCCTTTTGTCTAATTTATTAAGCGTTATCCGCTAACATTTTTTGTCCTGCCTCGATTGCTTCTTCAATGGTTCCTTTCAGGTTGAAAGCAGCTTCCGGTAAATGATCCAATTCACCATCGATGATCATGTTGAATCCTTTGATGGTATCTTTGATATCTACCAATGATCCCGGGATCCCTGTAAACTGTTCTGCTACGTGGAAAGGCTGAGACAAGAATCTCTGAACTTTTCTGGCACGGTAAACCACAGATTTATCTTCTTCTGAAAGTTCTTCCATCCCTAAGATCGCGATGATATCCTGAAGCGCTTTATATCTCTGAAGGATTTCTTTTACTCTCTGAGCACAGTTATAATGTTCTTCACCGATAATTTCCGGAGCCAGGATTCTTGATGTAGAAGCCAATGGATCTACTGCCGGGTAAATACCTAATGAAGCAATTTTTCTATCCAATACCGTTGTTGCATCCAAGTGGGCAAATGTTGTTGCAGGAGCCGGGTCAGTTAAATCATCCGCAGGTACGTAAACCGCCTGTACTGAAGTAATAGATCCGTTTTTTGTTGAAGTAATTCTTTCCTGCATCGCCCCCATTTCAGATGCCAATGTCGGCTGGTAACCTACCGCAGAAGGCATACGTCCTAAAAGTGCAGACACCTCGGAACCGGCCTGTGTGAAACGGAAAATGTTGTCCACAAAGAACAATACGTCTCTACCCTGTCCGCTTTCACCACCGTCTCTGTAGTACTCAGCTAATGTAAGACCGGAAAGTGCAACTCTCGCTCTTGCTCCCGGCGGCTCATTCATCTGTCCGAATACGAAGGCAGCTTTGGATTCTTTCATAACCTCCATGTCCACTTTTGAAAGGTCCCAACCTCCGTTTTCCATAGAGTGCATGAAATCATCACCGTATTTAATAATACCTGATTCAAGCATTTCTCTTAAAAGGTCATTTCCTTCTCTCGTTCTTTCACCTACGCCGGCGAAAACAGAAAGACCTCCGTGTCCTTTTGCAATATTGTTAATCAACTCCTGGATCAATACCGTTTTACCTACACCGGCACCACCGAACAAACCGATCTTACCTCCTTTTGCGTAAGGCTCAACCAAGTCGATTACTTTAATACCTGTAAATAAAACTTCTGCAGAAGTTGAAAGTTGATCAAATTTCGGAGCTGGTCTGTGAATAGGAAGACCACCTTCCTTAGAAATATTCTGAAGTCCGTCGATAGCATCACCAACCACGTTGAATAGCCTTCCGTTGACAGCTTCTCCGACCGGCATGGTAATAGGATTTCCGTATCCGATTACATCCTGTCCTCTTTGAAGACCGTCTGTAGCATCCATTGCGATACATCTCACTGTATCTTCACCAATATGTTGTTCTACTTCTAAGACTACTTTTTCACCGTTCCCTTTTGTAATTTCCAACGCGTCATAAATGCTCGGAATTGCTTCCACATTTGAAAAGACTACGTCGATTACAGGACCAATGATTTGAGAAATTTTTCCTTTAATTTGGTTTGCCATTGCTAAATTTTTTCTTGGTGCAAATATAATGATTCTTGATAAACCTACAATTGGTAAAAAAAAGATTTTTATCATACTTTTTTAAACAATGTAGCAATATAATAATCCATCAATTTGTCAATAATGACTCAGTAAAATACGTAATTTTATCGTTACATGATTACATTGACAAAATGTTACATTAATAATGTTACATTATTTCTATATTTGCAGTCAAATTTTTTTTCGTTTTGAAAGTTTTCAGAAATTTTACAGATTATTCTTCCCACAAGCCTTTAGCGTTATCCTTAGGGATGTTTGACGGGGTTCATCTCGGGCATAAAAGCATTATTGATGCCTTGATAAAAACAGGTTCAGAAAATAATCTGGAAACAGCGGTGCTTACTTTCTGGCCGCATCCGAGGTTTATTTTTAATCCGAATGAAGATCTAAAGCTTCTGAATACGGTGGAAGAAAAAAAATTCCTGATGGAAAAATACGGCATCAGCCATTTATTTTTAAAAGAGTTTGACGAAGAGTTCCGGAACCTGACGGGAGAAGAGTTCGTCCGCCAGATTTTAATTGGCCAGCTGCATGTCAAATATCTGATTATCGGATACGACCATTCCTTTGGAAAGAATAAAAGCGGAAATTTCGAGTTGCTGCAAAAACTATCAGAAGAGCTGGATTTTGAAGTGGAACAGATGGAAGCCGTTAACATTCATGAAAATAATATCAGTTCTACCAAAATCAGGAATGCCCTTTTTGCCGGAGACATCAAAAAAGCCAATGAAATGCTGGGTTATTCCTACTCTGTTTCCGGTACGGTGGTTCACGGAAAGAAAATAGGAAGAACGATAGGCTATCCTACGGCCAACATTGAATCGGATTCCATTAAGCTTTTACCGAAGAAAGGAGCCTACATTGTTGAAGTTTGGATTAAAGGAAAGGAATATAAAGGAATGTTGAGCGTTGGAACCAACCCTACCGTTAACGGTGAAAAATTAACCGTCGAAGTATATATTCTCAATTTTAATGAGGATATTTATGATGAAGAAATCACAGTGAAATTCAGAGATTTCCTTCACGACGAAATTAAATTTGAAGGACTTGACAAATTAATCGAAAGGCTGGATGAAGATAAGAAGCTGACGGAAGAATTTCCGTTTTAACTGCTGCTTATATCCGCTTTTGCTTTCTTAGTTAAAGAATTAAACACCAATTCATACGAATGATCGATTAATTTAAAGATTAGTTCTCTTTTTAACCCATCTACCCTCACGGAATTCCAATGGATCTTATTCATGTGATAAGCCCCTGTAATCTGCGGATGCTGCTCACGAAGCTCTGCACTCCATTCAGGATCTGTTTTGACATTAATGCCCAAAGGCTGTTTTTCCAGTGCCATTAATAAAAACATTTTTGTTCCTACTTTTAACACGAGTGTTTCATTATCAAAAGGAAAAGATTCCGTTACCCCTTTTTTTTCAAGACAATATTCTAAAATTTCGTTGGCATCCATGCTCTTTATGAATTATAAGTATAGGAAATAAGCAATCTGTAAATAATAAACTATGATTTTATAGTCGCTCTGTAATTATTGGTCCAAATTTAGTAATTTTAAGAAACAAACATCATCACCCAAACACTATTTTATGAAAGCTCTCATTATCGGTGCTACCGGCGCTACAGGAAAAGATTTAGTCAGACAGTTACTTAATGATAAGGACTTTGAAGAAGTCAATATTTTCGTAAGAAAGCCTGTTGATATCCAGGACCCCAAACTGAAAGTTCATGTAGTCAATTTTGATCAGCCTGATGAATGGAAGCATACAATAAAAGGTGACGTTGCTTTTTCATGTCTAGGAACCACTTTAAAAGCTGCAGGAAGTAAAGAAGCCCAGAAAAAAGTGGATTTTAATTATCAGTATGAATTTGCGAAAGCAGCCAGAGAAAATAATGTAGATGATTATATCCTGGTTTCTTCATACGGAGCTGATCCGAAATCAAAAATTTTCTATTCCAGAATGAAAGGTGAACTGGAAGCAGCGGTAAAAGAACTGCATTTTGAGAAGATCACGATCTTCAGGCCGGGAATGCTGGAAAGAAAGGATTCTGACCGGACCGGAGAAGTACTGGGAAGCAGGGTTATAAAATTTGCCAATACATTAGGTCTTCTGGAAAGTCAGAAACCGCTCCCGACAGATGTCTTAGCAAAAGCCATGATCAATTCCTCCAAAATTAAAAGCAACGGTTATTCCAGTATAGAACTGGGGAATATTTTCGGTTTTGCCGAGAAAAGCAATGACTAGCAGTATACGTTTAGAGTAAATTAAATACACCTGAAAATCAGTATGATCAACATAATGTGAGCGAAATTATTTGTAAAATAAATTTAAACCCTCTCTAAAAAAATACCGGCTCCACTTAATAAGATCATTTTATGATCAAATCGAGCGGAGCCGGTTAATTTTTGTTGTTTAAATATTGCTTATCTTATTTCATATACTTCGTAATGGCTTCATCCGTAGGCTTTGTAGTGCTTACAAAAGAATCAACCAATTTCCCGTTTTCATCAATTAAAAATTTTGTAAAGTTCCAAAGAATGCTGGTATTCTTTACACCGTTCAAATCTTTCTCTGTTAAATATTTAAAGATCGGGGCCATATCGTTTCCTTTAACGGAAATTTTGGCTGCCAACGGAAATGTTACGCCAAAATTTTTCTGGCAGAATGCACCGATTTCCTTATTGGTTCCCGGTTCCTGGCCTCCGAAATTGTTTGCAGGAAATCCTACCACCACCAGTTTGTCTTTATATTCCTGAGCTACTTTTTCAAGATCGGCATACTGCGGTGTAAACCCACATTCTGAAGCTGTGTTGACAATAAGGATTTTCTTTCCTTTAAAATCCGCAAAATTAATTTCCTTACCTTCTTCCAGGGCCGGAACTTTATAATCGTAGATTGATTTTCCCATAAGTTCTTTGGTTTTGGCTTTAGACGCTTCACTTTTTTTCTGTGCACAGCTGTTGAAGAATGCAACGAAAGAAAGAAGCATTATAAATAATCTTTTCATAATATTTTTATTTAGTTTAAAATTTAAACGTATTGGCAGGAAATACTTTATTGATGTCAATCCTGTTGATCATCATTACATAATCCCCGTCTTTTTTTGTACTGGAAGATTCAATCCTGAAAGGCATCGAAAGGCTTCCCACTTTTTTATATTCCGAATAGTCCAGAGTTTCATCCTTTTTAATTTCTCTAAGCAGCATATAGGTTTTGGTATCAAAGTAATACATGTTCTTGTTGACATTCTTTGTCAGCTCAACCTTATGGCAGTAAATATTCCCGATCTTTTCCTTTCCTAAATACTTTGCTTCAAATCCTTTATTTTCCCAGTCGATGAAATCATTGTCGAAACTTTCCGGAACATATCCTGCGTATTCCTGAACTTTATTATTGGCATAGTTCATCGCATACCCTTTAGATCCGTCATAGCCTTCAATAGCCGTGTCCTTCCCGCTGATGGTAATGATTGTTTTTGTAAGATTTGGGCGCTGCTGGTAGATCTTTATCGGGTATTCGTCCTTAACTCCCAAAATAACTTTTCCCTGAAGCAGTACCGAATTCAGGAGCTTCCAATTCGTTAATCCTCCGGACAGTTCTATATTTTTGTCTATGATCTCCTTTGCCGTCTGAGCGCACAATGAAGTGGTAAACGTTAAAAGGACCAGGTATATTATTTTTTTCATTTATTTCTTTTATAATAGCTGTCTGAAGAAGGTCTGAAAATAAATTTCGGTTCATTCCTTCTATTTTTGGGGATCAGATTTCCATTGATATAAGTGAATACGGATCCCAGATCTTCATTAAAATCCAATGGCTTTGTAAGATATAGTTTTTTATTTTCAAATATATAATGAACGGGGTCTTTTACAATTTGATTTTTAGACGGGATGACCAGATAAGACGGGTATATTTTATTATTTTTAAATTCCAGCACCATAAATGTATAGATATCAATTGCTCCATTCGTTGTTGCCCTACAACTGTGATTAATCCGGGCATAGAATTTTTTATTATTCAAATTCTGACATTTCAGATTTGAACAGCAACATACTAATATTAAAAATAAAATTCTCACTTATGTCTTGTATATTAATTCAAATATAAGGGGAATTGGGCGAAAAACAAAAAGCAATGTCTTCCAGAAATTATTTTCAGATCAATTTCCGTGCTTTTTCCAGATCTTCGGGAGTATCGATCCCTACTCCGATAAAATTGGTTTCTATTAATTTAATCTTCATTCCGTATTCCAGATACCGGATACATTCGATCTTTTCCGAGATTTCCAGCGGCTTCATCTCCAGTTTTGAAAACTGAATTAATGCATGCTTTCTGAAAGCGTAAACCCCAATGTGTTTGAAATAGCTTATATTATAGGAAACTTCCCTGTGAAAAGGAATCACGGAACGGCTGAAATACAAAGCGAAACCGCTATTGTCCGTAATGACTTTTACATTATTCGGGTTTTCAATTTCTTCTTTTTCCGTGAGCCTGATTCTTAATGAAGCTAAAGAAATTTCCTGATTTTCATCGTTGTGGAATACTTCAATCAGCTGTTTCAGCGGCTCTAATTTGAGAAACGGTTCATCTCCCTGTACATTAATCACGATATCACAGTCAATATGCTGGACGGCTTCTGCAATCCGGTCGCTTCCTGTTTCATGCCGGCCGGTCATTACTGCTTTACCGCCATTTTTAACAATTTCATCAAAAATAATTTCGGAATCTGTTGCTACAAAGACTTCATCAAACAGACCTGTTTCCAAAACATTCTTATAGGTTGTCGCAATAACGGTTTTTTCTCCCAGCATCTGCATCAGCTTTGCCGGAAAGCGGCTGGCTTCATAACGTGCGGGAATAACGGCAATGATTTTCATATTCAAATATATCAATTTAACAATGTACCAGCGTAACAATAACCGCATTTATTGACATTATGTTACACTGATACATTGGTAAACTATTTAAGATTATTTAAAGCATTTTCCAGTTTCGGCATCATTCCTGAAATCTCTTCCGTAGCCAGACCTCCAACAGAAGCCCTGAACCAAGGCTCCGATTTTTCTTCCCCGAAAGCAGAGAAAGGAACCAAAGCAACTCCGGCCTCATTGATCAGGTAAAATACAAGGTCGGAAGAATTTTCAATAAGAGAACCATCCGGTTTCGTTTTCCCGATGTAATCCAATTTAATCGTAAGATATAGTGCTCCCATGGGTTCGATGCTGTCTACAGCAAGACCTTTTCCTTTTAAATCCTGAATTCCTGCATGCAGAACTTTCAGACTTGCTTCCAATTTCCCTTTGAAATCTTCTATGAAAACATTCACATCCTCCGGATTTTCAAAATATTTTGCAGTAGCTTCCTGTTCCGGTTTAGGAGCCCATGCTCCCACATGGGTAAGAAGGGCTTTCATTTTATCCATGATATGAGCCGGACCGAATCCCCAGCCCACACGAACGCCTGTGGCAGCAAGGCATTTTGAAATACCGTCAATGTAAACCGTATATTCTTTCATTTCAGGAAAAAGTGATACCGGATCTACATGCTCAGCCCCGAAAGTAAGGTTGGAATAAATCTGGTCGTACATTAGGTACAACGGTTTTTCATCTTCGCTTCTCTGTTTGTTTTCCGCTAAAACCAACTCACAGATTTCAGACAGCTGTTCTTTGGTAAACATGGTGCCGGTCGGGTTCAGCGGTGAACAAAGTGCCAGTAAAACGGCTCCTGATAAATGAGGTCTCAAATCATCCGCCGTCGGAAGGAAATTATTTTCAGGGGTTGTTTTCACTTCTACAGCATCAGCAGAAGTAAGGTAGGCGTAATGGTTATTATTCCACGAAGGGACAGGGTAAATCACTTTATCGCCTTCATCAACAATCGTTTTATACACCGCATAGATCAGAGGTCTTGAACCGGCTGTAATTAGAATGTCATTGGGGGAATAATCCAGGTTCCATCTTATTTTTAAGTCTTTTGAAACTTCTTTCCTTAAAGATAAAAGTCCGTTAGCCGGCGGATAATTCGTCAGATTATTCTGATATGCTTTCTGAATCTCTTCCTTTAACTTTGCAGGAATAGGATAAATATTAGAATTCAGATCACCGATGGTAAGGTTTGCTATTTCCGCTCCTTTTGCCTTTAAATCATTTACTTCGTTACCAATTTTTACAATTTCAGAACCGATCAGGTTCGCCGCTAATTTTGAAACTTTCACTTTACTTTTATTTAGAATTATATTTATGCTGAGGGATCAGAAATTAGGTTTTAAGGCTTAGCTCTGCCTGTGCAAAATTATCTAATTCTTATTACCTAAATCCTAACACCTTATATTTATGTTAACTGTAAGTCGTTTTTTACCTGATTGATTTTCTCTTCCAGGGAGATTAATTTATTATTGAAATCCGCTTCGGAAGTAACAGAGTCTTTTACTGAAATATAGAATTTAATTTTAGGTTCTGTTCCGGAAGGTCTTACACAGACTTTTGTACCGTCCTGTGTATAATAGATAAGTACATTTGATGCAGGAATGTCTTTCATGACCAGTTTTTCATTTTTGGAAACAACAAAATTGGTCTGCTCTTTGAAATCCTTCACTTCTTCTACCGGAGAACCTGCCAGCTGTTCAGGCGGATTTTCACGGAAGTTCTTCATCATATTCTGGATCTCTTCTGCCCCGTCTCTCCCTTTTCTTACCAGGTTTACCAATCCTTCATAATACATCCCGGTTTCCTGATAGATCTCAATTAAGTACTGATACATTGTTCTTCCGTTAGCTTTACACCATGCGGCAATTTCACATGCCAGTACAATACTGCCGCATGAGTCTTTGTCACGGACGAAATCACCGGTCATAAATCCGAAACTTTCTTCTCCGCCACAGATAAACTTTTCTTTCCCTTCAGCGTCGCGGATCATCTTGCCGATCCATTTGAAACCGGTCAGCCCGGCCTTGCACTGTACACCGAATTTCTGAGCAATATCAAAGAAAATATCAGAGGTAACGATGGTAGAACCAATAAATTCTTTACCGGTGATCCTTTCCTGTTTTCTCCATTCGTTCAGGATATAATAGGTCAGGATGGTATTACACTGGTTGCCGTTCAGCAGCTGCATTTCACCATCCAGGTTTCTTACGGCAATGCCCAGTCTGTCGCCATCCGGATCTGTTCCGATCACAATATCCGCATTGGTAATTTTCGCCAGGTCCATGGCCATTTCCAAGGCTGCCGGTTCTTCAGGGTTCGGAGAATCTACTGTCGGGAAATTCCCGCTTGGGATCATCTGCTCCTTTACCAGGTCGATTTTTTTGAAGCCAGCCTTTCGCAGTGCTTTCGGAACTGTAGTATAGGTTGTGCCGTGGATGGAAGTAAATACAATATTCAGATTTTCCTTTCCGACATTCTGATAAGTAGAATTTTCGATACAGGCGTCTATGTATACATCATCCTGCTCTTCCCCGATCCATTCGATCAGGCTATCGTTTCCGCTGAATTTAATTTCGTCAAATTTTACCGAAAGTACTTCATTGATAATTGCTTCATCATGAGGGGGAACAATCTGTGCGCCGTCATTCCAGTATACTTTATATCCGTTGTATTCAGGTGGGTTATGAGATGCGGTAAGAACAATTCCGCCGTGGCACTGTCTGTCTCTTACGGTAAATGACAATTCCGGAGTTGGTCTGTGATCTTTAAAAAGCAGGACTTTGATTCCGTTTGCCGTAAAGACATCGGCGACCAGTTTACCGAATTCTTTTGAATTATTTCTGACATCGTAGGCAATGGCTACTTTTATTTCTTCATTGGGGAACTGCTTCAGCATATAATTGGCAAGTCCCTGGGTTGCCTGACCTAAGGTGTATTTATTTAAACGGTTGGTCCCGACACCCATTATTCCCCTCATACCTCCGGTTCCGAATTCTAAGGCTCTGTAAAAAGAGTCTTCCAGATCCGGTGAATTGCCTTCAATTAATAGTTGAACAGCATTTCTTGTTTCCTCGTCAAATGATTCATGCAACCAAAGTTTTGCTTTTTCTAATGTTGTCATAGATGTATTTTGTAATTTTTATGGTTTATAAAATTCCAGTTTCATTCCGGGTAATTGTGCTCTTAATATATTTATTTTCAACCGAAGATCATTCAACTCAAGAGTAAAATCTCTGAAAATTTCTTTATTTATTTTAACTGATTGTTGTAGATTCTTCTGAAACTTCAGTTTTGACAATTTCTTTGAAAACAGTTTTTTTCATTTTCAAAAGTGAAATGACCTTTTTGCTTATTACAAATGGTTACTAATTCACATTTCTCTGAAGCAGCATTAATGGCAGCCATTCCGATACGGCAAAATTCATTGCCGGCTTCCAGATGCTTTTTTTCATTGCTGCACGCTCCAATTTTAGTCATTATACATTCAGCTTTAGTCAAATCGTGAGATTTTTCTAAGGACATTCATGCATTATATTTCACAGTGAATGACATGGCTTCAGTATTGATAATAATTTCATTGCAGTTACCGTCGGAATATTCATTAATAGCATGACAAACGGCACCCAATATAATGACGTTTAAATTATTATCTTGAAAACACTTTTCAAAATACATTTTAGGACGAAGTCTCACATGATCACTTGAATCAATATGAAGTAATGAATGTGCTTCATATATTTTTTTTTCTTCCAACTTCTAATCCAGTTTTTTATTCTCAACACGCGTGTCCTTATCTATTTTAAAAGCCCGGATCGGATCATTATAATAGATAAATTTAGCCGTATTCTGAACATGTCCTTTTAATGAATCCAAGACATTTACTTCTGCATAATTTCCGTTTTTGGAATCAATATTCAGGTTTTCGATTTTCCAGTAAGGAGCGATGAGACTTGCCGTATCGGAAATCTTGATCAATGCTTCTTTGGTTTCGCCCAGGAAATTCGCCCTGCTGCGGTTCAGCATTTCAACTTCTGCCCTTCTGGTATTCACCGAACCCATAAATGTAGCATTATTTTTTAAATTAAGCCTGAAATTATCGGTCTTAATTTCGCTTGAAATATTCATTTCCACAGAATCGGCAATGGCCACTTTTTCCAGATTATATTTTGAATAAATCGTTATATTATAGAAGTCAACACCTTTGGTCCCGCGTTTTTCCTTAATGGAAAGTGTTTTGTCGTTTACATCAACATCAAGATTATCCGCTACATTCGGATAGGTTTCTATTTCTACAAAGTTTTTGGTTCCCCGTGCATAAAATACACGGAACTTCCCTTCCAGATCAAGGTTTACAAATTCCGGAACCGCTACATCTTTCCTTTCAATTGTTCCTTCAGGGGAAACCTTTCCGCAGGAAACCAATGTCAATACAGCAATAGCATAAACAACATTTTTCATTTTAAATCACTTCGTCAATATTGTAATTTTTATGTTCTCTGTTTGTTCTGATGATCATCTCTCCTAAGAATCCTGCAATGAAAAGCAAAGTTCCCATGATCATCATGGTCAAGGCAATAAAAAACCACGGATTATTGGTGATCAGGTGCCCGTAAATTCCTCTGGCGACATCAATCAGTTTCGACAATCCCAACCATACTGCGGACAGAAAACCGACGATAAACATCAAAGTCCCTACGGCACCAAAAAAATGCATCGGGCGCCCTCCAAAACGGCTGACAAACCAAAGAGTCACTAAATCCAGGAAGCCACGGATAAATCTTTCCGTTCCGAATTTTGACGTTCCGTAAGGTCTTGCCTGATGCTGAACCTCTTTTTCCGTAATCCTTCTGAAGCCTGCATTGGCAGCCAGAACCGGGATATAACGGTGCATATCACCGTATACGTCAATCGTTTTCACCACCTGTTTTTTATAAGCTTTCAGGCCACAGTTAAAATCATGAAGTTCAACCCCCGAAACTTTTCTTGCAGCGGCATTGAACAGTTTAGAAGGGACGTTTTTTGTCATTACGTTATCAAAGCGTTTCTTTTTCCATCCGGAAACAATATCGTAATTTTCATGAACCACCATTTTATACAGTTCAGGAATTTCTTCCGGAAAATCCTGTAAATCAGCATCCATGGTAATGATAACATCACCGTTTGTTCTTTCAAAAGCCGCATGAAGTGCCTGGGATTTGCCGTAGTTTTTAGAGAATTTAATAGCATGGATCTGCGGATGCTGTACCTTCAGATTTTCAATGATACTCCATGACAGATCAGTACTTCCGTCATCTACAAACCAGATTTCGTAGGATAAACTGTTGGCCTGGCAAACCGTATCAATTCTTAAAAAAAGTTCTTCGAGAGAAGCCTCTTCGTTCAATAGTGGAATAACTATGGATAAATTCATTTAATCTTAATAAAAATTATTCTTGATTTTCTGTTTCCTGATAGATCGTTCTTGTTCTGAAGAACGCCCCGAAAAATAAAGACAAAACTACGTAAAATATAAGAATTGCTGCAAAATATCCTGAAAAATGACTTGCTGTAAGCATATCTTTTCCTTTAACGGCTTCAGGGGTAAAACTTTGAAGTCTTTCATTGTATTTCTGGTCCAGTTCATCAATGTCTTTCTGGTGTTTTAAAATTTTTCTTGCCGACGTATATTCTTTATCCAGTTCTGATTTCTGACGGGTTACATACTGATAATTCAGCAGTTTTTTCGCATCAGTATCCACAAAATTTAGATAAGCATATATGCTTAAAACCGAAAGAATGCCTCCGACGAACATCGGTACAAATGCTCTTTTAAATGCATCCTTAAAACCAACCACGCTATGGTTATTCCAATATGATTTTACCGACCAGAAAGCAGCACCGGCATACAAAACCGGTAATACGAATGCATTGGCTTTCAGGGAGATGTCAAAATAATTGTCTCCCGAATAAAAAGAATAGACTACAAAAAAAATGATCATTGTAGCGATAAAAAGTATAATTCCTAATGTTAATGGACTTTTTGTCATATGTAAATTTTTAGAAAATAGTTGAAAATTTATTCCACTACCTTTCAGCAGTTTAGCGCTGTCACTGCATTTTTCCAACTATTTTTCTGTGATAATATTTTCAGGTTTATAAAATATTCCTATCTTTGCAACGGCAAGTCCTAAACAACCAGCTCCTGAGAATCCTCCAGGGTGGGAACGCAGCAAAGGTAATTGGTCGTAGCGGTGTGATTTAGGTAGCTTGCCATTTTTTTTTGGTTTAAGTTGAAGTAAGGTAATTTGAAGATTATCTTTTTTTGTTTCTAAACTTTTCAGCATTTCCATTCTAATTTTCAAATTACCTTCTGTTTATTAAAATTCAAACGCCTCACCTAATTTCGGCAAAACAAGTTCTATATTTCTATCTGAAAAATGCTTCGATGCGCTTTCATGATTAATCTCAATGGCAGGGAATGTATCAAAATGACATCCGATAACCTTCGGGGTTCTCAATAATTCTGCTGCCGCGAAAGCCGCTTTTCTGGAACACATGGTGTAGTGGCCTCCGATCGGCAGGATTGACAGGTCCAGGTTTCCGTATAACCTTGGAAATAATTCCATATCTGCCATGACACCGGTATCACCTGCCAGATATATATTTTTACCTTCAGGAAGCCTGAAAATATACCCTACAGGAACTCCTCCATAGCTTCCGTCAGGAAAAGAACTCGTGTGATGAGCGGGAACCATGGAAATCTTAAGATCATCGATTTTTGCTGATCCTCCTAAATTAACATCGTCTGTATTTTTCGCATTTTTAAAATATCCGCAGATTTCCGGAACAGCGATAATCGTTGCTTCAGGATGGAACTGCAATACTTCTTCTACATCTGCAATGTGATCGCCGTGAGCATGGGTCAATAAAATATAATCGATTTTCTGAGCCGAAATATCAAACCCTGATTCCGCTTTTCTGTAGCTGTAGAAAGGATCGCATAAAATCGTTTTGTCTTTGTAGGTGAACAAAAAACAGTTTTGTCCTAAGAATTGTATTTTCATTTTAATTTATTTATTATTTTTAATCAACTTTTACTCCTCCGAAATTAAAATAGTACACTAAGTACAGACATAATGTAATTATAAAAATCTGGAATATCAAAACAGGAATATTAGGTTTTAATTTTTTTCTGATTATAAATACAGCGATTGTGAAATTCAGCAATAATATGATCCCGAATGTAATGGGCACAATATCAAGAGTGGATAACATGAAATTGTTAAACAATTCTTTCGTAAACAATAAAGCATAGCTGACAAAAGCAATAATGGATAACCATGAAAAAACACTAATAGTTTTATCCATTCATTTAACTGAAAAAATTAAGCCCGAAAGCCGTAAGAACAGCCATTACGAAAGTCATGATCCCTACCTGTTTTAAGAACGGATCGAGTTCCCTCGGGTTCTTCACGGCCATGATCTGTCTCCGCAGTTTCATCAACGGAAGCAGCAAAATCATCACGATAAAAACATAGTAGTTCTGGGTCTGGAAAAAACCGTTTACGCCAAAAAACATTAGCATTAGGATCAACGGGAGCTGCAATAAGATCATTTCGTAGATCATGGCATTTTTAAAACCGATCCTGAGTGCAAAGCTATTTTTCCCTGATAACCGGTCGCTTTCGATATCTCTCATATTATTCAGGTTCAGAACAGCCATACTCATCATTCCTACAGCTGTCCCCGGCAGCAGCATATCCCAGCTGAATGTTTTTGTAAAAAGGAAATAACTCCCGCACACTGAAACAAGGCCGAAAAATATAAAAACGAAAAGATCACCCAGACCCATGTATCCGTAAGGTTTTTTTCCCACAGTATACCCGATGGCCGCTAGAATACTTGCCACGCCCAGTCCGATAAAAATATAAAACTCGTTCATATATTGCGGAATGAAAGCAACGTACAGAAGGGCAACCGTTGCCGCGAAAGATAATACGGATAAAATGATTACTGCGTTCTTCATCTGTCCGGCCGTAATTCTTCCGGATGCCACCGCTCTGGATTCTGCTTCTGCAACTCTTGTCGCATCGGTTCCTTTCACCCCGTCTCCGTAATCATTGGCATAGTTTGATAAAATCTGATAAAGCAACGTCACCAAAAGGGCTAAACCGAAAATCTTCCAGTCCCAGGTTCCGCCTTCACCATACAGCTTCCATCTTGCAATGAAGGAACCCATGATAATTCCGCTTAATGAAAGCGGCAATGTTCTAAGCCTTGCGGCTTTTATCCAATCTGACATAATATTTAGATGTTAGACATTAGAAGTTAGAAGTTAGATTAAACTGCATAAGTTTAATATCTAATTTCTAACCTCTAACTTCTTATTTATGTTAAGAGATCCACTGATCTTTTCCGAAGTCCGGTTTTCTTTTTTCAAGGAATGCATTCCTCCCTTCCTGGGCTTCTTCCGTCATATAAGCCAGACGTGTCGCCTCACCTGCAAAAATCTGCTGGCCTACCATGCCGTCATCGGTAAGGTTCATGGCGAATTTAAGCATCCTGATCGAGGTCGGGGATTTGGCCAGAATTTCCTGTGCCCATTCGTAAGCGGTATCTTCCAGTTCCGCATGAGGTATTACGGCATTGACCATGCCCATTTCCAAAGCTTCCTGAGCAGAATAGTTTCTGCCTAAAAAGAAAATTTCACGGGCTTTTTTCTGTCCGACCATTTTAGCAAGGTAAGCTGAGCCGTAACCGCCGTCAAAGCTGGTAACATCGGCATCCGTCTGCTTGAAGATGGCATGCTCTTTACTCGCTAATGTAAGATCACATACGACATGGAGAGAGTGGCCTCCGCCGACTGCCCATCCCGGGACTACTGCAATAACCACTTTTGGCATAAAACGGATCAGACGCTGAACCTCAAGAATATTCAGGCGGTGCCTGCCGTCTTCTCCTACATACCCCTGATGTCCTCTCGCTTTCTGGTCTCCGCCGCTGCAGAATGCCCAGCCTCCGTCTTTCGGACTCGGCCCTTCTCCTGAAAGAAGAATCACCCCTATGGAAGGATCTTCAGAAGCATCATAAAAAGCATCATATAATTCTGAAGTTGTTTTGGGTCTGAAAGCGTTCCGAATTTCCGGTCTGTTGAAAGCAATTCTCGCTACACCATTACATTTTTTGTAAGTAATGTCCTGGTATTCCCTGGCGGTTTTCCACTCGATCATTTTTGTAAAAATTTTTCTCAAAGATACGGAATTGCAGAGAATTTTAAGGCGGATTTTTAAGGATAATATACAGAAATCAGCGGGATATTGAAACTAAAATACTTAATTACCCGTAATGCTATTGTGACCAGAATCCTTAACATGACGGTTTAGCATCAGGACTGAAAATTATGATTTATCAACATACGTTGCAGACTGACCTTAAAGACAGATTAATAATGATGCCCGATGCAAGCCTGTTTTATATTTTCCGGTATTGTTTAAAGGAAAGTTTTCGATAAACTATCATCGCATTTTGGAAATCCGATCAACAAAAAACCGGAACAAAGCTGCTCCGGTTTTCTATATTGATTCTGATTGAATTATTTAGGCTGCTGTGCCTTAAGCTCTGCCTCTTTAACTTTCATTTCATTATACTTAGCCGTATTCTTCGTCGTATTGTAGATATCTTTCAATACCTGAACGCTGTTGATATCATTAGGCATTGCCTGATACCATTTTTCAGCATAAGGGGTCGCCTTAACGAATCTTTCTTTTCTGGCTTCAATGAGTTTGGTCGCTTCATCCGGCTTGGTCTTTCTTAAAGCATTGATATCGGTTACCACTTTTTCATCATCTCCGATTACCGTGTATACCAGGTTCTGGTAAGCGTTGGAAAAATCGGCTTTAAGATCAATGGCTTTCTGGAAAGAAGTGACTGCTTCATTTGCCGTTTCAGGATTTTTAGCCTGAAGCACTCCCAGATTATACCAGTTGGTGGCATCATTAGGGTTCTTGGCCAACTGTTCTTTTAAATTCGTCATGAATTTATCCGTATTTCCTGAAGCGTATAGCGCAGATCCCTGATATTCTTTCAGCTTCGTGCTGTTCGGGAACTTTGCCAAACCTTTTTCAATGATGGCCAGAGCTTCATCGTTTTTCTTGGCATTTAACAGTAACGTTGATAAGGTTTCATACAAATCTGCTTCCACACTTGGGGACTGTTCTGTTTTGAAATCAGAATAATCTTTGGATGCGGTTTTTTTCAACAGTTCCCAGGTTGCTTTATCGTAACTTTTTACTTCCCCGGATTTGTTTTCTTTCGCAGTATAGGTTGTTTCCACTCCTGTATAGCCCGAGTTGATCAGATCAGAATATATCTTAGTCGCTTGGTCTATATCATTTGCCAAAGCATAATTAAGACCTGAGTAATACATATAAACTTTATTATCCTGACCACTTGTTTTAAGCAAGTTGTAAACTTCCATAAACTTAGGAGCAGCAACGGCATAGTTTTTTGCATTGTATGCATCCATTGCCGCCTTGTTAGCTTCCTGTAGCTTAGCGTTTGCATCACCTTTCTGTGCGAAAGCAAAAGTTGATGCTACGATAGCCATACCTAAAATCAGCTTTTTCATAATCACTATTTTATATTAATTGTACACTATTGTTATTCAGTATCCGCGTTATTTTCCTCTGTAGGATCCTGGCTTTCAGCCTGGGGCGCTTCTGTATTATTTTCCGGGTGATCAGCTGCAGGCTCTGCTCCTCCTTCATTTTCTCCAATGACTTCTTCCACCTCTTTATCCATTTCTACTTTCGCAATCGCTGCAATTTCGTCATTTTTCTTAAGATTGATCATCTTCACACCTTGTGTATTTCTACCCATCACTCTCATCTCATCCATATTCATACGGATGGCAACCCCAGATTTGTTGATGATCATTAATCCGTCCTCATCCGTTACATTCTGGATTGCAATCAGGTTTCCTGTTTTTTCGGTAATATTCAAGGTAATGACACCTTTTCCTCCTCTGTTGGTTTCTCTGTAATCCAGCACGGCAGTTCTTTTACCATATCCTTTTTCAGATATAACAAGAACCGTTTCGTTTTCAAGATCGTTGACCACAATCATACCAATGGCTTCATCGTTATCTTCCATGCTGATCCCACGAACTCCGATAGAACCTCTTCCCACTTCTCTTACCTTTTCTTCAGGGAAACGGATACATTTACCATTTTTGGTCGCGATCATAATCTGGGAAGTCCCGTTGGTAAGGTAAGCCCCTAACAACTGGTCATTGTCCCTGATTTCAATGGCATTCACCCCGTTGATTCTCGGTCTCGAATAAGCTTCCAGAGAGGTTTTCTTAATGGTCCCGTTTTTAGTAACCATAACCACGCTCATCTGATTGACATATTCTGAATCTTTCAGGTTATTGGTTCTAATGTAGGCTTTGATTTTATCATCCGGCTCAATGTTGATCAGGTTCTGAACAGCACGTCCTTTGGATGTTTTGGAACCTTCAGGGATTTCAAATACCCTCAGCCAGTAACATCTTCCTTTTTCCGTAAAGAACAGCATGTACTGGTGGTTGGTTGCGGAAACGATATACTCCAGGAAGTCTTCATCCCTTGTTGTAGCTGCCCTGTTTCCAACACCGCCTCTGCTCTGTATTTTATATTCTGAAAGGGAAGTTCTTTTGATATAACCGGCATGAGAAATTGTCAGTACCACAGATTCGTTCGGGATGATGTCTTCGATTGACATTTCACCTCCTGAATAATCAATTTCGGTTCTTCTTTCGTCTCCGTATTTTTCTCTTACTTCAACCAGTTCATCCTTAATGATCTGGAACCTTCTCGGCTCGTTACCCAGGATGTCTTCAAGATCAGCAATTTCCTTCATAATGGTATCGTACTCATCACGGATCTTGTCAAGCTCCATTCCCGTAAGACGGGCAAGACGCATATCAAGAATAGCCTGGGCCTGAATTTCAGACAGGTCGAACTCTGTAATCAATCCTTCTTTTGCCGCCTGAGGGTTGGCACTGTGACGGATAATAGCAATGGCTTTATCCAATGAGTCCTGCGTTCCGATCACTTTCATGAAGCCTTCCAGGATATGAGCTCTTTCTTTGGCTTTTCTGAGCTCATACTCAGTTCTTCTGACAATGATTTGGTGCCTGTGCTCTACGAAATGATGAATAATATCTTTCAGGTTCAGCTGTTCCGGCCTGCCGTGTACCAAAGCAATACTATTGACACTGAAAGAGGTCTGAAGAGAAGTATATTTGTATAATAAATTTAAAACAACATTAGGGATCGCATCATTTTTAAGTTCGTAAACGATACGCAGACCCCGTCTGTCGGATTCGTCTCTGATTTCATAAATTCCAGGAATCTTATCGTCTTTCACCAGGTCAGCTGTCTTCGAGATCATTTCAGCCTTATTGACCTGATATGGGATTTCGTTGACAATAATCGCATTCCTGTTGCCGATTTCTTCAAAAGCCACTTTTGCTCTTAAAACCACCCTGCCTCTGCCGGTATGGAACGCATCCCTTACTCCGTCATATCCGTAAATAATCCCTCCGGTCGGGAAATCGGGCGCAATAATATGCTGCATCAGCTCATCAATGGTGATTTCCCTATTGTCGATGTAAGCAGAGATCGCATTGACCGCTTCCGTTAAATTGTGAGGCGCCATATTGGTCGCCATCCCTACTGCAATACCTGAAGTTCCGTTTACCAGAAGGTTCGGGATTTTTGAAGGCATTACAGTCGGTTCCTGTAAACTGTCGTCGAAGTTATTCTGAAAATCCACCGTTTCTTTGTCAAGGTCTGAAAGAATCTCATCAGAGATCTTTTTTAATCTTGCTTCGGTATAACGCATGGCTGCCGGCGGGTCACCATCCATGGAACCGAAGTTACCCTGTCCGTCAACCTGAGGATAACGCAGGCTCCAGTCCTGTGCCATTCTTACCATTGCATCATAAACGGAAGAATCTCCGTGCGGGTGGTACTTACCCAAAACGTCCCCAACAATTCTCGCGGATTTTAAATATTTCCTATTAGAAAAAACCCCTAGTCCATACATACCGTAAAGTACTCTTCTATGAACAGGTTTTAAGCCATCTCTTACATCAGGTAACGCTCTTGAGACGATAACCGACATCGAATAATCGATATAAGACGACTTCATTTCATCAACAATGTTGATAGGAATCAGTCTTTCTCCTTCTTTTTGCATAAACAATTTTATTATAATGATAGTCAGACCCTTAGCTGTACGTCTGAAAATTATCTTTTTGTATTTTCAATTAACGGGCTAATTTACGAAAAATTTGCCGATTTTTACGGTAAAATTTACGCATAGAATCTTAAAAAATCATAAAATATGAGCATGCTTAGCATAACTTTCCACTGTACAAAAGATAATCTTGAGGAATGGGAAAATTATATGAATGAAACGCTTGTTTTAATGGCAGAAAATTTAATGGATGTCAATAGATATATCCTTTCTGAAGTGCACAGCGATTATATTGATGAAGGTAAAAATTATAACCTTCTTCTTCTTTTTGAGAACAATGATCTGAGGGAGGATTTTATGGAAAGCGAACTGCAGAATATTTCGGAACGGATTGAAACGAAGTTCGGACAGGAAGTCATGATTTTTAATACACTCCTTAATACAAAAACATCAAGAATGTAGTTTATTACGACAGGATATATTCAGGAATCCTATACCTTAATTATCATTTAAAATCTTAATACATAAGCCCGGATATTTCCGGGCTTTATGGTTTTGTTTTATCGCCCGTGATGCGGTGGTCTCGGCGGTCTTGGGGGTGCCGGCGGATGATGCAGACATGAAGAAAGAACCCCGGCCAAAACCAGAGCCATCAGTAATTTTGATACATTTTTCATAATTCTTTTTTTTGAAATTCAGATTAGGATGATCAATACAGATGCCAACTGCATCATCTGAAGAAAAACTTATGGTACAAAAACAGGAGCACTGAAAATTCAGTGCTCCTGTTTTTCTTTTTTAATTTATCTGTGATGCCAATGTACATGTCTGTGACCGTGATGGCCTCTGTGTTTTTGATGCCCGTGTCCCCTTTTTTCATATACATGCATTCTCTTCGATTGTCCCGGCGGCACACCTTTTCTTCCCGGATGTTCATGCACTACAATGAGGTCAGAAGCAAAAAAGATATAATGATTCCGACGGCCATAATCAATCCTTCCATTTCTTCAACTTTTCAAATTTCGAAGGTAAAACAACAAGGATAATGCCAGGCAATTACCAGATTTCTATGCCTTAGCTATCTGACCGGAGGCAGCGAGATGAAGTTATACAGAATTGAATAGTTAATTAGGCGTAAAATATTCAGTTATATTTTCTTTTGCTTTTTCTTTTAATCCTGGAATAATGGGTCTGTTTGCTCTTTTCGTCTTCCGATACCACGCTGATGTTTCCATCAACTTCGAGGATGGACAGCTTCACATGTTCAATACCGTCAACACCGTGTTCCCTGATTGCTTCTTCCAGCTCTCCCCTGCTGATTTTAACTTTCTGTAATGCATTTTCATCTATTATTCCGTCCCTCACAAGAATAACAGGGTCGTCTTCCAGAAAACTTTCAAACTTCTGACTTGAAAACATCAACCTTTTAACAATAAAATTAGCGACAAAAAGAACGAGCGCGGCAATCAGTCCGCCCTGAAGGGACGTATCCTGGCCTACCATTGCATTCTGGACGGCATTGGAAATCAGCAAAAGCAAAACGACATCCCCGGCATTGAGCTGTGAAAGCTGGTTTTTGCCAAAAAGGCGTATGGCGATAACCATAAAAAGATAAACACAGAGCGAACGGACAACAACATCTAAAATGGGATTCACAATACTTTTATTAGAGACCCAAATGTATCAAATTTATATGGCATGTCAGGATATTAAAATTAATCTTCAATTAAAAATTTGTAAATTCACAAACCAACAGTACAACTCATTATGAAATCATTACTTTTACTGCTGGGTATCTGTCTTATTTTTACAGGCTGCCGAAAAACAGAAAGCAATGCTGAAAAGCGTGCCGATCAGGAAATTACGCAACGTATTAACCAGATTTACACTACCTACGGCACTTCCAGTGAAGAGCTCTATGATAAACCCATTAATGAAGCCGTGTTTTCCCCTGAATTGAAAAAAGCCCTCGAAGATGCAGTTAATGTATCCAAAGCAGATATGGAAAGAATCAAAAAAAGCAAATATCCGGACGATAAGCCTATGCTGCTGGAAGGTTCTGTTTTTACAAGCCAGTATGAAGGGCTTACTTCATATAAGATAAAGAAAATCCATACAACAGATCCTTCGGAGACGTCGGCAAAGGTAGATATTGAGCTTGAAAATTCTGCATTTTCACCTAAAACAGTCTGGACAGACCAAGTACAACTGGTAAAAGTGGGAGACACTTGGAAAGTGGATAATATTAATTTCAGTGACAATCCGGATATAAAAGACCTGAAAACAGGTTTAAAAAATTTTGTTTTTGATGCAGAATAACTATAAAATAAAAGCCGCTCCATGGAGCGGCCTGTTTTAAGGGCATGTACCGATCGGGACGGTACTGCATACTGTTTTGTTTAGTCTTTCGCAGTATACACAGTATTGCTTAGGCTGCCCGCCGTACACCGATTCCAGATCTGTTCTGTTGAGTTTCTTTAAATTTTTCATATTGTTTAATGGTATTGATTATTCTCTATAAACGCAGCTTTTCAACAGTTATTATATAACTTATTTAAAATATTCACGATCTGGTGTCTTAAAATAAAAAGCCATACAAAATTCTGTATGGCTTTTACAATATAAAATATTATGAATTTTTGATTATCTGTTGTCAATTTCCAATGTTACGGGCATTACGTAAGTATACGCCATCATATCAGCATTTGATTTTTTACGGTCCACTTTATAGTAAGACCCTTTTAAAACATTTTCGATTTCTTTACTCACGTTTTTACAGTCGCCGGTAGAATGAACATTTACAATTTTTCCGTTGGATGCGATCTCAAATTTCACTTCGGAATTCACAACACCTTGCTTGTAATCAGAATTTGTAAAATCGAAGTTATCAACTAACATTTCCCTGATCTCAGCAAAGGCATCATTCTTATATAACTGGACTTCCTGTATGGTATTGGCTTCTGTATTCACGGTTTGTGCCTTCAGGATATTCATTACGGCCATACATCCAAATATAAAAACTGAAGCAAAAAACAGCTGAACTTTATTTTTCATAACGTTTTGATTTTATAGATTAAACTTATTTTGTCTGGTATCTCTTTATCAAAGTTATGAAATAATTCATGTTAAATTAATACACAGTTAACATTTGGTTAACATTGTAATTTATATCATTGATTATCAGTTATATAAATTTTATAAATGTTGAAAATTTAATATTGGTATTTGAAATCAGAATATAAAAAAGGCTGAATTGTATCAATCCAGCCAGAATATTAATTTATAATCCTTCAATGATCCGCTTGCTTTCTAACTGCTCAATGATAAATTTTGCATCACCTTCAGTAATGTATTTATTTTCATAAAGCCAGTGGATTCTGCTCATCTGTATATGTATTGGAATCAAATTATCAACCTTATAATAAATTTTTAAAAAATAATTCTTTTTACTTTCTTTAATATTGGAAATAAACAAATCAACCTCAGCCGTTTCTTTTTTCATATACGAAAAAATAAGAGGTTTTGCCGCTGAAATCGTCTTTGAATTTTCTTTCCTGAATTCGTTATTGCATAATCCCACAATTACAAAAACAGGAATCATAATAGCTATAAAAACAATGATTCCGGTTGATGCAGACAGGTTATACGACTCGTTGATCACTATGTTGAGTAATATTCCGTTAAATAATACAGAAATAACAATTGCGATAAGCACGAAATCTTTGGATTTGCGGATAACACTTTCATCATCATGAATATCTGTAAAATAAACTTTATACTCCCGTACTTCTTTTGCAAAATTATCCTTCACTACAATTCCGTCTTCCTGAATTTCAAATGATTTTGAGTTTCTTCCACTCTTCTGTACCAATATATTCATTACCTCTATTGCAGCTCCTTCTTCAAAAACTTCCCGGTCAGGCTCTTCTTAGACTTCACTATTTCTTCCGGTGTCCCCTGGGCCACGATCTGTCCGCCATGTTTTCCGCCTTCAGGACCAACGTCAATAATATGGTCGGCCAGTTTGATCACATCCATATTATGTTCAATGATGATAAATGAGTTTCCTAATTCCACTAAACGGTTAATCGCATCCATCAGGATTTTCACGTCTTCAAAATGAAGACCGGTCGTCGGTTCATCAAGAATGTACAAGGTATTTCCGGTCTGCCTTTTGGCCAGTTCCGTAGCCAGCTTGATACGCTGGGCTTCTCCTCCGGAAAGCGTGGTCGACTGCTGCCCCATCGTGATATACCCTAATCCCACATCCTGTAACGTTTTTACCCTAGCAAAAATCTTAGGAATCGGTTGAAAAAAATCTACGGCTTCATCAATCGTCATCTCAAGCACATCGGAAATCGATTTCCCTTTGTACCGGACTTCCAGAGTCTCTCTATTGAATCTTTTTCCGTTGCAGGTTTCACAGTGAACGTATACGTCCGGTAAAAAGTTCATTTCAATAACTTTTAAACCGCCGCCCTGGCAGGTTTCGCATCTTCCGCCTTTAACATTGAAAGAAAAACGGCCGGGCTTGTACCCACGGATTTTACTTTCCGGCAGTTCGGCAAATAGATTACGGATATCGGTAAACATTCCCGTGTAAGTAGCCGGGTTTGAACGTGGAGTCCTCCCGATCGGGGTCTGGTCTACGTCCACAATTTTATCAATATGTTCAAGGCCTTCGATTTTCTTGTATGGCAAAGGTTCCTGGACCGCCCTGTAAAAATGCTTATTGAGAATCGGATACAGGGTCCCGTTAATCAGCGAAGATTTTCCGCTTCCGGAAATTCCTGAAACCACAACTAATTTCCCCAAAGGGACATCAAGCGTGACGTTCTTAAGGTTATTTCCTGTGGCTCCTTTCAGGATGATGTGCTTTCCGTTTCCGGCACGTCTTTCAGCCGGGATTTCAATTTTCCTTTTTCCGTTGATGTATTGGGCTGTGATGGTATCCGCTTTGATCAGGTCTTCCGGTTTTCCCTGCCAAAGGATTTCACCTCCGAATTTTCCGGCTCTCGGCCCGATATCCAGCACCTCATCGGCTTCCATAATCATATCCTTGTCATGCTCCACTACAAGAACGGAATTTCCGATGTCACGAAGGTTTTTCAACGAATTAATCAGCCTTTCATTATCCCTCTGATGCAGTCCGATACTCGGTTCATCAAGGATATACAGGACATTGACCAGTTGAGACCCGATCTGTGTCGCCAGGCGGATCCTCTGGGATTCCCCTCCGGAAAGGGTTCTTGAGCTTCGGCTCAGGCTCAGATAATCCAAACCGACATCCAGTAAGAACTGAAGGCGGGTTTCGATTTCTTTCAGGATTTCGTGGGCAATAATGGCATTTTTTTCTGAGAAGGTCCCCCGGACATCTGCTAACCATTCCTTCAGGTCAATTAAACTCAACCCGTTAACCTCAGCAATATTTTTTCCGTCGATTTTAAAGCTTAGGCTTGACGGCTGGAGGCGGGTTCCCTTACATTCCGGGCACGTTTCTTCCGTGGTAAAATGTCTTTCCAGCAGAATTGACTCGTAAGATTCCCTTTCTTCAATAAGCTCTTCCATGAAAGGAATCAGCCCGTCAAAACTGATTTTGATCTTTTTGGCAATGCCTGCGTATTTTAAGTCTTTGTTAAATTCTTTATGGCACCCGTTATAGATATAATCCAGTGCTTCTTCCGGAATATCTTTAAAAGCGGTCGACAGCCCTAACCCGAAGATTTCCAAGATATTCTTAATCTGGGCAAGGATCCATTTGTTGGACTTGATATCTTCCAGAGGCAATAAAGCTCCCTGATTGACGGACAGCTTAGGGTTTTCAACGAAATGATCGGTGTTAATCTTCTTAATCATTCCCAGGCCTTTACAGCTCGGACAACTTCCTTTCGGTGAGTTGAACGAAAATGTATTGGGTTCAGGCAAAGCTAAAGAATGGCCGGTCTCTGCATCCATGAGGTTTTTAGAGAAATATTCAATATCTCTGCCTCCCAGTTTCTGAATCCCGATAATCCCATCTCCCATATCCATTGCCGTACGCAGTGATTTTTCCATTCTGCTTTCGGATGCGCTTTCGCCGATAATCCAGCGGTCAACCACAATATCAATATCGTGGGTTTTGTACCGGTCCAATTTCAGGTCGTACTCAATATCCTGCAGTTCACCGTCAATCCTTGCCTGTCCGTAGCCTTTTTTGGCCATCTGTACAAAAAGCTCATGGTAATGTCCTTTTCTCGAACGTACAACCGGGGCCATCAGCATGATCTTCTGGCCTTTATAATTTTCTTTGATGGCTTGGAGGATCTGATCTTCGGTATAGCTTACCAACTTCTTTCCTGAAGTCTGTGAGTAGGCATCCGAAACCCTTGCGTACAGAAGACGCAGGAAATCGTACAGTTCGGTCACCGTTCCTACCGTTGAACGCGGGTTTTTGTTGGTGGTCTTCTGCTCAATCGCAATAACCGGGGAAAGCCCTTCGATTTTATCGACATCGGGACGTTCAAGTCCTCCCAGAAATTGTCTTGCATAGGCAGAAAACGTTTCAATATAACGGCGCTGGCCTTCTGCAAAAATCGTATCAAAAGCCAATGAGGATTTTCCGCTCCCTGAAAGCCCGGTAATCACGACCAGCTGGTTGCGCGGAATTTTAACATTGATGTTTTTAAGATTGTGCTCGCGTGCACCGTAAACTTCTATATATTCTGTTGATTTACTCATAATTTGGTATGATCTCACATGAAAATCACGCAGTGCAAAATTACGGAATTTTATGGAATTTCCGGTGTTAAAAAATGTTAGATTGGCTAACTCAATACTATAGGGTTTTCCTATTAACTTAATGATAAGTTCAATGAGTTTTAGACGGTATTCAAAATTGATAACCCAACTTTAAAAATTAAATCATATTTCATACAAACAAAAAACCGGTGATGATGTTCACCGGTTTTGTCCTGTATTTATTCATTTTAAAAATCAGCATCTTCATTGGTGATTTTTACCAGATACTCTATTCCG
Organism: Chryseobacterium gregarium DSM 19109; assembly: GCF_000430845.1. Classification (GTDB taxonomy): domain Bacteria; phylum Bacteroidota; class Bacteroidia; order Flavobacteriales; family Weeksellaceae; genus Chryseobacterium; species Chryseobacterium gregarium. Next base: position 269,315 of record NZ_AUMU01000001.1, on the reverse strand, counting down.
TCTATCGCTTTTGAAATAATCTGGTTGCGGAGGATGTTTGCCATATTTTCCCAATAGACCCTTCCATAAAAAGTGTAGTTCTGCGGAATGATCTCAACCTCAACCGTGCGGATGAATCCTTCCTTGGGCTTATTGCTGATCATGGTTCCCCGTTTCACACGCACTTCTTTAAGCTCATCCTTCATCACCATTCTGCAGTAATTTTTCACATCTTCCAAAGAAATGATTTTATCCCTTGTGGTAAGTGCATATTTATAGGCCTGGATACTGTCGGTTCCTTTCTGCTCTTCCGCTCCGCCAATGGTTTCGGTAAGAAGGATCAGGGTCTGTGATTTCAGCTGGTTGGATAACTCGGTTCCGGGACGCATGTGGTTGGCTAATGTGCAGTGGGTAATCCAGAAAGCCGCATAGGTATGGTCTGTTTTCTCTACCGGTTCCATAATAACATAGTTCAGTTCCTGTTTGATGCTTCTTCTGGCATTATTCACTTTCTGAACCATAGATTTCATTTTATCGGACATTTCGCTTAAAACCCCTTTTACGTTATCCCTGTTGAGTAAAGAGAAGGCGGCAATTTCATCTCTCGTCAGCTCAAGTACATTGGCAATCATATCGACAGCGTTTCGGTTGGTAAAGCGTTCCATCCCACCTTTTCTAACGGTATAAAGACCTTTTTTAAGGTCATCATTCGGGGTAAACGGAATTTCAGTATACCTTCTTCCGTCCCCGTCCTGAACTTCATCAACATATAAAAAATGTTCGCCTTCATCTGTGACCAAGGGAATGTTGTTCCCCATGATGTCAAGGCTGTATTCTGTCTTCTTCCAGCCTCTGTTATAGATCGGGAAAGCATTCAGTACAAAAGAAAAATTATCTAAAATTTCAGAGGAAAACTGCGGGGGGAATTCCAAGGTCAGCCATAAATAACGCTTTCCGTCAATATGCTTCATAATTTCTTCCTTATAATCGATAAAGCTGAGATTATCCGGAAGTTTGCCGGGCTCCGAAAAAAGACGGTCCGAAAGGCCTGAAATTTCTATGAATTTATGCTGGTAAATACTTTTTACATCTTCAATCAGTTTATTCTGTATCGACTGCTCGCGAAACATCTGTTCATATCCGTCCGGCTGATCGTTGGTGAGATAGGTCAGTCCTTCTTTTACAAACAAAGGGCTTCCGTTGCTTGAAACGGTAATATAGGGAAGTAGCTTATACGTGAAATCCAAGTGTTCAAACGCAGGATTTGAACAATAGATGCTTATATACTTAGGAAATGTTTCATGGGAATATTTCGTAACATCAATTCCGATGGTAACTTTTCTGTAATCTTCCGGTCTTCCCTGAAATCTTGCAATCGGGATTTTATTCAACCTTTCATCGATGCTGTAACAGGTATTTCCAACAAACATCATTGCAGTCTGTACTTTGTTGATTTTAATATTCCCTACCGGAGTAAAAGGGATATTGATCTGCTTATCGGATTCGGCTTTAACTGTGGAAGTCATCTGCTTTCTGAAGAAAAACTCGGTGTGTTCCAACAGCACTTCAGACGATTCATAAGGCTGTGTGAAAGCGACGGCATGCGCGGGAACCGGATGAGTATAAATAGAAGGGGTCAGTAATTTCGCCAGCTTCTCTAAAATTCTGGCATTGACGGTCTGTATTTCATTGTTCGCTTTGAAAACTTCAGTGCTGAAGGCATCGATCAGCAGTTTTACGAAGGGATCCAGAGACTGCGGGCTTTTTAATCCCCACACTTTGGTCGCATTCTGAAGCATTCTGGCTTTTACGGATTCTTTGGAATAGATATTCTGGTCTAAATTCATAATTCTGGTTACCGTTAATAATCTTTAATCAATCGACATTGGGCTCAAAAACAATTCTGTAGAAAAGCTGAAACGCTCTCCCGTCGACTCCATTTTTGCATTGATGGCTATTTTTACTTTTTTCTTGATTTCTGTATGTTCTTTGGTGTCGTAGCTGTGTTCAACAATCTGTAAATGGGCATCGATCTGAGGCTGGACAATTCTCTGTTCATATTCCTGGATCTGCCTTTTGAGGCTTTTTATAAAAACGTTTTCCCATACGGCACTGGTTACTCCGTTGTCAAATTCCAGGTTCCAGACGTCATTCCCGTAATTTTCATCATACCGGTTCTCTCCTTTTTTGGTTGTAATCAGCAGCATGATATTGTGGGCGATGCTTTCACCCATGTCACAGGTGTCAATACTTCCACCTTCCGTCATAAGTACCGACGGTACAAAAGGCATTCTGTAATTTGGTGTATCCATGATTCAGCTTCTTTATGGTTTTATTTCATCATTCGTATGCATGCGAAAGAAATACCAATTTAAACATTTTTCACGAGATACAACATGATAAATTTTAAATTATGGCATATCTCCCAGCAGTTCCAATGAAGCCTGAAACTATTGAAATGAAATGATAAAAGTAGTGTTTACTTCTTAATAAACTGATAAGTAGCGTCGTCCAGTTTTAGCAAGTAGGAACCGGCCGGCAGATTATCAACGGGAATATTTCTTTTGTGTTTGAAAGGCAGATGTTCGTAATAGATCAGTTTTCCGGAAAAATCCAGTATTTGTGCAGATTTCACATCATCAGCCTTTCCCGAAATGAAAATGTCATCCTGAACAGGATTCGGATAAATCTGAAATTTATCAGTCTTAACATGAATGTCTTCCGAAATCGACATTTGACCTAAATCCTGGCAATAATTGACTGCGTATGAATCCCATTCACTTATATTGAATACTGAAACAGGCTGCGTCACGCTGTTTTTTCTATAAAGAGAAAGGTCTGCATTGGTGTTGCTTACAAACTTACTTCCTATGGCATCAACCGTTGTTGATTTGTATGCCAATTCAATATATTGAGTCCCTGTAAAAGTTAACGCATCACCTGCTGTTAAAAACCTTGCATCAGTATTCGTATAACATGATAATAGTGATTTGGGATTAAGGATCACGAAGCTTTCGTTATCCGGTATTTTTCCTTCAAGCTCAAAACTGTTTCCGAAATAATAAGAATCATTTACACTGTTATAATATTGCACCCGTATGCTGTAATTATTCAGATTGACTTCATGACCGGTCCTATTTAGAATTTCAAGAGCTTTATTATGATCGGTTCCTTCAATATATTTAACAATTAAAAGATCTCTGGACTTTGTGTCTAAAGCTAAAGTGGATACTGTAGCGGTATTGCTGTCCGGAGATTGCAGGTAGCCTTGGTCATAAGCGCGTACGGTAAAGGAATACGAGGTTGAAGGATTCAGATGATCAATAACTATTGATGTAGATCTGGTAGCTGTTAAAAAAACTCCGTTCTGATAAATATTATATCCGATAACATCAGCACTGGTGCTTGATGACCAGGTTAAAGAAGTGTAGTGAGCGCCGGATTGGGCAGCGTTTAAATTTAAAGGCGCTTGGGGAACAACGGCATCAGGAGTCTGAACCCAGATGGAGTTCACCCATTGGGGATGGTCAATAAAAGGGTTTCTGTTTTTCTGGATTGTGTATATTGCGTTATTCCGTTCTGTTTCTCTTTGGGATACCGGATCCTGAGTATGCCATTGGATAAGCATTGAAATATAGGCAGGATCAAAAGCCCGCTCTGCAGTTCCGTCAAAAGCAGAGCGATCCATTGCCGGGTTACTGTTTGTGGAATAATTAAATGAGGGCAGCTTTTCTTCATACCTTACCGCAAAGTACAGCAGCATTCTTGCAATATCGCCTTTAAACTCATCAACAGGTTCGTAAACCCTGTTGGTATATGCATAATTGGGAATGGCACTGTTTGCAATCCTGGAAGTATTGGAAAATGTATAATGAACGGTAGAATTCCCGATTCCATAAGGATAATTATTCCTCAACTGATTGATTCTGGCATCTGTAGGAATTACAAAATGCAAGTCAGAATACATGGGGTAGTTGCTGTTAAAGGTACTCTGCGGAACAGCATGTTCCCTGTTGTAACCCAACCCTTCTGCTCCGGAAGTACTTACCAAGTTTGCAGAAGTATACTCATAGGCATCAGCTCCTGCAGGGATTTCAGAATACATATCAAGCAGAATGGTTGTATTATCCGGTCCATGATCATAATATTTATCAAGATCCGTCTGATTATAATAATTCACAAGATCACCATAATTCCAGTTCACATTCTTCACGGAAATTATATCATGAAGTTTTGATTTCAAGGAATAGCCACTGAGACCTGCTGTTCCGTTATAATACCCTGCCGGAGCTTGGGCGGCAAAATACGATGAAATCAGAAGTATAGGAAGTAAAAATGTTTTCATGATGTAAAATTATAAGGCTAAAATAGGGAATTCATCAACTCAAATTTCTGAATTTTTTATTAAAATATCATTAATTTTCAGGGTACAAAAAATTGAAAATTAGTTTTTTATAATAAATTTTCACCGTCTGAATTATTTTTTTGGGCGTTCCGTCAATTTGGTTATCTTTGGCAATTAACTATTATCTATATGAATACAGAGACTATTGACAACATTAAAATGATAGCTGAAACAGCAAGGGAATTTGCTGAAAAGAATATCAGGCCTAATATTATGGAGTGGGATGAAAGTCAGACTTTCCCTAAAGATTTATTTCATGAGTTGGGGGAAATGGGTTTCATGGGAATTGTGATTCCTGAGCAATATGGAGGTTCTGGTCTTGGTTATCATGAGTATGTTACGATCCTGGACGAGATCTCTCAGGTAGATCCGTCAATCGGGCTTTCTGTAGCAGCGCACAATTCACTTTGCACCAACCATATTTATGAATTCGGAAATGAAGAACAGAGAAACAAGTGGCTTCCGCAGCTGGCTTCCGGTAAAGTAATCGGAGCATGGGGGCTTACTGAACACAATACCGGTTCAGATTCCGGAGGAATGTCTACCACTGCTGTAAAAGACGGTGATGAATGGATCATCAACGGAGCTAAAAACTTTATTACCCACGCCATTTCCGGGGATATTGCCGTGGTTATGACGAGAACAGGTGAGATAGGAGCCAAAAATAACTCAACAGCTTTCGTTTTGGAAAAAGGGATGACCGGTTTTTCTTCAGGTAAGAAAGAAAACAAATTGGGAATGAGAGCTTCGGAAACGGCAGAGCTGATTTTCGATAATGTACGTGTCCCAGATTCTTACCGGTTGGGAGAAGTGGGAGAAGGTTTCAAGCAGGCGATGAAAATCCTGGACGGCGGCAGAATCTCTATTGCAGCACTAAGTTTAGGAACGGCAAGAGGTGCCTATAAAGCAGCTTTGAAATACGCTAAAGAAAGACATCAGTTTGGTAAATCCATTTCAGAATTTCAGGCCGTGAACTTTATGCTGGCGGATATGGCAACAGAAATCGATGCTTCTGAATTATTAATCCAGAGAGCAGCTACATTGAAAAATGCCAAGCAGAAAATGACCAAAGAAGGAGCTATGGCGAAGCTGTATGCTTCTGAAGCCTGTGTAAGAATCTCCAACAATGCGGTTCAGATCTTCGGCGGATACGGATATACCAAAGATTTCCCTGCTGAGAAATTCTACAGAGACTCTAAACTTTGCACCATCGGTGAAGGAACTTCCGAAATCCAAAGGTTAGTGATCGGAAGAGATATTACAAAATAAGATTCCAGAAAATCAGACTTATATCATCAATAAGTGAATAGCATCCGTATTTTTCGGGTGCTATTTTCTTTTTATGAGATAATGACATGCAATGTTCTACATAGCTTTTTATAAACAAATTCTAAAATTTTCTTAATTGTTTTTATTTTCCGTAAATAATTTTTCATTAGCTTTGATAATTCACAATCTAAAGAGAATTTATATGAAAAAACAATTATCAGTGATTGGGATGCTTTTTCTGTCAGGCATTTCTTTCGCGCAGACTAACCGCCTTTGGTCTGCACATTCCCAGAAAGCATCTTCGGATATCTTTGAAAATAAAAAAAGTATTATAAATCCCAGAATTTACAGTCTTGATTTCAACGGCTTAAAAACGGTTCTTTCAAAAGCACCCAAAAGGCTGGCGGCAGGAGAAAAATCAGAGATCATTATTTCTTTTCCGAATGCTGAAGGAAAAATGGAAAATTTCAAAGTACGGGAGAATTCTAACTTTGATACCCAGCTGGCTTTAAAATATCCTGATATCAAATCATACGTCGGAGAAGGATTCGGGGATTCAAATTCTACCCTATACTTTAGTATTTCCCCGCTTGGATTGTCATCAATGGAAATTTACGGTGACAAATCTGCAGTTTTTATCGAACCTTATTCAAAAGATCTTTCTACCTATGTAGTTTATAAAAAATCAGATAAAAAAGATGATTTAAATACTTTTGAATGTACGGTCATTGACGTTGCCCAAAAAGGGGTTTCAAATACCGATAACCTTGCCGCAAGGCCGAATGCGGACGATGCCAAATTAAGGACATTCAGGCTGGCCTTATCGTGTACAGGAGAATATACCTCGTATTTCGGAGGGACAAAAGCGAACGCGCTGGCCGCCATGAACAATACGATGACCCGTGTAAACGGTGTTTTTGAAAAAGATTTCGCCGCAAGAATGGTTCTGATTTCAAATAATGATTCGGTCATTTATACCAATGCTTCTACCGACCCGTATTCAGCGGCTTCAGGAATGAGCAGCTGGAACTCTCAGTTACAGTCTACTTTAACATCGGTAATCGGTGAAGCCAATTATGACATCGGCCATTTATTCGGTGCTTCGGGAGGCGGCGGAAATGCAGGATGTATCGGCTGTGTATGCACGAACGGCTCCAAAGGAAGCGGTTATACTTCTCCGGCAGATGCCATTCCTTCAGGAGATAATTTCGACATTGATTACGTAGCTCACGAAATGGGGCATCAGTTCGGAGGAAATCATACGTTTTCCAACTCCAATGAAGGAACAGGCGTAAATATGGAACCCGGATCAGGATCTACCATTATGGGATATGCAGGAATCACCAGCCAAGATGTTCAGCCGCATTCGGACGTGTTCTTCCATGCCATCAGCATTCAGCAGATTACCAACAATATTAAAGCCAAAACCTGCCCTGTAAGCACCAGCACAGGAAATTCCATTCCTACGGCCAGTGCCGGTTCAGATTATACCATCCCGAAAGGGACCCCTTTCATGTTGACCGGAACCGGAACTGATGCCAACGGTGACTCATTAACCTATATTTGGGAACAAACGGACAACGCTTCATCTTCCCAGACAGGCGCAAGTTCCGCAGCAAGTGTCACAAAAGCTTCCGGGCCGACTTTCAGATCCTGGACCCCAACCGCTTCTCCGGTACGGTATTTCCCGAGAATGGCCTCCGTTTTGGCAGGTGCTGCGACAACGACAGGTTCGGAAATTACGGTAGAAGCCCTATCCAATGTAGCCAGAACCTACAATTTCAGATTTACCGTTCGTGATAACCGGGCCGGAGGTTCGGGCAATAATTCCGATGATGCCGTAATTACGGTCAACGGAACGGCAGGACCTTTCAGTGTGAGTTCTCAGAATTCAGCAACCACGGTTTCGGGAGGGACGTCTCAGACAGTGACCTGGAATGTGGCAGGAACAACTTCCAATGGGGTCAATACCTCGAATGTAGATATCCTTTGGTCCACCAATTCAGGAAGTACATGGACGACACTGTTGGCAGGAACACCAAACGACGGTTCCCAGACAGTTACCATCCCGAACGTTTCCACAACAACAGGAAGGATTATGGTAAAAGGTTCTAACCATATCTTCTTTGATGTCAACAATGCCAATATTACGGTGAATGCCGGCTCCGGCAGTGTAGATGTTACAGCACCTACTCCTCCTGCCCTTTCAGCTTCGGGCACCACTTCCAACAGTACTAACCTTTCCTGGTCTGGTGCAACGGATGCCGTCGGCGTTACAGGATATGACGTGTATCAGGGCTCATCATTGATCGGATCAACGGCTTCAACTGCCTATACGTTAACCAGCTTAAGCCCGTCAACCACCTATAGCTTTACGGTTAGGGCCAAAGATGCAGCAGGAAATGTTTCAGCAGCAAGCAATACGGTGAGTGTGACCACTTCTGCAGGAAGTACGGTTTCTTACTGTTCTGCAGCAGCAACCAATACAGGTGACGAAAGAATCGGGAATGTAAAATTCGGAACGATTAACAATACCTCTTCAGGAACATCCGGTTATGAAAACTTCACTTCCGTTTCCACAGACGTAACAAGAGGAAGCGCCTATGCAATTTCTGTAACTCCGGTCTGGACATCAACGGTATACAGTGAAGCCTATGCGGTTTATATTGATTATAACGGAGACGGTGATTTTACCGACAGCGGAGAGCTGGCCTGGTCAAAATCAGGTTCTACAACAAGCCCCGCTACCGGATCAATAACCATCCCTTCAACGGCAGCTGTCGGATCAACAAGAATGAGGGTAATGATGCAGTATAATTCGGTTCCTTCATCATCGTGCGGTTCTTATACCTACGGGCAGGTGGAAGATTATACTTTAAATATTGTTTCATCCGGAAGAGGTGAGGTAGCCGTTGAGCATGGATCAACAGACATTAAACTATATCCGAATCCGGCAAAAGATATTTTATATATTTCAAATACGACGAATGAAGATTACAGAATCTTCGATATGGGAGGAAAACTAATTAACTCAGGAAAACTTGAAAGAGGATCTGTGAATGTAAGCAACCTTATTAAAGGCGCTTATATGATTCAGATCGGAGACATCTCCAAGAGATTCATTAAAAACTAATTACCTGATCGATTTAAGCATTGAGAAAAAGGCTGTCCGGCAACGGACGGCTTTTTTTATGTTTAAATCGTATTATTTGATAATATGATTTACTTTAGATAATCTGAACATCATCATGGTCGTATCTGAAACAAAGACAGATTCTTCCTTTACCAGAATGACAAAACGCACAAAAAACCTAAGTCTTAATCCCTGATATCTGATTGCTTATTTTTATATTTGCCTTAAATAAAAATATTCATGGATAAAATTGACAGTCTGAACCAGGTAGCAGAATTCCACACCACTTTTAAAGCACCCATCTTGGAAACGCCGCAGATTCCGTCCCCGGAAAGATGCAGTCTCAGGGTTGAGCTTTTACAGGAAGAACTGAATGAACTGAAACAGGCTATCGAAGATCAGGATATCGTAGAGATTGCTGATGCCTTATGTGATCTGCAGTATGTTTTAAGCGGTGCTGTCCTGGAATTCGGGCTTGGCAGTAAATTTGCAGAACTGTTCAACGAAGTTCAGCGCTCCAATATGTCCAAAGCATGCGATAACGAAGAACAGGCTCAGGAAACGGTTGAATTTTATAAAGAGAAAGAGGTCGACTCTTTTTATGAAAAATCAGGGGAAAAATATAATGTTTATCGCAAGGCAGACCATAAAGTATTGAAAAATAAGTACTACTCTCCTGCCGATCTGAAGACCATTATGGAAAAATAATATGAAAAAAATCATTACAAATATTGCGGTTGCTTCATGCCTGATTTTTACGGCTCAACAGGCTAACGCCCAGAACGTGGTGGAGAATCATGAAGTAAAAACCAACGATGACAGCAATATGCTTCTCGGAAATCTGCTAAAAGATCAGCTGCTAAAAGCACCTTATTCGGAATGGTATGTAAAAGAGCATGATGAATATGCTGTAGATAGAAAAGCAACCGGTGAACTGACAAAAAATAAAGTCAATTCTTATAACATTACTGTCTTCATGGGAACCTGGTGCGAAGACAGCCACAGGGATGTTCCACGATTAATGAAAATCCTGGAGGAAGTCAGTTATCCTGAAAGCAAACTCACGATGATTGCGGTAAACCGTAAAAAGAAATCTCCATCAGGAGAGGAAAGTCGTTATAAAATTGAGAAAGTTCCGACGATTATCGTCGAAAAATCCGGCAAAGAGATCGGCAGGATTGTAGAAATGCCTACCACAGGATATCTCGAAAGAGATCTTGCCGAAATTTTGAAAAAAGACAACCAATAGATGCGTAATGAAATTTTAACCCATAAGATTTGAGAAATATTAAGATCATACTCCCGTTTCTGGCAGGCATCATTTTGATGACCATCCTTTTCTTCAGTTTCAGATCATGTTTTAACATCAGTAAGAAAACCGAAAATTCAGATTATTATATCCTGACCAACCAGATTTCAAAGATGAATAAAATGGTGGTTCTTGAACAGGATATTTCTTCGATGCAGAAAACCAAAATGGGCTATGAACTTTTTGGCAGGGAAATGACCAGCAACAGCATTATTACTTATACTAGAACTAATGCACAGGTTTCCTATGATCTTAATAAAATGAAAATGGAAGTAGATTCGGTCAACAGGAAATTAATCATTACGGAACTGCCTGATGCAGAAGTAAGAATTACGCCAAGTGTTGAAATTCAGTCGCTGGACGATTCTTTTTTCAACAGGATTTCTGAAAAAGATATAAAAAATGTTACCGCAAAAGCAAAAACTACAGCCGTCAAATCCATTGACCAGAACAAACTCAGAAATGAAGGCCGTAAACAGCTGATGGAAAATCTCAACACTATATTTGTCCTGGCCAAGGCATTACATTACGATATAGAGGATAAAACAGGGAAAGTAGGTATTCTGCCGCTTTAAAAATATATCAGACACCAATTATATCTGATTGATCTGAGCAGAAGAACCTTTCCTGAAACAAACCCATACTATTAAAACCCGTTACCCGCCATGTTTGGCAAACGCTTTGAATACGTAATGGTATCCCTAAAAAATAAAGCAATGGATCCAAACGAAAATACAAAAAAAACAGAGTCTGCCAATAACGCAGAGACAAAAAAGCAGAATGAGGATTTTCAGAACATTCCCGCTTCATCCCAGAAGACTAATCCGTCTGATGTTGATAAAAAGGATATTAAAAAGTCCTCTGAAAACAATCCTTCGGGAAAAACAGATAACATAAAGGAATAAATACTAATTCTTTTTTACAGACTGAATCACAAAAATGATCGAATACACATCATTTTTGTGATTTTTTTTATAGGTTAAATTATTTAGTATTTCATTCCTTAGCCTTCTGCCTGTTAGAACGATAAATGTAGCCGATAAACAAATATTTATCATAATCAATTCTGTTTTGTGATTATTGGTAAAAGCTATATTGCTTATTTAGCATTAATTCTCATGTATATTACGTATTGTTACTGTATTTGTTTAAATTTTCGTATTTTTGCTTCTTAAAATTTCTCAGTAAACAATGATAAAAATTACACTTCCAGACAACAGCGTCAAAGAATTCGAGGCGGGAGTTACTCCGCTAGATGTGGCAAAATCTATAAGCGAGGGATTGGCTAGAAATACCATTTCCGCAGTTGTAAATGACAGACAAGTAGAAACCACCACACCTATCACCACGGATTCCACGGTACAGCTGCTGACCTGGAATGATGATCTTGGTAAGAAAGCCTTCTGGCATTCTTCTGCCCACCTTCTGGCGCAGGCCATCCTTGAGTTTTATCCTGATGCTAAGCTAACGATCGGTCCTGCTATCGAAAGCGGATTCTACTACGATGTGGATTTCGGTGGCGAAAGCTTATCTGAAAAAGACTTTGAGAAAATTGAAAAGAAGGTATTGGAAAATGCCAGAAAAGGTTCGACATTCTCATTATACCCTGTTTCTAAAGAGGAAGCGTTGAAGGTTTATGCAGATAATCCTTATAAAGTGGAACTGATTTCCAACCTTAATGACGGAGAGATCACTTTTGTAACACATGATGACTTCACGGATCTTTGCCGTGGAGGGCATATTCCGAATACCGGTATTGTAAAAGCGGTTAAAATTTTAAATGCAGCCGGCGCATACTGGAGAGGAAACGAAAAAAATCCACAGCTGACAAGAGTTTACGGTATTTCTTTTCCAAAACAGAAAGAATTGACCGAGTATCTTGAAAGGTTGGAAGAAGCCAAGAGAAGAGACCACAGAAAACTGGGTAAAGAACTTGGAATTTTCGCTTTCTCTGAAAAAGTAGGGGCCGGTTTGCCACTTTGGCTGCCGAAAGGAACTGCCTTGAGAAGAAAATTAGAAAATTTCCTTTCTGTAGCCCAGAAAAAAGGAGGTTACGAATTTGTAATGACGCCACATATCGGTTCAAAAGAATTATATGTCACTTCAGGACACTGGGATAAGTACGGAGCAGACAGCTTCCAGCCGATTAAAACGCCGAATGAAGGAGAAGAATTCTTGCTGAAGCCGATGAACTGCCCTCACCATTGTGAAATTTACAAAACGTCACAATGGAGCTACAGGGATTTGCCAAAAAGATATGCTGAATTCGGGACTGTATACAGATATGAGCAAAGCGGGGAACTTCACGGGTTGACAAGAGTCCGTGGATTTACTCAGGATGATGCGCATATTTTCTGTACTCCTGATCAGCTGTTAGGAGAATTCGAAGCGGTAATCGATCTGGTGTTATACGTTTTTAAATCTTTAGGGTTTGAAGATTTCATGACTCAGGTTTCATTGAGGGATCCTGACAACAGGGAAAAATATATCGGTTCTGATGAGAATTGGGAAAAAGCAGAAAATGCGATCATCACGGCAGCAAAAAACAAAAACCTGAAAACGGTTGTTGAATATGGTGAAGCGGCATTCTACGGTCCTAAGCTGGACTTTATGGTAAAAGATGCTTTAGGCAGAAAATGGCAGCTGGGAACGATCCAGGTTGACTATAATTTACCGGAAAGATTTGATCTTCATTATATCGGAAATGATAATGAGAAACACAGGCCGGTCATGATCCACAGAGCCCCTTTTGGTTCCCTGGAACGTTTTATTGCAATCCTTCTTGAAAATACAGCAGGAGATTTTCCGTTGTGGTTAAGCCCTGATCAGTTCATTGTTCTTCCGATCAGTGAAAAATATGTAGATTATGCGAAAAAAGTTTCACAATTTTTAGAAAATCACGATATTAGCGGTCAGATTGATGAAAGAAACGAGAAGGCAGGAAAGAAAATCCGTGATGCAGAATTAAATAAAATCCCTTTTATGCTGGTAATCGGCGAAAATGAGGAGAAGGATGGCACAATTTCTGTACGAAGACGTGGTGAAGGAGACCTGGGAGTTATGAACATGGAAGATTTTGTTTCTTACTTCAAAAAGGAATCAGCAATATAAAAAGTCATTTAAAATTGAATGAATTAATTTTTTAAAACATTCAGTTTTTAAATCTTTACATAAAATTAGTACTAACCAATAAAAATATAATACAATAGCACAAAGATTTAACAACAGGGGCCCACAAAGACGTCCTGTACAGGAGGACTTACACTTGATCAACGATAAAATTCGTGTGAGAGAGCTTCGTTTGGTGGGCGATAACGTAGAGCCGGGAATTTATCCGATTGACAAAGCAAAACAGATTGCTGCAGAACAGGAATTGGATTTAGTAGTAATTTCCGATAAGGCTGAACCGTTTATTGCGAGAATATTAGAATATAAAAAATTCTTATATGAGCAAAAGAAAAAACAGAAAGAACTGAAAGCTAAGCAGATCAAAGTTGTGGTGAAAGAGATCCGTTTCGGACCTCAGACTGACGAACATGATTATGAATTCAAAAGAAAGCATGCTGAAAAGTTTCTTGAAGAAGGTTCAAAATTAAAGACTTACGTATTTTTTAAAGGACGTTCAATTATCTTTAAAGATCAGGGAGAAATCCTGCTTTTAAAACTTGCTCAGGAATTAGAGCATGTTGGAAAAGTAGACCAGCTTCCTAAGCTTGAAGGAAAAAGAATGATCATGATGATGAGCCCTAAAAAACCAGCTAAATAATCAACAGCAGATCATTGTGATCTGACAACATTATACTACCTACTGACCTCAAAGAAATTTGAGGTTTTTTACTTTGAGAAGGAATAATTTATATTTCTATTCATAATTAAATTGAAAATTCTTGTCATTTGCAATTTATTTTGATTTCGACAGACTTTTTTAAGTCCTTTCATCCACTTCTCCCATTAATATTAATAATTCTTTTATCCGGATCTCACTTTTTTTTAGTAATTTTGCACCCTACTATTCCTGACCGAGATCAGGAGCCAAAACAGATATTGATAACAAAATAATAAAAAAGCAGAACAATGCCAAAATTAAAAACGAAATCAGGTGCTAAAAAGCGTTTTGCTCTTACCGGAAGCGGAAAGATCAAAAGAAAAAATGCTTACAAAAGCCACATCTTGACTAAGAAAGAAACGAAACAGAAGAGAAATCTTACGACGACTTCTTACGTAGCTAAAGTGGACGAGAAAAGTGTTAAGCGTCAATTAGCCATCAAGTAGTTTTTATAAATCTATATTCGGTTTATAAGAATTCAAAATTCAACAATTTAACCCTGACATGGAGCAGCCAAGCGCAATGAAACAGTTTGCCGCACATTTCAAAAAAACATTTTAAATTATGCCAAGATCAGTAAATGCAGTAGCTTCAAGAGCTCGCAGAAAAAAAATCATTAAACAAGCCAAAGGTTTTTTCGGTAGAAGAAAGAACGTTTGGACGGTAGCTAAAAATGCCGTGGAAAAAGCAATGCAATATGCTTACCGCGGCAGAAAAGAGAAAAAGAGAAATTTCAGAGCACTTTGGATCATGCGTATCAACGCCGGAGCCAGAGAGCACGGAATGTCTTACTCTCAGTTTATGGGAGCTCTTAAAAAGAACAACGTAGAGCTTAACAGAAAAGTTTTAGCCGATTTAGCAATGAATCACCCTGAAGCTTTCAAAGCAGTTGTAGATCAAGTAAAATAATGTAGAATTTTTTGTTATCAATATAAATCCTGAGTTTTTTGCTCAGGATTTTTTTATTATTTACATTTGTTTAATTATTAAATATAATTTTTTCTAAAGGTGAAAAAAATAACTACCCTTCTGCTTATTTCATTAGCAGCTTATAATCTACATGCTCAAACTCTTATTCAGGCATATAAAAACAGAGCAGATCAGGTTTCACAGACCAATGTTACCACTCTTTTACAGGAATTTCAGACGCTGGGCATAAAAACGACCGGTTCACCGGCAAATACCAATACTTTGGACTGGCTTAAAGCAAAATATCAGTCTTACGGATATACAGTAAACCAGATTGCGGAAGACCCTTTTACTTTTGGAAATAATATCAACTCAAAGAATTTAATCATTACAAAGACGGGTACTACCTACCCCAACATCTATGTGATCATCTGCGGCCACTATGATACGATCTTCGGCCCCGGTGTAAGCGATAACGGAAGCGGAACCTCGGTTATTCTGGAAGCAGCAAGGATTTTAAAAGATATACCGACAGAATATTCTATTAAATTTATCCATTTTTCCGGCGAAGAACAGGGCTTGCAGGGAAGCGGACATTATGCGGATAATGTGGCCTTTCAGAACAACGTCCGGCAGTTAAATATTAAACTGGTATTCAATCTCGATCAGATAGGAGGCCAGATCGGGAATAACAACAACGCGATTAAATGTGAAAGCGACCAGGACGGCCTGCCGGGTAACAATGCGCAGTCTATGGCATTTACGCAGCAGCTTGCCAATTGCACGGCATTATATTCCCCGTTACAGACGGTTATGTCAAATACCTATTCATCCGACTATGTTCCTTTTGAGCAGAACGGAGACATCATCACCGGTTTTTATGAAAATGTAAGAAGCTTTAATGAACATACAGTGAACGATACTTTTGCCAATGTAGACCCGGCGTATGTATTTAATGTCGGAAAAGCGTCGGTAGGTGCATTACAGCATTTTGCCGTGGCTACCAGTGTTTTGGCCACCAATGAAGCACCGGTAAATGCTTTGGAATTGGTAAAAGTGTATCCCAACCCAGCAAAAGATGTGCTGACTATTGAAGTGCCGGGAAGCATTAAGAAATTCAATGCAGAGATTGCAGACCTGAGCGGGCGTTTGGTTATAGCAGGTAAGGAAAATGAGACAAAGATTAATGTTTCGGGATTAACCAGCGGTGCTTATCTGTGTACCGTCAGGGCTAACGGTACAACTGCAGTAAGAAAAATAATCATCGGGAAATAATTCAGTACCTGCAGCATTCAGAACAACAGGTTCTCTGTAAAATATGAAAAAGCCAATGGTAATCATTGGCTTTTTTCGTTCTATAATTTACTCTGCACGCGACATCAGGATTTCTTCAACATCTTTTAGACTTACATTTTTAGCTTTCAGTAAAATTAAATAATGATACAGCAGATCGGCTGCTTCATTTTTAAACAGGTCTTCATTATCATCTTTTGCTTCGATCACCAGTTCCACCGCTTCCTCTCCTACTTTCTGGGCTACTTTGTTGATGCCTTTCCTGAATAATGAATAGGTATAGGAACCTTCCGTTTTTTCATCGATTCTCCGGCTGATTTTTGCTTCCAGTTCATAGACAAATCCCTTCGCCGTTTTATCCCCGAAACAGCTGAAGCTTCCGGTGTGGCATACCGCTTTTCCGGGTATGGCGTTTATCAATACCGTGTCCTGGTCACAGTCAACAGCCATACTTTTTACAGTAAGGAAATTACCCGATTCTTCGCCCTTGGTCCATAACCTATTTTTAGAGCGGCTGAAAAAGGTAACAATTCCTTCCTTTTCTGTTTTCTCGTAAGCATCTTTATTCATGTATCCCAGCATGAGGACCTGCAGGGTGCGGTCATCCTGGATAATAACAGGAACCAGTCCGTTGCTTTTATCAAAATTTATATTCATCGTACGGGTATTTTTTTAGATTTTAATTCATTTTTTAAATTCCGGATTCCGATCTCCCCGAAATGGAAAATACTGGCTGCCAACGCACCTGTGGCTTTGGTTTGGGTAAAGACATGCTCAAAATCTCCGGTTTTTCCGGCACCGCCTGAGGCAATGACAGGAATACCGATATTTTCAGATACCAGTCTAGTAATCCTCAGGTCAAAGCCGTTCTTCATTCCGTCTCCGTCCATCGATGTCAGGAGAATTTCTCCGGCTCCTAAGGCTTCTGCTTTTTTTGCCCAATCCAGGGTTTTTAAACCGGTTATTTCCCTTCCGCCTTTAACATGTACCCAATCTGAACCGTTGATCTGTTTTGTATCAATTGCCACGACAACACATTGGCTTCCGAATTCTTTCGCCAGATCAGAAATCAGTCCCGGGTTTTTAACGGCAGAAGAATTGATGCTGATTTTATCGGCTCCGGCTTCCAGCAGGTTCCTGACATCTTCAACCGTTGAAATACCGCCGCCTACCGTAAAAGGAATGCTCAGCTCTCCAGCAATTTTTTTTACCAGTCCGGCAAATGTTTTACGTTCTTCTATGGTTGCGGTAATATCCAGGAAAACCAGCTCATCGGCTCCGTCATTTTCATACTTTTTTGCCAGCTCAACGGGATCTCCGGCATTCCGCAGGCCTTCAAACTGAACGCCTTTCACCGTTGTACCGTCTTTGATGTCCAGACAGGGTATGATTCTTTTTTTTAACATTTTTATTTGTTGTAATTAATGGGTATGGTTTATTTATCATCAAACAGCTTTGCCCGATTTAATCAGGAATCAATAAATTCCCGGAGTTCAGCCAGACTGATTTTTCCTTCGTAGATCGCTTTCCCGATAATGGTTCCTGAACATCCTATTTCCTTCATCCGGTATACATCTTCCATTTTTGAAATCCCGCCGCTTGCTACCAATTGAACAGAAGTTCGCGATAAAATATCCTGATACAACTCTTCCGATGGTCCCTGTAGCATGCCGTCTTTGGCAATATCGGTACAGATCACGCTCTGTATTCCTTTCTGCTGATACTGAAGAATGAAATCAATAACATCTTTATCACTTTCCTCCAGCCAGCCCGAAGTTTTTATTTTCCTGTCTTTACAGTCGGCTCCCAGGATAATCTTTTCTTTCCCGAATGTTGAAATCAGGTTAAAACAGAATTCCGGATCCTGAACGGCAATGCTTCCAATGGTAATCTGTTCTGCCCCTGCATCAAAAGCAGTTTCAATATCGCCCAAGGTCTTCAGCCCGCCGCCGAAATCGATTTTTAAAGACGTTTCCCTGGCAATTGCTTCCAGTATTTTATGGTTAACAATATGTCTGGATTTTGCCCCATCGAGATCAACGAGATGAAGGAACTGAATTCCGGAAGCTTCAAATTCTTTGGCTACTTCTACCGGGTTTTCATTGTAGACCTTCATGGTATCATAATCGCCTTCTGAAAGCCGGACACATTTGCCGTTTATAATATCAATGGCTGGAATAATTTTCATTATTTAATATTTAAAAAGTTATGTAATAACCTGCTTCCGGTACTCCCCGATTTTTCAGGGTGAAACTGCATGGCATGAAAATTACCTTTCTGCAGGGACGCGCTGAACGGCAGGATATAATTACAGACCGAAGTTGTATATTCAGATAATTCACAATAAAAGCTGTGGACAAAATACACATCATGTTCTTCTTTACTGTCAGAAAAAAGATTTGATTTAAAATCTGAAAGCGTATTCCAGCCCATATGTGGAACGATATGGTCAGCGGGAAATTTTTTAACCTGAATATCAAAAATTCCCATACCAACCGTATTGCCTTCTTCATTACCGGCACACATCAGCTGCATTCCCAGGCAAATTCCTAATACCGGCTGCTGTAACGCCGGAATTAAGAGGTCCAGCCCTCTTTCTTTCAGCACCTTCATCGTAGACGAAGCTTCACCGACACCCGGAAAAATCACTTTGTCTGCATTCTTAATCACTTCAGGGTCATTAGTAATTATTGATTTTGTCTTCAGCCTGTCCAGGGCATTCTGTACGGAATTTACATTTCCGCCGTTGTATTTTATAATGGCAACCATATTATTTATAAGCTTCCTTTAGTTGAGGGAATATTAAAATTCTGACCGGTCTGCCGTACCGCTGCTTTTATCGATTTTGCGAATGCTTTAAAGACCGATTCTATTTTGTGGTGCTCGTTGTCACCGTCTGCTTTGATATTAATATTGCACCGACCCGAATCTGTAAAAGATTTAAAGAAATGGTAAAACATTTCGGTAGGGACGTCTCCTATTTTCTCACGCTTGAAATCTGCGGCCCACACCAGCCACGGGCGGCCTCCGAAATCAATGGCCACCTGTGCCAGACAATCATCCATAGGCAGCAGAAAACCATATCGTTCGATTCCTTTCTTCTTTCCTAAAGCTTCCAGAACGGCCTGGCCTAATACAATTCCGGTGTCTTCAATGGTGTGGTGTTCATCCACATGCAGATCTCCTTTTACACTGATTTTCAGATCTAAATTACCGTGTTTGACAATCTGTTCCAGCATATGGTCGAAAAAATGAAGCCCTGTTGAGATGTCAGACAGGCCGTTTCCATCCAGGTTAATTTCAATTTCAATATCAGTCTCGTTGGTTTTTCTTGATACTTTTGCTTTTCGCGGAACTTGTTTCAGATACGAATAGATTTCGTTCCAGCTTTCAGTAGTCAGCGCTGCATACTCATTCTGAACGGCACCGATAAAAATGGCTTTTGATCTGAGGTTTTCCGCCAGCCGGATATCGGTCAGCCTGTCCCCGATCACAAAGGAATTTTCAAGGTCATAATCACCGTAAATATATTTTCCCAGCATCCCGGTCTGCGGTTTACGGGTCGGCTGATTTTCATGCTCAAAACTTCTGTCAATTAAAATATCGCTGAAAACAATCCCTTCATTTTCAAAAGCTGTCAGCATTTTTTCATGAGGCTTTATAAAATCTTCGTAAGGAAAACTTTCCGTTCCCAGGCCATCCTGATTGGTGATCATGACCAGTTCATAATCCAGTTCACTGGCGATTTTGGACAGGTTTTGGAAGACACCCGGATAGAATTCCAGTTTTTCCAGGGAATCTACCTGGAGGTCAGTTTCCGGTTCTATAATTAAGGTTCCGTCACGGTCTATAAACAATACTTTTTTCATAATTCAATATTTTGTAAAGCGGCTATTAACTTGCTGTTTTCTTCTCTGGTTCCTACATTCATTCTGATACAATCGGGAATATAAGGACTTCTCTTGCTTGTTAAAATTTCCTTTTTTAACAGCTGCTCATACACTTTATCACCATTTTCAAAGGCAATTAAAAAGAAATTAGCCTCGCTCGGATATACTTTTTTTATACAGCTGATATTTTCAAACTGATCTCGCAGCCATGATTTTTCAAGTAATATTCTTTCTATATTCTGATTTAACGGTTTGAGGCTATCAATTGCTTTTGAGACCAGGTCCACACTTAACGAATTGATATTATAAGGAGCTTTTACCGTATTGATAAGTTTAATAATTTCTTCCGAGGCATAAGCCATGCCTACCCTTGCACCTGCCATTCCCCAGGCTTTTGAAAAAGTCTGCAGGACAATAAGGTTCGGGTATTTATCCAACAATTCAATACATGATTTCCTGCCGGAAAATTCAATATATGCTTCATCTACCACAACAATTCCGTTAAAATTTTCAATGTAGAATTCCAGGTCTTCAATGCTGTTCCCGGTAGGATTGTTCGGGGAACAAAGAAAGAAAATCTTGAGCTGATTACCATTCATCAGGTTTAAAAAATCATCTTTTACGATATTAAAATCTTCATTTAAATCCAGCTTTACGACTTTGTTTTCATTGATCGATGCGTAAAAATCATACATGGCAAAAGAAGGGTTCATTCTTAAGACCGCATCTTTTTTAGGTTCGCAGAAAATTTTGATGATCAGGTCTATCAATTCATCGCTTCCGTTTCCGAGGGCAATATTATTCGATGAAACATTCTTTATAACAGAGAGTTTCTGCTTCAGTTTCTTATGTGTTGAATCCGGGTAACGGTTCAGGTTTCCGAACGGGCTTTCGTTGGCATCCATAAACACAGGACTGTCAAATTCATTCTGATCCCTGAAACTGATGTACGGTTGAAGTTCCAGAATATTTTTGCGCACGAAGCCGTTGATGTTAAATTCTTTCATTGTGTTGTTTTAATCTTATGGAGACAGCATTTTTGTGAGCGAAAAGCCCTTCTGCTTCGGCCATGACTTCTATAGTTCTTCCTAAATTCCCCAATCCTTCTGCAGACAGGTGCTGAAAAGTGATTTTCTTGACAAAGCTGTCCAGGGAAACCCCGCTGTAATTTCTGGCAAAACCATTCGTTGGAAGGGTATGATTGGTTCCGCTGGCATAATCTCCGGCACTTTCACAGGAATAATTTCCCAGAAAAACCGAACCTGCATTTTTAATTTCCGGAATGTATTTTTCAAAATCCTCTATCGCTAAAATCAAATGTTCGGGAGCATAGAGATTGCTGAATTTCAAAGCTTCTTCAATGGATTCCATTAAAATAAAATGACTGTTTTCTAAAGATTTACGGGCCATTTCATTTCTTGGAAGCTGCTCAAGCTGTTTTTCCGTTTCCTCAACCGTCCGGTTAAGAACGGTTTCATCTGTTGTAATAAAGATAACCTGGCTATCGCTTCCGTGCTCTGCCTGGGAAAGCAGGTCTGATGCACAAAATTCCGGGACGGCAAATTCATCGGCAATCACCAGAACTTCGCTGGGACCGGCAGGCATATCGATGGCCACCTTATAATTCTGTGCATATTCTTTTGCGGCCACCACATATTGGTTTCCGGGTCCGAAGATTTTATAAACATCCGGAATGCTTTCAGTCCCGAATGTCATAGCAGCAATCGCCTGCGCCCCGCCTGTTTTGAATATTTTACGGACTCCGCAAAGCTGTGCCGCGTAAAGGATGGCAGGATTGATCTTCCCGTTTTTATCCGGAGGCGTACATAAAATGATTTCTTCACAGCCCGCCAATTGTGCAGGCACTGCCAGCATCAACACAGTTGAAAATAAAGGTGCCGTTCCTCCGGGAATATAAATCCCCACTTTTTCAATCGCCCGGTTTTCTCTCCAGCATGTTACTCCTGCAGTCGTTTCAATTTTATGAATTTCAGGATTTTGGGAAGCATGGAATTTTGTAATATTCTCTTTAGCCTGCTGAATTGCTGTTTTCAGTTCTTCCGGCAAAGTATCTTCAGCATTTTTCACTTCTTCTTCAGGCACCCAGATCCGGTCAACATCAGTCTGATCAAATTTTTTATTGAACCTGATTAATGCCCGGTCACCATTTCGCCGGACTTCTGCAAAGATGTCTGATACGGTTTCCGTAAGTCCTGTCCTTTCCAAAGCAGGCCTTTTCACCAGTTCCGGCCAGGTATTTTTTTGTGGGTATTTTGAAATATTCATCTTATATCACCATTTTATCGATTGGAATTATCAAAATATCCTGAGCCCCTTTGTCTTTGAGTTCATCAATGACTTCCCAGAACCGGTCTTCATCAATCACGGAATGAATGCTGCTCCATCCTTCCTGCGCGAGGGGAATAACCGTCGGGCTTTTAAGGACCGGAAGTGCTTCAGAGATGATTTTAATTTTATCATTTGGGACATTCATCAGAATGTATTTTGAATTTTTTGCTTTTAAAACGGCTTTAATCCTGAACAGTAATTTTCCGAGAACGGCTTCTTTTTCATCATTTAAGCTGAAGGTTTTTGCCAGAACGGCTTCGGATAATAAAAGAGTAACGGTTTCCCTTAGACCGTTCTTAAATAAAGTGCTTCCCGAGCTTACAATATCACATATTCCATCAGCAAGGCCAATATTCGGGGCAATTTCCACTGAACCTGAGATGACATGGATATCTGCTGAAATACTGTTTTTCTGAAGGAAGTTCTCAAGGGTATTTGGATAGGACGTGGCAATTTTTTTTCCCTGGAAATAACTGAGTTGATCAGTTTCCACTTCTTTTGGGACGGCTAATGAGACGCGACATTTTGAGAACCCGAGCTTTTGGACAATCTCTATATTTTTGTCCTTTTCTGCTAGCAGGTTTTCGCCCACAATAGCAATGTCTACAACCCCGTCTTCCAGATACTGCGGGATATCTGAGTTTCTCAGGTACATAATTTCCAGAGGAAAGTTGTCTACGGAAACTTTGAGCTGGTCTTTTCCATTATTGATGAAGATTCCGCAGTCTTTAAGAAGCTGAAGGGATTCCTCGTACAGCCGTCCGCTTTTCTGTATGGCAATTTTTAATTTACTCATTGGATTATTATTGGGTCTGAGTAAATAAAACTGGTTGGATGGTAAAGATTTCCCGGGATAAATTCAGAAACAAAAAACCGCCTGTTTACTCAGACGGTTTTTTAATTATTTTGATTTTAACATATTGTATCGATCAATCAATTCCGTCTAGCAGAGATGATGATGATAATGATGTACTGTTAAAAAATTCGGTTTCATTGTTGAAATGTGTACTGCAAATGTAGGAATTATTTTGAAACATCCAGGAAATTTATACAAAAAATTTTCTGTAGAGCTCCATCAGCTGGCCTGCAATCGGTTCATCATTAAACTTCTGAACGAAGTCAAAACCTTTATCGACACGGCGTTGCCTCTCAGATTCATTATTCCAGAGAAACTGGATTTTGGCTGAAATATCGGCTTCATTTCCAGGATTAATGTATACGGAGTCCGGCCCGCCTGCTTCAGGAAGACAGCTGGTGTTGCTGGTCACCACAACCGTTTTTGAGAACAGGGCTTCAATCACCGGAATGCCGAAACCTTCAAACAAGCTCGGGTAAACAAAAATATCTGCTGATTTGTAAATTACGGCCAGCTCATGCATTGAAACGCCCTCCAGAAAACGGACCTGTTTTTCCATTTTGTTTTTCTGAATAAACTGCCGGATTTTACTGAAGTACTTTGTCTTTCTTCCGACGACCACTAAAGGAATTTCTGTATCTTTTATGGCTTTAATGATGTTTAAAAGGTTTTTCCGCTCCTCAATAGTGCCTACGTTTAAGATAAATCGTTCAGGAAGATTAAATTTCTCCTTGGTCTGAAGGGTAAATTCTTCAGGCTGCTCTTCTTTAAAAGCCTGATGGCAGCCCTGGTAAATCACTTCAATTTTGCTTTCCGGAACGTTAAGAAACTGAATGATATCCTTTTTGGTCTGTTCGGAAATCGCAATGATTTTATCTGCGGAATCTGCTGCCTTTCTGAATTTCCACAAGTGAATTTTCCTATCAAAAAAAGAATAATACTGCGGATATCTCATAAAAATGAGATCATGGATGGTAACCACTTTTTTAATCGGGGCATTATCCCATTTCAGAGGCAGTTCACCGGATAAGCCATGAAAAATATCGGCATCCTGTTTCTGGGCATCTTTCCCCATTTTCAGCTGCCGAGACATCATTTCGCCTGAGGTTTCAACGAATCTGGCATTAGAGTTTTCTAAGATATCCTTCCCTCTCTCAGATCGGTTTTTATTGAGTAAAATGTATTCGTTTTCAGGAAAATATTTCACTAAAATCCTCACCAGATCCCTGGAATAGTTGCCTAATCCCGACGTGTTGTGAAAAAATCTTTTGGCATCGTAAGCAATCTTCATAATTCAATCTGTTTTTGGAATTCCTGAAAAGTTCCGAAGGTATAATTTTTACTTTTGAGCCAGGAAATAAATCCATCAAACCTTTCCACCATATCTTTTCCAGAGTTTTTTACTGTAAAACCGGGTAATTTAAATGCTTCGTCTTTAATTTCCGCAAATTCCCAGGGATGGAAATAAATATTTAAATACTGGTCTTTCTTTAACGTGTCTAAAGCCAGTTTCCTGTAAAAAGACAGAGGAAAATTATGAAAGCTAAGCCAGAATAAAGGGATCCTGAAATTAGGAGATACCGAAGCCGGGATCTGGGTCACCATGCCTTCTTTGAAATACGTTCTTGAAATTTTGAGATTATTGTATCTTCCCGGAAGAAAGGTCGGATTGATAGATGAATTGTAGGCATAGCCTGCATCTTCCACCGCATTTTTACTCACCGGCATCATTCTGGGCATCCTGAGACCGGTTACTTTTACAGAAAATAACTCTTCCAGCCTTTCTTTAGATTCTTTCAAGTGCTTTTCTTCAAAATCAGAATGGAACCACGTGTGGGAAGCAAGTTCATGGTCATCATCCAACAGCTTTTGAATAAGGTTTTTACTATTCTCCGCAAAAACTACCGTTGAGAAAAAAGTAGCTTTTATCTGATGCTTTTTAAGGATATTCAAAATCCTTTTTAGTCCGGTCTGTGAGATGGAAATCTGTTGTTCAAACGGTATTTCTCCTTTATATTCCAATGGCATATCAAATTCCTCAATGTCAAAACTCAATAAAACCATGGTTAAAAATTTTTATTTTTGATGATATAGTTCGGTCTTTCTTTTACCTGTTTGAAGATCTTGCCTAAATAAATTCCTATAATTCCTAAAATGATCAGCTGCAACCCGCCGAAGAAAACGATGGTCATGATCAATGAAGCCCAGCCTGAAATTTCCGTTTCTGTAATAAATGAATGGATCACATAAATGCCGTATCCAACTACAGAAAATCCTGAAAACAGGAAGCCCAGGTACGCTGCAATATAAAGCGGCTTTACGCTGAACGCCGTGATTCCGGTAAAAGCGAATGTCACCATCTTTTTAAGATTGTAGCTGCTTTGCCCTGACAGTCTTTCGTTTGCTGTAAATTCGATTCCGGCCTGTTTAAAGCCCATCCAACTCGTTAATCCTCTCAGGAACAAATCATCTTCATTGAAACTCCTCATAACTTCTACGGCATTCGCATCCATCAGCCTGAAATCTGAGCCGCCGCCCTTGGTAAGATTGACATCAGATAATTTCGACAGGATTTTATAAAAAAAGTCTGAAGTTTTTCTTTTGAACCAAGAAATTTCCTTCGGGTATTTTCTTACGGTAAATACAATGTCATTGCCTTCCTCCCATTTCGTGATCATGTCAGGAATCAGTTCCGGAGGATGCTGAAGGTCGCCGTCCATTGAAATAACGGCATTTCCATGGGCATGATCCATTCCCGCTTTTACGGCAGGCTGGTGACCAAAGTTCCTTGAAAATTCAATGAATTTTATTTCACTATATTTTTTGGAAAGCTCTTCTAATTTTTGCTGGGTCTGGTCTCTGCTTCCGTCATTAACAAAGATAATTTCAAAATCATAATCGTTTAATCCGGAAAAAACCTGTCTAATTTTTTCATGAACCAAAGCAACGTTTCCTTCTTCATTATGGGCAGGAATAACGATTGAAATTTTCTTCATAGGATTAATTGAGGCTGTAGTTTTTTTCGAAATCTTTGGTTAAAAGCTCATAGATTACCCTTAACCAAACCACAATGCAAGGTACAGCTTTTAAAGAATATTTTATGATATAATTCTCCTTCACAAATTTCGGAAACAGATCTGAAGTTGAAAAACACGTAAAAACAATAACGAAAATCAGCAGTCCGATGACAAGAGGAGTTCTTTCTTTCTGCAGGAAAAACCAGATCATCACGCCTGTAACCGCAATAATATACGTTGGTGATTCTGAACTTGAACTGAACAATACCAGAAAGAGTAAGGTTGAAGCCAGAATCATCAGCTGAAAGGCATAATTTTTATATTGTCTGATCCTGATATAAGGCAAGGCAAAAAGCGGTAACCCGAATGCTAAAAATATCACATTGGAAATGGATGCATCGCCTAAGATCCTTCTGAAAAACCCCATCAGTGAGATATCCTGCATATTTCCCAACGTCTGGTTTGCACTGTTCTTTTCAATAATCGACTGATACCAGTCAGAATAGCATTGTATGACAAACCGGGGGCTTGAATAGATCATGGGCAGAATAAAAAATACTCCAGCAATAATCAACCCTGAGACTATAAATTTTGTTTTATTCTTAATGAAAAAGAACTGGGACAGACCTACAATCCCATATATTTTCACAAAAACCCCTACTAAAATAGCCGTAACGGATTTTGTCTCTTTTCTTTCGTAAATGTATACCGCCGACAATAGCAGAAGACCTGTCAGTGCAACATTGAACTGCAGGCTTAAAGCTGCCGTAATGTATTCCTGCAGACAAAATAAGGCAAAGAGCGCTTTTTTGGCATCAGAAAAGGGAAGCTTGTGAATGGCATAGACAAAGATAAACGTATTGGCAGCATTCCACAGCGTAATTCCCAGCCAGTCGGGCATCAGGGCAAACGGAGCAATCAGTACGCTGAAAAAAACACCGTAATGGTTCATATCGAAAAACCTTTCTGGGTATTCCGTAAACAGATTGGCCTGATCTCGGGTATTGAAAAATACGCTTTTGAAAATCAGGTAATTGTTGATTGCATAATTTCCTCTGAAATATTTGGAAATTGCCGTAACAACGGCTATAATAAGATAAACCCCAAATATATATTTAGGGTTTAGCAGTATTTTAAAAAATTTATCTTTCAAAATGGTGAAGTATGGGTTTACACTGAAGTCTTAAACAGCTACATTATTATCTCTCAGCGCATCATTCAAAGAAGTTTTTTTATCCGTAGATTCTTTTCTCTGGCCGATGATCAGCGCACATGGCACCTGATATTCTCCGGCAGGATACTGTCTTGTATAACTTCCCGGAATTACTACCGAACGGGCAGGAACCCTTCCCTTGATTTCTACAGGCTCAGGACCGGTAACATCAATGATTTTTGTAGAAGCGGTCAGTACAACATTGGCTCCCAATACGGCTTCTTTTTCTACATGAACTCCTTCTACGACGATACATCTTGAACCGATAAAGCAATCATCCTCAATAATCACCGGAGCTGCCTGAAGCGGCTCTAAAACACCGCCGATCCCCACTCCGCCGCTCAGATGGACGTTTTTACCGATCTGTGCACAGCTTCCTACCGTTGCCCAGGTATCCACCATCGTTCCTGAATCTACATAAGCTCCGATATTTACGTAAGAAGGCATTAAAATAACTCCTGAAGCAATAAAAGAACCTTCTCTTGCAATCGCATGCGGAACTACCCGTACTCCTTTTTCAGCATAATTTCTCTTCAAAGGAATTTTGTCATGAAACTCAAAAGGCCCTACCTCAATCGTTTCCATTTTCTGAATCGGGAAATACATCACTACCGCTTTTTTCACCCATTCATTCACCTGCCATCCGTTTTCTGTAGGCTCGGCAACACGAAGACTACCTGCATCCAATAAAGAAACAACTTCTCTGATGGCTTTGCGGCTGTCTTCATTCTGCAATAGATCTCTATGATCCCAAATATTTTCAATGGTCTGTTGTAATGACATGTCTGTGGTTTAAAATTAATAGCGGCAAATATACAAAAAAGTTCTGTGTAACCTTGTCAGGATTTAGAACCCTAACAAGGTTAAAGAATTCTCTGGGCATGCAGATATGCCTTATTCCAATACACCTCGTTTAAGGATGAAATAATCACCCCTTTGGTCGTTGAAGCATGGATAAATTTCACTTCACCGTCGTTTCCGATATCATGAACAATACCGACATGGGAAACACGGTCTCCTCCCGCAGTTGAAAAAAACAAAAGGTCTCCGGGTTTCACTTCCCTGATGTCTATTTTTTTTCCGGCCCCGGCTTGGTCTGATGATCTTCTGGGAAGCTGGTAGTCATTTTCTTCAAAGACTTTTAAGGCAAACCCGGAACAGTCGAAGCCGGATGAGGTATTGCCGCCGAATTTGTAGGGGGCACCCAGATACTTTTCAGCATCTTTTAAAATTTCGCTGATGGATTTTGAAATATTTCCGTCAAACTTAGAATCGAGTTTACGTAGATTTTCAGTTTTTGCTACGGACGGTGAGATTCGAGGATTTCTTTTTAACATAACATTTTTTGAGCTTCCACACGAAACAGAAATGGCGGAAGTAATGAGCAAAACAGGAATGGTTTTTAGTTTTAAATTTCCATAATTCAATCTGTTCTTCATATTTTGTATATTTTCTGCTCTAAAGATGCTTACAAATATAAATAAATTATACTTTCCCTGTATTTAATTTGTGGTAGGAAATTATGGCATAAAAAAAGCTATTCAAAAGAATAGCTTTTTTTATTAATACAATTTTATTTAGATTTTTTTGTCCCTGTCCAAGTTCCTGACTTTGTGGGTGTAATGGCTAAATTGGACCAGCTGCCTGAACCTTTTTTATTTCTTCTCAGCGTCCCATTGAATTCACCATTTTCAGGCATCCCTAAAGCTGCCGTCAGTTCTCCCGATTCACTAAGATGTCCGGAAATGGAATAATTTTTAGTGGTCTGGGTTGAATGCATGGTCCCTGTGACTTTTCCGTCGGCAGCCACTACAATGTTCCAGTCGCCTTTCTCAGTTCCCTTATAAGTTCCGGCCCATGTTCCGATGAAATCATAAATGGTATCTTCATCTTTGCCACAACCAATGAATAAAAAAGCCGTCAGTAAAAGTAAAAATATTTTCTTCATAGTTTTATAAGTAGTTTTATCACTTAACTCATTACTGGCCCATTTTATCAATAGCCAGTATGCCTCAAAAAGATATTTTTGAATGCTGACAAATATAGAATTTTTATTTGATTTTAAATACTTTTTAGATATTTAAAAACACTTTCATTTTGATAAAAATTCAGTTTTATTTAAAATTACCATATTTTTCAGGGTCTATTTACCCCATATTAGGTACTGATTAATAAATAATATTATCCTTTTAGCAAAAAGAAGATGTGAACAAAAAAAATATTCCTGACAAAAATGCCGGGAATATTTGGAGTTCCTTAAAATTTATTTTTAATAGTTGAATTTTTATTTTCAATTATTGTGCCACAATTAAACCGAAAGATTTAATCTAAGGATAGTTTTTAATCTTCACATTATAAAAAAAATAAGGCTCTTCAATCGAAGAGCTTTAGATAATCTTGTGGAGAATACGGGATTCGAACCCGTGACCTTTTGACTGCCAGTCAAACGCGCTAGCCAACTGCGCCAATCCCCCGTCATGCTTCTGTTCTGAAGCGGTACAAAAGTAAGTATTTAAACTAGATCTGCAAACATTTTTGGAAATTTATTGTTAATTTTTTTAATATTTTCCAATTAAATATCTTAATGTTTAAGTTAATAATTAATTATCAAGCATTTATAAAATAATAAAATTCAAATTTTCAGTGATAAAAAACGCATGTCAAAGATAACATGCGTTTTTATAATCTATTTTCAGAACGAAACTACTTCCATCCGCCTCCAAGTGCCTGATAAAGTTCTACGGCAGCTCTCATTTTATTGTATTCTGCATTGGCGATATTCAGCTCTGCATTTAAGGAGTTTACACTGGCATTCAGTACTTCCAGATAATTGGCCATACCATAATTAACCAGTTCCTGAGAATATTCAACTGAATTTTTATAGGCATTTAATTCTTTCTGCTTTAATTCAATGTAAGAATCCTGAACCGAAAATACCCTGATAGCATCCGAAACTTCTTTTCCGGCTGTAAGCACAGCTTTTCTGAAGTTCAGGTAGGCGGTTTCCTGATTTGCCAGACTGACTTCATAATTCGTTCTAATTGCTCTTCGGTTTAAAACCGGTTGTGCCAATCCTCCGACAATACTCGCAAATAATGAATTTACACTGAACAAATGATCAATATCTAATGATTGAATCCCTCCACTTCCCGTAAGTCTTAAAGTAGGATAAAACTGTGCTTTTGCAGAATTTGTCAGTTCAAAAGCATTCATTAAATTATATTCTGCTCTCATTACATCCGGTCTGTTTGCTAATAACTGGGCCGGATATCCTAATTTCACATCAATAGGAAGCTGCTGTCCTTCCAATGTCGATCTTTCAATGGAATGTGAGGGCTCACCCATCAGCAGGCTCATCGTATTTTCCAGAAGCTGGATCTGGGTGTCAATGTCGATCAGTAAAGATTTTGCATTGAATACCAATGCTTCACTTTGCTGAACGGCAACTTCCGTTAATGTTCCGGCTGTTTTCAAGGCTTTTGTCGTTTCCAGGTTTCTCTCACGGATTGCAATGGTTTCCGTGATGATTCTTTTTTGGGCATCGTAGGTCAACAATTGATAGTAAGAAGAAGCAATAGAAGCAACCAGATCACTTTTCACTGCTTTATGAGCGGCAACACTTCCCAGGTAACTCGCCAACTGCGATTTTTCCTGGGATTTTAATTTACCCCAAATATCTGCCTCAAAAGCTACACTTGCTGTTATATCCAGCTGATTGATATAACGTCTCTGCCCGAATAACTGTCCGGTCTGCGTATTTAATGATTGCGTTTGAAAAGTATAGCCGGGACCCACCGTTAAAGTGGGTTCATACGCAGCTTTACTTTGCTTTAAATAAGCTTCTGCAGAAACAATGCTCTGCAGGGCGATTCTAATGTCCAGGTTATTATCCAGGGCTTTGGTAATATGACCCTGAAGTATCGGATCAGTGAAGATCTGTTTCCATGAAACAGTTGCGATATTGGTGCTGTCCGAAGGAAGCATATCGGTACGGTACAGTTTCTCATCAGCAACTTTGTCCGGCCTCTGATATTCTTTTCTTACCGTGCAGGATGATACGGCGGCAAGAATGATGACTGAAAAAGCAGTTCCTTTTATTATTATTGATAAATTTTTCATTATTTAAATCTTAAAGATTTCTTATTCAGCTAAATTGATATCTTTTTGCTTAATGGGTTTAATTTTCTCCTGCAAAGTCTGGAAAACCACATACAAAACAGGAATGACAAATACCCCTAAAATAGTACCTATCAATAATCCGATCGAAGCACCGGTTGCAATCGACCTGTTCCCGACAGCACCAATCCCGCTTGCTAATACCAATGGCAATAAACCGAAGATAAATGCCAATGAGGTCATCAAGATAGGCCTTAGCCTTGCTTTGGCTGCATTAATCGCAGATTCCACAATGGTTTCACCATGATGTCTTCTCTGAACCGCAAATTCGATAATCAGAATCGCATTTTTAGCCAGTAACCCCACCAACATGATCAAGGCAATCTGGAAGTAAATGTTATTTTCAAGTCCCATGATTTTCTGTCCGAAGTAAGCCCCCATCACCCCGAGCGGAAGTGAAATGACCACCACCAAAGGCAGAATATAACTCTCATACTGAGCCGACAGAATGAAATAGACAAATACCAGACTTAAAGCAAAAATCAGTAATGTCTGTGATCCTGAATTTAATTCTTCTCTGGTAAGACCTGTAAATTCTACGTCATAATTCTGATCAAGCGTTTCTTTCGCAACCTCCTGCACCGCAGTAATGGCATCCCCGGAACTGAATCCGGCTTTGTTTGCCCCGGTAATCTTTACGGAAGTAAACAGGTTATAACGGCCTACCGACTGAGGACCATATGTTTTTGTCAATGTCACAAACTGTGAAATCGGCGACATTTCCCCGGAACTCGTTTTAATATAATACTGGTTAAGATTATCTGCATTTACTCTATTTTCAGGAAGCGCCTGAATCATTACCCTGAACTGTTTCCCGTATTTGGTAAAGTCAGCCCCGTAAATTCCACCGATATATCCCTGCATCGTCGAAAGAATATCATTTACTGAAACCCCTTTTTGCTTGGCTAAAGGAACATTAATCTGCATCATATACTGAGGGTATTTTGTATTGAATGAGGTCTGGGCAAATTCAATTTCAGGCCGCTGCATCAAGTTCCCGATAAATTCGTTCGTTTTCGCATCCAGCTGGGCAAAATCGCCTCCCGATTTATCCAGAAGTACCATCTCAAAACCTGCACTGTTCCCGAACCCCGGTACACTTGGCGGCTGGAAGAATACTACTTTGGCATCCGGCACTTTCCCTGCAAGGCCAAATAAACGCTTGGAAATCTCTTCTGAGGATAGGCCATCGCCTTTTCGGTCGTCAAAAGGTTTTAATTTGATGAACGCAAGACCGTTGTTACTTCCGTTTCCGGACAGTAATCCTCTACCTGTAGAAATCGTCACATTCTGGATTCCCGGAATCTGCATGGCATTTTTCTGCAGTGTTTTCAGGACATTGTATGTTCTTTCCATCGACGCTCCGGGCGGAAGCTGTACATCGGTAAAGATAATCCCTCTGTCTTCCGTAGGTACGAAACCTTTCTTCATGCTGCCGTTTGCCCAGTAAATAATTCCTCCGGTAACCACAAGGATGACCAAAGTTACCCACTTGTGCTTGATAAGGAAATTAAATCCTCTTCCGTAACGGTCTGTGGCTGTTTTAAAGCCAATATTGAATTTATAAAAGAATTTCTGAATGAAATTTTTATTTTTATAACCTTCATGATGATCTTCATGAGGCTTTAAGAATAATGAACATAAAACCGGACTCAGTGTCAATGCATTAACCGCCGAAATGATGATGGCAATGATCAGTGTGATTCCAAACTGCTGATAGAAAACACCGGTAGGGCCTGTAATAAAGGTAACAGGAATAAATACCGCTGCCATTACGAGGGTAATTGAGATAATCGCTCCTGTGATTTCATCCATCGCCTCAATAGTGGCTTTTTTGGCATCCGATATCCCGTGTTCCATTTTGGCATGGACCGCCTCGACGACGACAATGGCATCATCCACCACAATACCAATCGCCAGTACCAACGCAAAAAGCGTTAAGAGGTTTAATGAATATCCGAACAGATTCAGAAAAAAGAATGTTCCCACAATAGATACCGGAACCGCAATGGCCGGAATCAATGTTGATCTGAAATCCTGTAAGAAGATATATACAACGATAAATACCAGAATAAATGCTTCAATCAAAGTATGGATTACTTTTTCGATGGATGCATCCAAAAATTCATTCGTATCAAAGTTGAAAGTATATTTTACGCCTTCAGGATAAGTGCTTTCATTATCTTTAAGCTGTTTTTTAATATTCTCGATAATTTCCTGGGCATTGGATCCCGGCGTCTGGAAAACCCCCATACTGATAGACGGGTTATCTCCGTTTTCACCGATTCCGCTGTATGACAAGCCTCCCAATTCCACTTTCGCAACATCTTTCAGCATTAAATTCTGTCCGTCCGGAAGAGATTTGATGATAATATCGTCATACTGTTCTTTTTCACTGAACTTCCCGACATATTTAATGATATATTCAAAAGAGCTTCCGCTGTTCTGTCCTAAAGATCCCGCAGCGGCTTCCCTGCTCTGGTCATTGATGGCATTGGTAACTTCCGTTGGAGTGATTCCGTAGGCTGCCAGTTTAGCCGGGTCAAGCCAGATTCTCATAGAATAGTTTTTACCACCGAAAACGCTGGCCTCACCTACTCCATTGATTCTCTGGAGATCCGGAATCACATTGATATTCAAAAAGTTCTGAAGATAGACATCATCAATATTTTTATTTTCAGAATAAAAAGAAAGATACATCAAGGCACTCGTCTGCTGTTTCTGCGTTACCACCCCTGAACGCGTAACTTCACTTGGAAGGAGCGGGCTTGCTCTGGCGACACGGTTCTGAACGTTTACCGCAGCAATATCTGCGTCGACGCCCTGTTTAAAAAATACCTGAATCTGAGCCGAACCGTCATTTCCTGCTGTGGAAGTGATATAATCCATTCCTTCCACCCCGTTGATCTGTTCTTCAAGAGGTACAACGACACTCTTCATAACTGTTTCAGCATTGGCTCCGGTGTAATTGGCCCTGACACTTACCGTTGCCGGGGCAATGTCAGGATACTGGGTAACCGGCAGTGAGATCAGTCCCAAAACCCCGAGAATCACAATCAGGATAGAGATTACGGTGGATAAAACCGGTCGGTTGATAAAATTTTTAATCATTTTAGAATTTCGGTTTTATAGATTGAACAAGACTATCCATTTTTATGGGTTTCGGTTTCACGGCAGTTCCCGGCTTTAAAGCGCCGACCCCTGCTGCAACAACGGTTTCACCTTTATTAACCCCTGATTTGATAAGCGCCATATTGTCGATCCTGTCGATTACATTAATAACAACGTTCCTTGCCGTATCGCCTTTATCCACTTTATAAACATATACAATACCCTGCTGCTCGTAAGTGGCACTTTCCGGGACAACCAGTACATTATCATATGCTTTCGGCAATCTGATGGTTCCGCTGTTTCCGTTGCTCAATAACTTCTGGGCATTGGTAAAGCTTACCCTGAACTGAATGGTTCCCGTAGTAGGATCAATCTGCCCTGTGATGGCCTCAATCTTTCCTTTTTCCGGGTAAAGGCTTCCGTTGGCCAGCTGCAATTCAACCATCGGAAGGTTTTTAATTTTCTCCGGCATCGTGGCCCCTTTGGATTTTTCAAGGAAGTCGAAGTATTCTTTCTCATTCATTGAAAAGTAGGCATAGACTCCTGATGTATCCGAAATTGTCGTTAAGGCTGACTGGTCAGTAGGGCCCACCAGGCTTCCCACTTTCAGCGGAAGCTTTCCGATCACCCCTGAAATGGGTGCACGGATAACAGAATATTCGATATTGGCTTCTACCCCTTTATAATTAGCCACCGCCTGGCTTTTTGCCGCCCTTGCCTGCTGCAACTGAGCCTGAGCCTGAGCCAGATTGGCCTGTGCGGTCTGCAGCTGGACATTGCTGATGATATTTTTCTGAACAAGCGGCTTTAGTTTGTTGACTTCCACATTGGCTGCGCTTACTGCAGCCTGTGCAGCAGCAATAGTAGATTCCGCCGCGCCGATGCCTGCTTTGGAAGCCGCCGCATTCTGGCTCAGAATATTGGTTTCAAGTCGGAATAAAGGCTGTCCTTTGGTAACATACTGCCCTTCATCTACGAGCACCTGAGTAATGTATCCCTGAATTTTAGCACGAACATCATTATTCACTCTTCCTTCAATACTGGCAGGAAATGTCTGGTAGCCGACTATATTTTTTGACTCCACTTTGACTACAGGATAAGGCTTAGGGCCATCCTGTTTCGGAGCTTCTTTTTTGCAGGCTGTCAAGGAAATTGCTGCAACAGAAAGTATAAATAGTTTATTATTCATATTATAGTTTATTAAGAGATTCCTGAATATTAATTATATTTTTATTTAAAAGCACTTTGTAAGCTTCCATCTTTTCGTCATATCCGACATTATTTTTTTTGAAATGATCTAAATCATCCAGCAGTTTTAATTCGTCTTTCATTTTTTGGACAATTTTTTCAAATCTTAGCTTCTTATATTCGTCATTGATGAAAAAATATCTTTTCCGCTCGTCCATTTTATTATGATCTATAATAAGTTCCGCATTCAGCAACAGTGAAATACTTGTAGAGACCGAACTTTTGCTTGCACAAAACACTTCGACGAACTCGTCAAAAGGTATGCCTACTTTGTCATAATCAAACAGCAGATATGCATAGATTTTTGAAGCTAAAGGAGGTAAGCTGAAAACAGCCCCGTAAAACTTCACGGCTTCCTGGAAAATTTTTTCATCAATTTCTATACTCTTATGCATGGTATATAAATTTGATGCAAAAATATAAATTAGTTCAGAACTAAACGAACAAACCTAATAGAGTTTATGTATAGATAAAGTGATAAAAATTCAATAAGGAGTATTGTGGGAATTTATTAAATAATAATTTTCTCAAAAGCTTTCCTCATTCCTCCTGCGAGAAAAACTTCTCCGCAGTAGCTGTAGCCTTTATTTTCAAGGATTTTAAGCATCGCCGTATTGTCAAAATTAGTATCGACTTTTACACTTTGGATCCCATGGGACCTGGTAAATTCTTCAATAAGATCGAACAGTTTCTTTACCATTCCCTGCCCTGCAAATTTTCCGTCAACGGCAACCCGGTGTACTACGACAAATTCTCCGTTACTCAGCCAGGCTCCGTCGATGGTACTGTAAGCAGGCTCATCATTTAGAATCAGAGCCGTATATACTGCGATTTCGCCATCTACCGTCATCACATACCCGAACCCTTTTTCAATGTCACTTTCTACTGTTCCCAGATTTGGATAGCCCTGCTGCCATTGAGTGCTGCCATCCTGTTTTCTCCTTTCAATAGCCTGTTGCATGATGTCCCAGATGGCATCACGGTCTTCAGCTTCTGCTTTTCTTAGTCTGATTTCTGAATTCATGTTATAAAATTTAGCCGTAAAAATTATATTTTTATCTTTTTCCCTTAACCCTAATAGATTTACGGTTTCGATGTTCACCGAAAACCTGAATTAAAAAACCGAAAACTAATTAAAATTAATTTTCGGTTCGAAGTAGTAAAATTTAAAATTATGAAATTGTTATTGATTTTCGCTTTGCTGCAGATAAGCATCGATAATGTCAAATGCCTTTTTTTCATCTTCCAGATCTACCATAACCTTTAACGATGTAGCCGTTGGTGTAGTGGTAAAAGTAAGATAATTGTTTTCAACTTCATTGGTGATTTGTGCATCGTCCAGCTTGGATTTTATCAATTGGATCTCTGCAGGTTTGTCGCTTTCAAAAACTGATACTCTTGTACTTCTTTCCATGTTCTATCTCGTTTAAGTATCTAAATTTATAACATTTTTTTGAAAATTACAAGTTCAAAATTTAAATTTTGTTAATATTGTTTTCAATTTTATCCAGTGCAAGCTGGATTTCTTCTCTGGAGACATTAAGGTGAGGCCTGAACCGGAGCGACTGATCGCCACAGGCAAGAATGATCATCCCGTCGCGCCAAAGCTCGTCTCTCAGTGTATTTCTCTGCTCGTGGGTAAATAAATCAATTGCACATATTAATCCACGACCTCTGGCATTGGTCAGTTTTTCCGGATATTTTTCTTCCAGTTTTTTCAGCCCTTCCAGTAAATATTCTCCGACTACTCTTGCATTCTCTACCAGGTTTTCTTGTTCAATAACTTCCATCACCAACTGGAAACGGAGCATATCAATGAAATTCCCTCCAAACGTCGAGTTGATTCTTGAGCTTTCCCTGAATACATTATCCGGCACTTCATCAAACTTTTCCTTATTGGCCAAAATGCCGCATACTTGTGTTTTTTTCCCGAAAGAAATAATGTCCGGTTTTGCTGTAAAATGTTCAAAGGCCCACATTTTTCCGGTCATGGCAATACCCGTCTGCACTTCATCAAAGATCAGAAGAATGTCATGCTCATCACAGATCTTTCTCAGACCGGTAAAAAATTCGTCCCTGAAATGATTGTCGCCCCCTTCCGCCTGAATCGGCTCAATGATAATGCAGGCGACTTTGTCAGGATTCATCAGAATGGCTTCTTCAATATTCAATAAAGCCAGTCTTTCGTTTTTGATGGTTTCTTCCAGATTTTCCTCTGTGATGGGGAAAGTCAGTTTGGGATTTAAGATTCTTGGCCAGTCAAACATCGGGAAATACTGATATTTTCTCGGGTCAGAGGTATTGGTTAAGCTTAAGGTATACCCGCTCCTTCCGTGAAATGCCTGTCTGAAGTGGATACAAATTCCGGCTTCGGTATCAAGACCTTTTTCAAAGTTCTTTCTGGTCTTCCAGTCGAAACAAGCTTTCATGGCATTCTCCACAGCCAGTGATCCGCCTTCAATAAAAAATGCATACTGAAGCTCTTCAGGAATGGCCACCCTCTCAAAAACTTCCAGGAAATGAGCATATTCTTCCGAATAGACATCTGCCAGCGTGGGTTTATTGACCGCCATTTTTCCCAGCCACTCTGATTTTTCCACCAGGTAAGGGTGGTTATACCCGATAGAGGCGGATGCGAACATGGAGAACATATCCAAATATTCTTTATTGGTCAGCTTGTCATATAACCAAGATCCGTGGGATTTTTCAATATCCATCACGAAATCAAAACCGTCTGCCAAAACGTGCCTGCCGATGGTTTCTTTAACTCTATTTGCCTGTATATCTATTGTTGTCTGTTCCATATTGTGAATTGAAATTTATTAAAAGATCAAAAATTAGAGATTCTTAATCGTTTAATTTTAAATAATTAGAGTAATACTTTTATAAATCAAATTTAATCCCCTGTGCCAAAGGCAGACTCGCAGTATAATTTATCGTATTGGTCTGGCGTCTCATGTAGTATTTCCAGACGTCGGAACCTGATTCTCTTCCACCTCCGGTTTCTTTTTCACCTCCGAAAGCGCCGCCGATTTCCGCACCGGAAGTCCCGATGTTGACATTGGCAATTCCGCAGTCTGACCCTGCATGGGAAAGGAACAGCTCTGCCTCTCTTAGGTTCTGCGTCATGATGGCAGAGGATAATCCCTGCGGAACATCATTCTGGATAGCAATAGCTTCGTCTAACGTGCTATACTTGATTAAATATAAAATCGGCGCAAAAGTCTCATGCTGAACGATCTCGTAAGAATTCTGAACTTCAGCGATACACGGTTTTACATAACAGCCGGATTCGTATCCTTTTCCGTTCAGCACTTCGCCTTCAACCACAAAGTTTCCGCCTTCTTCCTTACATTTTCTGATTGCTTCTTCATACTGTGTAACTGCTACGGTATCGATAAGCGGGCCTACATGATTTTTCTCATCGAGCGGGTTCCCGATCTTCAGCTGGCCGTATGCTTTTACCAGTCTGTTTTTTACTTCATCATATACATTTTCGTGGATAATCAGCCTCCTTGTTGAAGTACATCTCTGACCGGCAGTTCCTACGGCTCCGAAAACGGCTCCGATAATCGACATGTCAATGTCTGCATCTTTAGAGATAATGATCGCATTGTTTCCTCCCAATTCAAGGATTGATTTCCCGAACCTTTCGGCAACTTTAGATGAAACCATTCTCCCGACTCTGGTAGAACCGGTAAATGAAACCAGGGAAATTCTTTTGTCATCCACTAATTTCTGTCCGATTTCATGATCTGCAACCAGAACACTCGAAATTCCGTCATAAAGACCGTTTTCCTTCAACACCTCATTCATAATATTCTGACAGACAATGGCACACAGCGGTGTTTTTTCTGACGGCTTCCAGATGGTTACGTTTCCGCAGATCCACGCCAAAGCGGTATTCCATGCCCAAACGGCTACCGGAAAGTTGAATGCTGTAATGATTCCTACAATTCCAAGTGGGTGGTACTGTTCATACATCCTGTGGCCCGGCCTTTCAGAATGCATGGTATATCCGTGAAGCTGTCTTGAAACTCCCACGGCAAAGTCGCAGATATCAATCATTTCCTGAACCTCACCCAATCCTTCCTGTAAGGATTTACCCATTTCATAGGAAACAAGCTTACCCAAATCATCTTTATATGTTCTTAATTTCTGGCCTAACTGCCTTACGATTTCCCCTCTTTTAGGAGCCGGAATGAGTCTGAACTCTTTAAAAGCTTTTTCGGCAGTTTCAATTACTTTATCGTAATCAGATGTCCCGGAAGTCTTTATTTTAGCAATCAGATTGCCGTCTACAGGAGAATAGCTTTCTATGGTTTTTCCAGAGGCAAAGTATTTCCCGCCTGATGAAGTCCCTTTATTTTCTTCTTTAATCCCCAGATTTTTGAGTGTTTTTTCGATTCCAAAATCCTTTACTTTTTTAGACATAAAAATTTTACTTTTCGTTTTCCCTAAAGTTAAAAATATTAAGCGAACTGCAAAATTTTAATTTTGGCCTCTTTTTTATTTGGACTAATTATAAACATGCTTATCTTTGTACAGTAATCATTTGAATTTCAGAAATGGAAAATAACAAGACGATACAGGAACCGCTGCAAGAAAAAAAGGATTCTAAATGGAAAAGCCTGGTAAAGAAGTTCGGTATTGGAGGCATTATCTTTTTTACCGTCAAAGGCATCATTACTTCCACGCTTATTTATTTTCTCGGAAAAAATTTCTGGACGGTGATCAGCAATTACTTTTCGACGATGTTTGATTAATTGATTAATATATAAAATGTAAAAAGCAGGGAAAATTTCTCTGCTTTTTTATTATCAATGTATGGTATTCTAATCTTTTTTCTTTCTTCCGGACTCAATTAATTTTTGATGCAGCAAATACTCAATCTGTCCGTTCACACTCCGGAATTCGTCATTTGCCCATTTTTCCAGAAGCTTGTAAGTAGCTTCATCCATCCTTAAAACGAAAGATTTTTTGCTTTTATTTTCGGAAAGATTCTGAGCTTTTTCTAATTTCATTTTATTGATTTCTATTTCTGATCGTGATAATTTATTTTAAATGCAATTTTTACGTAGCTTTTTTATTGAACTTTATATGTAATTCCGCAGAGGCATTTCAATTCGGCAGTTATTTTGTGTTCGGTCATTCAAAACGAAATAAAGTAAAAAATTCATTACTCTACTAGTGTTCTTTTTGTGGAAATGACAACCTTTATCTTGATAAATTAATTATACAAAGTTCCGGCATTTAAGATCGGTTGTGCGGCTTTTTCACCACAAAGAACCACCATTAGATTGCTTACCATGGCAGCTTTTCTTTCATCATCCAGTTCGACGATATTCTCTTCAGAAAGCTTTTTTAACGCTAAATCTACCATACCGACAGCTCCTTCTACAATCTTAGTTCTTGCTGCAACGATGGCCGTTGCCTGCTGTCTTTGAAGCATAGCGCCGGCAATTTCCGAAGCATAAGCCAAATGTGAAATTCTTGCCTCCTGAATGATGATGCCTGCTTTTGAAAGCCGGTCTGTAAGTTCCTGCTCCAAAATAGAATTGATCTTTTCGCCCCCTTCTCTTAACGTAATCGGGGCGTGATCGTCTTCCAGATTGTCATAAGGGAAACTCATTGCCAAATGACGTACCGCCGCTTCACTCTGCATTTTTACAAAGTCTGAATAACGCTCAACATCAAAAGCTGCTTTGTAAGTATCTCCCACTTTCCAAACCATTACGACTGCAATTTCTATGGGATTTCCCATTTTATCATTTACTTTCAGCGTCTGCCCCTGAAGATTTTCAGAACGGAGAGACATTTTCTGTGAAGAATACAAAGGGTTAATGAAGAACAATCCATTATCTTTTACCGTACCCACATATTTTCCAAAGAAGTTCAGGACTCTTGAATGATTGGGCTGAATAATCATCAAACCTTTAATGAAAAAGAAAAATGCAATAAAACATGCTCCTGCTAATACGATATTGGTAATATTTTCACGGTCTGTCCCTGTGATAAATAAGTAAGCAGATGCTACGAACAAAACTAAACAAATAACTAAAGCGAGATACCCCGACATTGGTTTTAAAACTTTTTCCATGATATAATTTTTATTTTGATATTAATTTGATATCATAAAGATATAATTAAGTTTTGAATGGCAGGTGATAAGTTTTGAGTTTTTTTTATTTATTTTAAATTACAATAAGCTCTCAGTTATTCCAATAATATCTACAATTTTAACTTTTTTATTCATATCCTTAATTTGACGATTTCATATTGAATTCGGATAGTTGAACTATTTTTTATTATCATTTATTCCGGTCAGTTTATTCAATTGTTGAATTGAGCAGATCTTATACAGGATTTTTTTAACATCTACTTCTATTTCAATAAAAAATCCCTGAAAATTAATTTTCAGGGATTCTGTTTATATATAAATCTTAAAGTCTATTTTTTATTCAAAGATCTGAATTTAACATAAGAAACGGCTGATAAAAGTGCCATCGATGCTAACCCGATATATACCCATGCCGGAACCGGAACCGGATCTCCTGCCGCGTATGAATGCAGACCGCTCAGATAATAGTTTACCCCGAAGTACGTCATTACCATGGAACAGAAGGCAAACATGGTGGCTACGTGGAATGCCCATCGGTTTCTCAGCCCCGGAACCAGTCTCATGTGTAATACGAAAGCATAAACCATGATGGAGATGAATGCCCACGTCTCTTTCGGGTCCCAGCTCCAGTACCTCCCCCAGGATTCGTTAGCCCAGATTCCGCCTAAAAAGTTTCCTACGGTTAAAGCGAACAAACCGATGGTTAAAGACATTTCGGAAACGATCACCAGTTCCTTCAGTGTGGTATCATGATGGATTTTATAATCTTCTTTATTTGAAATAATATAAAATACCAGACTGATCACGGCAATAATCATTGATAAAGCAAAGAAACCGTAACTGGAGGTAATAATAGCCACGTGAACGATCAGCCAATATGATTTTAATACGGGAACCAGTGGTGTAATCTGCGGGTCAAGAGCCGAACCTCCATGGGCAAACCCCATCATGATAACAGCTACCATGAATCCGGCTGCAGGAATCAAGGCATTGGAATTTCTGTACAGGATTAATCCGGCTGTAATTCCTACCCACGAAATGAAGATAATGGCTTCGTATCCGTTACTCCACGGCGCGTGGCCTGAAATATACCATCTGGCAATCAGTCCCAGGAAATGGAAAATATAGCCTATGGCGCCTATAACAACAATCGCTTTAATAATTTTATTTAAAGATTTTCGGGATTTGAACAACTCAACAAAACCTAAGATCAGCAGTAGGCTTCCTACGATGGTGTAGAAGATTAAAAGTTTAAAATTGAGGTTCACCTCATTCATAAATACTTCCAGGTCAACTTTTGACTTCGAAGGGACCACCGCTTTACCCCATTTCTGCTGGTAGTCTGAAAGCTTGGCCAGTTCTGCATCTACCTTGCTCCAGTTCCCGCTCTGCTGCGCCTGTAACACTTCTGCGAAATAAGGTCCCATTACTTTCTGAGACTCAATATCTGGTTCCATTTTTTGGTCCAGCCATGAATGCCAGGTATGGTTCGCATCATTTTTCACAGGAACAATTCTCATAAACTGTCCGCTGAAAAACTCATTGAAAATCTGAACCCTTTCGTTAACCGAAATCACTTCCTTGTCATAATTGGTCTGTTCAGATGGTTTTTTACGGAATGCCGTGTTATAATCGTGCTCAAGGATGTAGGATAAATTCCCGTTGGCATCTGCCGGGAAAAGAT
The DNA here is from genome assembly GCF_000430845.1 of Chryseobacterium gregarium DSM 19109. Taxonomy (GTDB): domain Bacteria; phylum Bacteroidota; class Bacteroidia; order Flavobacteriales; family Weeksellaceae; genus Chryseobacterium; species Chryseobacterium gregarium. Next base: position 225,527 of record NZ_AUMU01000001.1, on the reverse strand, counting down.
TCATTAATGAAGTATAGTCTTCATCGTTGGCTTTTGTTTTCTTTTTTAGTTCATCTCCTCCTTTTGATCCCACTTTGATCATCGGAACCATTGTCCAGCTCGGTGTATCGGTATTGACCGACAGGAACCATTGATTGGCAGTCAGAGATTTTCCGTCTGTTCCTTTAAACTCATCTTTTTTATACAGCTTTCTTAAAACATCCAGTGCTTCCGTGTTGATCGGAACAATTCTTCCTTCAAAATTCTGAACCAGAAGATACCCGAATTTGTCTGCATGTTCTTTGCTGATTTTATTTCTTGCTATAATTTCATCAGCAGAGATCATTTTCATTTTGCTCAGCGGTGCTGCTAGTGAATTCTGTTGTGCTTTCTGCTGAACCTTTGTTTCAGGTGCCGGAGCGGGATCATGGCTGTGGTTGTCACCTTCCGTATGGATATGTTCCCTGCTTCCGTCGGTTGTTCCGTGTGTTTCGATTTTCTGAGCGCTTAATCCCAGGCTTAAAAACAACAGAACTATTGTCGCCGCTCTTTTTTTATTAACATCCTTCAGCATTTTATTCAGTTTCCAGAAATGGGTTCCTTTCCAGAAGAAAACAACGAAAAGACCTCCGAATAATAAAGCATATCCGATATAGGAAATCAACGTTCCCCAGAAATCATGGTTAACGGAAAGTACGGTACCCATCCTGTCCGGATCAAAGCTGGACTGGAAGAAACGGTATCCTTTATGGTTTAAAACGTGGTTCATATAAATTTTAAAAGGCGTCTGCTTGCCTTCATCAATAATTTTAATATGGCTTTCATAAGCACTCGGAGAGGAACTTCCCGGATAAGTTTCCATCACGAAATCATCCAGTTTCAGCGCAAAAGGCGTATTATAGATTTTAGGACCAAAACCGATCATAATGTTCAAGCCGTCCATGGCAATCTGCTTGTAGGCATTTGGGTTGCCTTTTTCTACTGATAAATCAACCAGCTGTGTCGTTTTCGGACCCTGAATTTCAACGGTAAGCATGTCCGGAACATTCTGGTCTTTCTTTCGGTCACCTTCAAAAGCCATCAGCTTTCCTTTCTTTAATCCTTCAGGGACAACCAGTTTTAATTCGTTGATGCTGTATAGGCTTCTTAATACCAGTGGCTGGAATTCGTCTTTTACCGTATTGCCTGTAGCCTGCGTAGCCATTGTCATAAAGGATGCATCCACCGGGGTCTTGATCATCAGTTTCCCGCCGTCATTTCTGAATTCTACGGCTCCTTCAATCGCCCTGTTGAAAGTAACCAAAGTCCCGTTTATGGATTTGGTCTCTCCCGGTTTGATATAGATATTCTGCCTGCCTGTATTCCCTGTAGAAACCAGATGAAGATATTGTGCGCCATTCGGGTCAGCAATTAAGCTGTCCTTTTTTCTCTGAACATAATCCTTGGCAACCACTTTTACATGTTTTCCGCGGAAATCGTACGTTGCCTGTAAATCTTTGTGCAGCGGAGACATCAGATACGGAATGTCCTGATAATCTAGGGCATCGCCTTTTTCTTCAATCTTGATCTTAAGGAAATTCTTATCGGTTACAATCTCGTTTGATGTTTCCCCTTCCCTGATGTGCATCGTACCTTCAAAGCTGATGTACCGGGTCACGGCTCCACCAACGAAAATCAATACGAAAGCAAGGTGAAATACCAGTACCGGCCATTTTTCTCTCCTCCACAACCTGTATCTTCCGATATTACCGATGAAATTGAGAATGAGCAGGAACATAATAAGTTCAAACCATTTCGCTTCGTAAATTAATGCTTTTGCTGTTGGAGTTCCGTAGTCGTTTTCTAAGAACGTTGCATATGCCATCGCGAATGCGTACACCAATAACAACACAGCCATTGTCCTGGTCGAGATAAGAATATCCTGGAGTTTCTTCATGTTATATATACTTGATAGGCAAAAATAAGGATGATAAACTATAAAGAGGGTAAAAAAAGCTGTTTTTTATCATTTTAAAGAAGTCAGACGTTATTTTGAAACATTCTTAATAACATTGATTGAGAGTGAGAAAAATTGAATCCGTCATCCCCTATGCAGAAAAAATTCTATAACCACAAGCCATAATTATAAAGATAATACGGAACCTACTTTATAATTAACCGCTTTGTGCATAAAAAACAACAATACGCTGTATTGATCATGATCGGTAGAATAGTTTCACTTATTGTTTACACCATTTTTAAAATAAAAAAGATTCCTTTACTATAGAAAAAACATTAAATTTGTTCCCATTGATATTATGGACAAGAATACATCAAAACAACAGCAGGAATCGCCTGAAAAGGGCAAATTTTTATCGAAGCCCAGAGTCTTTTTCGGGCTTACCTGTATCCTTTTTTCTGTAGTGCTTACCTTTTCATTTGTCTCTTACTTAATGAATTGGCAGGCAGACCAGAGCCAGGCGGGAACCATGCTTGACAAAAGCATCAAATCTTCCAATCTTTTCGGCAAGCTGGGTGACTGGCTTGGAAATATTTTTATTTTCGAAAGTATCGGAGTGGCTTCATTTATTATTGCCTTTTTATTCCTGGTATTCGGGACACTAATTCTGAAAAAGAAAATGTTCAAGCCCTGGAAAACGGTCGGCCACTCGCTGTTTTTTATCTGTTGGCTGCCGATCCTGTTCGGAGCGGTTACCAAAGGTCAGGGAGTCCTGAGCGGAGTCTACGGCTATCAGATTATGGATTCTTTGAATGCAATTATCGGAAGTGTCGGACTTTGGATGGTCCTGGCAGCGAGTATTGCTCTTTATTTTATCCTGGAATTCAATCTTCGCCCGAGCTCTATCAAGTCCAGACTGAATGATATTAATGAAAATACCATCGGAAGGGTAAAATCGATGATGCCGAGCTCCGATGAAAATTTTGAAGCGGACGAAGAGCTTATCGAAGAAGCCGGAATTGCTGAAGAACCTTTGCCGAAAATCACGGTTACCGAATCGGTAAAGTCCAAAACCCGTATACCGGACCCTGTCGCTGTTCCGAAAGGATTTCCTGAAGTTCCGGTTTCCACGGATCTGGATACCATCGTAACACCGAACCAGACCTCTTTTGAGGAAGAAAAAAACGATTTTTCCCAGCCTCTAAATGTCAATCTGAATCTCAGTTCAAAACCTGCAGTACCGACTTCCAATCCGGAAGAGGCCTTTGACATGAGACCTTCCGCTCCGCCGGTAACACCTGTATCAGCACTTGTATCTGACGAAGAGATTAAATTCAATGTAGAAGTGGCTAAGGTGGTTGACATCTTGGATGATTCAGACAGAAAATCCAATGAACTGGTACAGAAACACGGGCTTTATGACCATAAACTGGATCTTGCCAATTTCCAGATGCCGACTGTGGATCTTTTACAGGATTACGGAAATGAGGAAATCTCTATCAATAAAGAAGAACTAGAAGAAAATAAAAATAAAATTGTCGGATTACTGAAGAATTTTAATGTTGGAATTGCTGAGATCAAAGCAACGATAGGTCCTACGGTAACTTTATATGAAATAGTTCCGGAAGCGGGAATCCGGGTATCAGCCATCAAAAAGCTTCAGGATGACATTGCGCTGAACCTTTCGGCTTTGGGAATCAGAATTATTGCGCCGATGCCGGGGAAAGGAACGATAGGAATCGAAGTTCCGAGAAAAAACCCTACCATGGTTTCTATGCGCTCAGTGATTGCTTCCCATAAATTCCAGAATACGGACATGGATCTTCCCGTGGTTTTCGGTAAAACGATTTCCAATGAAATTTTCATGGCTGACCTTTCCAAAATGCCTCACCTGCTGATGGCGGGAGCTACAGGACAGGGTAAATCGGTAGGGATCAATGCCATTCTTACTTCCCTCCTTTATAAAAAGCATCCGAGCGAACTGAAATTCGTGATGGTGGATCCTAAAAAAGTAGAGCTTTCATTATATTCAAAAATTGAAAGGCACTACCTGGCGAAATTACCAGATTCAGAGGATGCTATCATTACAGATACCAATAAAGTAATCAATACCCTGAATTCTCTCTGCGTAGAAATGGATATGAGGTATGACCTGCTTAAAAATGCATTCTGTAAAAACTTAAAGGAATACAATAAAAAATTCACGGAAAGAAAATTAAACCCCGAAAACGGGCACCGCTACTTACCTTATATCGTTTTGGTGGTTGATGAGTTTGCCGATTTGATTATGACGGCCGGAAAAGAAGTGGAGTTACCGATTGCCAGACTGGCCCAGTTAGCCAGAGCCGTAGGCATCCATCTGATTGTAGCCACCCAAAGGCCTTCGGTCAACGTTATCACAGGGATGATCAAGGCCAACTTTCCTGCCCGGGCGGCGTTCAGGGTAATTTCAAGTGTAGACTCCAGAACAATCCTGGATTCTCCAGGTGCAGATCAGCTAATCGGTAAAGGAGACATGCTGTACTTCAACGGAAATGAAATTTTAAGGCTTCAGTGTGCCTTTGTAGATACGCCTGAAGTGGAAAGACTGGCCGAATTTATCGGGGAACAGAAAGGGTATGCTTCCGCATTCCTCCTTCCGGAATATGTTTCTGAAGATTCTACCAGTACCGTGGGTGCTTTTGATCCTAATGAAAAGGATGCTTTATTTGAAGAAGCGGCAAGAATTATTGTTTCCACGCAGCAGGGTTCCACCTCGATGCTTCAGAGACAGCTTAAATTAGGCTACAACAGGGCCGGAAGAATTATGGACCAGCTTGAAGCCATCGGGATCGTAGGCGGATTCAACGGGGCAAAAGCAAGAGAGGTGCTCATCAGTGACCTTCATTCTTTGGAACAGTTTTTGGAAGACATGCGCAGTTAACGGAATTACCGTTAGTTTAACTTTTACCATTTAAAAAAGTCTAAAGATTAAAGAATTAAATAAAATGAAAAATATTATTTCAAAGGTGGTTGTAAGCAGTCTGGTTGTAGGAGCAATAGGCTTTACAAATGCCCAGAAAATTGATGCCAAAGCAAAAAAAATATTAGACGATATTACAGCAAACTATAATTCTAAAAAGAATACATATTTCAAATTCTCTTTCGGAACCGGGACTAACGGTCAGGTATCCAAAACAGAACCGGGAATCTATTACGCTGCAGGAGATAAATATAAACTGAAAATCATGGAAATAGAACAGATTTTCGACGGAAATAAAATTTACAACATTAATGTGGAAGACACGGAAGTCACCGTAGCGAAGCCCAACGGCAGCGGCTCTATGTTCTCCCCTATCAATTATCTTTCCACTTACAGAAAAGATTATAACGTCACTTACAACGGTAAAAAAAATGTAGACGGCGTAAATGCGGATTTCATTAAGTTGACTCCGGTAAAATCAAACGGGATTAAATATGTCTATCTTTTCGTAGATTCAGCAAAAAAACAAATGGTAAAGCTAGAGCAGCATGGCAGCAATAATGATGTTGCCGTCATTGCAATTAAAGATTATAAAGAAAATCAGAATCTGGATTCGGGAATGTTTGTTTTCGATAAGGGTAAGTATAAAAATTACCTGGTTACGGAATTATAAAGTGAATTATATGTTAATCTGAAAAGCGGAAATCTTTCCCTGCAACATACATTTCAGGTTTTTACAGAGATACGCCTCCATTTAATTATAAAATTTCATAAAATATAAGAGCTGCAAAGGAAACTTTGTGGCTTTTTGATTAATTTTGGCGAATGTTTAAAATATTAGACCGGTATATCATAAAAACTTTCTTCGGACCGTTTATTTTTATATTCAGCGTACTGTTTTTCATATTTATTGTTAATATTGTATGGGTTCAGCTAGGCCAGTTTATGGGGAAGGGATTAAGCTCATGGCAGATTCTTAAACTGCTGTTTTACCTTGGGGTAAGTGTGATCAGTATGGTTTTGCCGCTTACCATCCTGCTGGCAAGTATTATGGCATTTGGTGAATTCGGCGAACGCTATGAGCTTGCCGCTATGAAGGCAGCCGGAATTTCATTGACCCGCGTCATGCTTCCGCTGTTGGGAGTGACTTCTATTATGGCGGTCATGCTTTACTTTTTCTCCAATAATATCATTCCGGATTTTCAGCGGAAAGCCAAAAATATGCTCTTCAATATTGCCCAGACCAAACCGGCACTGAACTTTACTCCCGGGCAGTTTATCGATCAGATTCCCGGCTACATGGTGAAATTTGATAAAATTACCGGGGAAAACGGAGAAAATATTACCGGTGTTTTTATTCATAAAAAAGCAACCAGTTATGAAAATCAACGGTCTATCGTTGCGGAAAAAGGAAGATTTGTGCCGGCAGCCAACAAAAATTACCTTCAGCTGGTTCTTTATAACGGCTACGTGTATGAAGATAATTTTGCAGGGAAAAGTGAGAATGTCCGCTTAAAACAGCCCGATCAGTCAATTAAATTTGATTCCCTGGTTTCACATTTTGACGTAAGCGATATCATCAACAGAGCCATTGAAGAGGAAAAGATTACAGATGATTACCGTTTCCAGACCTTTAATCAGCTGAATATAACGATTGACAAAACCAAAAAGGACAACGAGAAATTCTTCACCAATGTCAATAATGATGTGCTCGGTCAGACGAATTCGGTAATAAGCTACATGGATACCAAGCAGAACAGGGCAAAGGCAAAACCCAAGCAGATTCTGAAACTGGACACTCTGAAAAGTGAAAAGAGACTGGAAATCATAAAAAATGCCTACAGCAGACTGGATAACCTGAAGACCACACTGGATGCTAAAAATAACGAAATTAATCCCGGGATAAAATATTACAGCAAAGTGGTAATTTACCAGCAGCGGATTATTACCTATTCATTTACCTGTATTATTTTCTTCCTGATCGGGGCCAGTCTGGGTTCCATCATCCGAAAAGGAGGCATGGGGCTTCCGGTTATCATTGCCATTGTTATATTCATTATTTTCTATATCATCAATGTAGGGACGGAAAATATGTCGTGGTCGGGCAAACTGAATCCTTACCTGGCTGCGTGGGTCCCCAATATGGTGCTTTTCCCTTTCGGCATCTGGATGACTTATAAAGCACTGACAGATTCCCAGTTATTTGATGCTGAAAAGTACAAAGCGCTGTTAAAGCCGCTCATCAAACTATTCGTTAAAAATAAAGAACACCAACGATATCAGTAATAAATTGGTAAAATAAAGAGAAGATCCGAATGTTTCCGGATCTTTTTTTATGGTATGTTAAAATTTCCTTTTATATGGTTATAAAAATTACCTTTGCCGGAATCTAAATATCAACTTATGAAAAAATTATTACTTATTGGATTATTCGGCCTCGTTTCACTGAACGTTTATGCGCAGGATGACAATACTGAATATGAAATGAGAGCCTATGAAAAGCCAGGCTATATTATCGATAAAAGCGGAAAGAAAATTGAAGGCATTGTAAGGTTGGCCGGCAGTGAAACGAGCCCGTGGACCAATCAGAAAAAAGTAAAGTTTATTGCGGCTTCTGATATTGACAGTTCTAAGAAAAGACAGAAATTCAAAACGCTTGACACCGATGACCTGAAAGGATATATGGCTATTGACAATGATGCCGAAAGACATTTTGAAGCCATTAAATATACCAATACCAAAGAAGGATTCAATACGGCAAACGGAGGACTGAGCGGAGGCTTAAAAGCATTTAACAACCTTACGAAAAGCACACAGTTTGCAGAAGTTGTAGCCGACGGGAAAATCAAGGTATATCGGTTATATGGTTTCCCTACTACCTTTTCAGCAGGCGGGCAGATTGATGCAGCGGAAAAAGAAAATAAAAGAATGAGGGAAAATCCTTCTTACGTGTATTCCAAAAAAGGAGGAAAGCCCGAAGAACTTACGCTGGCCAAGGCGAAAATGATTGTGGCAGACTGCCCTGTGGTCAAAGGGAAAATCGCGAGCGGGGAATACGGATCACTTAAAACCGATACCAAGCAAAGATCCGGATTAGGCAAATTTATTAAAAATGAAGTTGACAAAGCCATGTCCGATAACCTTTCTATCGTTAATGAAGTCATTTTTGATTACAATGAAAATTGTAAATAATCACTCCTAAAAATCTATAAAAGCAGTTTCAGAGGTTGGAACTGCTTTTTTTGCGCTTATTTTTCTGCACGTTTTTTGTTAGGTAACAGTAACCCATCACCTGATTATTATGAAAACCGCACTTCTTACTTTAAGTTTAGCTCTCATCATTTCATGTAAAAAAGAAAACCGTCCGGAACATCAAAGACAAGATATCGCTAAAGACAGTATGTCTATTAAAAGCATCCCGGATACAGTAAACAGTGACACTATAAAATCCGTGGATGATATTAAAAAAGAGTATGCTGTGATCAGTAATCTTTTGGCAATGAAAAAATTAGATTCCTCCAGCAGATTTACGTATTACTGTAATGAACGAGAAGGTGAAGTAGTCTTATACAAACAGGATGGGAAAATCCGAATGGTGAAAGATTTTTATGCAGAGCACAGCCATTTTTCTTCATTCACTCAGTATTTCATTAAAGATAATCTGGTCTTTTTCATTTTTCAGGATGAAACATTATGGAATTTTGACGGCGGGACTGCCGAAAAGCCGGAAACAAAAGATGACATTACAGAAAAACGCATGTATATTTTAAATAATAAAGCAGTACAGTGCCTCGAAAAAAAATATTCTATACGTTCTAAAGGGAACAACAGGCAACCGGATAAAATAGCCAGCCGGGCAACCCAGTGTGATATTTCAGAATTATTAAAGAATTATCAGGCCATCATCAGAAATAAAGATAAAAAAGGCGAACTCAAATGCCTGTAAAAATAAAATCGGCTTCTGAAAAAAAAGCCGATTTTTTATATTGTAAAAACTGAACATTATACTTTCATAATTTCAGCTTCTTTTACTTTAAGATGATCGTCACAAGCTTTCACATATTTATCCGTAAGAGTTTGAATGTCTGCTTCCACTCCCTTAATAAGATCTTCGGAAACACCGTCCAGCTTTTTAAGTTCTTTAATGCCGTTCTGTCTTGCATTTCTTATCACAACTTTTGTATCCTCAGTTTCACCTTTAGCCTGCTTTGCCAGCTCTCTTCTTCGTTCTTCCGTCAAAGGCGGGACATTAAGGATAATATTGATTCCGTTGTTAGAAGGGGCAAACCCTAAATTTGAATTGATGATGGCTTTTTCGATATCATTAATCGCTTTAGAATCCCAAGGTTGAATAGAAATCGTCATCGCATCCGGAACAGATACATTGGCAACCTGGTTGATGGGAGTCAATGATCCGTAATATTCCACCATGACATCCTGAACCATATTCGTAGACGCACGTCCCGCCCTGATTCTCTGAAATGCATGATCCAGGTGCTTAACGGCTGCTTCCATGTCGTCTTTTACAGACTCTACTATAAGATCTAATTCTTCCATTATATAATAAAAATTTGATAAATTGCACATTTATAAATAATCGGTATCCGTATTTTTGAATTTCTGAATCTCTTAATGAGACTAATTCCTAAATCCTGGTACCAAATGCCTGAAATTACAAATCAACTAAAGTACCAACACTTTCTCCGTCTATAATTTTTTCCAGATTGCCCATTCTGTTCATATCAAAAACAATAATAGGCAGCTTATTCTCGTGGCTCAGGGTAAAAGCGGTCATATCCATTACTTTAAGGTTCTTAGCATATACTTCATCGAACGACAGCGAATTGTATTTTACGGCATCTGCATTCGTTTCAGGGTCGCTGTCATAAATTCCGTCTACTCTTGTTCCTTTTAAAATAACATCTGCACCGATCTCGATAGCTCTTAAAGTGGCTGCTGTATCGGTTGTAAAATAAGGATTCCCGGTTCCGGCACCGAAAATAACCACCCTGCCCTTTTCAAGATGTCTTACGGCTCTCCTTTTGATGAAAGGCTCGGCTACTTTATCCATTTCAATAGCAGACTGAAGTCTTGTCCTGATGCCTACATCTTCCAAAGCGCCCTGCAAAGCCATTCCGTTGATTACTGTTGCCAGCATGCCCATATAGTCACCCTGTACCCTGTCCATTCCCTTAGCAGCACCCGCAACACCACGGAAAATATTTCCTCCTCCGATTACAATGGCGACTTCACAGCCTTTATCCACTGCTTTTTTGATCTCAGTTGCATATTCCTGTAGCCTTTCGTTGTCAATACCGTATTGTCTATTCCCCATTAAGGCTTCACCACTAAGTTTGAGAAGGATTCTTTTATATTTCATTTTAATTTTTAAATAACTTTTAGCTGTGTCATTTTCCTGTAGAATTTGACTTTGCAAATATAATCATTAATAATATTGCTTTTACATATCGATCATAAATTTTAAGAACAGCCCCTTTCAATATTAAAAGTTTGGGCTTATAATATACTTTTCGAATAATAGTATGGATTTTTTTGTCTTTTTCAGAGGCGGAATATTTCTTTCCTGTTCTATATTAAAATCATCAGGTAATCTCCGGCAATTTACTTTCAAAAAAAAACAAATAAATAATTGATTATCACTATTTAAAATCCTTATTTATAATAAAAAATGACTTTTTTATTATAAATAAAAATCATATACAGACTTAAAATAAAGGATACATTGACAGGGATTAAAATATTTAATGATAAATAATGTGAGAAATATTTTGAAAAGTACGAAAAAGGATTATTTTTGCATTACTAATAAACTGAGTTGAAGAAAATTGTCATTTTTTCATTATTTCTGTCAGGAATTGTTTCTTATGCACAAACAGGAACAAACGTTTTTCCGTTTTTAAATCTTCCTGTATCTGCCAGACAGGCTGCTTTAGGCGGTGATGCAATTTCTATAAGAGATCATGATGTATCCTTTGCCATTGCAAACCCCTCTTTGTTAAATAAAGATTCTGATAACCAGCTTTCTTTAAATGCCACAGCATATCTTGCTGATTCTAAATACGGGACGATTGCTTATGCCAAAGATTTTGATAACGGCCACATGGCTACGATCAATGCGAGGTACATGAGCTATGGAGATATTCCCAGAACTGATGAAAGCGGTTTTGAAAACGGAACCTTTAACGCTTCTGATGTAGCGATCGGAGCCGGATATGCCTATCAGTTCGAGGAAGACTGGACCATCGGCGGAGGATTGAATTTCATTACGTCAAAAATCGACAGCTATACGTCTTCTGCCGTTTCAGGAAATGCAGGCGTTACTTACCATAACAGGAAAAATAAGGAAACAGCTTCTCTGGTGTTCAGGAATTTCGGTTATCAGTTCAAATCTTTCAACGGGACAAGGGAAAACCTTCCGTTCCGGGTAGATATAGGATATACTAGAACTTTAAAAGCCATTCCGTTAGCCATTACGGTCACGGCTCATGATTTACAGGAGTTTGACATTTCATCTCCATATAATGTAAACGGTCAGGAAGTGAATGCAGGCAGAAAAATTGCCGATCACTTTTCCCTGGGTGCCGAACTATTCCCTGAAAAAGGATTCAATATCAGATTAGGATATAATGTGAAAAGAGGAAATGAACTTGCGGTGGCAGACCAGAGGAACTTCTCAGGCCTTTCTGCAGGATTCGGAATTAAAATTTCAAGGTTCCGTGTAGATTATGCCCATGTACGGTATCACAATTCTTCAAATGTCAATCAAATCGGGGTTTCGGTAGATCTTACCAGCCATGCCGGCGAATAATTTACATCATAAAATATATCAAAATAAAAGGACCTTAAGAATTTTCTTAAGGTTTCTTGATTTTTAAGAAAAATTCTTTGAAATTTGCAGTATGAAAAAACCTGTTATAGCAATCGACGGCTACTCCTCCACCGGAAAAAGCTCCATCTCCAAAATCATTGCCGAAAAACTTGGACTTATTCATTTGGATACGGGTGCGCTTTACAGAGGCGTAACTTGGTTTGCACTCCAGAACTGCCTTGATCAGAATGGTATGATCGACCTTAATAGGTTATTTTCATCATTTGATCAGATCGATCTCGAATTTAGAAACAACCATGGCGAACTGATCCTTTTTCTTAATCATATCGATATTTCAAAAGCCATCAGAACGAATGAGGTTTCTGAAAATGTAAGCTTTATTGCCAAACAGAAAGAAGTACGGGATTTTTTACTCCGGTATCAGCGTGCCTTGGCAGAAAATGGCGGTATTATAATGGACGGGCGTGACATTGGGACAGTGGTATTACCTGATGCCGATTATAAATTTTTTATGACAGCCAGCATAGACGAAAGAACAAAAAGGCGGTATCAGGAACTCATCAGTCTCGGCATTGAAGCCGATGAACAGCAGGTGAAACAAAACCTGATGATACGCGATAAGATTGACAGTGAGCGTGAGATAGCTCCGTTAAAACAGGCCGATGATGCCATCGTTATTGACAATACTTCTATTGACAAAAAAGAAACTATTGACCGCATTTTGTCATACATAGATAATATTTGACATTTTTTATAGTGTCACAACTGCTTTTGGTATGTTAATTGTACATTTCATCACAAGTAAAAGCTAATATTTATTAACTATTAAAAAAAACGAAAATGTCTAAGAAAAACAATACAGCAGGTGTTTTGGCAGGACTTCTTGCAGGAGCCGCAGCAGGTGTTATTTTAGGAATGCTTTATGCTCCGGAAGAAGGTAAAGAAACAAGAAAAAAAATTAAAGACAAGGCGGGCGATCTTAAAGATCAGGCTAAAAACAAGTACGGAGAAGTTTCTGAAAAAGTAAAAGATCAGTACGGAAACATTTCTTCAACTTTTAAAGAAACTGCCAGCAGTGTAGCTAACACAGTAAAAGACGGATATGATAAATACAAAGATCAGATCGTCTCAAAAACTGCAGATGTAGTTAAAAATGTAGAATCTGAACTGAATGATTTAAAATAATAATTTATCTAGATAAATTATGCAAAGGAACTTTATAAATAAAAGTTCCTTTTTTTATAACTTTAAAGAAAAACAATGATTGAAACTTTAAAAGAATATGCGTCCAAAAGGATCGATCTCCTGAAAATAGAAGCTACGGAAAAATCTTCGCTTTCAGCCGGAATGATTACCTACCTCGTTCTTATGCTGGTGGCCTTTGGTTTTTTCATTATCCTTTTTAATTTCGGGATTGCCTTCCTTATTGGCGAAGCATTAGGAAACCATTCTTACGGCTTCCTGATTGTAGCAGCTTTTTATATGCTGATCATGATCATTATTATGATGTGTAAAAAGAGAGTGGTCAACTTTGTGGCAGACAAGGTCATTAAATTTTTAAATCATTAAACTATGGGCAGAAAGTATGAAAGTTTAGAGGAATTAAGAAGAAAGAAAAAGCTGTTGAAAGAGGAAATCGACGGTTTGGAGAATCTCCTTACATTCAAGAATACGAAAGAAAGCCTGAGTGCATTCACCAATGGCTTAACTGATCAGTACCTGCAGGAAAAAGTAGATGAAGACGGCGATGAAAAAGTAGTTCTGAGAAAAGATGTGATTGCCCATCAGATTTCTTCGGAGATCAAGGATGCACTGATCAATAAAAAAGCTGCCATGAGCATTGCCAATACTGCGCTTAAAAGTGACGCTTTTGACACCCTGATCAAACTCGGAGTAACTGCCATCGTAGGAAACTATGCAAGGAAAAGCCTGAAAAGCGCCAACTGGAAGAAAAAGGTCCTCGGTACGGCAATGATTTATCTTGCCCCTATCGCCCTTCGATTCTTAAGAAAGAAACTGGAAACATACCAGAAAAACAAGAGTGTTTCCAGCATGGAACAATTAATCTGAAAGTCAAATTTAGATTTTAGAAGTCAACAAAAATTATATTGATTTTTAAAACTGACTTCTAAAATCTAATACCTTTCATTCAGAGAACAGCTGCCCTAAAATGATTCCTGCAGCCATGGACACATTAAGGCTTTCTGTAGACTGAGATTTTCCGAACCTCGGGATCATAATGCTTTTTTGAAGGAATTTTTCCGTTTCCGGTCGTATCCCTTTCCCTTCATTCCCCAAAATTAAATTTATTTTTTCCGGCTTTTTGAAGGTGTAAATATTCTCCCCTTCCATATCGGTGCCGATATTTACATTTTCCGTAACGGATAAATACTCGGATATATCAGTATACACGATATTCACCCGTGTAAATGATCCCATACTGGCCATAATGACTTTCGGGTTATAAAAATCGACGGTATCTTCGCTGCAGATGATCTGTTCAATTCCGAACCAATCTGCCAGCCGGATCATTGTACCCAAGTTTCCAGGATCCTGAATGCCATCCAGCACCAATTGGATATTCTTATCTTCAAATTTTACCACTTCCGACAGGTAACATAACGCCACTGAATCTTTAGGGTTTTGTAGGAAACTGATTTTTTTCAGTTCATTTTCAGAGATATGAATAACGGGTGTCTCCACACGATCCAATTTTTGAGGATCGGTAGAAAATATTTCTTTAATTTTAAAATCCGAATTACGAAGTTCAGTAATGATTTTGTTGCCTTCAACCAAAAACAAATTGTATTTTTGCCTGAACTTCTTTTTATCTAAAGACTGTAAAACTTTTATTGTATGAGCTGTAAGCATTATAAGAATTCTCCTCAAAAGTATTATAAAATTATATCATTTGCAACATTTGTAGGGCTCATTTATGCTTGTAGTACCACTAAAAAAGTTCCGGCCGGCGATTACCTGCTGGTTGAAAACAATTTTGAATTTACAGATAAAAAGGCATTTTTCGACAGCGAGTTAAAAGGTTACGTACAGCAGAAGCCCAATAAAAGGCAGTTTCTCTTTATGCCACTGAGTTTATGGCTCTATAATGCCGCTAATCCAAAATACGATACCATTCTTAACGAATACATGACCTATCCCAACGAACTGAGAAATCAAAAATTAAGAGATTCTCTTTTTGTTAAATATAATATGAAGAGCAGTGTCGGAAAAAGTCTTTTTTTTGACCGGCTTTACCACAGCTGGGGTTCTGCTCCGGTGATATTGGACCAGACCAAAACTGAAAAAGGGGCACAATCCATTGAAAAAAGATTAACTTACCGTGGATACTGGGATGCTGAAGTGAAATTCAAGCATGACCTGGATTCTGCTTCCAAAAAAGCGGCAGTCACTTATTTCATTACCCATAATGATCCGACCTATATTAAAGAATATTACTACAATATAACAGATCCGGCTGTAAAAAACGTCTACCAGCAGAAAATTCATGAGAGCCTGGTAAAACAGGGAGAAATCCTGGATCAGACTGTCCTGGAAAAAGAGGTGACAAGAATTAATGAGCTGATGAAGGATTACGGGTATTATAAATTTAATAACCTTGGCGATGAAGTCTATTTCGTTGCCGATTCCCTTAAGAGCAGAAAACAGGTTCCTCTGACGCTGGAAATCCATAAAGATTCCACAAACTCTCCGTATAAAGTAGCCACTATAGGAAACATTGATATTGCCATTGTAGATGAAACCGGTGAATATCCTAAGAAAACAAAAACAGACAGTCTAAGAGGAATAAGATTTCATAAAATCAATAATCAATATGATTCCCGGGCGATATGGAGAGCCATTACGGTCGGGCATAAGCAGGTGTATGATCAGAAAAAATTTGATCTGACCAAAAGAAATCTTCTGTCGATGAATAATTTCAGCATTTTAAAATCGAGGGATTCTTTAAGATATGGAGGCGGCACTGCACCTAACGACAGTATCATTGATGTGATGTATGTCCTGAAGCCACTGCCGAAATATGAACTGAAACTGGGTACGGATATCAATTATTCCCAGCTTTTAAACTTAGGCGTATCCCCTTCAGTGGATTTAACGACCAGAAACATTTTCAGAGGGGCGGAAAACCTTTCAACCAGCATTGCCGGAACATTCGGATCAATCAGAAGTACAAAAGATATCAACAGCAGGGTTTTAGCCTATGAACTATCTGCCCAGGCTTCACTTAACTTCCCGAGATTACTGTTGCCTTTCGATTACTATAAATTACTGCCGAAAAGATACAGCCCCACTTCATCAATTGTTCTCGGAACTTCCGTACAGAATAATATAGGTCTTGGCAGAATCAATTTCAATACCGGGCTCAATTACCTTGCAACGGTCAACGATAAGGTTTCACACAGGCTGACCCTGTTTAATACGCAATTGAGTTTAACGAAAAACAAAGATGCATATTATGATTATTTTGTAAATGATAAGGAAATTCAGGAAGATATCTTTAAAAATTATTTTGAATCTAATCCTGCAGTTGCCCAGCAGTACCATTCCGGGCAGCTGAGTATAGATGAGGTTTCCAGACTGATTACGCTGGATATGAATTATGCTTCCAATCTTGATCAGGCAGGGGCTGACCGTTTTATTGCATTTGTAGGAACACTGGTCAATAAAGACCGGCAGACCCAAGATGTCCTGATTTCTTCCTTCATATATAATTTTATTTATAACGAAATCGGTAAGAAAAATTATCCGAACGCTTTCTATTTTAACGGAAAAGTGGAGCTGGCCGGAAATATATTCAGCATTTTTAATCAGAAAAGAAATGAAGGGGGAATTATTTCAAGCCCGGAAAGGACGATTTTCGGAGTTCCCTATGCCCAGTTTGTAAAATTTGACTTTGATGTAAGAAAATATTTTAAGTTTAATAACAATACACTGGTTCTCCGTCAGTTCCTAGGACTTGGGATTCCTTATGGAAATTCTTCCAGCATGCCGGTGATCCGTTCTTATTTTAACGGCGGATCCAATGACATCAGAGCCTGGGTGGCTTTCGGAGGACTTGGACCCGGGGATTCACAGATCGATGAAAGGGTGCGTACTTATCAGACGGAGAATATGAAATTAACGACGAACATTGAGTTCAGGGTTCCTTTCAGCGATATGTATGAAGGAGCAATTTTCACAGATATCGGAAATACGTGGAGCCTGAATAATGACAATGAAGGATACGGAAATGAGTTTAAATTCAACAGGTTTATAAGGCAGATGGGCGTCGGCAGCGGATTCGGATTAAGGGTAAATGTGGCCTATATTACATTAAGAGTAGACCTGGCCTATAAAATGTATGATCCGAACAAACCGGAAGGCGACCGTTGGAGGCTGAAAGATTTCCAGCCGTTCAAACCGACTTTAAATATTGCATTCGGATATCCGTTCTAAAAAATGTATAATAGCAGCTTGAAAAATCTTGTTGCTATTAATCCGGCGAAATCCCCAACGCCAGATAGACTACCGCCACTGTTCTCGCGAGAATTTCCCTGAACTGGTTCCTGTAATAGCTTTCAGGTTTGCTGACATCCTGCGCATCAAAACCCAGTGCATTCATATTGTTGTTTCTTGCAAACAATAAAGCTCTCAGGTTATGAAATCCCTGGGAAACAATAATCACGTTGTCTTTTTTGTATACATCTTTGCAGCGCAGAATGCTCTGATAGGTATTGAATCCTCTCGGATCTTCCGTGATGATCTCTTCCGGTACTCCTTCCTGGTAGATCAGATAATTTTTCATCGCTGCCGGCTCATTATATCCTTTGCTCTTTTCACCGCTCACAATAATTTTCCGGATCCGTCCATGGTGGTACAGCAGGGCTGCTGCGTCCATCCTTTTCGTAAAATAAGGATTCGACTGCCCTGATCTCATCTTTGGCGATGTCCCGAGCACCAAAGCGATTTCCCTCGGCGGGATTTTGGAAATTTTGGTATAGGTTCTCCCGTCCGTCAGGGCGAACACCCATGCATTGGAAAGGCATATCAACAGAATGCCCATTTCTATTGATATGAATATCAGATTAAATATGTTTTTTATTATTCTCAACTAAGATCAAAGTTAAGCTTTATTTTCCTGCTTTTCGCAATAGACATGCAGGCAAGAATATGCCTTTTCTCTTCTTCTTTTTCGGTCAGATATTCATTTTCCAGCAGTTCTACTTCGCCTTCTTCCAGAGTGCATTCACAGCTTCCACAGATGCCCGATTTGCAGGAATATGGTACATTGTATTTCTGAATCAATAATTGCTGAAGGATCCTTTCCTTATTAGTAGGAAGTTCAGTATTGTATTGTTTACCAAGCATAGTAAACTCCACTTCAACATTTTCTATCAGCGGAAATTCTTTTTCCACAGGATAAATATCATCATTGTATTCTTCAAAAAGCTCAAAGTGAATATTTTTCTTCGGAATCCCGTGATGATAGCATGCATTAGCCAATGTTTTGATCATCTCTCCTTTCCCGCAGATCAGCACTTCATCTACAGCATCCCAGATGGTAGATTCCTCATCCGTATCATCCAGATGAAGGATCTGATTGATAATCAGGCTTAACCTTTTTGCGTCCAGCCTTCCGTAAAACAGACTGTTAAGCGGTTTCTCCCGAGAATAAAAATAGAAAATCTGAAGCCTGCCTCCGCAGGTTCTGGCAAGGTTATCCAACTGTTCCCTATACATGAGTTCCTCAGAATTCTTATTGCCGAAAAATAAGAACATCCTTGTTCGCGGCTCATTATGAAGAATATTTTTGAAATGGCTTAGGATCGGAGTAATCCCTATTCCGGCGGCAAATCCTACAATCGTCCGGAATTCGCTGGGTTTAGATATCAGGGTAAACCTTCCGGCAGGCTCGCTCACTTCGATTTCATCACCGGTATTATAGTTTCTGAATAATTGGGAAGCGGCTCCCACGGCAGAATTGATCTTAATTCCCAATGCTATTTTCCCTTCATATGGTGCTGAAGTCATTGAATAATCATTAATGACCTCTTTACCCTGGGACTGAAATTTTATACTGACAAACTGCCCGGCATCAAACCTGAAATTCTCTTTAAGATGCTCAGGAATCTCAAATTCCAGAGCGAAAGTATTTTTGGTCAGTTCTTCCTTTTTCGTTATTTTTAGCCAATGAAACCGTGTAAGTTTCCCTTTATAGATTTGTTGTTCCATACTTCAATTCAAAAATAGAAAAAATATTATGAAAAAGATAATTTTATCCACGCTTGTTCTTTTTGCTTTGGCAAGTTGTAAAAAGGAAAGCGAGAAAAATAACGAAGCGGCGGCAGCAACAGATTCTGTTTCTGTCCCGGAAACACCTTCTCCAGCTGTTTCATTGAAAGAAGTTAATCCAGACAATATTTCAAGAATCTTAAATAATAAAAACGATACCCTGTATGTAACGAATTTTTTCGCTACCTGGTGTGGCCCATGTGTAAAGGAAATACCCCATTTCAAAAATAAAATTGAGGAACTTAAGGGAAAACCGGTCAAGATTACCTTTGTAAGTTTAGATCAGAGAGATATCTGGAGCACCGAAGTTCCCCGTTTTACAGCAGAACACGGAATTCAGGATTATACCGTTCTTCTGGACGGACAGCTTATGGATGCCAAATTTTTTAAGAACAACTTTAAGCAGTGGGACGGCGGTGCCATCCCTTTTACCTTTATGAGAAAAGGCGATAAAACAGACGAAACCCTGGGAATGATCAGTGAGGATATGCTTACTTCAAAAATCAATTCCTTTTTAAAATAAAAAGTGCATCTGCATTTCTAAGAATGTCTAAAAAATTTAAAATCCTGTATTTACTTTTACTGATTGCAATAATTTTTACCGCAGTTATCAATCTGAACACAGGATTTTTAAGCCTAAACTTTAGCGATTTTTTTGGAGAGTCAGCAAACAGCCAGATTGCGGAAATCCGTGTAAACCGTGTGTTTGTAATGCTTTTAGCGGGACTTTCCATTCCCACTTCGGGGTTTCTAATGCAGGAATATTTTCAGAACCCTTTAGCCGGACCGGATATCCTGGGAATCACTTCCATCGCAAGTCTTTCGGTGGCTTTTTATATTTTCTTTTCATATGATATTGATCTTCCGGAACTCCTTCAGAACAGCTTTCTCAGTCTGTCTTCAATTGCAGGCAGTCTGGTTCTCATGTTGGTCCTCTTATCCATGTCAAAAAGATTTACAGATAAATCATACCTGATTATTTTTGGTTTTCTGGTTTCCGCTTTTGCCGGAGCAATCGTTTCCCTACTTCAGTTTTATGCTGAAAATCAAAGTCTGAAAAATTATATCTTATGGTCTTTCGGGGCAAACAATATGGTTTCCAGAAGCCAGATTTATGTGTTGTCCATACTGGTGTTCATCGGGTTATTTATTTGCTTTAAAAGCATAAAACCTTTGATAGGAAATTCTTTGGGATCTGCTTATGCGAGAAGTTTAGGCGTAAATTTAAATCAATTGAAACTCCTGATCATCATCGCCTCTTCCCTGCTCTCGGCCTCTGTTACGGCATTTCTGGGCCCTATTTTATTTATCGGGATTATTGTCCCGCATTTTTGCAGGCTGATCTATAATCCGGCAAAGCTCTGGCAGCAGTGGGGGCTCAATATGCTTCTCGGAATGCTGATCATGTTACTGTTCTCCGTTATTGCTGAAAAATCCCAGATCCCTCTGAATGTGATCAGTTCTCTCTTCGGAATCCCTGTTATCCTGACGATGCTTTTGAAACAGAATAAATCTGTACATCCATGATCAGTTTGAGAGAATCATTTTAATCAGGGAGTAAACATAAACTTATTTAAATCTGCGAAGAATAAAACTGAATACAATGCACCTACAAATCAAACAAGCCGATATCGGTTATGAGACAACCTTAATTTCAAATGCAGATGCCCATCTGAATTTAGGGGAAGTGTGCTTGCTGATCGGGAACAATGGTGTAGGAAAAACCACTTTAATCAGATCTATCTTACATCAGACGCCTTTATTAAGCGGAGAAATTTCAATCAATAATAAAAATATAAAAACCCTTTCCGTAAAAGAAATTGCAGAAAATATTGCCGTTGTTTTCTCAAAATCGGTTATTCCGCAAAATTATACGGTTGAAGACCTTATTTCATTAGGGAAATATATTTACTACCCTTTCTATTTTGAACTCAGAAAAGAAGATATAGAGGAAGTTTCGGAGATTATCAGAGAACTGGATCTGGATCAGTATAAAAATACTTTATTACATAATCTTTCAGACGGGAATCTTCAGAAAGCCTTTATCGGAAGAGCACTGACCCAAAACTCCCCTATTATTATTCTCGATGAACCGACGACTCATTTGGATGAAAAAAATAAAATTATTATCCTTAAAACACTCCGGAAGCTTGCGAAAGAACAGAATAAATTAATTCTTTTCTCTTCCCACGACTGGCGGCTGTCCAAAGAATTTGCAGACAAAATATGGTATGTAAAGGAAACTCATTTATATTCCGGAATTGTTGAAGATATCCTGCTTCAGCACCATGAGCTGACAAATGTTTCATTATTTCAGGTTAATGAAAACTTTATTGCGCCGATAATTACCGCGCAGGAACTTTATAAAGAAATGTTGTATTCTCTGCTTCAGAAAAATTTCCGGAAAGATCTCTCGTCTTTGCATTTCCGTTTTCAGGATACATTTTGGATAATTTCCAATGATTCTTCAGAATACCAATGCGAATCATTTGAAGAAATCATTAATTTAGTAAAAACCCTGTATTAACACGTCTTTTTCTTTGCATAATTCACATGCTATGCATGCATAGTATTATGCTAATCATACAATTTAACAGCCTTATTATCAGATTATTAACAAATTTTAACGTTAATAAATACTATGCATGCATAATATTTGCTACATTTGAATAACACCCTTTCAACAATAACGATGGATAACAAAGATAAAATAGAAAATGTAGATTTAATTTTAAAGCAGACCTGGCTGGCTGTTTCTAAAATGTATACAGATCTTGCACAGGAACATGATTCTACGGCTGTTCAGGCTCTTACGCTTCTTAAAATAGATCCTAAAGAAGGCACAAGAAGTACAAACCTGGGACCTAAAATGGCTATTGAGCCTACTTCTCTTACAAGAATTATCAAACTTCTTGAGGACAACGGCTATATCTATAAAGAAAAAACAACCACAGATAAAAGAGAGGTTATTATAAAGCTTACCGATAAAGGGCTGAATTCCAGAAATATGTCCAAGGAAGTTGTGGTTAATTTTAATAAAAGAATCATGGAGAAAATTGCTCCTGAAAAATTAGAAACGTTTAAAGAAGTCATGACGGAGATAATGAAGATCGCAACGGATCTGAATAACAGAAAATAAACAATGATTTCCCAAGTGCCAGTCTGATAGAGAAAAAATGTGGATGCCATGACATTCTTCTTAGCGTCCTTATTTCATTCAGCACGGCAGATGTATAAACCAAAATAAATAATAAATAGAAAAATAATGAAAAGAAGAATCAAACATGTCACCGTTCTTGGTTCAGGAATTATGGGAAGCGGTATTGCGGCGCACTTTGCCAATATTGGAGTTGAAGTTTCGTTGCTGGATATCGTTCCTTTTGAATTGTCTGAAGCAGAACAGAAAAAAGGTTTGACCAAAGAAGACAAAGCTGTTCGTAACAGAATCGCTTCCGAAAGCTTTGAAAAACTCAAGAAAGCAAGCCCAGCACTGCTCTATTCTCCAAAATTCGCCGATAGAATCAAGATTGGAAATTTTGATGATGATTTACAGAAAATAAAAAGTACGGACTGGATTATTGAAGTGGTGGTTGAAAAACTGGATATCAAAAAATCAGTATACGAAAAAATAGAGCAGTTCAGAAAACCCGGAACACTGATCTCTTCAAATACCTCAGGGATTCCTATTCATTTCCTAACGGAAGGAAGAAGCGAAGATTTTAAGCAGTATTTTGCAGGCACACACTTTTTTAATCCTGTCAGATATCTGCCGCTTTTAGAAATTATCCCTACCAAAGATACGCTTCCTGAAGTCATTGACTTCTATATGAATTACGGAGCGAAATTCTTGGGCAAGACAACCGTTTTAGCAAAAGATACGCCGGCATTTATTGCCAACAGGATCGGGGTTTTCTCCATGATGGACCTCCTTCACAATGTCCAGAAATTAGGGCTTACCGTTTCTGATGTTGATAAATTGACGGGCCCGGTAATCGGACGGCCGAAATCGGCGACCTTCAGAACGGCCGATGTGGTCGGACTGGATACTTTAGTGATGGTAGCCAACGGTGTCCGCCAGAGCGGTGCTGAAGCGAATGATTTCAATGATGTTTTTGCCCTGCCGGATTACATCCAGAAAATGGTTGATAACAAATGGTTAGGTTCAAAGACACAACAGGGATTCTATAAAAAAGTAAAAGGTACAGACAGGAAATCCGAGATTCACGGATTGAATCTTGATACCCTAGAATATGAACTTCAGGGGAAATCCTCATTCCCAACTTTAGAATTAACCAAAACGATCGACAAACCGATTGACCGCTTTAAGGTGTTAATCGGTGGAAAAGATAAAGCCGGAGAACTGTACAGAAAATCTTTGGGAGCCTTATTCGCTTATGTTTCCCATAAAGTCCCT
This sequence comes from Chryseobacterium gregarium DSM 19109, assembly GCF_000430845.1. Lineage (GTDB taxonomy): Bacteria > Bacteroidota > Bacteroidia > Flavobacteriales > Weeksellaceae > Chryseobacterium > Chryseobacterium gregarium. Next base: position 202,093 of record NZ_AUMU01000001.1, on the reverse strand, counting down.
GAAATTTCTGACGAAGTATATAAAATCGACGATGCGATGAGAGCCGGCTTCGGCTGGGAAAACGGTCCTTTTGAAATCTGGGATGCAGTCGGTGTTCAGAAAGGCATTGAACTGGCTAAAGACGGAGGCTACGAAGTTTCAGACTGGGTAAAAAATGTAGAGACGTTTTATAAAGTCAATGATGAAGGACAAAGCATTTACGTTGATAAAAATTCAGGAGAATATAATAAAATTCCGGGGCAGGATTCTTTCATTATTTTAGATAATATCAGAAAAAACAAAACGCTTTGGAGCAATTCGGGAGCTTCTATTGAATACCTAGGCAACGGAATCATCAACTTTGAAATCCGTTCTAAAATGAATTCTTTGGGAGGAGAAGTTCTGGACGGATTAAACAGGGCGATTGATTTAGCTGAAAAAGAATATGACGGACTGGTGATTGCCAATCAAGGTACCAATTTCTCTGTAGGCGCAAATCTGGCGATGATTTTAATGATGGCGATCGAACAGGATTGGGATGATTTGAATATGGCCATTGCTTATTTCCAGAAATCCATGATGAGGGTTCGTTACTCCTCTATTCCTGTAGTGGTAGCACCTCACGGAATGACGCTTGGCGGCGGTTGTGAAATGACCATGCATGCCGACAGGGTTGTTGCCGCAGCAGAAACCTATATCGGATTGGTGGAAACCGGAGTCGGTGTAATTCCCGGCGGTGGCGGAACGAAAGAACTGACCTTGAGAACGTCAAGGGAATTCCACAATGATGATGTTAAAAACAACAGGCTCCGCGAAGCGTTCATGAACATCGCGATGGGCAAAGTGGCTACTTCCGCTTATGAAGCCTATGACATGGGAATCCTTGAAAAAGGAAAAGATATCGTTGCCGTTGATAAAAGAACACAGATCAAAACAGCAAAAATGCTGGCCCTGAGTTTAGCAGAACACGGCTACACTCAGCCTATCGAACAGAAGGTAAAAGTTTTGGGTAAAGATGCATTGGGCATGTTCTATGTAGGGACCGACCAGATGTTAACCGGAAATTATATCTCGGAACATGACAAAAAAATCGCAGATAAACTGGCCAATGTCATGGTCGGCGGAAATCTTTCCGAACCCACAGTTGTCACGGAACAATACTTATTGAACCTTGAACGAGAAACCTTCCTTCAGCTTTGTGGTGAAAGAAAAACACTGGAGCGAATCCAGTATATGTTACAGAATGGGAAACCGTTGAGGAACTAGATTTTCTTGTAAAATGTAAAAAGTATTAATGTATTAGCCATGCACAATTTCAGAGATTTAGAAGTTTGGACAAAATCAATGAAACTTTGTAAAATATTTTACTTAGCTTCAAATAATTTTCCTAAAGACGAAATGTATGGATTGACATCTCAGTCAAGAAGAAGTTTATATTCAATTCCGTCTAATATAGCTGAGCGTGCGGGTCGAGATACAAATGCTCAATTTTCATATTTTCTTAATATTGCTTTAGGTTCTTCATTTGAATTTGAAACACAAATATTAATTGCCAATGATTTAGGTTTCTTTAAAGAAGATGAATTTAATAGTCTCTATTCAGAAATCAAACATATACAAAATATGCTGGCAAAATTGAAGCAGAAATTTAATACTCAAGCATTTTAATTCATATATACATTTTACATAAATACTTTAATACATAATGAAAACAGCATATATAGTAAAGGGTTTCAGAACAGCCGTTGGAAAAGCGCCAAAAGGAAGTTTACGATTTACAAGACCCGACGTTATGGCAGCTACCGTGATTGGAAAATTAATGGCTGAGCTTCCGCAATTGGATAAGAACAGGGTTGACGACCTCATTGTAGGGAATGCCATGCCTGAGGCCGAACAGGGCCTGAATGTTGCCCGTCTGATCTCTTTAATGGGATTGAATACCGATAAAGTTCCCGGCGTTACCGTTAACCGGTATTGTGCATCCGGAAGTGAAGCGATCGCCATTGCTTCCGCAAAAATCCAGGCCGGAATGGCCGACTGCATTATTGCAGGCGGTACAGAATCCATGTCATACATTCCGATGGGCGGTTACAAACCGGTTCCCGAAACGGATATTGCCAGAACCAATCCTGATTATTATTGGGGAATGGGTTATACGGCGGAAGAAGTTGCCAAACAATACAACATTACCCGGGAAGAACAGGATCAATTCGCTTTTGAATCCCACATGAAATCTTTAAAAGCGAATCAGGAAGGAAGATTTGCCAGTCAGATTGTCCCGATTCCTGTAGAATATAATTTCCTGGATGAAAATCAGAAAATGCAGACCAAAAAGTTCGACTTTTCTGTAGATGAAGGTCCGAGAAAGGATACCTCTCTTGAGGGCCTTGCCAAACTTAAACCGGTTTTTGCCAACGGCGGAAGCGTGACTGCCGGAAACTCTTCCCAAATGAGTGACGGAGCCGCTTTTGTCATAGTGATGAGCGAAGAAATGGTAAAAGAATTAGGATTGGAACCTCAAGCACGGCTGGTAGCATATGCCGCGGCCGGACTGGAGCCTAGAATTATGGGAATGGGACCGTTATATGCCATTCCGAAAGCATTGAAACAGGCCGGATTAGATCTTAAAGACATTGAGCTCATTGAAATGAATGAAGCATTTGCCTCTCAGTCCGTAGCTATTAAAAAGGAATTGGATCTCAATCCGGAAATCCTGAATGTCAATGGCGGTGCCATCGCTTTGGGCCACCCGCTGGGATGTACCGGAACAAAATTAACCGTCCAGCTGCTTGATGAAATGAGAAAACGCGGCAATAAATACGGTTTGGTAACCATGTGCGTGGGAACGGGTCAGGGTGCGGCCTCAATTTTCGAGCTTCTTTAAAATAATTTTGAATCGTGAATTTTAAATTTTGGATCAATACAAAAGGGCTATTAAGAAGTGGAAACTCTATTGAGCAAATGTACAGGAAGCTTTGGCCGGTTTTTCAGAAAGATTTCCTTTACAAAATGTCAATATCAAGTAAAGAAGCAAGAGAAACCCAATATTGGATTGATTTGTTATCACAATCTCAATTAGTAAAATATAATGAGACAAAATATAAGTCAGAAATACAAAGTATCGTAAATATATTGACTTCAATTGTTAAAACACTTCAGGATAAATTAAGGCAGCAGACATAATTCAAAATTCAAATAAAATAACTTCAATTTAAAATAAAACAATGAATAATATACTAAAAGGCGGCGAGTTCCTGATCAAGGAAGTTCCTGCACAGGAAATCTTCACTTTAGAAGAGCTCTCAGAAGAGCAAAAAATGCTTCGTGATTCTGCAAAAGAATTTATTGACCGGGAAGTTATTCCTCAAAATGTAAGGTTTGAAAAGAAAGATTACGCCTTAACCGAAGAAAAAATGCGGAAGCTGGGTGAAATGGGACTTCTGGGGGTTGCGGTTCCTGAAGAATACGGCGGTCTCGGAATGGGCTTTGTGAATACCATGTTGGCCTGCGATTACTGTTCGGGGGCAAACGGTTCCCTGGCAACGGCCTACGGTGCCCACACCGGAATCGGCACCCTTCCTATCCTGTTGTACGGAACGGAAGAACAAAAACAGAAATACCTTCCGGATCTGGCGACAGGTACAAAATTCGGAGCGTACTGTTTAACAGAACCGGATGCCGGTTCTGATGCTAACTCCGGAAAAACAAGGGCAAAACTTTCTGAAGACGGGAAACATTATATCATCAACGGACAGAAAATGTGGATTTCCAATGCCGGTTTTGCAGAAATTTTCATTGTCTTCGCTAAAATTGAAGATGATAAAAACATCACAGGATTCATTGTAGAAAAAGAAGGGACCGAAGGGTTAAGTTTCGGTGAAGAGGAACATAAACTGGGAATCCGCTCGTCTTCAACGAGACAGGTATTCTTTACGGATATGAAAGTACCTGTTGAAAACCTTTTAGGGGAAAGGAACAATGGTTTCAAGATCGCTTTAAATGCACTGAATGTAGGAAGAATCAAACTGGCGGCAGCCAATCTGGACGGACAGAGAAGAATCTTAAACCATTCCCTGCAATATTCCAGCGAAAGAAAGCAGTTTGGTGTTTCTATTTCAACATTTGGAGCCATCAGAAAAAAACTGGCGGAGATGGCTACCGGGATTTTCGTGTCCGAAGCCGGAGCCTACAGGGCCGCAAAAGATGTTGAGGATAAAATCAATGAGCTGGTTGAAGGCGGAATGAACCATCAGCAGGCTGAATTAAAAGGTGTGGAAGAATTCGCTGTAGAAGCCTCAATCCTTAAAGTGTTCGTTTCAGATTTAACACAGCATACTGCCGATGAGGGAATTCAGGTATACGGTGGAATGGGATTCTCTGAAGAAACTCCGATGGAAGCGGCTTGGAGAGATTCAAGAATCGGAAGGATCTATGAAGGAACCAATGAGATTAACCGTCTTTTATCTGTCGGAATGCTGATCAAAAGAGCGATGAAAGGTGAACTGGATCTGCTGTCCCCGGCGATGGCAATTTCAAAAGAATTAATGGGCATCCCGTCATTTGAAGTTCCTGATTATTCTGAATTCATGAGTGAAGAAAAAGCAATTATCGCCAACCTTAAAAAAGTGTTTTTAATGGTTTCAGGGGCTGCGCTTCAGAAGTTCATGATGGATATTGAAAAACAGCAGCATTTATTATTGAATGCGTCTGAAATCCTTAACCAGATCTATATGGCGGAATCTGCAATTCTGCGAGCTGAAAAACACTTCTCTGCAGACTCAGCAGAAGCATCCATGGCCCAGCTTAACCTTTATAAAGCCGTTGAAAAAATCATCACGTCAGCAAAAGAAGGAATCATTTCTTTCGCCGAAGGTGACGAACAGAGAATGATGCTTTCCGGATTGAGAAGGTTTACAAAATACACTAACAATCCGAATGTAGTGGCACTGACTGAAAAAGTAGCTGCCCATTTTATCAATAAAGGAGGATATTAGTCTTCTATATATAAATTTGATTTCTTAATTAAGCGTCTCAGTAATTGAGGCGCTTTTTATTTTAATATTAATTTTTTTCATCAAGTCATAATAAAAAAAGTCTAAAATGTCTTATAATAATAAAGACCGATCTTGAACAGTTTTAAAAATTATTTTTATTTTTAGCAAAAATTACCCTTATGAAAATTATATTTTTCACCTTTGTTTTTATTTCAGTTTCGCTTTCTGCACAGCAAAAAGAGAAAAGGCAGTTAATTCCTAAGACCGATACGGTGCGGATGAAAAAACCGGATCTCAATACAAAGGATATTAATTCAGCAGAGCGGGAGAAAGACCTTTATAAAATTCCCACGGCCAGGCCTGCAAACGATTCTGTATATTCCGGCATGAAGGATAAAAGGAAAGATTCGACAGATTATAAAATACTGAACGGGATAACTCCTGAAAATAAAAAAAATACGCCGGGAAGATAAATCCGGCCTAGAATCTAGTCTTATAGATAAACATAAGCCTGTATTGATATTTATTAAAAATAATTATAAAATATAGCCTCAGGATTTAAGGCATTTTTTATTTTTGCACTTTACATAGTATAATGACAAAAGAAGAACTGCTCCACAGAGCTATTAAAATTGCTGATAAAGCACATAAAGGCCAAACCGATAAATATCATGCTCCTTATATAGCTCACGTGATGCGTGTCATGGAATACGGCAAAACCATGGATGAAAAAATCGTTGGCGTGCTGCATGATGTTGTGGAAGATCACCCGGCAGAATTCAGTCTGGATTATTTAAGAGACGAAGGATTTCCCGAATACATCATTTTTGCGATCAGCTGCCTGACAAAATTTGATCCTGAAGAGGAATACGATGATTTCGTGAAAAGAACAGAACGGTCTCCTCTTGCTGTGGCCGTAAAATTAAATGATCTCCGTGACAATATGGATCTGAGAAGGGTAAACCGCGAATTAGCTCAGAAAGACATCAAAAGATTCAATAAATATTTAAAGGCTTACCATTATTTGATTGATAAATATTAATCTGCTCCCGGGAAATGATAGGTTCTTGCAGGAGGATTGGTATCGTCGATATTGATGTTGATAGCAAGATATAAAAAGTGGGCATTTTTATTTCCTTTCGCTTCAAATTCCCTTTGCCAAAGGTATCCTCCCAGGATCCCGAAGTTCTGATCAATCTGATATCCCAGGCCTCCGTATACCCTGTTTCTTGCAAAAGCAGGTTTTATAGGGCTGACAATAAAAATTTCGTCATAAGCATTGGCGAATAAAGTGCCAGGCTCAATTTTCTTGGCATTCAACGGAACTGAAATATTCAAACGGTAACGGTACCGCATTCTCTCGGAATTTTTATCTGTCTGAGGCTCATAAAACCAAGACTTTTCAGCACGGAATCTGTTTTCAAATTTCACAACTCCTTTTTTGAAATCAATAACGTCCTGTAACCATACCCTGAACTCTTCTTTGTTAATGGCGTGATCTTTATAGGTTGCGTATCTTCCCAAACCGATAAAAGGTTTATGGTTCTTGGTAAGGTTATACCCAAGCCCGCCTTTTATTTCATAATAATCAGGATAGGTATAATCTTCAATACTTCTCATCTGCCCTTCGGCATATAGAAAAAATTTCGGGTGAAACTTATAGGTTAAGGTCAGCGCATTGAAGGCGGAAATATGTTCCTGCGCTTTAAAAAACGTAAGACTTAAAAATAAACTAAGGCTTAGAAAAAGTTTCATCTTAAAAAAATTTCTGCAAATGTAAATGAATTAACAATTTCGTAATATTAACTTTAATTCATCCTGTATTAACATTTACTTAATATTGATATTATAAGAAAAGCCGATATGGAACCATCTTTGCGGCATGGCAACGCCAAAAGTTTCCGTATATGAAGTATTTGTTACATTATTGACCAGAACGTACACCGAAAAGTCTTTTTTAACAAAACTTAATTTTTCATCCAGTAAATGGTAGCTTCCGTTATTCATCCGCTGGTTATAACGGTAAACAAGTTCATTGGTGAAGTTTTTCAGGAATTTGGTTTCCAATTTTGCAATTACCTGATGCCTCAGATTATCTAAAAGGTATCTTGCGGCAAATTCACCTACAGAGTTTAATGTATTGTCCAGATAAGTGTATCCCACCGAATACTTCAGCCAGCCGTTAAATTGGTGACTGAGCTCAAATTCTAGCCCTTTACTGCTCGTATCCCCAATATTCTGAGCATACCAGACAGGGTCGTTCAGTGAAATTTTTGTCCAGTCTATAGAATTATGGGAATCCCTCAGAAAACCGCTTACTTTTACTAAAATATTTTTAGTCTGGTACTGATATCCTATTTCTGCAGAAACTGCATTTTCAGGTAACAGATCAGGATTTCCCTGTTCCGTCTTACTTACATAATAAAGATCGGTAAACGTGGGCACCCTTGAAACCCTTGAAATATTTCCGTAGATCTTATTGTTCGGGTCGAAATTATAGCCGACATCCAATCCGGGATAGAAGAAATTTCCGTTCGTGGAATAATTCGCCCAGGAAAATCCCGGACTGATATTTAATTTTTTATCCAACAGGGAAAAATGGTGTTCAAAGAAAACCTGGGAAACAAAACGGTCACGGTGCCCTAAATTATTACTTGCCAGAAATTCTTTTCTCAGTTCCACGCCGACTCCTGTGGTTCCCAATCCCCACTGGTAGCTGGAATTCACTTCTCCACCGACATTATTTCCGATGTGCATATTTCTGTAAATTTCAGGTTTCGCCCTGTTGAACAGATACATATCCTGCCCTCTTCGCCAATAGACATTCGAGTGGATCTTTAGATTTTTAAAGGTCTGCTGATGGGACAGACTTATTACTGAGGCCTGCGTTTCTTCATACTGCTCGGTGGCCTTGGCAGAAGAATAAAACCCGTTGGCTCCGAACTTTTTCTCAGAAAACCCTGCCTGTAATCTGATGTCCCCGTCTTTTATGGCTAATTTACTCTGATAAAAAACATTCCTGATTTCATAATCGGTATTGTACATATACCCTTGAGACGAATTGGAATTTGCCGCAAGCGTATTTGAAAATTTCTCATTTCCCAGCTGCGCATTCAGTCCGAAGCCAAACGTTTCGTAATCCCCGGCTTCTGCACTTATTTTCACCCTTTTCCCGAGATGGGTTTTGGTAATGACATTAATAACTCCTGCATAAGCATTTTGCCCGAAACGTCTTGCTCCCGGACCTTTGATGACCTCGATTCTTTCCACATCTTCCAGATCAATCGGTAAGTTCATAGAATTATGCCCGGTCTGAGAATCGCTCATCCTTATTCCGTTTAAAAGCAGAAGAACCTGCTCGGAAGAACTTCCCCGAAAAGCAAGATCACTCTGTACACCATTTGCGCCCCTCCTTCTGATATCCATCCCGGAAACCTGCTGAAGGATCTCGTCAATACTTTTTGCCGGGGAATTTTCAATCTCCTGTCTTGTAATAAGGGTGATATTCTGGTTGGCAATTTTATAGGGTACTGAAATCAGTTTTCCCTGAATTTCAATACTGTCGATGTCAGTTGATTTTTCCTGCGCGTGAGCGAAAAATAAAGTTCCAAGGAAAAATATATTTCCTGCTTTTTTAATCATATGATCAGAATTATTCTCAGTTAGTTCGGAAGCCCAAAAGTAATGGAGTTTGGGAATACACACAAATGATAGATGTCATGAAAAAAAATGCAGTTCCGGCGGCAGATTCCAGGACGTGAATTCAGGGTCTTATATTTCCCTCCTTAAAAGTATCACGACATCCCTGAATAATTTTCACATTCCGAATTGCTTATTGAGAAATATGATTTTTATGTATTTTTCAATCATAATAAAACTTTAAATATAGTCTGCTCTTTTCGGATATTATATAAAATGAAGAAAATTTTAGACTTAATTAGATGTTTCAGTATCTATGGGTTTTTAGCACCTCATGTTGTTTTACAGAAATTTATACTCCATTATTAAGCTATTAAATTGGTCACGATCAATGAAATCAATTTGTATTATTTGTGCTTAATTAAAAGATCAGAATCCGTCAAAAAGTCGTAATTTTGTTAGTCTTAATTTTACTATGGCTAATACAACAGATATAGATATTAAAAAGCAGATTTTCGTTAAGAATGCACATCTCAACAATCTGAAACACATCGACGTCCTGATCCCGAAAAATAAACTGATTGTCATTACAGGCGTTTCCGGAAGCGGAAAATCTTCCCTGGCTTTTGACACCATTTATGCGGAAGGGCAAAGAAGATATGTGGAAAGTCTCAGCTCTTATGCACGCCAGTTTTTAGGGAAACTGGAAAAACCTAAAGTGGATGACATTAAGGGTCTGGCTCCTTCCATTGCCATCCAGCAGAAAGTCATTTCTTCTAATCCGAGATCAACGGTAGGGACTTCTACGGAAATCTATGATTACATGAAGCTTCTTTTCGCAAGGATCGGGAAAACATTTTCTCCCGTATCCGGTGAAGAAGTGAAAAAAGATTCGGTTTCCGATGTGGTGGATTTTATTAAATCATCCAAGAAAGACGCTTCATTTTTGCTGGCTGCGCCCCTGGAATATGATGCGGAAAATTTTACTGAAAATCTGAACGTATTAAAACTGGCAGGTTTTACACGACTGGAAATCGGCGGAAATGTTGCGGGGATCGAAGATCTGGAAAGTTTTGGGTTTACGCCCGAAAAGGGAATGAAAATCAATCTGGTGATCGACCGTTTCTCTTATGAGGAAGATGAAAGCTTTTTACAGCGTCTGGCAGATTCTATCCAGATGGCTTTCTATGAGGGACGGGGATACTGCTCGCTGAAAAATACAGATACCGGGAAAGTAAAAGAATTTTCAAATAAATTTGAACTGGACGGAATCGAATTTCTGGAACCTAACGTTCATTTTTTCAGTTTTAACAACCCTTACGGCGCATGCCCGACCTGTGAAGGCTACGGTAAAGTAATCGGAATTGATGAAGACCTGGTGGTTCCCAATAAAGCCCTGTCGGTTTTTGAAGATGCCGTGGCTTCATGGAGAGGAGAAAGCATGAGCGAATGGAAAAAAGACTTCATTAAAAAAGCAAAAGACTTCCCGATCCACAAGCCTTACCACCAGCTGACCAAAGAACAGAAAAAATACCTTTGGAAAGGCGACGGCAAAAGCACCTTCCCGTCCATCGATAATTTCTTCAGAATGCTTGAGGAAAATTTATACAAAATCCAGTACCGGGTCATGCTTTCCCGTTACCGCGGAAAAACACTCTGCCCTACTTGTGAAGGTTTAAGGCTGCGTGAAGAAACGACCTGGGTAAAAATCGACGGTCATAACATCCAATCGATGATTGAGCTTCCTATGGATGAGCTTTTTCCTTTAATCAAAGGATTAACACTATCGGAACACGATCAGGAAGTGGCAAAAAGGCTGTTATATGAAATCAGTACCCGCCTTGAATTTTTATTAAAAGTGGGCTTAGGGTATTTAACCATAAACAGAACATCCAACACACTTTCCGGTGGTGAAAGCCAGAGGATTAATTTAGCAACAAGCCTGGGAAGCTCACTGGTAGGATCTATCTATATTCTGGATGAGCCGTCCATCGGGCTGCACTCCAGGGATACGGAAAATTTAATTGAAGTCCTTAAAAACCTCCGTGATCTAGGGAATACCGTTATCGTGGTCGAACATGATGAGGATGTGATGAAAGCTGCAGATTATATTATTGATATCGGCCCTGAAGCCGGTTATCTCGGTGGTGAGCTGGTTTTTGCAGGAAATTATAAAGAACTGAAAGATGCAGATACCTTAACGTCAAAATACCTTACGGGAAGACTGGAGATTGAAGTTCCGAAAAAGCGGAGAAAAGCAAAAGAATGGATCCATATTAAGGGCGCACGTCAAAATAACCTTAAGAATATCGATGTTGATATTCCATTGGAAAGCCTTGCCGTAATTTCGGGGGTTTCCGGAAGCGGAAAATCGACTTTAATGAAAGAAATCCTGACGAATGACATTCAGATTCAGTTGGGCATGGGCGGAAAAAAAGGCGAATACGATGCTGTAGATTTTCCTAAAAAACTGATCAAGCATATCGAATTAATCGACCAGAACCCGATCGGAAAATCTTCCCGTTCAAACCCTGTAACCTATCTGAAGGCTTACGATGATATCAGAGATTTATTCGCCAAGCAGAAAGTTTCAAAAATGATGGGCTATAAGCCAAAACATTTCTCTTTCAACGTTGATGGCGGAAGATGCGACGAATGTAAAGGAGAAGGCGTGATCAATGTATCGATGCAGTTTATGGCGGATATTGAACTGGAATGTGAAGTCTGTAAAGGGACCCGTTTCAAAAATGAAATCCTGGAAGTGAAATTTGACGAAAAAAATATTTCCGATATCCTTCACATGACCGTAGATGAGGCACTGGCATTTTTCAAAGATAACAATGAAGATAAAATCGTAACCAAACTGAGGCCTTTACAGGATGTCGGTCTGGGATATCTGCAGTTAGGACAAAGCTCTTCCACCCTTTCCGGTGGTGAAGCCCAGCGTGTGAAACTGGCATCGTTTCTTGTCAAAGGTGTGACGACGGATAAAACATTGTTTATTTTTGATGAACCTTCCACAGGGTTGCATTTTCATGATATTCAGAAATTACTGAAGTCATTGCAGGCTCTGATTGATCTTGGCCATTCTGTGATTGTCATTGAACATCAGCCGGATATCATTAAATCAGCCGATTATATCATCGACATTGGACCGGAAGCCGGAAAACACGGCGGTGAAGTTGTTTTCGCCGGAACGCCGGAAGAACTGGCCAAAGATAAAAAATCCCATACCGCGAAATATATCAAAGAAAAGCTGGAAAATTAAAAAATGAACAGAGAGTATTTTTACTCTCTTTTTTTGTATAGTATAGAAAAGGAACTTTCACGAGTAAATGTTTCATCTGTGATTGTTGAAACCAAAAAGCTCAGCTCAATCTGTTACCGTTACTTTTCTCTTTTATTTTTAGATGCAGAGAGAAAACCAATCATCTCTTCTTTTATTATATTTTACCGGCATTTTAAAAACTTTTATCCTTTCACTTTTTTCAGAATTGATTTCCAGAAAGTCATTCCCTTTTAATAATTTGTGTTGCAGACTGATTCGTGAGTTCTTTTTTTGACGATTAAGTTATTAACAATACATTGTGGATAACTTGTGGGTTTTAACATTCAATTCATTGAAAGCAAGAAATTTATTCCTACATTTACTCTGTAATACATCTGAAAATGAATTCAATTTTTGCTTTTTTCAGTTCTGAAATTGCAGTTAAATTTATAAAAATTTAAGCACAGCGTTGTCGGCTGTGCTTTTTTATTGTTGTCTAATTAAAAAAATGAGATGTTTTATCTACTGAGCCCGTTCCTAAAGAGCGGGTTCTTTTATTTTTAAATTTTAAATTTATTTATTATCTTTGGGCCCACGGTCTCATAGTTCAACGGATAGAATAGAAGTTTCCTAAACTTTAGATCCAAGTTCGATTCTTGGTGAGATCACCAATACTAATGATAAACAGGCAAGAATTATTTGTCTGTTTTTTTTATTTTCTGATTCCGTCAACTCAATATTGAGTATATGAGATCACTCTAGAAATAATAAAACCGGCAATATAAAATTACCGGCTGATAAAACAAAAATTGATATGGATATGATTGATACGTTTTTGTTATTACAAATTTATATTTATTTAGAATTGATAAAAATAATAAATCTGTGATTTTTGTCAGTTTTCTGATATTCGCAGCCAGTAATCATATTTATTTATTGACTTAACTCATCGGATTCTTGTCAGCTGGTCCAGTTTTTTCAACAGTGCAGGAATTCTGAAATCTCCGTACATCTTTTCTATTTTTTCTTTAATCTCATCGGTGCCGGCACCTTTTACAGTAAGGAACAGTGGAACTTCGCTTTCTCCCCGAAAGATCATCTTTCTTTGCAAATCGGGAGTACCGAATTCATTTTTCGCAATTCCGATAACCGGGAATTTTTGCTCCAAAGCTTCATAGAGATAACCTCCCAGTCCCATTTTCCCTTCATTACCTAATGTAATATATCCGTCAACAATAATAAGATCACCTTCACGCAGTTTAATCTGTTTTAGCAGACTGAGGATACACGGCAATTCCCTTTTATAAAATGCACCGCTTTCATAACCGGAAGTAATTTCTGTTTTCTCCATGAAAACCTGGGTTTCTTTTTCAGAAGTCCATTCTTCAAAAGCAATGCATACCGTATAGGCATAGTCCTCGAAATAATAGGTATCAAAAGCGTAAATCATTGTTTATGGATAATTTTAAACTTATTAGAGTTTGTTTAAATTTTTATAAAATTTCGAAACTAAAATCAAAATCCGTTCTTATTATTTATCTATTGAAAAATTCCCCGAAATGCCATAAAATTCCGCTGGGGTCATGGACGAAACATTCTTTTCCCCACGGCATGGTTTTAACAGCCGTCAGCCGGACATTTTCATATTTCTCCGTGAGATTAAGGCCTGTGAGGTAATTCCGGAATGCTTCCGTATCATCAACTTCGATAAAAAGCATTGTATTGTTGATCCAATCTTTTACGTAAGCATCCTGAAGGTAAAATCCCGTCCCGTTCCATTGGAATAAGGATAGGTTGCTTTCAAGAACGGTTTCTTCAAAGCCAAGGTCTGAATAAAATTCCCTGCTCGTTTTGAAGTTTTCAGAACCTATAAAAGGCCGGATTGATTTTATATTCTGTTTCATTGTGCGCCAGTTTTCAAAAGTCATTTCAAATTTTATTTCTCCTTTTCCGTGAATCCCTGCTTCATTCCAGCCGGATTTTCTGTAAAATATTTCAGCCCTTGTATCGGGCAAAGTTCCAAGCCAGACCTTTTCTTTTGTCTGTTTAAAATACCAGGCTAGCATTACATCGTGAAGCTTTCGCCCGATGCCCTGCTTTTCAAAGTCAGGATGAAGAAACAATGCCCAGATATTGTTCTCTTTGAGGTCAACAATTGAAAATCCCACGATCTGATTATCAATTTCACAGACCCAGCCCTTTCCCCTGTCAAATAAAAATTCTTCACAATCTTTATCTGTAACCAGATTCGGATCAGATAAAGTATTTTCTCTAACGGCATTCCTTACGACCTGAATTTGAGGAATGTCTTCTAATCTTGCTTCACGGATTTTCATTTTAATAAAACTTAATTAAAAAATACCTTTTCTATATGTCAGTTATTTTCTGTCAACTATAATTCTGGCCGGCCTGTTGGCAATTTCCCATGCAGTGGCAAAAACCAGCTGGGTTCTTTTTTTCAGCAGTTCGTAGTCGATTTTATCCACATCATCAGTCGGTTTATGGTAATCTTCATGAATCCCGTCAAAGAAAAACGCTACAGGAACATTGTTTTTTGCAAAATTATAGTGGTCTGATCTGTAATACAGCCGCTGGGTATCATTAGGGTCATCATATTTATAGTTCAGTTCCAGATTATTGGTCTTTTTATTGGCGGCTTCATTGATTACTTTCAATTCAGAGCTTAACATTTCAGATCCTATTACATAGACGTATTGTTTGCCTCTGTTTTCAGGATCGTCGCGCCCGATCATGTCAATATTTAAATCAACAACTGTATTGGCCAGTGGAAAAACCGGATGGTCCGTATAATATTCAGATCCGAATAATCCGTGCTCCTCTCCTGTTACATGCAGGAAAAGGACAGATCTCTTTGGGCCGTTTCCTGCTTTTTTGGCACTCTGGAAGGCTTTGGCAATTTCCATCACGCCAACTGTTCCGCTTCCGTCGTCATCAGCACCGTTATATACTACGCCATTCTGGGTGCCGACATGGTCATAATGGGCAGAAACAACCACAATTTCTTCAGGTTTTTCTGAACCTTCTATAAATGCCAGGATATTTTCAGAATCCGGAAGGTTTCCGCCGCCTCTTTTTTTCATGAAATCTGCAGGAACCTTCTGGTAATAGGAACCCAGTGTTTTAGGATAGGAAACACCCAGACTTTTATAATAATTGATCATGTATTCTCCCGCCTTCTTTTGTCCCGGACTTCCGGTATCCCGGCCTTCCATTTCATCCGAAGCAATCACATACAGGTTTTTCTTCAGATCAGCTGCCTTAATTTCCTTATAGGCAGAAAGAAATGCTTTATTACTTTTTGCAGTTAATGATGCCGATGTGCCGCCTGAATTTTTAGCCGTTCCGCAGCTTACCAGTACCGATACTGAAAATAGAGAGATGATTAGTTTTCTCATTATAGAATAATTTGTCTAAAAATACCAAAATTTATTTAATCTGTAATGAATGGGTAATTTCTTATATTTGAGAGACAAACAATAACCTATGGAGAAAGTTTACGGATTTACCCATTACTCATTTTTTACGGAAATGTCTGAACTTGCCTCCAGGCAAAACAGCTTTGATCTCTCGCTGGGTTTGACAGATTTCGATATTGATCCCCGCTTAAAAGATTTTTTAAAGGAAGCAGCAGATCAGGATACCCATAATTATGAACCGCTTGCAGGAAGCCCATTGCTGATTCAGAATATCATTCATTTTAACCTGAAAAGAAGCAACAGCATTAAGCTGAAGGAAAATGAGGTAACTATTACACCATGCGCTACCTTCACTTTATATACGGCACTTAAATCCATTTTAAACCAGGGTGATGAAGTAATTGTCATTCAGCCCTCTTACTACACTTACAGCCCGTCAATTGTCCTTAATAACGGCATTCCGGTTTATTATGATCTTGATACTGATTTGAACATAATCCCGGAAAAGCTTCAGCAGTGCATTTCTGAAAAAACAAAAGCCATTATCATCAATTCGCCACAGAATCCTACAGGAAAGATGTGGACTGAACATGACTGGAATGTTTTGTACGGATTAATAAAAGACCGGGAAATTTACCTGATTTCAGAGGAAATCTATGATACCTACTGTTATGACGGAACGGAACATTACAGTTCTTTCCTGCATCCCGAGCTCAGGAAAAGGACATTCTGCATTTTCTCGTTTGGCAAAATGTTCCATTCCACAGGCTGGAAAGTAAGCTATTTATTAGCATCAGAAGAGCTTACAGCTAAATTCCGTTGCCATCAGCAGTACATTTCCTACAGTGCCAATGCCCCGTGCCAGTATGCCATTGCCAAATACTTAGAAGTTTTTGACCCTTCTGAAAACCGGATCCTGATGCAGAAAAAGCGCGACCTGTTTAATGAATTGATTAAAGATACCCCTTTAATCGTAGAACGTAAAACTGAAGGCGCGGTTTTTCAGGTAGTTAATTTCAGGAATGTATCTGAAATAATGACCGATGTAGAATTCTCCAGATGGCTTACCGTTGATAAAAAAGTGTCCTGCCTTCCTTTGTCGGCTTTTTATGATTCAAAACAGGATTCTGATTACATCCGTTTCAGCTTTGCTAAAAAAGATGAACTGATTATTAATGCTCTGGAACATCTGAGAAAAAATTTATAGTGATTTTAAAGATTTTCAATCAGACTTACAAAATCATATTCTTTACATCACATCAGCTCAAAATTTTGGTATATACCTTTATAATCTGTGAAAATCTTGTCAAATGTTTTATAAAATGACAAAGCACCGCTGATGCAGTGTTTTGTCTGTTATCTCAATTGGGTTTAGAGTGCTAACACTCTGACATCGATCCTTCTGTTTTTTGCCATACACTCGTCAGTATCATTAGCTTCGCAGACAGGGTGCTGAGCTCCGTACCCTTCTGCTTCTAAACGGTCTCCGGCAACACCAAGTTCCAGCAATTTCAGCCTGGTGGTCTGAGCCCTGAGATTGGAAAGCGTCTGGTTGCTTTCTTCATTTCCTGTATTGTCAGTATATCCCCCCAGTTTTATTTTAAGATCCGGATAAGCATTAAGAATCTCCACTAAATTCAGCAACTGTGTTTCGGAACCCGCTCGTAATTCGCTTGAACCGGTCTCGAAATAAAGATTTTCAATCGTAAACCATTTATTCGGATCCAACACTGACTGATCTTTACTTTTTATCAGTTCGTACATCTGAAGCAGCTGGCTGTTACCTCCGATGGAAATTTTCTTTCCGCCTTTTAACTGAACTTCCTGCATAGCCCCGGTATCATAAACGAAATCGCCGTTTTCATTTAAATGTCCTTTAATATCTGCAGGAACAGGCAATACTGCTGCATTTCCGGTAACAGCGTGGGTATTTTTCATTCCTGTCAGGCTTTCAATCTTAGCGGCTCTGTTGGCTTCTATTTTATCTTTATGTAATACGGCTAAAGTCGGGGCAATAACCAGGGAAACAATAGACATCAGCTTGATCAGGATATTCATGGATGGCCCTGAAGTATCCTTGAAAGGGTCTCCAACGGTATCACCCGTTACTGAAGCTTTATGAGGTTCCGAACCTTTATAATACATCTTGCCATTGATATCCACTCCTTTTTCAAAAGATTTTTTGGCATTGTCCCAGGCACCTCCTGCATTGTTCTGGAACATTCCCATTAATACCCCACATACCGTGGCACCGGCTAAAAATCCGCCCAGTACTTCCGGACCGAAAATAAACCCGATCAGTAGTGGAGAAACAATCGTAATTGCTCCGGGAAGCATCATTTTCCTGATGGAAGCATCGGTAGAAATCGCAACACACTTTTCATATTCAGGACGAGCAGTTCCTTCAAGGATTCCAGGGATTTCCCGGAATTGCCTGCGCACTTCCTCCACCATGGCCATTGCGGCCTGCCCGACTGCCTTAATGGCAAGGGACGAAAATATGAAAGGAATCATTCCTCCTACGAACAATCCGGCCAGCACGTCGGCTCTGTAAATATCAATGCCGTCGATGCCTGCAATCCCTACGAATGCGGCGAATAAAGCTAAAGCGGTTAACGCCGCAGAAGCAATTGCAAATCCTTTGCCTGTAGCTGCCGTTGTATTTCCTACAGAATCCAGTATATCCGTCCTTTCACGGACTTCTTTTGGAAGTTCACACATTTCAGCAATTCCACCGGCGTTATCCGCAATCGGCCCGAATGCATCAATAGCCAGCTGCATAGCGGTCGTGGCCATCATTCCGGCTGCCGCAATAGCGACACCATACAGTCCGGCACATAAATAGGAACCGTAAATCCCTCCTGCCAAAACAAGGATCGGAAGCAAGGTTGATTCCATCCCAACGGAAAGACCGCCGATAATATTGGTGGCATGGCCTGTTGAAGACTGCCTTACAATACTGGAAACGGGCCTTTTTCCCATTGCCGTATAATATTCTGTGATAATGCTCATTAAAGTCCCTACAACCAGTCCGACCATAATCGCTCCGAAAACGCCTATCTTAGTGAACTCATGACCCCTTAAAACCATTTTATCCGGTAAAATATAAGTAACAAGGAAATACGAAGCGATTGCAGTGATGACAATACTTCCCCAGTTTCCCAAATTTAAAGCATTCTGAACATTGGAAGTTGATGACTCTTCATTGTCATTGATCCTGACAAATAAAGTCCCGGCCATTGAAAAAAGAATCCCGGTTCCTGCAATAAGCATCGGTAAAAGAATCGGGGCAAAGCCGCCAAAAGAATCGTCAGATATCGTTTCTCTTCCCAATACCATGGTTGCTAAAACGGTTGCCACATAAGACCCGAATAAATCAGCTCCCATTCCTGCAACATCGCCCACATTATCCCCTACATTATCTGCAATGGTAGCTGGATTTCTCGGATCGTCTTCCGGAATTCCCGCTTCCACTTTTCCTACCAGGTCAGCGCCTACATCAGCTGCCTTGGTATAGATACCACCCCCAACTCTGGCAAATAAAGCAATTGATTCTGCACCCAGGGAAAATCCTGTGAGGATTTCGATCGTCCTTTTCATTTCATCAGAATCTACCGTGGCATCGGGCGCGAAGATCTGCTTGATAATTAAAAATAAAGCCCCCAATCCTAACACGGCCAATCCGGCAACGCCCATTCCCATTACAGATCCTCCTGTAAAAGAAACTTTTAAAGCTTTTGATAGCGAAGTTTTTGCAGCCTGCGCCGTTCTTACGTTGGCTTTAGTGGCAATTTTCATCCCGATAAACCCGGCGAGTGCGGAAAATACCGCGCCTATAGCAAAAGCCAGCCCGATGGTCCAGTGGGAATCGGAGTTAGTTCCTCCCATTATGGCTAATAAAATGGCTACAATAGCTACGAAATACATCAGAATCCTGTACTCAGCTTTTAGAAAAGCCATGGCACCATCAGCAATATAACCGCTGATTGTTTTCATTTTTTCATCTCCGGCATCCTGCTTACTTACCCAATTGCTCTGAAGAAAGGTGTAAACTAAAGCAATGACACCAAAAATTGGCACTAATAAGAATAAATCCATAGTTTAATATTTTTTTGGTAATAGAATATTAAATATAATAAATAATTCTCATGATGATGTGATAAATATCCGCAACTGCTAATATTTAATCCGGTAACGATTGAAATGGACCAGGTAAGTTTCGAAGCCTCCGTTATATCAGGTCAAATAAAAAAGGGATAAATGAAAATTCACTTATCCCTTTTTTATTATTTTAATGAAGAATTATCCTCCGTATTTATTGGTGTAATCATCCTGAGAAGCCTTAATCACTTTTTTAGCATGCTCGGCACCGTATACTTCCTGGATTCTGCATTTCGCAGGCTCATCCGGTAAGTTTTTATAAGTCAGGAAATAATGCATTAATCGTTTCACTTCCGCATCAGGCAATTCTGAAATATCTCTGAAATGCCCGAAAGCATGGTCTCCTATCATTACCGCAACAATTTTATCATCCGCTTCACCCCCATCGATCATTTTAAAACCTCCGATCGGAATAGCTTCCAATAATAAGCCTCCTGAATGAATGTTGTGAGAACTCAAAACACAGATGTCAAGCGGGTCATGGTCTCCCATCGTTACATCTTCTGCCCCTCTTTCAACAGCAAGATTCATTACAGCCGCATCACAGTAAGTTCTCGGAACAAAACCGTATAATGCAGGAATGATATTTGAGAATTTCTGAGGCCTGTCAACCTTCAGAAATCCGGTTTCCTTGTCAACTTCATATTTAATGGTATCAGAAGGTACAATCTCCACGAAAACATTAACAATATTCGGCGCATCTTCTCCTGCAGAAATTCCGTGCCATGGATGTGCTTTAAAATTTGGAATCATTATTTAATTGTATTTATTTTTTAGTTAAGCTATTATTAAAATTTCTTTTCTCATGTTATCTATCGTTGCTGAAATATAGTCATCTCCGTTCATGTAATTCATGATGAAAATGGTCTTAAATTCATCAAGATCAGTATTCCCGTTAATTTCTTCATAGGTTTTGTGAAGCAGGCCAATGACAGCATTTTTAGAATCGACAATATTGTTCCAGGAATTTTTTGTTATATAAAGCTGCTGCGAAGAATTATATTCGAATTCTTCATTAACCGACTTCTCCGTAAGGAATATAAACTCATGAACCGCCAGTTCCTTATCAAAACGCTGAATCAGATTTGAAGGCTTTATCCTTTCCAGAAACAGGATCATCCTTTCATAAGACTGTGTCTTGTTTTCTGAATTCGATTTTACGGAAAGAAGCTTTATTTCCTGTTCTTTAAGTTTGATATAGGTGAATACAAATTGCCTGAGCAAAACCAGAAACGGTATTGCAATGATCAATGCAAAAGCATACGGTAGATATCCTGAAAAACTTGCCATAAATTTGAGGTAGCAAAATTACTGATAATTTTACAATATTTATACAGTCTCGGCTAATATTTGCTTTTTGTAATTTTGATAGGAAATCAACGATAAAATAATAATTAAGTAAAACCCGACCATCATTCTGTTTACCAAGCTCGGAAACATAAAAAACCGCAGGAACACTGTAAAATAAATCGCGCAATACAGGCTCAGGTAGATAAAACTTTTTCTGTCTCTGCTTTTTAACAATCTGTAATCCAAAATAACAATAATAAAAATCAGCAATAAGAGAAAGTATGAAGTATTAAATTCAAAGAGCAGCTTTCCTTTTATAACCGCCAGGTATTCATGGAAATTAAAAGTATCGGGATTGGATATCGGATACAGCTGTACTTTGGTAAACTGGTTCATAAACAAAACCGACCACGGAATCTGATTGAAGTATTGTATGATCCCAAAAGTTAAAACAAAATAAGTAAATGAGAAAATAATTTCTCTCGTCTTTAATCTGAAATCAGACTTAAATACGTAAAGCAATAATAATAAAAAACTGTAAAAGATGAAATATTCAGGCCTTGTAAGAATGCATAAAATACCAAAAACCGTAGCAGTAAACAAATTTTTTTTCACTACCACATAATAAAAGCTAAGCAATAGAAGTAATGTTGACAAACCGTCCGGGGTTGCATGACGCGAAGTATCTAGCAGAGGTTTAAATAATGATATTAAAACTGTTAAAAGTAAAGCAAGATAATGATTTTTAAGAATTTTCAATAAAAAAACAAAAATAAGCAATGTTATTAAAATGTAAGAAATAATGGTAATCAGAAAAGTAGAAGTGGAAGCTTCAAATCCGGCTTTAAAAAAAATAGAATTGATAACGTTATACAAAGGCTTTACGGTAAAAAGCTGAAGTTCTTCTTCGTAGACTTCAGGCCTTTCAGATAGAATTTTATAATAACTGTTATCTCCTACCGCTTCTTCCTGTCTTCCGGTATTGATCTTACCGGTTTCAGGTCTTTTTATTTTTAATTCATCATATACTTTTTCGTGAATCTCTTCAATAGTCATATCTGGAAAGTTGGTTTTATAGACCAAACCCATATACGCTTCTATATCTGCATTGTAATATTGATGGGTATAGAGATAACAGGACATTAAGCACAAATAGATTGACAGTAAAAATGTAACAATAATTTTGCTTTTCATAATATTTTATGGCTATACAGTTTAATTAAGGCTCGTACGAAGCTAAAATAAACATTTGAATGATTCCAGCAGTCGATGTTAAACAGACACTATTTATCAGGTCATTTTAATCTTTATAATTTAGAAGTTACCTATACTTTTTTTAATGTTCAGACAATTCCTGACAATTTCCTTTTTGGAATTTCTAATAATCGGATAAGGCTTTAGTTCGGGCCGGAACCCTCTGAAGAATTCTTCAACTGCAGGGATTTCGCTTCCTTCAAAATCAAAAATTTTATTACTGATGTTCCCCCTGATCACACGATCAATAACAACACATGACCCTGAAAGTTTCATATACTCCTTATCATTAAATGTCCCGAGCAGGGCAGCAGTTTTCTCGTCATGGTATACTGCAATGGCATTAATAATTTTATTTTCATATAAAAATGCAGTAATACCAAGAGATCCTGAATCATAAAAATTCTGAAAAGTTTTTAAAAATTCCTGTTTGTCATATCCATTTTTTGCTCCGATAATATTTTCAGAGATAAAAGAATATGCTTCAGGCATTGACACCTCTCTGATTTCAGACATCGCCAGTACTTCTTCATCCAGCCTTAATTTTCTTTTCCTTTTCGGTGAATATTTCTGCCTTACCACCTCATATTCTTCAGGATAGATAAGAAAGTTCTTTCTTGTTATCAGCGGCCTGCTGAAAATATTCTGATCATTAAAAGGATAGTACCAGATATTATATTTTTTCTCAAAGAAATTTAGAAAATCATCATTAAGATGTATATCATCTTTAGTAGAAAAGATTCCTAATTGCTGACACAACCTTGGGTTGATCACTATTTTTAATCCGAATTTCCTGATAAAAGGAACCGGCATTACCGCTTCATAATCATTGAAAACCAGAATTTCCCATTGCTTGCGTGACGTAATGTCCAGGAAAAGTTTGGAGGCAGAATATTTTCTCTGTTCAGAATTTTCCAGGCATCGGGTATATTTCTCAAAATCAATGTCATTGTATTTCAATCGTCTGATCATAATATTCCGTCGTCTGAAAAACTAAAATATGAGTTTTGGGTAATAATAAGGTGGTCTAGAAGCTGAATATTCAGCATTTTTCCGGCCTCTTTTATTCTTTGGGTAATCTCAAGGTCTTCTTTGCTGGGTTTCAGGTTGCCGGAGGGGTGATTATGCGCAATGATGAGTGCCGTGGCATAATGATCTAATGCTGTTTTAAACAATATCCTTATATCTACAATAGACTGATTGATTCCACCTTGGGTCAGCTGTGCAAAATGAAGCACTCTGTTGCTTTGGTTGAGAAATATGGCCCAAAATTCTTCTGTTCTTAAATCAGATAAATAATTTCGCAAAATTTTGTACCCGTCACTGCTATTTGAAATAAGCAACTTTTCGGGAATTTCCTGTCCGGCCCTTCTTCTGCCGATTTCAAGTGCCGTGGCAATTGTAATCGCTTTCACCTGTCCGACTCCTTTGAATCTCATCAGATCTTTCACGGAAAGCAGGCTGAGCTGATTCCAGTTATTATTTACCGAGGTAAGAATTTTTCTTGAAAGCTCCAAAGCACTTTCGTCTTTGTTTCCGTTCCTCATAATAATGGCCAGCAGTTCGGAATCAGATAAGGAATTTTTACCTTTCTGCAAAAATTTTTCGCGGGGACGGTCGTCTTCAGCAAGGAATTTTATAGACATATTTTTCATGGTTTAGTTAATAAAAAGCATATAAAATAATCGGCTTCTTCGATCCGTCTATGTATTTTGCCGTTTCAGTAAAAGCTTTCGGGGAAAGCATAGGACATCCGAAACTTAAACAGGTCAGGTTTTTCGATTCAAGGTCAGGCACGCAATAGTAAGAATGCAAAACAATTGCCCGGGCTCTGGCATTGCTATTGGTTTCATCAAGGCCGTCCATACGGTAAGCCTTGCCAAATTTTCCGGAGTAGCTTTCCCTGATCTCATATTTCCCCAGAGATGACTGATGGGAACCCTCTGTATTGCTGAATTTTAAAAGCCCTGATTTTTCGACAGCAGAACCTTCACCATGCGCTACAATGGCTTTCTGTACTATTTTATCATTTTTAAGATCATAAAAAAAGTATCTGTACTTTCCGGAGTGAATTTTAAAATTAATGAAAACCGCAAAATCCTGATTGTAATCCTTTCCTTTAAGATAATTTTTAATCTCAGAAACTTTTGATTTGGGCAGGTATTCTTCAACAGCAGATGATGGCTGAGATCCGATTGTAAAATGGAAACTCAGGAAAATCAATAAAAAAACAAATTGCTTGATCATATGCTTCTGAAAATTTTATTCGATAATCAACCCGTCTTTCATCACTAATTTTCTGTCGGTAATTTCTGCAAGGTTCGGGTTATGGGTTACAATCACAAAAGTCTGATTGTATTTATCTCTCAGGTCAAAGAACAGTCGGTGAAGATCATCGGCATTTTTTGAATCTAAGTTACCAGTCGGCTCGTCAGCAAAAATAATTTTAGGGGAATTGATCAAAGCCCTTGCTACGGCCACTCTCTGGGCTTCACCACCGGACAACTGGTTGGGCTTGTGGTGCAGCCTCTGTTCAATTTTCAAATCTTCAAACAAAGCATAAGCCTTTTCAACAGATTCTTTTTCATTAGCGCCGGCAATTTTAGTCGGCAGCAGAACATTTTCCAAAGCCGTAAACTCAGGAAGCAATTGATGGAACTGGAATACAAAACCGATGTTCTGGTTTCTGAACTTAGAAAGCTGCTTATCATTCATATTGATAAAAGACTCCTGCGCAATGGATATTTCAGTACCGAATTTATTCGAATGAGAAGGCTGGTCCAATGTTCCCAAGATCTGCAACAGCGTAGATTTTCCCGCTCCGGATTCTCCCACAATAGAAACCACTTCACCCGTTTTAATGTGAATGTCAACACCTTTCAATACTTCTAAATTCCCATAAAATTTATGGACATTCCTTGCTTTAATCATAATTCAAAAATAGTAAATTGATTTTAAATAATGACAATTTTAAAGCTAATAGTATATCAATACCCAAAGCATTTTCTGAATTATTTTTAATACTTCATCTTCGGCATAAATAAAAAAACCTCTCAGTTATGAGAGGTTTATATTTCAAAAACTTAGAAAATTACAGTAACAAAGTTAAAGGGCTTTCCAGATAGGTTTTTAAAGTCTGTAGGAATTGGGCTCCTGTGGCACCGTCTACTACTCTGTGGTCACAGGCCAATGACAGCTTCATAATGTTTCCGACTACAATCTGACCGTTTTTAACAACCGGCTTCTCAATAATGGCACCTACTGAAAGGATGGCAGCATTAGGCTGATTGATGATGCTGGTGAACGTTTCAATTCCAAACATTCCCAGGTTGGAAATAGAGAAAGTAGAACCTTCCATTTCATTCGCTTTGAGACCTTTGGATTTTGCTCTTCCGGCCATATCTTTTACCGCAGCAGAAATCTGCGTATAGTTCATCTGATCGGTATTCTTAAGCACTGGAACTACCAATCCGTCAGGAATAGCCACGGCTACACCGATATTGATGTTTCCTCTGTGGATAATCTTGTCGCCGGCCCAGCTTGAATTTACCTGAGGGTGTTTTCTTAATGCAACCGCAGTCGCCTTAATGATCATATCATTGAAAGAAATTTTTGTATCCGGCAAAGAATTGATTTCTTTTCTGGCTTCTATGGCTTTATCCATATTGATCTCTACCATTAAATAGTAGTGAGGCGCAGAGAATTTGCTTTCAGCAAGACGTTTTGCAATAATATTTCTTACCTGAGAGTTCGGTGTCTCCGTATCTTCACCCTGAACAAAGCTTACCGCTACCTGAGCTGCCGCAGACGATGATGCCTGAGCCGGTTCAGAAGTTTCTTGCTTAGCCGAAGGCTGGTAGTTTTCAATATCTTTCTTAACGATTCTCCCGTTTTCCCCTGAACCCTGAAGATTCTGGATATTCACGCCTTTTTCTTCAGCCATTTTTTTAGCTAACGGAGAGATGGCTACACGGTCAGAAGACGAAGCATTTTCAGCAGGAGCCGCCTGTTCTTTTTCTTCTTTTGCCTCAGGTTTCTTTTCAGCAGGTTTTTCCGATGACTGACCAGTTGCTTTCGGAGCACCAACTCCTGAAACATCTGTTCCTTCAGGACCGATAATGGCTAATACGGAATCCACAGGAGCGGCACCGCCTTCTTCAACACCCTGCTTCAATAATACGCCGTTGAATTCAGACTCGAAATCCTGAACAGCTTTATCGGTTTCAATCTCTGCAAGAAGGTCTCCCTCTTTTACGGTATCTCCGACATTTTTGTGCCATTTAGCCACTTTACCTTCTGTCATCGTATCAGAAAGTCTCGGCATTGTAATCATTTCTACCCCGGCAGGAATTTCAGCATCGGTCTGTTCCACACTGGTAGCGTTATTTTCTGTTTTTAATTCTTCTTCAGATTTTTTCTCCTCGGAATCATCAGCTTTAGGAGCTTCTCCGCCGGTTAACCCGGAAATATCTTCTCCTTCTTTACCGATAATCGCCAAAACAGAATCTACAGCAGCGGCACCTCCTTCTTCTACGCCTACGTATAAAAGAGTACCTTCTATCTCAGATTCAAAATCCTGAACGGCTTTATCGGTTTCAATTTCAGCTAAAATATCTCCTTCTTTTACCTGTTCCCCTACTTTTTTATGCCATTTTGCCACTTTCCCTTCTGTCATTGTATCAGAAAGGCGCGGCATTGTAATTACTTCTGCCATAATTTATTATGATAATTTGTTAATGTGATGAAGTGAGAATCAGAAATAAAATAATTAACTCATTTTTCAAATTCTCAAATTACCTGATTATTGATTTTCTAATTTATCTAAGAACGGATAATTTTCCTGAGCATATACATACTCGTAGATTTTTTCAGGATCCGGATACGGGGAATTTTCCATGAACTCGATGCATTCTTCAACAAAATCCCTTGATTTGTTATCCGTTGCTTCCAGTTCTTCTTCGGTCGCCCAGTTATTTGATAAAATTCTTTGTTTAATCAATTCAATCGGGTCATCACTTTTATGAATCGCCACTTCTTCTTTAGATCTGTAAGGCTCTGCATCAGACATTGAATGTCCTCTGAAACGGTAAGTTCTTGCTTCAATAAAGGTAGGTCCGTCCCCTCTTCTGGCTCTTTCGATAGCTTCGTAAGCCGCTTCAGCCACTTTTTCAGGATCCATTGCATCTACAGCAAGACAAGGCATTTCATAACCCAGTCCTAATTTATAGATGTCCTCATGGTTGGCTGTTCTTTTTACGGAAGTTCCCATAGCATACTGGTTGTTTTCAACCACGAATACGACAGGCAGTTTCCAGTTCATCGCCATGTTAAACGTTTCATGTAATGAACCCTGTCTTGCAGCTCCGTCTCCGAAGAAACAGATATTCACCGCTTTTCTGTCGAAATACTGGTCTGCAAAAGCAATACCTGCACCTAAAGGAATCTGTCCTCCGACAATACCATGTCCACCGTAAAACCTGTGTTCTTTGCTGAAAATATGCATAGATCCGCCCATACCTCCTGACGTACCGGTAGCTTTTCCACAAAGTTCCGCCATGATTCTTTTAGGATCCACTCCCATAGCCATAGGATGGATGTGGCATCTGTAGGCGGTAATCATACTGTCTTTCGTTAAATCCATTGCATGGGTAAAACCTGCAGGAATGGCTTCCTGACCGTTATACAAGTGTAAAAAACCTCTGATTTTTTGTTTTAGATAAAGAGAACGGCATTTGTCTTCAAACCTTCTCCACATTGTCATATCTTCATACCACTTCAGGTATACCTCTTTAGAAAATTCTTTCATGTGTTAGCCTTTGCTTATTTATATATGAAATAGTTAAGCAAAATTATAAAAAAAACTTTGTTTTTATTGTATTTACACCCATTGTTTTTTATTTATACTATTATATTTACATGATCAAACTTAGTTATGGAAGAAAAACGCCCTTCGATTATTTACAAAACCTCAAAAATCATATCGGATTTCTTCAATCCTTTGGTTTCTTTAGTTATATTTTTCTTTTACATGAGCGTAAAAACTTATTCTTTACACGACTCATTAATGTATTTTCTACCGATACTGCTGATGATTATACTGCCGGTAGTCATCTGGCTGGTATGGAATGTTAAAACCGGCCGGTATACCAATATGGATGTATCTAACCGGGTCCAGAGGATCTCTTTGTATTTCTTTATTGCAGCTTGCGTCATCGCTTATATCGCTTTTGATTATTTCAGGAAAGGGCATGTGGACTTAATCATGATCTTTATCTTAATTTTGCTTCTGGTCATGCAGCTCAGCAATTATTTCATTAAAAGTTCCATGCACACAGCATTTAATGTATTTGTTGCAGCCTTATTTTTTGCTTTGGACAATACTTTGGGAATTTCATGGCTTGGCATTGCCGCTTTGGTAGGAATTACAAGGGTGATTGTCGGAAGACATACCCCGAAAGAAGTAATGACGGGAGCAGGAATTGCTTTTATGGTATCTTTTATCTATCTTTATTGCAACATACAATTTCAACCGTAAGGATCTCATATGAAAATAAATCATCTTACATCTGCTGAGGAAAACTTAATGAAGCTGCTGTGGAAGCTTCATTCCTTTTATTTAAAAAATATTATGGAACAGCATCCTGAACCTAAACCTCACCAGAACACCGTTTCCACCTATTTAAAAATTCTGGTTGAAAAAGGCTATCTGTCTACAGAAAAAGAAGGACGGATTTTCAAATATACGGCAGTCGTACCATTTGAGGAATACCGGAAGTTTTTGTTGCAGGAACTTGTGCAAGGTTTTTTCAGCAATTCAGGGAAGGAGGTTTTGGAGCTTCTAATAAACGAGCACATGATTTCGCAGGAAGATATAAAGGAGTTGGGCATTGAAATTTTTGTCATAAGTCCGGAACAAGCAGAAGAACCGACATTTGAATATGCTGATGAAATTCTGAACCCTAAAAAAACGAAAGACAAAAAGAAAGGGAAAGACAAAAAGAAGAAAAAAAATAAAAAGGAATAAATTTAGAACGGATTAAACTAACATAAACATAAAAAAAGCGGCTTCGAACTGAAGCCGCCTATATTTTTTACCAACGTTTTCCACCGCCGTTTCCGCCACGGTCTCCACCGCCGCCATAACCGCCGCTTCCACCTCTGTTGCTGCTTCCGCCGTAACCACCGCTACCGCCGCCGCTTCCACCTCTGTTTCCGCCGCCGCCGTAACCGCCGCTTCCGCCTCTGTTACCGCCACCACCAGTGTTACCACCGCCGAAAGCTCTTCTTGGCTTCTCTTCTCTTGGTTTAGCTTCTGAAACATTAAGTGTTTTACCGTTGAATTCTTTCTCATTAAGAGCTTCAATAGCTTGCTGCCCTTCAGCATCTTCCATTTCAACAAAACCGAAACCTCTTGAACGACCTGTTTCTTTGTCTGTAATGATTTTTACTGAAGAAACTTCTCCAAATTCTGAAAATAGATCCTGCAACTCATAATCTTTAGTTGCGTAATTGATGTTTGAAACAAAAATGTTCATCTGAATAAAAAAATTAAAAATGTTAAAAATGATTTGGTTTATAAAAGAAAAACAACATATAGAATGAACAAATATTGATTTCAGATATAAGACAGGTGCAAGATACGATTATTAATTTCATATCAAAATTTTTTTTCGGAAATTTTTAGTAAAGTTTTCAATTAAATTATTATTTCGCTAAAAACTGTTAATTATGATGAATTATTTGTTAAAATTCACCTGAAACACTTAATTTTTAATTAAATAATCAGATAAAATCAATATTCCGAACATAATTATTGCTTTAATTAACGTATAATATTATATTTAACGATGCAGATAGAATAGACAGTATCCGTAATTGTATATATAAATAATGCTCTTTTGTTAACTCAATTTGTATAAATTGAACAAGTCGGTTTTAAACATTAAATTTGTGCTTTAAAATTATAACGAATATGAATTATCACACCAGAAAATGGGTAAAGCCTGAAGATTTAAATCCCAATCAGTCGCTTTTCGGCGGGAAACTGCTTCAATGGATTGATGAAGAAGCCGCTTTATATGCCGTGATTCAGCTAGAGAATAAAAAAGTAGTGACCAAATTTATTTCAGAGATCAATTTTGTAAGCTCGGCCAAACAGGGTGATATTATAGAAATCGGTATTGAAGTTTCAGCTTTCGGCTCTACATCCCTTACCTTAAGATGCGATGTGCGAAATAAAATGACCCATCAGACCATTATTACTGTCGACAGAATCGTAATGGTTAATCTTGATGAGGACGGAAACCCTGCGCCGCATGGGAAAACAAAAGTCGAATTTGTAAAAGACAGGCTGAGCAATCAGAACCTTTTATGAAAATCTTTATAAAAAATATGGTTTGCGCGAGGTGCATTTCTGCAGTTTCGGATATTTTTGATAAAGCCGGGATTAAAATCAAATCCGTTTCCCTGGGTGAAGTGGAAATAGAATCCGGTGTTTCAGATGAAGACCTCTGTACGGTTGAAAAGCATTTGGAGGAGACAGGATTTGAAAGGATCAGAGATTCCGCCCGTCAGCTGGTTGAAAAAATCAAGACCCTGATTATTACAAAAATCAGCGGACTTGATATCGATGACAATTTTCTGTTATCCGAATTTTTAAGCTCAGCCTTTCATAAAGAGTACAGCTCGCTTTCCAAAACATTTTCCCAGAACGAAACGGTAACGCTGGAACAGTTCTTTATTCTTCAGAAAATTGAAAAAGTAAAAGAACTTCTTCTTTATAATGAACTCACCCTGACGGAAATGGCCGGAAAATTAGGTTATAAGAGCGTGCAGCATCTCTCCTCCCAGTTCCGCAGCAGCACAGGCTTCACCCCTACTGAGTTTAAAAAATTGAAAACCCATCACAGGAAACCGCTGGATCAGGTTTGATAAGTTGATTATGTTCCTGGCTTAATTTTATAATCATTATCCTTAAATTTATAACACGTTTCCATTTGCATTTTGGAAATTTGTACTATACATTAAAAAGGACTGATCATGCAGCAACAATATAAAATCCTCGGGATGACCTGTTCGGGATGTCGGAAGAAAATTTCTGAAAAACTGAACAGTATTGAAGGTATCACAGCAGATATTGACTTAGAAAATCATACAGCGACCATCATTTCCGATAAAAAAGTCGAATTATCCGTTTTAAATAAAGCTTTGGAAGAAATCGGAAACTATAAACTTGAAGATCCGTCCCAGCCTGACCATGCTCCTTTTGAAAAACTGCAGGACCGTATCTCCCCTTCTTCCGTTTACTACTGCCCGATGGAATGCGAAGGTGATAAAGTGTATTTCCAGCAGGGAAAAAGATGCCCGG
Source organism: Chryseobacterium gregarium DSM 19109 (assembly GCF_000430845.1). Classification (GTDB taxonomy): domain Bacteria; phylum Bacteroidota; class Bacteroidia; order Flavobacteriales; family Weeksellaceae; genus Chryseobacterium; species Chryseobacterium gregarium. Next base: position 170,704 of record NZ_AUMU01000001.1, on the reverse strand, counting down.
TCTGCAACATGTACCTGGTTCCTATTGAAGAAAAACATTCAAAAGATCCGGATTACAAGCCTGCCTATTCATTAACCCATCTTCCTGAAAATTTCAAAGACCATATCGGGAGCTATTACTGTCCGATGTTTTGTGAAAAGGACAAAATATATCCTGAAAAAGGCGACTGTCCCGTTTGCCACATGCATCTGGAACTGATTACGGAAGAACTGGTTAAAAATATGAAATCCCGTGCCCATACTCATCATCATAACCATGATCACGAAGCCCCTAAAGTTACCGATGAAATGGCCGGGAAATACTATTGTCCAATGTATTGTGAAGGCGATAAAGTCTACGACAGCAATGTTGGCTGTCCTGTCTGTGGAATGGATCTGGTAAAATATCCGGAAAAGAAAACGGCAACCTATACCTGCCCGATGCACCCTGAAATTATTAAGCATGAACCCGGGGACTGTCCAATCTGCGGGATGGATCTGGTAAGGATGGCGGATAAAGATGAAGACACAGATGAGACCTATAAAATTTTAAAAAGAAAGTTCATCATTTCATTGGCTTTTACCGTTCCTGTTTTTATTCTCTCGATGGGCGGGATGTTATTCAGTTTTCCGTTTTCCCATCAGGTTCAGGGAATTCTTGAACTGATTTTAACGCTTCCCGTTTTATTTTATTCGGGCTGGTTCCTGGTCAGAAGAGGCTGGGTATCTTTCAGAACCATGAACCTGAACATGTTCAGTTTAATTGTTTTAGGAGTGTCAGCCGCATTTATTTTCAGTATTGCAGCATTGGCTTTTCCAGATATAGTTCCGCATGAAATCAGGGGGCATAACCATGAAGTCCCGTTGTATTTTGAGGCGGTCTGTGTGATTTTAACCCTGGTGATTCTGGGCCAGCTGATGGAAGCCCTTGCCCATAAAAAAACGGGGAATGCCATACGGGAATTAATGAATTTATCCCCTGATGAAGCCACCCTACTGATTAACGGAGAAGAGAAAAAAGTGTTGATCTCCCAGGTAAAAACCGGTAATCTATTAAAAGTAAAACCGGGTGAAAAAATCCCGGTGGACGGACAGATCACAGAAGGGACTTCCTCTGTGGACGAGAGCATGATTACGGGCGAACCGGTGCCTGTTGAAAAAAATATACATGATAAGGTTTCAGCGGGAACCATCAACGGCAACCAGGTGTTTATCATGAAAGCTGAAAAAGTAGGCGATGAAACCCTGCTTTCCCAGATCATACGACTGGTTAACGAGGCAAGCCGGAGCAAAGCCCCGATCCAGAAACTCACGGATAAAGTGGCAAAAATATTTGTTCCCACGGTTATTTTAACAGCTGTGGCCACCTTTATTATCTGGCAGCTTTTTGGGCCGGAAGGTAAAAAAAGCCTGTTTGCTTTTGTCAATGCCGTTGCTGTATTGATTGTGGCCTGCCCATGTGCGTTAGGCTTGGCCACACCGATGTCTTTGATGGTAGGGATCGGTAAAGGAGCTAATAACGGCATCCTTATTAAAAATGCGGAAGCGCTTGAACAGATGAATAAGGTCAATGTTTTGATTACCGATAAGACAGCAACCCTGACTGAAGGGAAACCTTCTGTAGAATACATTGAAGCCGTTCACGGAGACCGCATTCTCATCTTGCAGCTGGCATTTTCATTGAATCAGAATTCAGAACACCCTTTATCGGGTGCCGTTATCAGAAAAGCACAGGATGAAAACATTTCCCCTGAAAAAACAAATGGTTTTGAAAATATTTCCGGAAAAGGCATCAAAGGAAATATCATGGATAAAACCGTTTACCTGGGAAATGAGAGCCTGCTGAACGAACATCAGATCTTAATTCCTGAAAACCTAAAAAAGAAAGCTGTTGAAATCCAGTCAAAAGCCCATACCATTTCTTATGTGGCCCAGGGAAATGAAGTATTGGGATTCATCAGTTTTACGGATAAAATAAAAGAAAGCTCCAGAAAGGCAGTTCAGCAGCTGTCGGATGAAGGCATTGAAATTATGATGATGACCGGGGATAATGAGCATACGGCAAAAGCAGTAGCGGATGAACTGGGGATCAGGAATTTTAAAGCCAACTGCCTTCCTGAAGACAAATTAAATGAGGTTAAAAGACTGCAGCAGGAAGGCAAAATTGTAGCGATGACCGGTGACGGAATCAATGACTCCCCTGCTTTGGCGCAGGCCGATATTGGTATTGCGATGGGAACCGGAACTGATGTTGCGATTGAAAGTTCGGAAATTACCCTGTTGAAAGGTGATCTTTCAGGCATTGCAAAAGCCCGGTTATTAAGTGAAAAGCTTCTGAAAAATATAAGGGAAAACCTGTTTTTTGCTTTTATCTATAATGTTCTGGGCATTCCCGTTGCGGCAGGCTTATTGTATCCTTTTTTCGGAATCTTATTATCCCCGATGATCGCAGCGGCGGCTATGAGCTTCAGCTCCCTGTCGGTGATTTTAAATTCTCTGCGGCTGAATTCTGTTAATCTAAACAAATAAAATTATGGAAAAGGAAAATCTTTATATTGGATGCTCAGGTTTTTATAATAATGACTGGAAAGGATCGCTGTACCCCGAAGACGCAAAGAGCAAAGACTTTCTTACATTATATTCCCGGGAATTCAATTGTGTGGAAATCAATTCTACCTTTTACAGGAAGCCGACTGCTAAAACCCTTTTAAAATGGGCGGAGGAAACGCCTGATGATTTCAGGTTTTTCATCAAGATTCCCAAGACCATTTCTCATGAGAAAAGGCTTGAAAACTGCCGGGAAGAAATTTCGGAGTTCTGCCTTCATATTCAGGATCATCTGAAAAAGAAACTCTCCGGATTTCTATACCAGTTTCCGCCTTCGTTTAAGAACACGCCTGAAAATATCAGTCTGATCATGAATAACCTTGATTTCAGCTATCTCAATGTCATTGAATTCCGTCATGAATCCTGGTGGCGGGATGAAGTTTTCAATCTTTTAAAAGACCATCAGATTATTTTTTCAGGCGTAAGTTTCCCAGGTAACCTTCCTGAAGATGTCATTTTGAATCATTCCGGAATCCTGTATTACAGGCTGCACGGAACACCCGTTCTTTACAAATCGGAATACAGTGAGGAATCCATTAATCATCTGGCTGAAAAAATTAAAGCTACGCAACACCAGGCCTTTATCTTTTTCAATAATACCTGGGGTACGGCCGCTATTCATAATTCTTTATACCTGAAGAAAATTACAGAGCAGCAATATTAAATCCATATCCAGCAGACAGCATTATGTTTTCTGCTTTAAATTTCAGAAATTTGCCCTATGAACATTCAGGAAAATTACAATGATATAAAAAATCAGCTGCCGGAACAAGTGCAGCTGGTTGCAGTCTCAAAAACACATCCCGTTTCAGCTATCCGGGAAGTCTATGATCTCGGACAAAGGGTTTTCGGTGAAAATAAAGTGCAGGAACTTACGGAGAAATATCCGCTTCTTCCCAAAGATATCCAATGGCATATTATCGGGCATTTACAGACAAATAAGGTAAAATATATCGCGGAATTTGTTGACACCATCCAAAGTGTGGATTCGGAAAAACTGATCAGGGAAATCAGCAAAGAGGCTTTGAAATACAACCGGACCATCAAGGTACTGCTACAGGTAAAAATTGCTGAAGAGGAAAGCAAATTCGGATTGGAGCCTGAAGAAGCCAGGGAAATCTTTGATAAATATGTACAGGGAGATTTCTCGAATATTGAAATTACAGGATTGATGGGAATGGCTACTTTCACCGATAATAAAGAACAGGTAAAAAAGGAATTCCTGACGCTGAAACATATTTTTGATGAATTCAGCCGGCTGAAACCTCTTGAAACATTATCGATGGGGATGAGTGATGATTTTCCTGTCGCGATTGAATGCGGTGCCAATTCCGTACGCGTAGGATCGGCTATTTTTGGGCAGAGGGATTATTCAAAACAGATCATTTAGGTATAGTTTTTGCTAATAATTCAATCAAAAAATCTAAATTTGCAACTATGCAAAAAATCCTTATTGTAGAAGACGAAAAAGCAATTTCAGGAGTACTCCAGAGTATCCTATCCGACGAACTTACTGAATATGAATTTATTATCGCTGAAGACGGCCTTGAAGGCTACAAACAAATAGAAAAAGAAGATTTTGCCCTGGTAATTTCTGATATTAAGATGCCTAAAGTTTCAGGAACTGAACTTTTAAAACAGAGTCTGGCTCTAAAACCGGAATCTACCTTCATTATGATTTCAGGCCATGCGGATATTGACTCTGCAGTTTCCTGCCTGAGAGACGGTGCATACGATTTTATTTCTAAGCCTATCGATATCAACAGACTGATTACAAGCGTAAAAAATGCGCTGGCTAAAGAGCATCTGAAAAAAGAGAACAAAAACCTTCAGACAGAAAACAAAACCCTTAAAAAGAAAGTCAGCAAAAAGTACCAGATGATCGGCGAATCGGCAGGTTTAAAGAAAATCCAGGACATGATTGAAAAAGTTGCGGCTTCTGACGCAAGGGTTTTAATCACGGGGCCAAACGGGGCCGGAAAAGAACTGGTAGCCCACGCCATCCACAACCAGAGCGACCGGGCCAGAGGGCCGATGATTGAGGTCAACTGTGCGGCAATCCCTTCCGAACTGATTGAATCTGAATTATTCGGACACGTAAAAGGATCTTTTACAGGCGCTATTAAAGATAAACAAGGGAAATTCGAGCAGGCTAACGGAGGTACTATTTTTCTGGATGAGATCGGTGATATGAGCTTAATTGCCCAGGCCAAAGTGTTAAGGGCTTTACAGGAAAGCAAGGTTTCCCCCGTAGGAAGCGATAAGGAAATTAAAGTGGACGTAAGGGTTCTTGCCGCTACCAATAAAAACATGCAGAAGGAAATTGAAGCTGGAAGATTCAGGGAAGACCTTTACCACAGGCTTTCTGTCATTGAAATCTATGTTCCTTCCCTGGATGAAAGGAAAGAAGACATCGCAATGCTGGTGGATCATTTTTCAGGAATAATTGCCGATGAGCACGGTACGGCTGTAAAAAAATTCGATGATCAAGCGGTTGAAGCGTTAAAAGCACTTTCATGGACCGGAAACGTCAGAGAGCTCAGAAACGTAGTGGAAAGGCTGATTATTTTAGGAGGCAACACCGTTTCTGCCGATGACGTCGCAAGTTTTGTAAGGAAATAATGTAATTATTACTTTAAATAAATTATAAAAATTGCAGTATCACTGATTACTGCAATTTTTTTTGCGACAGGCATACATTTAAAAGATAATTAAAAACCGGTCATTTGAAACGAACCAGATTTACGCTTAATGAATAGATCTTTGATGATTCATTAATAGTATAATATCAAATTCTGATTGTAATAATATTGCCGTGTTATTGTTCAAATCAGTCACAATTAAACGATAGGAATTATAAACTGTTATGAGATTTTTACATAAAAACTATACCAAAGAATGCATTACTTTGGCCCTGCCTGTGATGCTGACCCAGGTTGGCCAGGTTTCGGTAAACCTTTTTGACAATATCATTGTCGGGAGATTGCTCGGAGCAGATGCCCTGGCTTCCGTTTCATTGGGGAATGCGGTATTTTTTTCCATATTCGTGCTGGCTTTAGGATTTTCTTTTGCTATTCCGCCACTGGTATCTGAAGCCCATTCAAAACAGGATCATAAAACGATCAATTCGGTTTTCAGTCACGGGTTTATTATTAATATGAGCGTCGGGATCCTGCTGATGGGAATTTTGCTGTTGGCCATGCCGCTGCTCTATCATTCCGGGCAGCCTGCGAAAATCATTCCGGATACGGTTAATTTCTTAACCATTATGGCTATCAGTATTGTTCCGTTTATGGCCTTTCAGACGCTGAGGGAAGTTTCAGAAGGCTTATCCTATACCATCGGGGTGACCAAAGCTACCATTATCGCAAACATCATTAATATTGTACTGAATTATGTTTTTATCAAAGGGCTTTTCGGGTTCCCGGAAATGGGCGTAAAAGGTTCGGCGCTGGCAGGGCTGATTGCCAGGATTTTCATGGTAGTCTTCCTGTATTATGTCCTTCTTCATGAAAAGAAAACCAGGCAGTACATCAAAGACTTTTCACTTAAAATGGAAGTTTTTTCAAAACAGATGTTTGAAAAGATGATCCGTCTGGGCCTGCCTACGGCACTGCAGATGTTTTTCGAAGTAACGGCATTTGCGGGAGCTGCATTTATATGCGGGCTGATCTCGGCTCACGATATTGCCTCCCATCAGATTGCTTTGAGCATGGCTTCCTTTACCTTTAATTTATGCATCGGATTCAGCGTGGCTTCTACAGTCATGATCGGCAGGAAACTGGGTGAGAGAAACTTTACGGAACTGAGAAAAGTAGGAATCAACAACCTGAAAATCGCTTTTATCTTCATGTGCATCTGCGGAATACTTTTCATTCTCGGACGCAATATCCTTCCGACCTTCTTTACAAAGAAAGAGGAAGTTGAAGTGATTACGCTGGCCTCAAAACTGATGATTATTGCAGCTTTATTCCAGCTTTCTGACGGAATCCAGGTGACGGCCTTAGGAATATTAAGAGGACTGCAGGATGTGAAAATTCCTTCTATTTATACTTTTATTGCCTACTGGCTGATTACCATTCCTTTGGGCTACTTCCTGTGTGTTACCCTGAATATGGGGGCTTTCGGAATGTGGATCGCTTTAGGGCTGGGGCTTACGATTTCTGCTGTGATGCTGGTCAAACGGTTTCTGAACTTGTCTGCGAAAAGAATTGAACAGAATATATAATTGAGAAGCACTCTTTTGGGACCGCTTTTTTATAAATTAATTTTTATCTGAGCTTGTGTAGAGACGGTCATCTCATTCATGATCACAATGCTGAAGTTATTATAGAACCTTTTTCTTTTTTTTATAATCACTGAACTACTTCCAAAACCTACTCCCGATGCAGTGAAAATCCTTTCACTTTTTTGACGCAAGTCAAAGATTCAACGGAAACGGAAAACCGTTTCTGGAAAAATGATTAAGTTATTCTCTTTCCTAAGATTACCAACGTGCGCTCTACTCCATCCAGCAACGCCACATCAGGAAATGTCCCCCAGGCTTCAAACCCGAAATGGCTGAACAGCTTTAAGCTTGGTTCATTGTGTAGAAAAATAAATCCAAGCAATGTTTTCACACCAAATTTCCCTGCGTTATCGATACAATATCCGAGCACCTGCTTCCCCAATCCCCTTCCACGGCAGCTTTCATCCATGTAAATGCTGACCTCCACAGTTCCGTTATAAGCCGGCCGGCCGTAAAATGAGGAGAAGCTTACCCAACCCAGCGTATTATACTGACTGTCTTCAACAATCCAGAGGGGCCGTGTTTCAGCGTTGTGCTCGTGAAACCATGGCATCCTGCTTTCGATAGAAACAGGTTCTGTGTCGGCAGTTACCATTCGTGATGGTATGGTTGAATTATAAATTTCAACAATTTTAGGTAAATCTTTAAGGATTGCATTTCTGAATATGATCTCCTGCATCATATGATAAAATATTTCTTACAAAGATATGAGGTTAATCGGTAGACTTGTTTATTTCGAGCCTGTAAAAATTTAGATATTCCTGTATATCCAGAATCATCAGGTTTTAAACTTCAAAAACAAACCCGTTCAGATCTGAACGGGTCTATTTTAAATGATTATTTCTTCAGGCATTTCTCCAAAAACTGATCCTGTTCCCAAAGCAGGTGCAGGATGTTTTCTTTTGCAGCATACCCGTGTGCTTCTTTCGGCAGGAGAACCATTTTTACAGGGGCACCGAGGTTTTTCAAAGCCTGGAAATACCTTTCCGTCTGTAAGGTAAAGGTTCCCGGATTGTTGTCGGCATCCCCGTGAATAAGCAGCAAAGGAGTTTTCATTTTATCGGCATTCATGAATGGCGACATTGTATTGTATACGTCCGGCACATCCCAATAGTTTCTCTGTTCGCTCTGGAAACCGAACGGTGTCAGGGTCCTGTTATAAGCGCCGCTTCTTGCAATTCCGCAGGCAAATAACTTGGAATGGGTCAGCAGGTTCGCCGTCATGAACGCCCCATACGAATGCCCGCCGACTGCTACTTTTTTTCTGTCAATATATCCTAGCTGGTCCACCGCATTGATGGCTGCTTCTGCATTGGCTACAAGCTGTGGGATAAAGGTATCATTCGGTTCTGTTTTTCCTTCCCCAATGATCGGGAAAGCAGCATCATCCAGAACGGCATAGCCCTTAGCGGTCCAGTATACAAACGATCCGTAGTATGGGAAGGTAAAGTCATTCGGGTTCTGGGTGTTTTGTCCCGCGGTATTTTTATCTTTATATTCCGTAGGATAGGCCCAGATCAGCAGCGGCAGCTTTTCGGTTTTGTTTTTCCGGTCATAACCAGCCGGCAGGTAAAGGGTTCCCGTAAGCGTTACCCCGTCACTTCTCTTATAGGTAATAACTTCCTTATATACATCTTTTATGCTTTCAAAAGGGTTGGCAAAATTGGTAACGGCTTCTGCTTTGTCCGACTTAATATTTTTCCTGAAATAATTAGGATACAGGCTTGGAGATTGTCGGGTCGTTAAAATGTCGCCTTTTGAAGGGTTCAAAATATCGAGGATTTCTTCTTTGGCATTTTTGATATTGGATGTGTACAGCCTTTTTTTCTTCAGGGTTTTCATATCCATTTCATCAATAAAGGGATGCTGGCCTTCTTTTGTGAAGCCGGCTCCTATCAGGTAAGACTTCCCCCCTTTCATATCCACTACATATCTTCCGTACTGGTTCTTGGTGGTATTGAAATTTCCCGGGTCACTGTAAACATCCTGGTAATTCCGGTCATCAATCACTTTTGATGTCCCGTTATTCAGGTCAACAAGATAAGATTTCGTATTTCTGGTATCATACCATCCCTCGGAAACTATCGCATAATGATCATTGGTCCAGTTTATCCCTTCATACCGTTGCCTGGTCTTAAAGAACGATTTGGGTGCTGCTGCAAACGGAGCCTCCCATGTAAAAACCTCATCCCTGAAATCTGTTGTTTTAGACTGGTCCCCATCGTCTAAAGCTTCTGCATAGACTAAAGTCGCGGGGAGATCATTTCTCCATCCCATATCTCTTTTCCCGGTTCTTACCGATGAGAAACCCTTCGGCATAATTTCGTTCAGCGGGGTTTCATTCACTATTTTTACCACGTTTCCATTACTGTCATACACCGTAGTGGTCATAGGGAACCTGTTCAGGGGAACGATGTAGGAGAATGGTTTTTTCAGAGTGGTTGCCATCAGGTAGTTTCCGTCCGGCGAATAGCTCAGTCCGCTATACATGTCCTGGTCTTTTACCTTTTTCAGGTTTCCGTCTGTATCAACATTATAAATATAGGAAGACGTAAGAATTTCAAAATTCTTTTCGTCCTGCGGGTTTTTCAGTAAATCCTGGTAAGTCCTGTTCTGGGAGACTTTTCCGTCTGCTGTAGAAACAATCGGTCCTGTCGGAAGATCTTTTGCAGGATCAGTTAAGGCAGCCCTGTTCTGTGGAAGGGTTTTGATCAAAAGGTTTTTTGAATCTTTGTTCCAGACATACGGGCTTCCCAGATTTGCATTCAGGTTGTCCGGGGTAATTTTCTTTGCCGTTGCGGTTTCCAGATCAACAATCCACAGCTCTACCCCTTTTCCGGTGGTATTGGTAAAGGCTAGTTTCTTTTCATCCGGGGAAAATGAAGTATAGGTAATCTTAGGATTTGCAGGTAAATTCTTAACCTGTACTTCAGTTTTATCATTGAGTTTTCTGACTTTCAGATTATTGGAATAGGTGGCCGTACTTGAAATATTGGTTACCGGGTTGATCCTTAACCCTCCGAGTTTCATTTCCTGCTGGCTGAGGTCTTCCAGCGTCTTGTAGGTCGGACGGTAGGTAAAAATAATCCAGTCTTTTTTACTGTTCATCAATACACCTGGCGGCCTTTCATAATCCGCCAGCTTAAGGATTTCTGCGGATGGCTTCTGATAGGTAATATTCTCCTGAGCTTCGTAAAAATTAAGGAAAGCCAGCAGGCAGATGGTAAGTTTGATCTTCATTATATGATAATATTATTTTCTCTTCCTGACGAATTTAATGAATTTACAGGTAACCGCAAAAAGCATAAAATTTTCTTTGACAAATTGCTGACATCCAATTATTTCTTACTATCAGGAAACCGAAAATTTCAGCATAAAAAAAGCAGCAAGAAAACTTACTGCTTGTATTTTATTTTTAGATTAATTACCAGTCACTGGCTCTTTTCCTTTTTTCGATCATATAATCTACTGAAATCTTACCTACTCCAAAAACCATTAACATCAGATAGACCGAAAGATAAATCAGGCTCATTTCCTGTTTTTCAAACGGATCCGATGAATGAACAATAAATCCGGCTACTGCCATGGTAAAGATCAGGAAGCCTAAAGCCACTCTCGAGAACAGACCTAAGATCAGAAGAATCGAACATGCGAATTCTGCAAATACGGTAAGTCCCAAGGAAATCTGCGGCCCCATTCCCAGAAAATCAAAAAATTCAGGTTTGCCGCCTTCTATCAGCATCTGAAGTTTCGGGAATCCGTGAGACAGCATGGCAAAACCAATAAATACCCTCACCACCAATAAAACAATATCTTTGATAACAGAATCGGAATGTGCAGTGTTTAAAGAATTCATTCAGTTAAAATTTAAAAAAATCTTTTAATATAACGGCAGTTCAGCCTCAATTAGTCTATCTGTACCCGAAATTCTTAAGGTCCCGGTCATTTTTCCTCCAGTCTTTTTTCACTTTTACAAAAAGGTTTAAGTGAATTTTTTTATTGAAGAATTTTTCCAGGTCAATTCTTGATTCAGTTCCGACTTTCTTGATCGCTTCTCCCTTGTGACCGATAATGATTCCTTTCTGCGTATCCCTTTCCACATAAATAATAGAATCAATAAGGATAATTCCTTCTTTTTCCTTAAACTGCTCCGTCACCACTTCTACAGAATACGGGATTTCCTTTTCGTAATTCAGAAGAATTTTTTCCCGGATTGCTTCATTGACAAAAAACCGTTCAGGCTTATCCGTATACTGATCCTTATCATAATAAGGAGGATTTTCAGGAAGCATGGATTTTAATTTAGGCAGAATAATATCCGTATTAAAAGCATTTAATGCAGAAATAGGAAGGATTTCCGCTTTCGGAATCCTTTCATGCCATACTTCAACCAATTTCTCAAGTCCTTCCTGATTGGTCTGGTCTACTTTATTTAACAGGAGCAGAACCGGAACCGGAATTTTATTCAGTTTTTCAATAAGAAATTCTGAAGGTTCCGCTTTATCGGTTACATCAACAATGAATAAGAATACATCGGCATCCTGCAAAGAATCCTTTACGAAATCCATCATTTTTTCCTGCAACCCGTATTTCGGGTCTAAAACTCCCGGCGTATCTGAAAATACGATCTGCAAATCTTCTTCATTATAAATTCCAAAAATCCTGTGGCGCGTTGTCTGTGCCTTCTGGGTAACAATAGCCAGTTTTTCCCCCATTAACTGGTTCAACAATGTAGATTTTCCGGCATTCGGCTTTCCGACAATATTTACAAATCCTGCTTTGTGCATAAAAAATATGTTATGAAGTGCAAAGTTAGTAAAACAATCCGGTCTTTGCGCCTATTCCCGAAAAAAGCCCTTTAGATCGTCAGAATTAATTGTATGTTAGATCCTGAATTTAGAATTTAATGTTTAACTGTTCCTAAAGTTTTATGTAAACTAACCTACGCCCGGGATAAAAAAATAGGTAAAATCACTTTCAATTTTATCACAAAGGCAAACAAAAAGCATTTCTGGTATTTTTGCAATGAGGAAAACCATAGCATTTCATCTAACAAAAAAAATATAAATATTTCCGATGTATTGCTTGTTTATTAATAAAACAGTTTTGTTAAAATTAAAAATCAATTGACTGATTTATAAATCGTTGTTCATATCAATTAACTCTTAAAATCTTAAACTGTTTATTTTATTATACCGAACCCCGCTCCATAAACAGGGCATTGAGTATCACTCTTTTTCCGTAGGGTGTATAATGGTCGATCTGATTGTCAAGGAGGTTGACCGATTCTTTCGCCATATCCGTTAATGGCTGCTGCACAAAGCTTATTTCGGTAGGAAAAAGATAATATGCTTCGGTTTCATCAAAGGCCACCACCGAGAGATCTTCCGGAACCTTAATGTTGTTATCAATAAGGTAACGAAGTCCTGCAATGCCTAATTTGTTGCTGGAAAAATAAACTGCCGTTTTTTTTGACAGGTCAATGCTTTCTTTCAATTTGACCGGAATTTCTTCTGCAATGGTATGAATATCAATCAAAATTCTTTTGGCGGAAATATCAGTTTTCGAAATCCGTTGGTCAAAGCCATACTGCCGGTCCAGCAGGTGCGGAAGCTCCGTATCATAGCCGACATAGATAATTTCATCAAAATTCCTGCTAACCAGATGATCACATATATATTCCGAGATTTCGGAATTATTGATCATTATTCCGGGAAGGCTTAGATTTTTCAGATAACGGTCTATGGTAACTACCGGATATTCTTCCCTGATCAGTTTACTGATGGCTTCATCAGAACCTACCACCGGAGCGATGATCATCCCGTCCACCTGCTGTTCAGAGAATAATTCCGTAAGCTTTCTGAATTTTTCAGGGTTTTCATCACAGCTTCCGATCAGAAGGGTGTAGCCCAGTTTCATTGCTTCATCTTCAATGCTCCGGGCGATATTCGAATAAAAATCATTGGAAATATCCGCCACAATTAAGCCGATCAGCTTACTTTTACTCATTTTCAGGCTCCGGGCTATTTTGTTTGGGGTATAATTAATGTTTTCCGCCACCTCAAGTACCTTTTTCCTTGTCGCTTCACTGATCCGGCTTCCTTCTTTTCTGTTGAGAACATACGAAACCGTGGCAACGGATACTTCTGCAATTCTGGCTATATCTTTTATCGAAGCTCGCTTCATTTTTTAGTTTTGCTGCAAAAATATTTTATTCCCTATATTAAAACAATAGAGGCATAATTTGGTCTGAATTAAAAATAAATGTAGTTTGGCAAATTTTTCAAAGATTGAATAACAATGATATAATTATATACAAATCAGCACATTAAATAATATTTATGAATTATGAAGCTATTGAGATAGCCTAAATATTAATTCACAGAACACCATGCCCGATCATTTCGGTTAAACGTTTACTTCTATAATTTGATAAAAATGATCATAAATCCTGAATACTGTTTAAATATGAACTGTTAAATGATTAAAACATTAATTTTTGAATACTATATGGATAATCAGGTTTAAAGATCAGTTTAATTACTGCAACGGTGATTATTTATTTTTAAATCCTGAAATTTGCATCAGAAAAATATAAAAATGAATTGGGTTATCTTAGTTATTGCGGGTTTATTTGAAGTTGCATTTGCTTCATGTTTAGGAAAAGTAAAAGAAACGTCCGGGACAGCCATGTACCTCTGGTTTACCGGCTTTCTTGTTTCTCTGACGATCAGTATGCTTCTGCTGATTAAGGCAACACAGACCCTGCCTATAGGCACTGCCTATGCGGTATGGACGGGAATCGGTGCGGTCGGAACCGTTCTGGTGGGTATTTTCTTCTTTAAAGATCCGGTAAGCTTCTGGAGGATTTTCTTTATTATTACATTAATCGGTTCCGTAATAGGACTGAAGGCAGTTTCACATTAAAAATCAGGATTATTTTACTTAAGTTTACAGAAAACTTTTAAACTTATGAAAAAAGCTTTACTTCTTTTATTTGCAGGCAGTTTATTATCTGCCCAGACTTCAGAATTACTATCCAACAGCTGGTATATTTCGAAAATGGTAACCAGCACCGGACAGACCACGAACACGCCTTTAATAGATGCCGGAGTACCTGCTTCTACTTTTAGTGCAACAGGAGGCACAAGCTATGTTCTTAATTCAAAATATTATAATACCTCTCTTCTGGGGTTCGGGATTATGCCCGGAAGCAACAATATGATCAAAACAAGCGGAGGATGTACACTGGCTTATTATAACGGAGGAAATGCTTTTGCCGTACGTAATTATGATCAGAAGAATTGTAATATTTATACAAATGGTGCTTATGCATCCATCTATAATTATCAGGTTACAACGAATGGCAACGTAAAAACACTGGTCATTACAGATCCTTCAGGAAATAAAGTATATTATAACAATACCTTGCAGTTAAGTACCCAGGAAAACGAAATACTAAAGAAGGGATTGACTGCCTATCCGAATCCCGTCAAAGAAGTTTTACATATTGACAATATTGAAAAGAAACTTGGGTTAAGAATTTATGATATTTCGGGGAAACTGGTGTATGAAACAAAAACTTCTGACCGTAAAATCAAGATCGATACCAACCGCTTTCAGAAAGGCCAGTATATTTTAGCCCTAGAAAATTATCAGTCATTCCCATTTATTAAAGAATAAAAAAAGACTGTTTATTCATAAGAAAGTCCCGAATTTCGGGCCTTTCTTATTTTTTATATACTACCGGAAGAATTTCATTTTTCCTTAAGCCGTATCTTTTAATTTCTTCTTCTGAAAAATTTTGGGAATAGAAGTTGGGTTCCGCCTCAAAACCGGCTTTCCTTAAACGGTCGAAATAATCCATTCCATACCAGCGGACGTGGTCATACTGCCCGAAATGTTTCTGCCTTTCTTTGGGATCCCTGATGTTGAAATCCTCATAGGTCTCTTCCAGAGCATTTTTCATAGGAACCTGAAGAATCCCCCAGCCTCCCGGCCTTAATACCCGGTAGAGCTCGCTTATTGCTTTTGCATCATCTTCGATATGTTCCAATACATGGTTACAGAATATAATATCAAAACTTTCATCTGCAAAAGGCAGATCCAGGATATCGGCTTTTACATCAACAATGGGAGAAAATAAATCGGCTGAAATATAATCCAGATTCCTCATCCTCTTGAACTTTCTCAAAAATTCCTGTTCGGGAGCAATGTGCAGGACCTTATAATTTTTAATGAAAAAATCAGTCTCGTTCTGAAGATAGAGCCACATCTGCCGGTGCCGCTCCAGGCTTAATGTTCCCGGGGACAGTGCATTCTCACGCTGGTTCCCGTAGCCATACGGAAGAAATTTCCGGTATGATTTCCCGTCAATCGGGTCCGTAAAACGGTCTCCTTTGAACAACTGATAAATCAACGGGCGGGCCCAGATGCTCATTTTAATCAGCATCGGACGCGGAATGGTATTCAGCAAAAGCTTCGCGACTTTTTTCATTAAAAATCTAATTGGAAAGCCTTTTCTTCATCGCTTTGAATTCCGAGTGCCTCATAGATATACTGAAACGTAGACAGTAATACCGGTTTCCCGTTGATTACAGCTACATCATGCTCAAAATGGGCGGAAGGCTGATTGTCAAGAGTCGTCACCGTCCAGCCGTCATTATGGAACTTTACTTTTTCAGTGCCCAGGTTGATCATCGGTTCTATGGCAATGGTCAATCCGTCTTTGATAACTTTGCCGCTTCCCTGCCTGCCATAGTTCGGGACTTGGGGATCTTCGTGCATTTTTCTACCGACTCCATGTCCTACAAGCTCTCTGACTACGCCATATCCTTCCTTTTCACAATGGGCCTGGATGGCATGGGAAATATCCCCGATCCTTTTTCCTCTGACGCATTGCTCAATACCTTTGTATAAAGATTCTTTGGCAATTTTCAGCAGTTTCCGGGTTTCAGGTTTTACTTCACCGATTTCAAATGTATAGGCATGATCTCCTACAAAACCGTTTAAAACCGCTCCGCAATCCACAGAAAGCACATCGCCTTCCCTGATCTCATCCTTATTCGGAAAACCGTGAACCACCTGATCATTCGGTGAAATACACAAAGAATACGGAAACCCGCCATAGCCTAAAAAGGCTGGTTCAGCACCATGATCTTTGATAAAATCATGTGCCAATTTATCTAAATGCAAAGTGGTAATTCCGGGTTTGATTTCTTTTGCCAGCATTCCTAACGTTTTCGAAACCAACCGTGCACTCTGCTTCATCAGACGCAATTCGTCTATTGTTTTTAACTGAATCATTTTTAATATAGATGTTAGATATTAGATGTCAGATATTAGATTAAAATTTTATGGATATTTTAAGTCTAATTCTAAGCATCTATTATATTCCGGCTACTATTGTTTAAATCAGAAGCTGATTGAGAACTAATTTCTAATCCCTGACTCCTAATTTCTTTATCTACCAGAATAATCCTTTTTTCTTTTCTTTTTTAAGTTTTGAGTAGGCCAGTACTTCTTTGCCTTCTACACGGAACTCTATTCTTTCCTGAATAATATTGTAGATCTCGCCCCAGCCCGGGAATCCGCCAAGATTCCTGTCATCGATAAACCAGTCTGCATCCAGTTTTCTCGATTGGTTTTCAGGATCAAAAGTTTCACCCTCAAAACTTGAATTGACGGCATAAAACTCAACGCCGTTTTTCTTGCAGAATTCTACCGCTTCATCCAGGGTTTTCCCATGCCGGTAGGTCCAGAGAATAAGCCTGTAGCCATCAGACTGAAGTTTTTTTAAAGTTTCGAACGCAAAAATTTTAGTCTTCCCAATTGCAGGATAAGCATCATCAACAATAGTTCCGTCAAAATCTACAGCGATTTTTTTATTATTCATCATTTGAATATACTTTTGAAAATGCAAAGATACAAATAAAAAAAGTGCCAGGGAAACCCGGCACTTTTACTTTTATTATTTACTTATACAGAATCAGCTTTTCACCCAGTTAAAATGGAACTGAAGATCCGGCGTTGAAATCCTGTCTGTAATCTTCTGAAGTCTTGAAGGAAGTTTCATCAAGTATTCCTGAGCTTTTTCAGCCTTTTCATTCAACCCTTTCACATGCTCAATTTTCCATTCATCCAGAAGGTCTTTCATGATATTGATATAATCCTGGCCCGTATACACCATGCATCTCTGAGCCGCATCTGAAAAATGGCCCCAAAGTTCTCCTGCTTTCTGCCCGGACTGTCTCATCATATGGGCAGGCATAACGATTTTTTTACGCATCATGTCTTCAAATGCAATAATCATCTCCGATGGATCGATTTCCATGATTTTTGTTACAAAATGCTTATACGCTTTTGCATGTCTTGCCTCATCGGCAGCAATAACGGCACACATTTTAGCCAGTTTGGTATTGCCTGACTGTTTAGCCAGAGTCCCTACCCTTCTGTGGGAGATATTGGTTGCTGTTTCCTGAAAGCTTGTATATATGAAATTTCTATATGGATCCATACTGGTTCCTAGATCGAAACCATCATTGATCAGATACTGGGTAGTGATCTCCATCTGTCTCATATTCACCCTTCCGCACAGATATAAATATTTACTTAAAAGATCACCGTGTCGGTTTTCTTCACCGGTCCATGCTCTTATCCAGTTGGCCCAGCCGATTTCTTTCTTTTCCTGATCAATCCCGTCAACGCCCATAAGCCATGATTCATAAGAAGGCAACGCTTCTTCGGTAATACAGTCACCGATTAAGGTTACAAACAAATCATAAGGCATTTCCCGCGCGAACGTCTGGATCTCTTCTAAGTCATGTTTAAAATCTGAGCTTGAAGGATCCGGAAGATAATCTGAAGGCTGCCATATTTTTTCAATTGGCGTTAAAAACTTTTCCAGAAAAGAACCGACTTCCTTTTCCAAAATCCCCATTACTTCTTTCCTTACGAGCTGTTGATACATTTTTAGATTTTAGAATTAAACTACAAAGTTATGATATTATTATTATTTAGGACATAATATTATTTCAATTCCTCCTGATATTAATCATAAATAATGCCATTATACATAATATAACGGCATTTTTCATGGAATAGTATGGTTTTAACTCACTAAAATATCACCGTTCATGATTTCCGGAATTTCCACACCCATAACTTTTAAAATAGTCGGAGCCACGTCCCCAAGCTTACCCGGTTTTAAATTCCAGGTATGTTCTTTATCCATTACGATAAAAGGAACAAGGTTGGTGGAATGCTGTGTGTTCGGGCTTCCGTCAGGGTTCATCATCACATCAGAATTCCCGTGATCGGCTAAGATGAATACCGCATATCCGTGTTCATATGCCGTTGTGGCTACTTTTTCGATGCAGTGGTCAACGGTTTCCGCAGCTGTTATGGCTGCCTGAAAGACGCCTGTATGGCCCACCATATCAGTATTGGCAAAATTTAAGCAAATGAAATCCGCAGTTTCGTTTTCCAGCTCCGGAAGAATAGCATTGGTTATGTCATAAGCAGACATTTCAGGCTTGAGATCATAGGTCGGAACATCCTTCGGACTCGGACAAAGCAGTCTTTTTTCACCGGCAAACGGCTCTTCCCGGCCTCCCGAGAAGAAAAATGTTACGTGAGGGTACTTTTCTGTCTCTGCAATTCTGATCTGTGTCTTGTGATTCCTTTCCAGTATTTCACCCATGGTTTCATGCAGTACTTCTTCATCAAAAACGACATGGACATTCTGGAAGGTTTTATCATAGTTTGTTAACGTCACATAATAAAGCGGCAGCTTCCTCATGAAATATTCCGGATTATCATGCTGGCAAAGAACCTCCGTGATTTCCCTTCCGCGGTCTGTACGGAAATTGAAAGAGATCACCACATCCTGATCATTAATTTTGGCTACAGGAACTACATTTCCGATAGCCGTAGAATCGATCATAATGATCGGCTTCATAAATTCATCGGTTATATTTTCCTCATAAGACTTCTGAATGGTCATTAAAGCATTGGTGGTCTGGTCCCCTACCCCTTCTACCATGGCATCATAGGCAATTTTCACGCGCTCCCAACGTTTGTCTCTGTCCATAGCGTAGTATCTTCCGACCACCGAAGCCAGTTTACCTACCGTTGTCTCCATATGGTTCTGAAGGTCTTCGATAAACCCTTTCCCGGAATGCGGATCACAGTCGCGGCCGTCTGTAAAAGCATGCACGAATACATTTTCATGCAAGCCGAATTCATGGGCTGCCGTGAGCAGGCCCTTTAAATGATTGATATGGGAGTGCACACCACCGTCTGATACCAGACCGATGAAGTGTACCTTTTTATTTTCTCTCTTAGCATATTCAAAAGCATCCTGAATCACTTTCTGCTTGCCCAGCGTTCCGTTTTCCACTGCCATATTCAGCTTTACCAGGTTTTGGTAGACCACTCTTCCCGCTCCGAGATTCATGTGCCCCACTTCAGAATTGCCCATTTGCCCCAAAGGCAGCCCAACAGCCAGCCCGCTTGCTTCAAGCGTGGTGTTCGGGAAATTTTTAAGACAGCTATCGATAAACGGTGTATTGGCCTGGTCTATTGCGGAAACGGCAGGATTCTGGCCCAGCCCCCATCCGTCAAGGATTGCTAATATTGCTTTTTTTGACATTTTGTATAAACTTTTGTATCACAAATTTATTTAATTTGAAATGAATCGAAGAATTTGAACAACTTAAATTTTTATTAAAAGATTTGAGCTGTTCAAATTTATTTTAAAAAGATAATTTCTTACAGATTATTAGATTGCCCAGATTTATGTTCATTTAAATCTGTTTAATCTAAAAAATAGCGGGAACATATAAGTTTTAAAACGTTTTTTATAAACTTCCGATACTGAAGTGTAAACAGGTTCTTGGTTTCTTCCTGAATTGGGTGAGCCTTCATTTAAACAGGTTTTAGTCTTCTCAGTTCATTATCTTTCTTTGCCTTGAATATTTTATTAATTTTACAGCATGGATTTACGAGACCAACTGAAAAACCTTTTTCCTGAACATGAAGAAAAGGATTTTAAAATGCCCGAAGAGCAGTTTAAGCAGCAGGAACCGCTGGTATGCAAGTTTGAAAAGAAAGGCAGAAACGGAAAGCCGGTAACTATTGTCGAAGGCTGGGAAGGCAGTGAAGAAGAATTGAAAAACATTTCTAAAAAAATAAAAACCACCTTGGGAATCGGTGGTTCTGAAAAGGACGGAACGATCATTATTCAGGGTGATAACCGTGATAAGATCATGAATATCCTAAAAGAAATGGGCTATAAAACCAAGAGGGTCGGCGGATAAAAGAACGTATGCTGACTTTAGCTTTCTGCTAAACCAAACTGTACACCCAATGATAGATTTGGTATCTTTTGCGGGTAGATATCTGAGTCAACAATTTTAGAAATAAATCTGCGTTTGCGGCATCAGGGCTCTTAATTTTTCAACGGTTGATTTTTCCATCGGGTTTCCGGTTAATATGAGTGTCTTAAGATTCTTTAATTTTGAAAATCCGGCTGGAAGATCTTTTAAATTATTGTTTGCCAGATTCATACTGACCACATTCTTCAGGCCTTTTACTTCAGGCGTAATTTCTCCGATCTTGTTATTGCTTACATTTAAAAACTCAAGGTTCCTGCACTGAAACAGTTTTTCAGGAAGTCTTGAGATGGAATTATGCTGCAGTTCAAGGTATTTTAACGATTTTGGAAATTCCAGGTTTTCCATATCGTTAATCTGATTGGAAGAAAGGTTCAATGATTTTAAATTTCTGATCTTATCCAGGTCCTTTGCAATAAAACTGATCTGGTTTCCCTGCAGGTTGATCTCTTCCAGGCTTGGAATCCGCATTAATGCTTCGGGGAAAATATTCAGGTTATTGGCATCGAGATGGATTACTTTCAGCTTCTGAAGCTCAGCAACGTGTGGATTGATGCTGGTAAGACTGTTCAGGTTTATTGAAAAACTTTCCAGTTTCCGGAGTTGACTTATTTCGTCGGGGATATATTTGATGCTGTTTTCATTCAGGTTTAAGATCGTCAGTTCTTTCAGCGTAAAGATTGATTCATCCATCTTTTCAAATTTATTTTCCATTAAATTCAGGAAAAATACAGAATCCAGCTGCTGGATCTCAGAAGGAAGATTAAACATTCCCTTACCCCTTAAACTCATGCTGTAAACGGTTTTGCCGCTTTTCAATGCTTCGTCAATGTTGGTATAGGTCGGGTATTTTATCGGATCAATCTGAGCTTTTACCTGTGAAAGAGCTGCAATGGAAATTAAAAAAAACAGTTTTTTCATACATCAAAAAAACTACCGGCAACAAAATGTCGCCGGCAGTATTGGAAATTATATCGTTATTTTTTCAAAAGCTTTACCGTCTGCTGGAATCCTCCTTCCGCTTCGATGTTTAGAATCAAAACTTTTGAAGCTTCAAGCTGATGCGTAAAATCAAGGTCCAACGCTTTGTTAGTCCCTGAATATTTCTGGGTGAAAACAATTTTACCGTCGATGCTGTAGGCGGTAACAGCAATGTTTTTCAGTCCTTTCGGTGAATTGATCTTTACGATCCCTGACGTCGGGTTCGGAGCTACCGTTACCGTATTTTCTACCTGTGTGTCAATAGCAGCCAAAGAACCTGCTGTTCCTAGATTATTTTTAAGAGCAATCACAACCGTAGCAGACTTCCCTCTGTAATCTATTGTATTTCCTGTGGCATCAACATCTGTAGAAATGGTAGAATCCGGATGCTGAACCGAGAAGAATCCGAATTTATGATCCGGCGTAAAAGTAAGCCCTGTAGGTTCTGACCCTGCAGGCATGGAAGCAAACAGTTTCACTTTCGGGTTGGCCTGCGTATGATCAGGAGCAATTACCCAGATATAGTTTTTACCACCGTCCTGAAGCACCCAAAGGTTACCCAGTTCGTCAAAGGTAAGGTTGTCGTTCCCGTCTCCCCATACTTCGGTTTTTGTTCCCTGAGCCGTATCAAAAGAATAGTTTGTGGAAAGTCCTCCGACAAATGTTTCTACCTGGGAAGCTGTGGTTCCGTTATCCTGAAGCCTGTATACTTTATTCAATCCTTTGGCGGTAAAGTAAATTTTACCATCCAGCGGACTGATGTCCACATCTTCGATCCCGTTGAAAGAAGTTCCGCCCAGCGACTGCGCTAAGGAAGTTGTATTGTTCTGGTCGGCTTTTGTTTTGTTGGGAACCTGAACCCAAGTTGCTGTCGTGGCTACAGGATCTCCGCCGCTTAATCCCTGATCCAGCTTCAATACATAAAGATTTCCTGAAGAAAGGTTGTTCGGAGTATCCATCACATATTTGTATACCATGTGGGTCCCGCCGTCTTCACCGTAATAAGCGATCGTCCCGGCATTATTCACTACAACATTTTCGTGGTTCATAATTCCCATCTGCCAGAGCTTCCCTTTAGAACCGTCTGCATTCTGAGATATCACCTGGGCTGTTGCAGGATCAATCTCTACCAGCCAGCCGTAATCCTTCATTCCGTCACCGTTAACATCGCTTGAAGTTGTCTGTTCTTCAGCAGTGACTACCGTTCCCCAAGGCGTTATCCCTCCGGAACAGTTTCTTATGGTCTGAACCAGGCTCGGAGACGAGAAGCTTACCGCTCTTGACCTCGACAATTGCCAAAGCTTTGTAACAGCATTATAATTGATTTCCGCCATGGTAATCCCACCTGGATTCGTTTCGTGGTTTACAGAAAGATACCCGTTGGTGCTGCTTGCATTTTTTGCAACGTAAGCCGTGAAATCATTCTGACCGCCTACCAATCCTCCGCCTTCGGTGTAATTATCGCCTTCTTTTAAAATCAGCTGGTATTTGTGTTCAGCCGGAATAAGTAATTTATTAGTCTGTGCGGTCGGAACGATAGAGGTAAAACAGCTGATGTGGTTCGCGTTACAAGGAACCGGTGTTGTTGTAGTGACTACTGTTTTAAGGTAAGCATCGATTCTTAAATCTGAACTTGATGCGCCTCTGTTGTGCAGCTCGATAGAAATCCTGTTGTTTCCGTTAACAAATTTGGATTTCGGGATAGAAAAAACATTGTATACACTTTCTGCAGCACCGTCAACCGTTGTACTGGATAATGTAGTAAATTCAATGGTTCCGGCCGGCATATTATCCCGTACGATTTCTTCACCGTTCAGGTACACCACGATACCGTCATCTCTCATAACGCCCAATTCCATAGAAGCGGAAAGATCATTCAGGTTAACCGTAAAATCTTTTGCAAAATAGGCCGTAACAAGACCTGTGGCCGTTGTCGTTGTTACCGGATCACCATAACCGAGAGGTCCGTTCCCCTGAGGCCACGCAGAAACATTATAATCGGTATCTTTCCACTGGGCGGCCAGCGCGGTATTGCCGTCATTGTATTTCCATGAAGAATTCTTGTTAAAAACAAAAGTCTGGGCATTCAAGAATGAGCTTGTCATCAACGCAAGCGCTGCCACTGTAAGTAATTTTCTTTTCATTTCAAATTTCGATTTATTGAACGTTGCAAAGCTATTTTTTTACCGGGAACCCGCTGTTAATAGGAGTTTAAATAAACATTGCCGAATATTAATTAATAGGGAACCGAATATTAAGGAGATGAATCGTATGTTAAATTAAGGGATGATGGCGACCACTGAATTTTGCTTTATCAATAATGAAATTTCTAAACTGATCAACTGGGGCGCATTTATTCTATTCTAAAGAAATCAGAATGGGTTAAGCCGCTGTGAACCGATCATTCAGCGTTCGGAATTCATATTTATTTTCTGCTTACATCGGTCAGCGAGTTCAGGAATGCAATGATCTGCCCGATCTCTGTTTTTGTCAGGTTCAGTTTATCCGGAGCCAGCGTCTGGTTTTTAACGGGCAGGCCGAGCCCTTCCCCTCCGCCTTCATTATAGAAGTCCATTACTTCTTCCAGCGTATTGAATGCGCCGTTGTGGAAATACGGTTTTGTCAGTTCAATATTTCTTACCGTCACTGTTTTAAAGGAATTCTCGTAAATCCATGAATTTTCTTTTTTTACCGGGCTGTTGAGCCTTCCTTTATCTGCATCCAACCGGAGCGGCTTCTGACTGACCGGTTTTGCAGTAATTCCTAAAACTTCAGACTCATTTTCATTAAATAACGGCGGCACCAGTCCTGAAAAATTAGGCACAAAATGACATGTGGCGCAGTTGGCTTTCCCCATAAACAGGTTAAAACCTTTTTTCGCATCAGAAGAAATATCTTTTTCACTGCGCATGAAGCGGTCAAAATCACTATCATAGGAATACAATGAGGCCACATAAGAACTTAAGGCTTTGGAAAAATTTTCTTTGCTGATATTCCCGTTTTTAAAGGCTTTTTTAAACGCCTTTCTGTATTCAGGTTTTGTTTTTAATTTTTTAATGATGCTTTCATAGCTGGTATTGAATTCATCTTTATTGTAGATTACATGTTCTGCCTGCTGTTCCAGGTAAAAAGCCCGTAAATCGTAGAAAAATCTCTTGGCAAAAACGGCATTGTATAGAGACGGAGAGTTCCGCAATACGGTTTTCCCTTCTACATTGCTTGGAGATTTCGCTTTCAGATCCGTAAAGGCATTTTCCGGGAGGTGGCAGGTGGCACAGCTCATTTTCCCGTTATCACTGACTCCCTGATCAAAGAAAATCTCTTTTCCCAGTTTTCTCAATTCCGGATTATCATCTTCCTTTTTTAAAAGGGTATAAAAATAGGGATCCAGGAAATCACTGCTGAAAAAATTTTTATTGCCGGCATTCCATCCTGAAAATTCTTTCAGGTCATCACTTCTTCCGTCCCAGTTTCCGAATTCTTCGTATAAAGGCTGTATGTATTTTTTATAAAATGCAATCCTGTCAAAGGTTTCAAAATCTTTATTCTTCGATAAATAATTAATGGCCTCTTTTAAAATGGTATCTGCTTTCTGAACATTATAATTTTTAAAATAAGGATCATCATTGATGTATTTATTCATTCCTGAAAAAGCATGCGCGGCTTCTTCGGAAATATTCAAAGAGCCCGGCGTATCAAAACCCGTTATGCCCAGACTGTATATTCTGATAAGCTCGATTCTCAACGGTAAGGTTTTGTTATTCCCTTTACTTAATCCGTTTTTAACGGAACTTAAATAGAAACCCGCGTAACTGTTGTATAAGAAATCAGTGATGGTTTTGATTTCTTCTTTATGGTCTGCCGCTTCATCGGAAAACACAAGCTCATCCAGTACCTGCAGACCTTCCGGGGGAAGCGTATATGCCGTCGTTCCCGCTGCTTCAATATGGAATAAAGGAGCAGCATTAAGATGGGTTTTTGTAAATTCAGGGTAATGATAAGCTACATAGAATTCTATTTCTTTAAAAGAATTTCTCGTATTTTTCAGGGATTGCTGTAAGTCGGTAAGCGAAATGTGATCTTCTGAAAACTGATGAGCATCTGATTTCAGCTGCTCCAGTTTGTTTTTAAAGTCTGCCAGCCCTTTATTAATCACTGTATTCTCAGTTTCCATCCCTTTGTGAACAGGATTGAAAGACATCACCGCAAAACCTATCAACAGAATAACAATGGCCAAAGGGTAAAATTTCATGATAATTTTTGCGCAAAACTACCGATAGACAGCGGATCCGATGTTACTACAGTTTTAAATTTGAATTAAATAATGGGTATCTTTTAAAACCGGTTGCTGCTTTTTAGGATTCGATGCATTGGCCGTAACAGCCTTCAGGTTAATTTTTTTTACTAATTTTAAACTCCTAATCATATTCATTATTAGCAAACGGCCAGCTTCTTTTTGGCTATGGTTTTAAATGATGGTGAAGAAGTTTGGGACGGATTTTAAAACAACCTTTAATTCAAATAAAAAATATATGCTTAATAAACTGGCGGCTTCAGAACTGGTTCTGAACGATGACGGAAGTGTTTACCACCTTAACCTTTTACCTGAAGATATTGCTGAAAAGATTATTCTCGTAGGTGACCCCGACCGTGTGGCGAAAGTTTCGGCCTATTTCGATACGGTGGAGATCAGGAAAAACAAAAGGGAATTTTATACGCACACGGGAACATTGCGCGGCGAAAGGATTACCGTGATGTCAACAGGGATTGGCACCGAGAACATTGACATTGTCATGAATGAACTGGATGCTTTGGTGAACATTGATCTTAAAAATAAAATGTTTAAAACGGAGCATTCGGCATTGCAGCTTTTCAGGATGGGAACCTGCGGAAGTGTAAACCCTGATGTTCAGGTGGATAATATGCTGGTGACCCAAAACGTGGTAGGACTGGACGGGCTTATGCATTTTTACCCGGATTATGAATTTGAAAATGACTTCTCAAAAAATTTCATGGAAAAATTCCCTTACCCCAAAATTAAGCCGATGCTTTATTTTTCGGATTGGGCAGAAGAACTGGGCGATTTATACAAGGATGCGAAATACCACGGCAATACCGCCACCTTTCCGGGATTCTATGCACCGCAGGGAAGGCAGCTTCGCCTGAAATCCGTAGATGACCAGTTTCTGGAAACACTGAATGACCTCGGCGTAACGAATTTTGAAATGGAAACGTCTGCGATTTATGCACTTTCCAAATTGCTGGGGCATAAAGCCATTACCGTAAACAATGTCATTGCCAACAGAAGGCGCGGCGAGTTCTCGGCAAATCACCATGGTTCGGAGAAAAAGCTGATCACATGGGTATTGGACAGAATTATTAAATAATATTTCAAATAGTATTTTTAATAAATATAATATCAGCATAAGATAAAAAGGATTTCAATATTGAAATCCTTTTTCATTAACTGCTACGGTACATTTTAAAATTAAAGTCTATCAGAACCTTTGTACTTCATTGTATTACAATTCATTTACTGTTACACAAAAGTCAATAAGTAAGGGTTGTACGTAATTTGTGAAATAGTTGATATCAAAGTCAATTTTTGGCTTTAAAAAGAAATCATAATACCTCTGAAATTCCGAGCCAAAACTTTTATGAAAAATTTAACAGTATGCAAAAAATTTAGGAATACTTATTGTTTGTTGATAAATATCAATAAAAATAATCAAACAAAATATTACAGTTATGAACAATTCAGATTACAACAAAGCGGAAAATGCAGTTAACAATACAGAAGATTCATTGAAAAGCACGGCAAACGATGCAAAATGGAAAGTTGAGGAGCTGGCTGACAGAGCGAAAGATTATATTAATGAAAAAAGGAATAATGATGAAGAGGCACAACAGGAAGACTGGTTTGACAGAGTGAAAAACAATGCATCAGATGCATGGGATAATATCAAGGATAAAGCAAATGATGCATGGGAAAAGACCAAAGATGCATCAGAAGATGTAAAAGCAGAATGGAATAAGAAGACCAATTAAAATTTCAGTCATATAAATATTTTCAATAAAACGGAGCCTTATATAAAAAGGCTCCGTTTTTTATTATGCCATCAGCACAAATATTGCTACATTTGTAAATTAATAAACATTAAAAAATTATGTCATACGGTTTACTTAAAGGCAAAAAGGGGATTATTTTCGGAGCCCTTAATGAACAATCAATCGCATGGAAAGTTGCAGAGAGATGTCATGAAGAAGGTGCTGAATTTATATTATCCAATGCTCCTATTGCATTAAGAATGGGAGAACTTAACGGTTTAGCAGAAAAAACAGGATCTGAAGTGATCGGCGCAGATGCCACTTCTATTGAAGATCTGGAAAAACTTTTTGATGCTGCCGTTGCTAAATTCGGTAAAATCGACTTTATTCTTCACTCTATCGGAATGTCTATCAACGTAAGAAAAGGAAAACCCTATACCGAAATGAATTACGACTGGCTGGAAAAAGGCTGGGATATTTCAGCGGTTTCTTTTCACAAGGTGATGCGTGTTGCTTATGAAAAAGACTGTATGAATGAATGGGGAAGTATTTTGGCGCTTTCTTACATTGCCGCCCAGAGAACGTTTCCTGATTATAATGATATGTCAGATAACAAGGCTTATCTTGAAAGCATTGCCAGAACCTTCGGAAACTACTGGGGAGAAAGAAAAGTACGGGTCAACACCGTTTCTCAGTCACCAACGCCTACCACTGCCGGAAGCGGTGTGAAAGGTTTCGGAAGTTTCCTGGGCTTTGCAGAAGATATGTCTCCGCTGGGGAATGCTACGGCTCTTGAATGTGCCGACTACTGTGTAACACTTTTCTCTGACCTTACTAAAAAAGTAACCATGCAGAACCTTTTCCATGACGGAGGCTTCAGCAGTACCGGGGTTACGCAGAAAGTGATCAGGAAATATGACACCGAATAATTATTATTGAAATATTTTTATAACATACTCCCCATGCCGAAACAAATTGTTTCGGCTTTTTTATCTGCAGGAAATTTTAATAGGAAAGCGGCGGCACCTTTAGTGCCGCCGCTTCTAAAAAAATAATCTAATATGAAGTCTTTTATAAAATAACCGTCTGTATCGAATGCGCGGGAGCTGACAGCTTAGCCGACATTCCTTCAATCCAAAGATTCGTATCAATGTCCTGATCGGAATCATTCATGATGACAGTAACCAATTGTCCGTTTTCATTCATAAACGTTGTGGAGGTCAGAGCAGCCCTGTTGGATGAACTTCCGATTCTTTGGGCATTGGGCTTGATGAATTTTGAAACATGGCCTACATAATAATATTCATAGGTATAATGAACCTCTCCGGTTTTAGTATCAGCGATGATGGGTGCGAAACAGAAATTCCCGACATGATTCGGGCCGCCGGTTTCGTCCAGGAGGACATTCCAGTCGGTCCATAAAGCGGTTCCTTTATTAAAATCGTTGATCATATTCCTTCCGTACAATTCCCCTAAACTGACGTCGTAAATTTTAGCCATATCAAACTGTTCTTTACAGCCTTCCGTAAAGGCAAGGAATTTATCCGGAAAAGCCCTTTGGGTTTCCAGTAAATTATCGAAAAGCTGGGTTTTGTTATTCCAGGTTTCATACCAGTGATATCCGATTCCTGAAGCATATTTTGAAGTTTCGGGATCGCTTAAGGTGGTGGTTGCTCTCTGATAGATCAGGTCACGGTTATGATCCCAGATCATTACTTTTTTATCTTTATAGCCGTTTTTCCAAAGCGTTGGGCCGAGATTTTTCTTAAGGAACTTCCCTTCTTCGTCTGCGGTATAAATACAGGATTCCCAAGTCTGTGTTGCCATCGGCTCATTCTGGATTGTCAGTCCCCAGATGTTAATCCCTCTTTTTTCGTATTCTTTAATGAATTTAATATAATAATCTGCCCAGGTCTGATAGAAGGTGTTATCCAGCCTTCCTCCTTTCAGCATGCTTTTGTTCGATTTCATCCAGGCCGGTGGACTCCAGGGTGAAAAATAAAAGGTAAAATCATTGCCGATCGCTTTCTGCGCTTCTTTGATCATCGGAATCTTAAATTTTTCATCATGCGCTACATTAAATGATTTCAATGAAGCATCATTGTCCTGAACATAGGTATAAGAATCGCTTGAGAAATCACATGAGTTCATATTAGTACGGACAACCGTATATCCTAATCCATTTTTTCCGTAATAGGCATCAATAATTTCTTTCTGCTTATTTTTAGGGAGTTTGTAAAAAGTTTCGGCTGAAGCATCCGTAATGGCGCCCCCGATTCCGATTAATTTCTGATATTTAAAATCCGGATCCACAAAAATACAGGCATCCGTTTCTTTCGGCTGAGCCATCTTCTCGAATTTTACAGTCCCTTTATCAACCATTTTTTCGTTCGTCTTAGAACCGGTAAAAATTACTTTTGCCGGTTTCCCTGCATTTTTTTTCCAGTAATTCTGAGCATTGGCATTTACAGCCATTCCTGCTACCAAACAACTTACAATAAGTTTCTTCATTTCTTTCTTCTTTCTGTTTTACTACTCTAATGATCTAATTCGTTAGAAATTCTCCTGAATTTTCAGCTCTTTTATAAAAGCAATTTTAATAGGAGCCGTTTTTATAAACCCTTACGTAATCGATGTAATACTTCTGGGGGAAAATGGTATCATCGATCCCTTCTTTCCCGCCCCAGAACCCTCCGATTGCCAGGTTTAAAATAATAAAATACGGCTGGTCAAAAGGCCATGCCGAATAAGTTTTCTCTATATTTTCACATGTAAAGAACTTCTGGTTATCAACATAAGCATCAATTCTTTTCGGGGTCCAGTCTAATTTATAGACATGGAATTTTTCACTGGCATCCTTCACAAAGACCGTATCCGTTTTCTGGGTATTGATTTTATGGTTATAATTTTTGGTATGGACCGATGCATGAATATATCCCTGGTTATAGCCTACATGTTCCATAATATCCAATTCCCCGTCATTCGGCCAGGTCCTCATCTTTTCGCTCAGCATCCAGATAGCCGGCCACGTGCCGCGCCCTTTCGGAAGTTTGGCACGAACTTCTACCGTTCCGTACTGAAAGGAAAACTTCCCTTTGGTTAAAAGCCTCGCTGAAGTATATTTATTATCTTCCCAGTTTTCTTTCCTGGCTTCAATCACCAGGTTTCCCTTTTCCATTCTTGCATTTTCCGTACGGTTTTTAGTATAAAACTGGGATTCTTCATTTCCGAAACCACTGCCGCCGACATCGTAATTCCATTTTGATGGATCGGGTAAACCTTTTCCGTTGAACTCATCGTTCCATATCAGTTTTCTGTTAGGATCAGGCTGATTTGCAGCACAATCCGAAAGAGAAAAAAGCAGTATTCCCCCGATGAGCAGATTAAAAATAGGTTGGAATTTCATTCTCATGATCTAATATTAAAAGTTAGTTCTGTCATTCTGAGGTATGAATAGTCTCTTCTCATAACGATTTCAGAGATTCTCCATCTTCCCTACTTTGTTCAAAATGACAGCAGTTCCCATTCAGTTCCATTAAAAAATTAATGTCTGTTACCGCCAAAAGCGGGTTTCATCCCGCTCTCAGTGAAGTAAAAGTAACTATTATTTATTTTAACCAATTGATTTTTTTTGTCTGAACCTGTTGTGAATCGGTTCCGACCATGATCTCAAATTCTCCGGCTTCCCAGTCATAGTTCAATTCATCATCATAAAATTTGAGATTTTCCGGAGTCAGTGTAAAGTTTACCGTTTTGCTTTCTCCTTTTCTGATGAATACTTTCCGGAAACCTTTCAGCTCTTTTACAGGCCTTACGACTTTGCCTACCAGATCCCTGAGGTACATCTGCACCACTTCTTCACCGTCATAATTCCCGGTATTGGCAATGTTGACACTGATATTCAACGTCTGGTTCCCCTTAAGGTCTGCGGCACTTAAATTCATGTCAGAATATTTAAAATTCGTGTAGCTTAAACCGTATCCGAACGGAAATTTCGGGTCATTATCCAGATCAATATAAGCAGAAACGTAATTTCTGTCGGTATTATTTTTAGCCGGCCTTCCGGTATTGTAATGATTGTAATATACCGGAATCTGACCTTCCGTTCTTGGAAACGTCATCGGAAGTTTCCCGGCCGGATTTACGGTTCCGAAAAGCACATCTGCAATAGCGTTTCCGGCTTCCGTTCCCAGCCACCAGGTATACATAATCGCAGGAATGTTGTCAGCAGCCCAGTCGAATACCAAAGGCCTTCCGGCATTGATCATCAGCACAACCGGTTTTCCGGTTTTGGCAATTTCTTTTAGCAAATCTCCCTGAACTCCCGAAAAACGGATACTGCTTCTGCTTTTGGCCTCGCCGCTCATGGCATGACCTTCACCCAAAGTCATAATCACAACGTCTGCTTTTTTTGCCGTTTCCACC
Source organism: Chryseobacterium gregarium DSM 19109 (assembly GCF_000430845.1). Classification (GTDB taxonomy): domain Bacteria; phylum Bacteroidota; class Bacteroidia; order Flavobacteriales; family Weeksellaceae; genus Chryseobacterium; species Chryseobacterium gregarium. The sequence continues at coordinate 138,983 of NZ_AUMU01000001.1, read as the reverse complement.
GCTTCGGCAAACATGGATTTGTCCTGGTCATCAACATTGGCTCCTTTTGCATAGAGTAATGTCGAATTTTTATCCAACTGATCTTTAATCCCGTCAAACTGCGTCACAATCCTCTGGCTGTCATCCTTAAAAGCGACTGACCAAAACCCGTGATTCGCAACCGTCTCTTTTCCGAAAGGCCCGATTAGTGCCACGGTTTTTACAGATCTTGAAAGCGGAAGAATATTTTTTTGATTCTTTAATAAAACAATACTTTTCGAACCGAATTCCCTTCCGAACTTTCTGTTTTCTTTATTGTTTAACTGCTCTTTCTGTCTTTTTTCATTGCTGAACCGGTAAGGATCATCAAACAGCCCCATTTCAAATTTTTTAAGTAAAATCCTTCTGGCTGCATCATCAATTAACTTGGGATCCACTTTCCCTTCCTGAACCAATTTAGGAAGTTCGGCCATGTAGGCACGGCTTTCCATATCCATATCGCTTCCGGCAAGAATGGCTTTTTCCGAAGCTTCTTTATTGTCTTTTGCGTACCCGTGAGGCACCATCTCACCGATGCTTCCCCAGTCTGAGACCACAAAACCCTGATAGTTCCATTGGCCTTTCAATAAGTCTCTCAGGATATATTTGTTCGCCGTTGCGGGAATTCCGTTAATGTCATTGAAAGAATTCATGAACGTGGCCACACCGGCTTCTGCCGCTGCTTTAAAAGGCGGCAGATAAGTCTCATTCAACTGGCGTAAACTCATGTCGACTGAATTGTAATCTCTTCCGCCGACTGCCCCTCCATAGGCGGCAAAATGTTTTGCACAGGCCATTATCGCATCAAGGTTTCCAAGACCTTTTCCCTGAAACCCCCTGATTCTTGCCAGACCGATCTGGGTTCCCAAATACGTATCTTCCCCTGAACCTTCCATCACCCTGCCCCATCTCGGGTCTCTGGCAATGTCGACCATCGGAGCAAATGTCCAGTGGATTCCGTACGCCGAGGCTTCCGTAGCCGCAATCCTTTCTGATTTTTCTATCAAAGCCAGATCCCAGCTTGCTGCCTGCCCCAGGTTCACGGGAAACGTTGTCCGGTACCCGTGGATCACATCCTGGCCGAACAGCAAAGGAATTTTTAGCCTTGACTGTAAAGCCAGCTTCTGGAAATTCCTGGTTTCTTCAGCACCTGATACATTGAGCATAGAACCTACTTTTCCTTTTTTAATTTCATCTAAAACCGTTGCCGAATTGGAATTCTGAGGGCCTGTGGCGTATTCAAAACCGCTGTACTGAACCAGCTGCCCTACTTTTTCCTCCAACGTCATTTTAGACAACAGCTCAGAAACTTTCTGATCTATTGTCTTTTGCCCGAATACATTTATTCCGAATGCTGATAATAGTAATACGAATGAAATTTTCCTCATGGTTTTACTTTAAAAAATATAGGTCGCTGTAGAAATTCCGGGCATGGTAACGGAAGCGGTTTTCTGATTATACTTAATACTAAATGCCTTGTCTCCGGAATTGCTGTTCTGTACAATTAAAACCGTTTTTCCCTGAGGTGTTTTAAAAGCTACCGTTGAAAGGTTATCTCCCTGTGTAGAGGCGATTCTCTGAGAATTTGCCGGAACAAATTTTGAAGCATGGGCAATGATATAATAGGCTACATTTTTTTCATATCCCGATGCGCCAGTAATGGTAACAGCACCTTTACATTGCGTACATCCGCCCGGCGTATGCGGCCCGAACGATGCATCATTAGCGACATTCCATTCTAGTGCATTCCTGCTCCAGTTCCTCATGGAACCGATAATAATGTTTTTCACATGCCAGTCCAGATCTCCTGAGAAATTTCCTGTAGAGCTTGTCCATTGTTCGGTGAAATACACATTTTTATTCGGGAACAGATTATGTACGGTTCCTAAAGCGGAAATATCACCGGAATATAAATGAAATGCTGAACCGTCTACAAAAGGATTTGCTGCGGGATCATTTAAAACAGCCAAAGGATAGGCCGGATTATCACAATTATGATCATAGGCAATAATCTTGGTATTGATATTGGCAGCCTGGAAAGCGGGACCTAAATGAGCTTTAATAAAAGTTGCCTGATCTCCTGCTGCCATGTACATGCTCGGATTATTGCCGGGATGCAGAGGTTCATTCTGAGGCGTAATGGCATCAATCTTAATTCCCTCAACCTGCATGGCCTGAATATATTTTACAAAGTATTTGGCATAAACACTGTAATATTCTGGTTTTAAGCTTCCGCCGATACTGTTTCCGTTGTCTTTCATCCACACCGGAGCCGTCCATGGCGTAGCGAGGATTTTGATATTGGGGTTGATCACCAGGATATCTTTTAACATCTGAATAACAGCCTGGTCTTTTGTAAGGCTGAACTGTAAAAGATTTGCATCCGTCTGTCCGGCTGGTAAATCATTATAAGTAAAAACTTCACTGTTAAGATCCGAAGCGCCGATACTGATTCTTAAGTAGCTTACTCCGATTCCTGAACTGCTGAACAGGTCATTTAACAGTTCCTGTTTTTTGGCTGTACCCAGCTGATTGATGACCTGCACACTTCCTCCTGTGAGGGTATAGCCGAAACCGTCCACGGTCTGGAAAACCTGTGAAGCATCTACTTCAATAATTGTTCCCGTACCTGTAGTTCCGGAAAAGGCTGCATTGCCCTGTTGCTGAAGTTTTATCGACTGGTCTCCTTTTGTGAGCCATACCTGTACAGGATCCCCTGTGCCGGTTCCACCGCCATTTCCGGGATTATCATTATTTGACAAATCCGAAGAAGTACTGCTGCAGTTAAAAAAAGAAAGAAGTGCTACACCGCAAAGTGCAGCACCTCTAAAGAAACTATATGAATATTGTGAAATCATATTGAAATTTGTATGTAATAATTTATTGCATTCTGCGGAACTCCACTTTGTCTATGCTTAAGCTGTTGACGGTAGTTCCCCCACATTTGATTTCCAGGTAAACAGTTCCTGTGGTCGTTGCCGTATATACACCTGCATTTTTAACTGCATCACAGCCAATAGATGAAACTTTTCCCTTAAATGCAGACTTTCCGCATCCTGCCCAGGTATTGATATTACGGTAGACCGTTCCCCCGATATCCTGACCTGTAACCGGCATGCTATTTAAAACATACACTTCAAACCAAGTATCCTGTAAAGCCGAATCTGAAGAAGCTACCAAATCAATGGAATATTTCTGCCCTGCCACTACATTGACAGCCTGATAGATACCCTGCTGACTGCCACCATTGGCCACAATAGTAGCTTTTTTGTTAGCAAAAACCCACTGGGCTCCGGAAGCACTTATTTTATGGACTGTCCATTTTGAAATTTCTTCCGGTGTATCGAATCTACCTCCTTGGATCATATTTCCGGAAATAGGGTCTGAGGTAGGAACTACGATAGTCTCACTTGAAGTTCCACCAATTACCCCACCAATACCTATTGCTTGATGTTGAATAACATATGTACCTGCATCAGGTAAGAAAATATTTTCTTCACTTTTTCCTGTATTATAACCATCATCATCTATATTCCATTTAGAGAAAATATAATTATTAGAGTTAGCTCTCAGAGAATATTTATTTTCAGCAGTTTTGGTAACTTTAAAAGAAGCATCAACTGCATTTTGCACAAGACCGTTTCCGTCACCATCTATGGTATCTGGTGTACAGCCTGCCATAAATACAATAGCCGAGCTTATTAAGAAACTTTTATTAATATATTTAGTTATCATTTTTTTATTTTTTTCTTGATTAATAGCCAGGGTTTTGTTTTAAAGCGGTGTTTGTCAATTCATTAAATGGGATAGGAAGAATTTCATTTTTACCTGCTGTAAATCCTCTTGATCCTAATTTTGAAGGAGCATCTCCCCATCTTACCAAGTCAAACCATCTGTGACCCTCACCTGCGAGTTCTCTTCTTCTCTCGTCTTTAATGGCCTGCATAGAAACCGGAACGGATGTTAAACCAACCCTAGCTCTTACAGCATCTAATAATTGTTGAGCTCTTGTTCCTGATCCTCCTAATGCTTCTGCTTCCATTAAATAAGTATCCGCTAATCTGATTGCAATGTAATTTTGACGGAAATTCAATTCTACAACCCCTGGCAAAGTAGTTTCATCATCAGTTCTTGGTAAATATTTATTCAAGAAATATCCTGTATCTTTAAACCCTGGAGAATATGTTACTTTATTTTGTTGTACTAAGGCTCTAGCATTAAAAATTGTTGCATCTAAACGAGGATCTCCCTGCATAAAACTAAACAAGTCATCCGTTGCCGGATTGAAGCCCCAACCTTTATGAATTTTTGGTGAGTTATTAACAATAGGTGAAGTATCTACCAGACCATAAGAAACAATTCCTACCATTTGATTGATTGAATTTCCTTCATCTTTTCCTGTACCCCAAAATCCCCAATCTGCATTGCTTCCATTAGTGTGCATCACTTCTAAAATGGATTCAGATGTGAACTTATTATCAATAATCCATAAACTTGCAAAATTATCCACTAATTTATATCCATACTGGCTTGTTGTTCCCGGAGTTCCATTTACCTGAGCAAATTCAGCGGCTGCCTGAGTATATTTTTTATCATAAAGATAAATTTTTCCTAAAATAGCACGAGCCGAACCTTGTGTAATTCTTCCTAATTCAGCTTTATTAGCAGTACTGATCGTCATGGGAAGATCGCTAATTGCTGAAACAATATCTCCTTCTATTTGATTATAAACATCTTCAGGTTTAGCCTGAGGGATATTATAATAGTCATCTGTAACCAAAATAGGTTTTAAAACCATCGGAATATTTTTGAACATTCTAAGCAACTCAAAATAATATAATGATCTCAAAACTTTAGCTTCTGCAATAAATCTTTTTCTGGTTTGATCATTCATGTTAGCATTAGGAATTCTGTCTAATAGCAAGTTTGCCTTTGCAATTCCCTGATAATAATCTTTCCAATAACTGGCCGGCATAATTACGGAATTTATAGAATAGTTTGAAAATCCTTGAATTCCTGCGCCATCTGAAGAATTTCCTCCTCCTGAATAGAAGTCATCCGAGGCCCCATTAAAAAATGTCACCATATTTTCAAAACCTCCTGAATACTTTCTCAGCATATCATAAGTAGCGACAAGACCCGAATATGATTGTTCCTCATTTTGAAAATAGTTGTTTGAGTCAAAAGTTCCGGTGTTTTGAACATCTTCAAGATTACTGTTATTACAAGAAACAGCTCCAAAACCAATTCCTGCAAGCATTAAAACAGAAATACCTTTATATATAAATCTTTTATTTTTCATTTTATTAAAATTAGAATTGAACATTAGCACCAAAAAGAAAAGTTCTTGCCTGTGGGTAGTATGCCCTGTCTATACCAAAGGTATCGCCACCCGCAATTTCAGGATCGTAACCTGTATATTTTGTAAAAGTCACAAGGTTTTCCCCTGTCACATAAAATCTTATTTTAGAAGCACCAATAGTTTGTGCTACATCTTTAGAGAGTGTATAACCTATTTGAACTAATTTCAAACGTAAGTAATCTCCTTTTTGAAGATAATAATCTGACATTCTTGTGTAGTTTTGGTTAGGATCGTCTTTTGTAAGTCTTGCGATTGTATTTGAAGACCCTTCACCTGTCCACCGATCAAGAATGGCAGTCTGATAGTTTGATTCAGGAATATCAAGTCTTCTTAGTCCCTGGAAAATTTTATTACCGGCTTGTCCTTGTGCAAATAACATTACGTCAAAATTCTTGTAATTCATATTTAAAGTAAAACCGAATGTATATTTTGGTACTGAATTACCAAGATTAATGTAATCGTTTTCATCGATCTTACCGTCTCCGTTTGCATCCAGCCTTTTGAAATCACCAGGTTTTGCATTAGCTTGAATCAATCCTCCATTGGAATTTCTATAAGCATCAATTTCTGCTTGGTTCTGGAAAATGCCTAAATTCTGATAGCCGTAAAAAGATCCGTAAGATTGGCCTACCTGCAACCTAGAAACCGTTCCAAGTGTCTGGAAAGAAGCAAAATTCACATAATCTTTACCTCCTTCAAGCCGAGTAATTTCATTCTTTAAATAAGAAAAATTACCGTTTGCTGAAATCCCAAAATCTCCCCAGTTCTTTTTGTATCCAAGAGTTACTTCCACACCATCATTATTCATATCTCCAATATTTCTCCATGGATTATTGATTAATCCTAAATAGCCTGGTACTTCGACTTGTCTCAAAATATCGCTACTTTTCTTTCTGTAAACATCAACACTTAAATCGAAATTTCTGAAAAGTTTGATATCTGCAGCGATGTTAAACTGAGATGTTCTTTCCCACTTTAAATCCGGATTTTCTAAAGTACTTGGTGCGTATCCTACACGAATAATATTATCTCCAAAAGTATAATTACTTCCAGCTACCAAAAAGTTGGCAAACTGGAAATCTGCAATGGCATCATTTCCTAAAACTCCGTATCCACCTCTTAATTTGACACTGTTTACTACGCTATTTTCTGGCCAAAAACTTTCGTTTGACAAATTCCATCCCAAAGACATTGCCGGAAACGTTCCCCAGTGATTATTTCTTCCAAATTTAGAAGATCCATCTCTACGAACTGTCCCAGTGAAAAGGTATCTGTTATCATAATCGTATACAATTCTTCCAAAGTAAGAGGCTTTGTGCGTTTGTTTACCGTCCCAAGCGTTTGAAGTTTTATCAGACGGCGCAATATCAAAATTAAATGAAGCTTCTTGCCAGTCATTTGTTGGAAGATTTTTGTACGTTGTATTTTGTCCGTAAGAAATATTATACTCATAATATCCTTGACCTAATAATACATTTAAATTATGTAACCCAAACTTATTTTGATAGGTAAGAGTATTTTCGGTATTCCATTCAAATTTCTTTTGAATTTCTCTAAATAAGCTATTTGTAGAATTAGAGTTAGCAGAACTTAGATATGATTTTGGAGTAAAGGCCTGATTCCCCCAGTAAGAAAGCTTACCGTTTACGCTTGACTTAAAATTAAAATTCTTATTAATTTTCCAGTCCCCAAAAACATTCGCAATAATATCATCAGACCATCTGTATCTTCCTCTCTGGGTTTCCTGAAATGCCAAAGGATTTGTCATTTCTTTACTTACATAATGTGAAATTCCATAAGGATTTCCATTAACATCTCTTATTATATTAGCATTATTTGTATAGTCACTTGGAAAAGGCTGATTAGCAATACTATTAACAATAACAGGCGTTGTAGGATCTAAGTTAATAGCTGAACTTAAAGGTCCACCAAATTCATTATTATCATTAATTCCCTGCGCTTTTACGTGAGTATATGCGAAAGTTTGCCCTATTGTTAAAAAGTCAAAAACTTTATGTGTTGAATTTAATCTTGCATTAAGTCTTTTGTAATTTGAAATATCTCTCATGACAATCCCTTCCTGATCGTAATATCCAAATGAAGAATAGAAGGTAGACTTATCATTTCCTCCACTGATACTGAATTCATGAGACTGCCGTTGCGCCGTATTGAAAATCTGTTTTTGCCAGTCGGTCCCTGTCCCTAAAGAACCTGGATTAGAAAACATAGGAGTCTTACCATCATTAACATTGGCTTCATTCATAATGGTTGCATACTGTGTTGCATTTAGCAAGTCCAACTTTCTAGCAGCACTTCCAACACCAAAGAAACCATTGTAAGAAAGGTTCATTCTTCCTTTTGCGCCTTTTTTGGTAGTTATAAGTACAACCCCTTTTGCGGCTGAAACACCATAAATTGCAGCAGAAGCTCCGTCTTTTAATATTTCCATTCCTTCAATATCAGACTGGCTTAGCCATCCAATGTTATCTACAACAATTCCGTCTACTACCCAAAGTGGATCGTTACTCCCGGCTCCGAAGCTGGTGATTCCTCTTACTCTTACAGTAGGAGCAGATCCTGGCTGTCCGGAATTTGAAATTACAGAAACGCCAGCAGCCCTACCTTGAAGCACTTGTTCTGGTCTGCCCGCTGCAGGAGCATTTTCAATGTCACTTGCTTTAATACTGGAAATCGCACCCGTCACATTACTCTTCTTCTGGGTACCGTAACCGATCATGACCACTTCCTCGATTTTGGTCTCTTTGGAAATGGTGTCATTCGTTGTGTTCTGGGCACTGAAATTTGCCGTAAAATAGAGCACGGCAATCATCCCTAAACTTCTAGATACTTTTACATTCATATACAGTTAGTTTTTTATTCTCAAATTGAGACAATAAAAATATATTTTTTTTTAAATAATTAACATTATCTTAATAAATATTTTAATTTTTCCTTTATTTTTGGGGGTTCATAGGACTATTTTTTACCCTGCTTTTCATAAAAAATCATAAAAAAGAATAAAAACAATCCCCAAAATGATGACCAACACCGCCCGAATCTCCCTTCCGCTGAAACTTACTTTTCTTATTTTTTCAATGGTACTTAACTGTATGGGCATTGTCATCCTTCAGCTTTCCGAGGCAAAAATTACTTATGAAAAGCTCGGTTTTCTGGAATCTTTCAAAGACCTACCAATTGCATTTATCTCGCTTTTTGCCGTGAATTTTATCAGCAGGTTCGGGACTAAAAAATCTCTGATTCTCGCTTTGTCTATTGTCGGAATCTGCTCTTTGATCCTTCCGTTTGTGGAAGTCTTCTGGTTTTACAAAGTATGGTTTGCCATTATCGGGACCTGTTTCGCCATCGGGAAAATCTGTGTGTACGGAATGATCAGGCATAATATTTCAGATGAGAAGTCCCTGGCCAAGACCATGAACAGTGTAGAAGCTTCTTTTATGATCGGCATCTTCGTGGTTAATATCGGCTTCGGATGGCTGATTTCCAGCCGGTTTTCAGAATTCTGGAAATTCGGTTTCCTATCCATTTCATTATTGTCAGCCATTACGATTTTTCTTTTTTCAAGACTTTCTGTTTCAGAATCCGCCGGAACGGAAAATAAGAGCATGCTCAAAGAGGTACTAAAACTGATTAATCCTTTGATTGTTATATTTTTAGCGATTATTTTCTCTATTGTACTTATTGAGCAGAGTTTCAATTCATGGCTGCCTTCATTTTATAAAAACCACCTAAAGGTCAATTCTTTTTTTTCGCTTCAGGCTACATCACTCATGGCTGTTTTTTCCTATATCGGAAGAATCATTACGGCCAATATAATCCAGAGGTTTTCCCTGTCGAAGTATTACATCGTATGTGTTTCGCTGATTATGCTGCTGCTGGCCATCATCAGCAGCATTCAATTTTTCGGTGCCGATGATGCCGGAATACTGCTGTTTCTGTTTCCGGTTATTGGCCTTTTCCTTTCGCCGCTTTATCCTGTCATCAGCTCGAAAATGATTACGCAGGTTGATAAAAGCAGAATGAATCTTTTTACCTCGCTGATTGTTATTTTTTCATCTTTGGGAAGTGCCGTGAGTTCTATTATCATGTCTGTATTATTTGGAAATCAGATGCTAAGCTATTATTCACTGTATATCTTTTCAGCTGTTTCCGTACTGTTTATTATAAGTTTGATTTATTTTAAACTTGCAGACCGGACTTCTGAAAAATAATTTTATTTTTACTGTCATGAAAATCAAAAACGAGAAAAATAAAGAAACTCTTCAGGAACTTATTGATACAAAAGACTTTGTAGCGCATGTATCTGTCGACTGCACCATATTTGGTTTTCATAATAACATCCTGAAAGTCCTTCTTTTAAAATATCACGACCTGAATCTGTGGTCCCTGCCCGGAGGTTTTGTATTTAATGATGAAGATCTCCGTGAAGCTGCCGCACGGGTTTTACATGAAAGAACCCATCTTAAGGATATTTTCCTGAAACAGTTTCATACTTTCGGCAGAATCGACAGAACCGAAAACAATGTTCACCAGATCCTGCTTAAAAACAAAGGTATTGCAGTCCCGAAAAACCACTGGATCTTTCAGCGCTTTATTACGGTCGGCTACTGCAGCCTGATTGATTTTTCAATGGCCAATACCTTTCCTGATGCCTTTAACGAAAGCTGTGAATGGTTTGAAGTGAACAAACTTCCGCAGATGGCCTTTGACCATGACCGGATTATTGAAACCGGACTTGAATACCTGAGAATGAACATCAACACCGAAGTGGCAGCCAGTAACTTGTTACCTGAAAAATTCACGATGAAGGACCTGCAGTCGCTCTATGAAACCATTTTAGGGGAAACATTCAGAAGAAACAACTTTCAGCGTAAGATATTAAGTCTGAACATTTTGGAAAGACTGGAGAAACTGTATGACGGTTCTGCCAACAAAGCGCCGTATTTGTACAAGTTTAAAAACAGAATCTATCATCCGGCTAATCAATACCCCATTTCCAACAAAGAGGAAAAGTAATGCAATTTTCAATCAAATAGCATTTTAACTTTAAATTACTCAATATCAACTGATAAAATGCATGTAAAAAAAATTTCCGTGAACTCATGAAAAGTGCTATTTTTAGGAAAATTAAATTACAATGTCATATTATCCCCTTACAAGCATTCCTGATTATTTCGGAATCGATGCTTTACTTACCGAAGAACACAAGCTGATCCGTCAATCCGTCAGAGATTGGGTAGAAAGTTCTGTGATGCCCCGGATTGACCAGGCAGCCCAGGACCATACTGATATCCCGGGACTGATGAAGGAACTGGGACAGATCGGGGCTTTGGGTCCCTATATTCCGGTGGAGTACGGAGGTTCCGGGCTTGATCAGATTTCTTATGGCCTTATCATGCAAGAACTGGAAAGAGGTGATTCTGCTGTACGTTCTGCCGCTTCCGTACAGAGTTCGCTCGTGATGTTCCCGATCAATGAATTCGGTTCCGAAGAACAGAAAAAGAAATATCTGCCTCAATTGGCTGCAGGGGAAATGATCGGATCTTTCGGGCTAACCGAACCTAATCACGGTTCAGACCCCGGTTCTATGGAAACCAATTTTAAAGACATGGGTGATTATTACCTGCTGAACGGTGCCAAAATGTGGATTACCAATTCCCCGATTTGCGATATTGCCGTAGTCTGGGGGAAAAATGAAGAAGGAAAAGTGCAGGGACTGATCGTTGAAAGAGGGACGGAAGGATTTACCACCCCTGAAACCCATAATAAATGGAGCTTAAGGGCTTCTAAAACAGGAGAACTGGTATTCAACAATGTTAAAGTACCGAAAGAAAACCTGCTTCCGGGTGTTACCGGACTGAAAGGGCCTTTATCCTGTCTGAATTCTGCAAGATACGGAATATCATGGGGCGTTATCGGTGCGGCGATTGACTGCTACTGTACTGCCGTTCAGTATTCCAAAGAAAGAAAACAGTTCGGCAAACCCATCGGCTCGTATCAGCTGCAGCAGAAGAAGCTGGCAGAATTCCTGACTGAAATTACCAAAGCCCAGTTGCTCTGCTTACAGCTGGGGAACCTTAAAAACGACCATAAGGCAACACCCGCCCAGATTTCAATGGCGAAAAGAAACAATGTAAAAATGGCCATTGATATTGCAAGGGAATCCCGGCAGATCCTGGGTGGAATGGGAATTATGGGTGAATTCCCGATGATGAGGCATGCCGCTAATCTGGAATCAGTAATCACCTACGAAGGCACCCACGATGTCCATTTGCTGATTACAGGGATGGATATTACCGGATTCAATGCTTTCTAGACCTTGCATAGCCAATTAAATAAAAAGAGCCTGATATTCTGTCAGGCTCTTTCATATTTTAATCGAATAATTGAATCAATTTGAATACGGCTTAAGCCTTTCAATAAAGTTCATATCCGGATTCAGGATTTCTTCGATCAGGCTTTTTACTGATTTCATGGCGACATCGATATCCCCTTTTTCAAACTGAAGGGAAATTACCCCTTTTCTGGCTTCAGCAAAACTCCAGATTCCCGTTTCTATCGGCATTCCCCAGAATTCAGGAAGGTTCTGGACTACATATTGGTAGATGCATAGCTGCAGGGCCTGTTTCCGGTCATTGTTATGGAAATAGTCATCTGCTTTGTCCTCGTCTATTTTTACCACGAGGTTCTTGATCTTTGCCGTTTTATAATCAATAATCCTTAAGGTTCCGTTCAGTCTGTCAATTCTGTCTATAAAACCGAAAAAGGAAATTTTATCATGTTCATCAAGATAAAAATCCACGCCTTCAAATCTTTTCTCAATGTCCAGAATTTCGAGTGCATTGCCGTTTTTCACCAAATCCAGATCATAATCCAAAATGTTTCTGATGACTTTTTTAGCAATGGCCTTATGAATAAAATTCATTCCCTTTTCGTAAAATTCCGGCTGGTGTTTTAATTTATTGATCGCACTTTCTATATATTGATCTATCGCTGCAATTGACTGCTTTAAGTCATTTTCTTTTAATACTTTGCCTTTTAACACTTCATAAACATCTTGAAGGGTATAATGTACAAGATTTCCATAATTCCTTACTGATAATTCCTCTTCGATCTCATCACTTTCCGAAGTATTCAGAATCTTGGAAAGATAAAAATCAATAGGGTTATATAAATAACTGGTAAGATGGGAAGCCGAAACTTTCTGCTTCCACCGCTGAAGCCTTTCGAGAACAACAGGCGTTTTTGAGACCTCAATAGGCTGGGTAATGATCGGTTCGGAGGAATTTTCAATGATCAGATGTTCGATATGATGTGAGCTTTCCATTTCAATCTGGGTAATGAACCTGCTTTTTTCTCCGGTATTGACCCCGGAGCTTAATGCATTGAATAACAGGTGTACATTCTTGGCATCCTGGATCAGACGGTAAAAATGATAGGCATAAATACTGTCATTCTCCAGAAAAGTATGCAGATCAAAGAACTTCCTGATATCAAAAGGAATATAGGTATTCTGGGAATTACCCAGCGGTAACTTCCCTTCGTTCACAGACAGCAGGATGACATTTTCAAAGTTCAGAAGACGGGTTTCCAATAATCCCATCACCTGCAGCCCCTGCAGGGGCTCTCCCTGAAAGTCGATACTTTCCGAATTGATATGCTGGTTAATCAGGATTTCCAGCGTTTCCATTTTAATTTCAAAGCTGTACGGAGACAGCTGGTTCCTGATCATTCTGAATGCATTCTCGAAATGGGAAACGTTTTCGTACTGGATATCATCGATGTCAAGCCATTTAATCTGCTGGCAGAAGGCAATTAATGAATCAAGATAAATACTGGTAGACTCCGCTTTCTGAAGCAGGTTGTAATAGGAAAGTTTTCCCAGCAGTTCGTACAGAAGTTTTTTTGAAATATAAACAATATTCCTTTGTTCTATACTGGCTTTAAAAGTATTGATGGTCTGCTCATCTTCATCAGATTTCGGAAGTTCTTCCAGGATGGGATAAACATCCCGGTAATAATAAGAAGACCTGTTTTTTTCCAGCTGCTTCTGGAGATAGAAAAGCTGTTTGACGGCATTGGAAAATGAAAGGTTTTTCAAAGGGAAACCCATGGTAATATTCAGGTTCTGAACCCCGTGCATCGCATCCAGGCTGGCCGGAAGCAGGTTTTCATCCAATAACACTACGGCAGTATTGGAATAGATTTTGTTCTCAATTTCATTAAGGATTTCAGGAAGGATTTTGGTCTGGGTAATGTTTCCGGATACTTCATACACCTTGATGTTTTTCGGCTGGTTAAAATCCTCTTCGATCCACTGGAACGGGCGTTCATCAGTGAATTCTTTCCATGTCTTATGATTCCTCAGGAACTTTCCTGCTTCCTGTCTTTCATCATCAAAATAATAATGGTCTGCCTGGAAAAAGCACTGCGCTTTATTCCACTGCAAAAGGCTTCGTACCAGCTTCTCTTCTACCGGAGTAAAGGCATTAAAACCACAGAACACAAACTGCTGCGGTGTACTTTTAGCAAAATCAACAATCTTTTTCCCTGCCGTTTCATGGATCATCCCTGAGGTAGCCCAGTTTTTTTCCTGTAACTTTTTCTTAAGTACAGGCAGGAAAACATTCATATTTTTCCAGAAAGTAAGGAATTTTTTTCTGGGCACATCCTCATCTTCCCCAAGATCCTGTGCCCACTCCTTGATTCTTTCCTCATCAAACATATACTGAAGAACCGCTTCATCATTTCCTGAAAATTTCAGAATATCATCCCAGTCTTTCTGTAAAGTGGGAAACCATTTCAGGAACTCGGAAAATTCATCATTGGGAATCAGGTTCAGGCTTTTGTATACATCAAAGGCAAACAGCCATAGGGAAATCCCATCAATTTCCTGCTGATCAGCAATGGTATTGACCAATTCTTCAATCGTATAAAAATGCGGGAGAAATCCCGAATAATTGTTCTCTTCCAGAATCCGGCGGATAAATACAACTGGCCTCTTCCCGGGCAATACCATATTGAAGTCAGAAAGATCGCGGTTTTGTGCCAGCAATTCGCTGATGACTTTATTGAGGAATTTCAAGACGTTTTATAGCTTTTGTAGTTTTCTAATTCTTCAGCAATAATACGATTATATTCCGACTGTTTTTCTTCCAAAACCCCGTTTTGGGTTTCTCTATCGTATGTTTTCTGAAAATCCTGGTATTCTCTGAGAACTCGGCTGTAGATGGATTTAAAATACTTGTCAAAATCCGAGGAGGTCCTGATCTTTTCTGCAATTTCTTTCCGCAGCTTGCGCGCAAAAACTTCTGCTGCATCAAAATGCTTCTGCTCATGCAGAAGGACATAATTATTGATCCGTTTTACATCTTTCCAGGATTGGTTTTCATTAAAAATGGTTTCAATCTTTATTTTGATAGGTGCTTTAGGGTTTGAGGATTTAACGTAGGAATAGGACCATCCACAATTGGTATAAGCCACTACATTGGTACCCAGCTGGTTGTTGGTCCTGCTTTTAAAATTATCCCAGGTGAGTTTCCTGTCTTCCTCCCAATATATTTTCTGTCCGTATAAAACATTGGAAATCAGAAAGCAGGCTGTAAAAATCCATTTCATCTATTTATTCAACTACAATTGTTTTGGTGATCCAGCTGTTGCCGCCGTTCCAGAATTTGAAAGTATAGCTTCCGGTATGTTTGGGGCTGAAATTAATCTGGCTTGCCGCTGTATAACTGCCGTCCGCACAGGGCCCACTGGCAATATATTTATAGGCTGTAACGGTTCTTGTAACATCATCATTATAAACATAATCATACCCGTAAAACCCTTCACAGTGGGACGGATATGTAGAATAGGTTCTGATGCTCTGAATTCCGTACACATCCATCGTATCATTAACAATTTTCACACTGTCAATTTTAATCTTATCTGCAGATTCTATCGTCTGATAGTCGTCATCGTTCTGGCACGATGTTAAAAATAACCCTAAAATCAATGCAGAAAGTCCAATAGAGAAAAGTTTTTTCATAACTACAAATTTTGATGATCATCAATTATTTCATCAGATCGTGTTTTTAAGCAAAATTCATCAAGAATTAAAATTGCCTTTTGATACGTAGACTACTTTTTTTGTATCAAAAAATTCTTCATCAAAATAATTCTTAAGCGAAAAAATCTCACATCTGAGGCCTGCAAGCTCTTCGGCAAGGTCGCCGCCTTTCAGATATAAAATCCCGTTGTGCCTGGAATTGAACTGTTCTTTTTCAAATTTGCCTTTCAGCCATTTCAAAAATTCAGGCATCTGCGTTACGGCACGGCTTACCACAAAATGGAATTTTTCCTTTACTTTTTCCGCCCTTCCGTGAATGGCCGTCACGTTTTTCAGTCCTGTTCCTTCTGCCACGGCCTGTACTACGCTGATTTTCTTCCCGATGGAATCAACCAGGGTAAATTCGGTTTCCGGAAATAAAATCGCCAAGGGAATTCCGGGAAAGCCGCCTCCGGTTCCGATATCCAATACCTTGGTTCCGGGAGCAAACTCCATGACTTTCGCGATTCCCAATGAATGTAAAATATGTTTTTCGTACAGCGATTCCATATCTTTTCTAGAAATCACGTTGATTTTTTCATTCCATTCCTCATATAAATCTTCCAGTTTGTTAAACTGTCCGATTTGTGTTTCTGTAAGTTGGGGAAAGTATTTTAATAATAACGTTGTAGACATTTGAAATATTATAAAAAGCAAAAATAAGTTTTTATTCACATTTTATTCAAATTAAGTTTTTATTATATATTTGTTCAAATGCAAAAACTATATGAATAAACTTTCAGAAAGGGTTCAGAGATTAGGTTACTCCCAGACCTTTGTCATGTCAAATAAGGCCAGAGAAATGAAAGCCAGCGGAATAGACGTTATCAGCTTAACCCTCGGCGAGCCCGATTTTGATGTGCCCGACAATATTAAACAGGCGGCTTTTGATGCCATTAATCAAAATTACAGCCACTACTCGCCTGTTCCGGGATTTTTAGAGCTTCGGGAAGCCATCTCCCATAAACTGAAAAGAGACAATCATTTAGAATATAAACCTGCACAGATCTGTGTGTCAAACGGTGCAAAACAGGCCATTTTAAATGTTCTGGCAGCACTCCTTAACGACGGAGACGAAGTGATCCTTCCTAATCCGTATTGGGTAAGCTATGATGAAATGGTAAAGATGATGGGTGGAACTTCCGTAATGCTTCCCACATCTTACGTTACCGACTTTAAAATAACGGCCGAACAGCTTGAAGAAGCAATTACCGATAACACAAAAGCGATTTTATTCAGTTCACCATGCAATCCTTCCGGCGGATATTATACTTATGATGAATTGAAATCTTTGGCAAAAGTGATTGCCAAATATCCTCATGTCACCGTAATTTCAGATGAAATTTACGAATACATTAATTACGAGACAAAATCTACTTCAATCGCGCAGTTCCAGGAAGTATATGAGCAGACCGCCGTGATCAACGGAATGTCTAAGGCATTTGCCATGACAGGCTGGAGAATCGGGTATTCCGCCTGTCCGGAATGGCTGGCGAAAGCCTGTGAAAAAATACAGGGACAGATGACCAGCGGTGCAAATACGGTGGCACAAAGAGCTTCCATTGTTGCATTAAAAACCGATCCGTCGGAGTATAAATATATGATTGATGCCTTCCGGCAGAGAAGAGATCTGGTGTATGATTTAATCAAAAAAATTCCCGGGTTTAAGGTTGTACTGCCAAAAGCGGCATTTTACTTCTTCCCTGATATTTCCTATTACATCGGTAAAACCCTGAACGGAACGGAAATCAAAGATGCTGATGACTTCGCGATGTTTATTTTGGAAAATGCCCATGTGGGATGTGTCGGCGGCGTTTCTTTCGGGAGTCCGGAATGCATCAGGTTTTCATATGCCGCTTCAGAAGAAGATTTAACTGAAGCAATGGGCAGGATCAAAAAATTACTGGAGAAATTCAGCTAAACAATCTATTAATCATCAAAGAAAATACTCAACAGAGCAACTACAATGAATTTTTTAAAAAGAATCACACTTGTCACAAGCATTGCTGCGGCCAGTTACTGCGGATACGCTTACGGACAAGATTTCCAGTGGAAAGAAGCACAGTCCAATGGGTATACTTACAAATTTGTAACGAATGACCCTACTTCGGCAAGATATTATACATTGAAAAACGGGCTGACCGTTATTTTAAGTCCGACCAAAAAAGATCCGAGAATCCAGACCTATATTGCGACCAAGGCAGGAAGCAAAACAGATCCTTCAGATCATACCGGCCTCGCCCACTATCTTGAGCACATGCTTTTCAAGGGGACCAACCAGTTCGGCTCAAAAGACTGGGCAAAAGAGAAGCCATTGTTAGACCAGATCGATGGGCTGTATGAAAAATACAACCAAACCAAGGATGAGGCTAAGAGAAAAGAAATCTACAAAGAGATCGATAAAGTTTCCGGTGAAGCCTCCCAATATGCCATTGCCAATGAATACGACAAAATGATGGCCGGAATGGGCGCTGACGGTACCAACGCATTTACTTCCTTTGAACAGACGGTTTACACTGAAGATATCCCTGCCAACGTTACCGATAAGTTTCTGGCTGTTCAGGCAGAACGATTCAGGGAACCGGTGCTGCGACTTTTCCATACGGAGCTGGAAGCGGTTTATGAAGAAAAGAACAGAGGTCTTGACAATGATCCGAGGAAAGTCTATGAGGCCATGTTTGCGGCCATTTTCCCAAACAATAACTACGGAAAGCAGACGACCATCGGAACTGTGGAACACTTGAAAAACCCATCCCTCAAAGCCATCAGGGCCTATTTTGACAGTTATTATGTCCCCAATAATATGGGAATCATCATGTCGGGCGATTTTAATCCTGATGAAATGATCGCAAAAATTGACAAGACGTTTTCTTATATGAAATCGAAACCGGTGCCCGGCTATACAGTCGGGAGGGAACAACCGATTAATGTGCCTGTTACCAGAGAGGTTTACGGGCCGAATCCTGAAAACATCACCATCGGGTTCAGATTTCCGGGCGCAACGACAAAAGAGGCAAGGATGCTGAATTTTATCGGAAGCATGCTCACCAACGGTCAGGCCGGACTGATCGATCTGGATCTTATTAAAAAGCAAAAGCTGCTGGCGGCCTATGCTTCGCCCTATGTATTAAAAGACTATTCAGTTCTGCTGCTGCAGGGGAATCCGATCGAAGGCCAGTCGCTGGATGAAGTAAAAATGTTGCTGCTTCAGGAAATTGACAAGTTGAAAAAAGGCGAATTTTCGGATGACCTGATCCAGTCGATTGTCAATAATGAAAAGAAAAACACCATTCAGAAGTATGAAAAATATACTTCAAGGGCAGAATCCCTGATGGATGAGTTTACTTCTGATGTAGACCACAAAACCCAGCTGCAGTATGTGGAGGAGATTTCAAAGATCACCAAAAAGGATATCATGGACTTTGCTTCGAAATACCTTCAGAATAATAATTATGTAGCGGTATACAAAAGAAAAGGTGAAGATAAGAATATTGTAAAAGTCGATAAGCCGTCTATTACGCCGGTATCGGTCAACAGGGAAAGCCAGTCTCCGTTTCTTAAAAAGATCGATGAAATGCCGGAAGCCCCGATCACTCCGGTATGGGTAAATTTTGACCATGATATTGCTAAAAATACATTGGGCAGTGTAGATGTGCTTTCGGTAAAAAACACAGACAATGCTTTGTTCAGGCTGTACTATTATTTTGATTCGGGAAAATGGAACAATAAAATACTTCCTTTAGCGGCAGAATACCTTGAGTATTTGGGAACAAAGGATAAATCTTCGGAAGCAATCAGCAAAGAATTTTACAAACTGGCTTCCAGCTTTAATGTAAGCGCAGGAAATGAAGAAACCTATGTTACCCTCGAAGGCCTAAATGAAAACTTTAATCAGACAGCAGCCTTATTTGAAAACCTCATTAAAAACTGTCAACCGGATCAGAAAGCACTGGAAGCTTATAAGGCAAGGGTGAAAAAATCAAGAGCCAATGCCAAGCAGAACAAAGGATCCATCATGAACGGATTGAGAAGCTATGCGCAGTACGGCCCTCAGAATCCGTTTAACAATGTGCTGAGCGATGCGGAACTGGACGCTCTGAAAGCAGAGGACCTGGTGAATGTGCTTCATGACCTGTTTAATTTCAAACATAAAGTTTTATACTATGGTCCTAAATCCGCAAATGAGCTGACCACTTCTTTAAAATCGGTTCACAAAGTATCAGGTTCACTGAAAGAAATGCCTAAGTCTAAAACTTTTGTACAGATTCCAACGGATAAAAACAAAGTGCTGTTTGCGCATTATGATATGGTTCAGGCAGAAGTTTTCTGGGTGAGAAACAGTGATCCTTATAACTCAGGTATTACTCCGACGGTAAGTCTATTCAACAATTATTTCGGTGGCGGAATGGGATCTGTCGTTTTCCAGACGATCAGGGAGTCCAAAGCATTAGCGTATTCTACCTATTCTTATTTTTCACTTCCGGGCAAAAAAGAAGATAAAGATATGATTACAGCCTATGTAGGAACCCAGGCCGATAAATTCAATGAATCGACCACTGCGATGAATGAACTGCTGACCACCCTTCCGAAATCCGACCAGCTGTTTGAAACGGCAAAAAGCGGACTGCGAAAAGCCATTGCATCGGAAAGAATTACCCAGGATGGAATTATCTTCACGTATTTAAGAGCCCAAAAGCTCGGCAATACAACGGATATCAGGAGAAACACGTATGAACAGGCACCAAAATTAACGTTTGCCGATATCAATAATTTCCACAATAAGGAAATGAAGAGTAAAAATTACACCTACTGTTTGGTGGCTTCCCAGGATAAAGTCAGTGAAGCCGATATGCAGAAACTCGGTGAAGTGAAGAAACTTAATCTGACTGAAATATTCGGTTATTAAAAAGAGAAAGCAGCTGTTTGAAATGGCTGCTTTTATTTTATGGAGCATTATTCTATGTCAAATAAATCACTTTTTAAATGTAAAATCAGATGAAACATTATATCTGAATAAATGCAATAGTATTAAAATAATCATTTGAAGCATAGAATTAACATTACAACAAATCAAAAATTATAATAGATTTTATTAATCAATATCTAATTGTTTGATAGACTAAATAGTTTTATATTTGCTAAAGAAAATTTAAATAAAAAAACAAGAAATTATGTCTTTAGTAGGAAAAAAATTCCCGAATGTAGCCGTTGATGCTATGTCAGAAATGGGTGACGATCTTAGGATCAATATCTTTGAAGAAGCCACTGTTAACCAGCAGAAAGTTATTTTATTCTGGTACCCGAAAGATTTCACTTTCGTTTGCCCGACTGAGCTTCACGCGTTCCAGGAAGCTTTGGGAGAATTCGAAAAGAGAAACACGAAGGTAATCGGTGCCTCTTGTGATACCAATGAAGTACATTTTGCATGGCTGAATGTATCAAAAGACAACGGAGGAATTGAAGGGGTAACTTATCCGATCCTTGCTGATACGCACAGACAGCTGGCTAACCTTTTAGGTATTGTTGATCAGGATTTCGAATACAATGAAGAAGGTGAAGAAGTATTCACAGGATCCAACGTGACGTACAGAGCTACCTATCTTATCGACGAAACGGGGAAAATTTTCCACGAGTCTGTAAACGATATGCCTTTGGGAAGAAACGTTAAAGAATACCTGAGATTGATCGATGCCTATACGCACGTTCAGAAGCATGGTGAGGTTTGTCCTGCCAACTGGGAAGAAGGAAAGGATGCAATGAAAGCTGACAGAAATTCTACCGCTGAATATTTATCAAAAAATTAAAATTTTAATATAACAATGTAGCCATCTAACCATATAATAATTATCATTCTGAATGAAGTGAAAAATCTCATTGCTTAGATTGGTAAATTATCAGATTGCTACATTGTTATTTTCCCTAAAAAATATACAATGTATACAGAATTAACAGAAGATACGCTGCAGTCCATTGTCAGCGATAATGAAAAAGTAGTGGTACAGTACGGCGCTTCATGGTGCGGAAACTGCAGGATTATGAAGCCGAAATTCAAAAAGTTAGCTTCTGAAAATGATAGCATTCCATTTCTTTATGTAGATGCTGAAAAATTACCCGAAAGCAGAAAATTAGCCAAAGTTGATAACCTGCCCACATTCGCGATTTTCAGAAACGGGGAACTGGTAAACCAGGTTCAGAGCAACAAAACAGAAAGTTTAACTGAATTATTTAATGAATTGTAATTATGAAGTTACCTGTAATTAGACAGTTTTATCAGAATCAGACTCCGGAAAACCTGGAAAAAACACTGGAAGTTTTGGAAAGCTTCTGCGAGTTCAGAGGAACCAGTGAAGAAGACCTGAATGTTGCCGGGGAATTGATTACCAATATCTGCGGAGCCCTTGAAGTTCATGCTGCCGTTCAAAACGGAATGAGTGAAAAGGATGCTTTGAACTCTTTTGCCCAAAAGGTATTGGGATCCATTGATAAATAATTTAAATTAAATATTGAAAGATTTTAATATTTAAAAATTACCGAGAACCAGCCTTCCTGGAATAAAAAATCCCGATGAATCAACATCAGGATTTTTTGGGTTTATTAAATTCGTTATAAATTTACGATAAAGAATTCAACTCATAATTTATAACCTGTAATCAGTTTCTCCTGCTCATCAGGATGCTTAAGATATACCAGAATAAAAGCATAATCGAAGCAAACAGCTGCAGTGATGCGCCAACATACTGATTGGTGCTGTAAGAATCTTTCAGCCTGCTCGTCTGATATAGGATAGTGGCAGAAGCAAGGATTACCATGCCTACTGAAAACCAAAGTCCAAGATTAAAACCGAAAACCATTCCGCCAACAATTAATCCAATAGAAATAAATCCTCCGATAACAATAATATTTCTGAGGAATGAAAAATCTCTTTTAGAAGTAAATGCTACGGCTGAAATTCCAGCAAACATGGCGATTGTCAACATCGCAGCCTGAAAGATCACCTGC
Source organism: Chryseobacterium gregarium DSM 19109 (assembly GCF_000430845.1). Taxonomy (GTDB): domain Bacteria; phylum Bacteroidota; class Bacteroidia; order Flavobacteriales; family Weeksellaceae; genus Chryseobacterium; species Chryseobacterium gregarium. The sequence goes on along the minus strand of NZ_AUMU01000001.1, from coordinate 116,496 downwards.
GGCCCGGCATACAGGGTGGCTATTTTAATCAGCGGAAGAAAAATAACGGATTCCAGGATAACATAAAATCCCAGCCCGAAATACTGGGTGGATTTACTCACCGAAAGCGACCATTTTGTAGCCAGCACCGAAGCCAGCCAGAATACCCCGATAATCAGCAGCCAGATATACCGCTGGGCAAACATGGCAAAGATCAGCTGATCCGGGACCATCTGTAACAGAACAGCTTCTGCCCCGATAAAAGCTAAGATTGCTAAAGCAACGTGCAGATACGTTTTCCTGTAAAAGCCCGCTTTTTCAACATCTGAAGATTGTGCGACTAAAACATCTGTCATCATAGTTATTTAAATTTAATATTAATTCAATCTTTTTATTGGTTTAATTCCCAATATTTTTCCATCCTGTTCAAAAATAACAGTTATAATCTCTTTTGGAGGTACAGATCTATCTTCAACATATTTATATTGTAGCATTGGATATTGGTTTCCATCTTCGATAAGTTGATAACCTGTTGTGAAAATCTCAATAGTATTTTCGAAATGAGTATTTTCAATTAAGCCTTTAAGAATATCATCAGTTGCAGAAGTTCTGATTCTTTCAGAAAGAAAATTTCGGGTCTCACTAAAATCAGAGATCTTTAACTTATCAATAAGTTTTAGAAACTCATCATTAAACAGTTTTATATTTTCTGTACTTAAAACATCTCCACTATTATCTTTCTCTTCTTTTTCTTTGGTTACATATAATCTGATTTTATGTGTCGGAACAGTTATAACCATCTCATTTCTTTCGTAAAATTCTGATAGATTAATATATGAAGATATTTTAAGACCATCATTTACTTCCCAACGATCACTTCTCTCGATCCCGCCATCAGAAGTAAGAAATTCTAATTTTTCTAAACTTTCTTCACGTTCACTTTTACCATATTTTTTAGAAATTTCAGCAACAATATCATGATATTTTTTGATCATTGCTTTACTGAAATTTAATGGCTTTTTAACATCATCTCCTTTTTCAAAATTATGAATATCCCATTCATAAAGAATTTCAGCAATTGTAGAATCTTTTTTATAAGGCGTATAAAACACCAGAAGATTGGGAATTTCTCTTTCTTTTCGTTCAAAAATAATAGGCTGAAGAACCGGTCCGGGAGAATCATACTCTTCATGTGTCTTATAAATCTTACTTCCTAACTTATTTTCAAGTTTAATAAAATAATCTAATTTCTTTCCCTGAATATCAGTCTGAATAATATTCTGTGAATACGTCACCTGACTTATTAATAAAACAAATCCTAAAATTCTTGTTTTCATTTGCCTTCCTTACCTATATAGTTATTTGCTGTATTCCGGCTTGACCCCGAGAATCTTCCCGTCCTCTTCAAAAATCACCGTGATAATATCCCTTGGCGGATCCAGTGCATCATCAGCATACCTATATTGGATGGCAGGATATGTTGCATTGTCCAGCAACTTCTGATAACCGGATTTATACACTTCCGTTTTTCTTTCAAAACTGATGCCTCCTGATAACTTCTGGATTATATTGTCATTCACGATATCCTTCACTTTATCAGAGATGAGGCTGCTGACAGCATTCTTATCAGAAGCTTTCAAAGCAGCAACAAATTTTAAAAATGACTGGTTGTACAGATCAATTTTATCCTTACTCAGCTCGGAAGTGAGTTCAATTTTCTTGCTTTCAACAATTTTCACAGTGCCTTTCTGTTGGGAAAAGCTCAGCTGAAAAGCCAAAACGGCCAGTGCCAGGATTATTTTTTTCATATCGGATGTAATGATGGTTGACAGCAAGATACGAAGAATTATATTACCGATAAAAATTTCATAGTATCCACATTATCCGCATATGTATCTAATCCCGGATTCTGTGCTTCTCCCAAGGCGACGGAATTCAGGCCCAGCTCATCTTTCGCCACGACACACTGGATATGTTCCTCATTCTCTGCAATGACTTTTTTAACATCTTCCAGGGAAGAATACCTGCTGAAATTAATCACAGACAAAGGGCTGAAAAGCTGATCATCTTCTTTCAACATGACAAAATTATTATCCCAGAATGTATCCCGGTTGAGAAGATATACCGCCCTGTTGTAATCATAGTTATTGGCATATTTATGATGATTGATGATCTCCTTAAAATGCAGGAAATTCTCAAATAACCGGTCGATTAAAAAATTCTCAGGAATAAAAAGCCTCGTCACGTTCCTGCATCCCAATCCGAAATACCGGAAAATATCGGTTGCCAGAAGCTGCAGCTCTTCATCCGTTTCATCCCCTTTCAGAACAGCCACCGATGTTCTGTTCTTTCTGATGATATGCATACTGTTTTTAAAATAATATTCCAGGTACCTGGCGGTATTGTTGCTTCCTGTGGCAATAACGGCATCAAAATTTTCCAGCCGCTCCACAAATTCAAACGGAACGTTCTCTTCTGAAAATTCATTCCATTTCTTCAGTAAGAAAGGAATCATGTACCTGTCTTTTGATGAAAGCTTGATCACCGGGATATGGTTGCTCAACACAACGGACATCACATCATGAAACCCGACCAGAGGAATATTTCCTGCCAGGATCAGCCCTACCCTCTTGGAGATCTTTGAAATGGAATATTCCCTGAGCCATCGGTTAATATTTTCTTCAGTCAGCAGATCTGTCCACTGCTGAAAAGCAAATTTCTGGTTTTCAATGGTAAACCACGGATTTTCAATGGCGGTTTTATTCATTAAAAGGTTTAAATCAGCATCAGGCTCATGATAATCTCCCTGATTTTTCGCTAAAAAGTCTTTGATATAGCCGCTAAGCCGTGTAAGTCCTAAAACTTGATTTTCAATATTCATAATTACTGCAAAATTGGGGAATATTTTGTAATTTTGTGCAAATTTAAAAAAAATTAGCGATGGCTATTAAAATAACTGATGAATGCATTAATTGCGGGGCCTGTGAGCCGGAATGCCCGAATAATGCAATTTATGAAGGAGCGGTAGACTGGAAAGCTTCAGAAGGCACTGAACTTAAAGGTACGGTCACCATGCCGTCCGGACTTACGATCAATGCAGACGCTCCGCAGGAGCCGGTAAGTGATGATGTCTATTTCATCGTTACCGATAAATGTACGGAATGCAAAGGCTTCCATGAAGAACCGCAGTGTGCCGCAGTTTGCCCTGTCGATTGCTGTGTGCCGGATGAGGACCATGTGGAATCTGAAGAAACGCTGCTGAATAAAAAAGCATTTTTACACGGAGAATAAAAACTGCCGTCTCAATCACCATGAGACGGTTTTTTGTAGATAAAAATCAGAATTCATTCATAAGAAACGATAAATGAAACTGTAACACCATAAGTTTTACAGCAAACCAAAAAATAAAAATATGAGCAAAAAGCACAACTTCAGCGCAGGACCCTGCATCTTACCCCACGAAGTATTTGAAAAATCGGCACAAGCAATTCTGGACTTCAACGGAATAGGGCTTTCCCTTCTTGAGATTTCACACCGGAGCAAGGATTTCGTAGCCGTTATGGATGAAGCCCGCGCCATTGTGAAAAGACTGATGAACCTGGGTGATGAATACGAAGTGCTGTACCTGGGAGGCGGTGCAAGCCTGCAGTTTGCCATGGTGCCTTACAACCTGATGAAAGTGGGAGGAAAAGCGGCATATACCGATACCGGAACCTGGGCCGCAGGTGCCATTAAAGAAGCTAAAAAAGTAGGGACGGTAGACGTTGTAGGTTCTTCCAAAGAAGAAAACTATAATTTCATCCCGAAAGATTACACCGTAGGTTCAGAATACGATTACTTCCACTGTACTTCAAACAACACCATTTACGGAACCCAGATGAAGTCGTTTCCTGAAGTGGACACGCTGATGGTCTGTGACATGAGTTCCGATATTTTCTCAAGACAGCTGGATTTTTCAAAATTTGACCTGATCTACGCAGGGGCACAGAAAAATATGGGGCCTGCGGGCGTTACCTTAGTGGTGATTAAAAAAGAAATCCTGGGTAAAACGGGAAGAGAGAATATGTTCTCCATCCTTGATTATTCCCAGCATATTGCCAAAGAATCCATGTACAATACACCGCCGGTTTTTCCTGTATATGCGTCTTTACTGACTTTACAATACTTAGAAAACAACGGAGGAATTGCAGCAGCCGAAGCCAGAAACGAAGCAAAAGCAAAACTCTTATACGGCGAAATCGACAGCAACCCTTTATTTGAAACGTGCTGCGTGGAAGAAGACCGTTCGTTAATGAATGTTTCATTTAAATTAACGGATGAAAGCAGGAAAGAAGAATTTGATGCGGCCTGGAAAGCTGCGGGAATCAGCGGACTGAACGGGCACAGAAGCCTGGGTGGATACCGAGCAAGCCTTTACAATGCTCTTCCTATTGAAAGCGTGCAGGTCTTGGTAGATGCCATGAGGTCTCTCAGGTAACATAACGATTATAAAAGCGGGGATTAAAGGGGGATGAACATTATTTTAAATTTTCTTAATTTGCGGAGATGATTTAGAATTTTTGAATATCCTGTTTTTTAATCTTTAAATCAAAATATACGAACCATGAAAGTTTTAGCTAACGACGGAATTTCTGCAGCGGGAGAACAGGCACTGAGGAACGCCGGAATTGAAATACTGGACAACAGGGTGGCCCAAAACCACCTGATCGGTTTCATCAACGAAAATAATGTGGATGTGCTTCTGGTAAGAAGCGCAACCAAAGTAAGGCAGGATCTTATTGATGCCTGCCCCAGCCTTAAAATCATCGGAAGAGGAGGCATCGGAATGGATAATATTGACGTAAATTATGCAATCGAAAAAGGCATCTACATCATCAATACCCCCAACGCTTCTTCAAAATCTGTGGCGGAACTTGTTTTTGCCCATTTCTTTTCCCTGGCGAGGTTCCTTCACGAATCCAACAGGCTGATGCCATTGGAAGGGGAAACACATTTCGATGCGATGAAGAAATCGTTCAGCAAGGCCTATGAGCTTTACGGGAAAACTTTAGGCGTGATCGGTTTTGGAAGCATCGGCCAGGAAGTCGTTAAAATGGGAATTTCCCTGGGAATGAAAGTGAAAGTCCTTACCCGGAAACCTAAAACAGAAGTTCTTACCTTAGATTTTTTTGACGGGCAGTCGTTGAAATTTGAGATTACTTCGGACAACGATATGGATGCTTTCCTCCGGGAATCGGACTTCATCAGCATCAATACGCCGAAAACGACAGAATATGTTATCGATACGCCGCAGTTTGAAAAAATGAAAGATGGGGTGTATATTGTGAATACGGCAAGGGGCGGCGTAATCAATGAAGTGGCACTGATTGATTTTATTGAATCTGAAAAAGTAGCCGGTGCCGCGCTGGATGTTTTCGAAAACGAGCCTAATCCGGAACTGCCGCTGCTTATGAACCCTGCACTGTCGCTTTCCCCGCACATCGGTGGAAATACCGTAGATGCACAGGAAAAGATCGGCGCCGAATTAGCCGAACAAATTATTAAGATAAAAGAAACTATACTATAACATATGCCTATTTTCAAACCATTTCGTGGAATAAGACCTCATAAAGACCATGAGAGCACTTTCCCTACCCATCCTCTTGATAACTTCACTCAGGAAGAGATAACCGGGAAAGCTCAAGTTGAAGACACTTACATCAATATGATCAAACCTTATGTTGTAAGCAAATCCAAGGATATCGACAGGAATTTAAGAAAGATCCGGTCGACTTTCGAAGAACTGATGGAGGAAAAAAAACTTGTTCAGGACAATTCTTCCTATTATCTTTATGAGCAGATCTACCCCACCAAACAGGTTTTCAGAGGACTTTTGGGTTTAGCGAGCATTGAAGATTTCTGGAGCGGCAAGATCAAAAGGCATGAAAGCACCATTCCCCAGAAAAAGGAAAAGCTGGCTCATTATCTGGAGAAAGTAAACCTGCAGGCGGAACCTGTACTGCTGACCTACCCTTCCAACTCCAAGATCGAGCTGCTAATGAACCATGAGGAAAAAAATGTTCCCATTTTCAATCATGTGGATACGAAAGGGATCAGGCATAAAATATGGAGGATAGACAACCGCCTGAAACTCCAGCAGTTTAAAGAGGTCATTGACCAGATCGATGCTTTTTATATTGCAGACGGCCACCACAGGATCGGTTCAACAGCGCTTAATGCCAAACATCACAAAGAAAAAAACAAAAGGCATAACGGGACGGAGCTTTATAATTTTGTATACAGTTTCATCGTATCCAACCAGTCAATTAAAATCCATGATTACAACAGGATTGTAACGGATCTCAACGGCTTGTCCAACGAAGTATTTTTAAAGGAACTGGAAAAATATTTCCTGATTCACGAAAAAGGGGAAACAGCCTATTTTCCCTCACAGAAATTCCATATTTCCATGTATCTGGACGGTAAATTTTACTCGCTTCACGTAAAACACGACCTCCGTTCCCAGGAAATGTCTTTGGATAACCTGGACCATCATCTTTTGGATAAATTTATATTTAAAAATATCCTGAAAATCGAAGATCCGGACAGCTCTGAAAAAATTGATTACGTAAAAGGTACTTCAAATCTTGAAGGCATAGCGCTGATTAAAGAAAAAATTGACAAAGGCGAAGGCAAGGCAGGATTCGGGATCTACCCTGTCAGTTTTAACGACATGATCAAAATCTCAGACCTAAAGCTGAGCATGCCTCCGAAATGTACATTTATAGAACCTAAATTAATAACCGCACTGTTAATGTACGACATGAAACAGTAAAAAATAATCAATTTTTCCTTACTTTTAGCACCAGAAAAGAAAGGTAAATAAAAAATGAAAAAAATATTCATTATCCTTCCACTCTTTTTGAGTGGATTTTTATTTTCTCAAAAAAAGCCCCAAAAAAGCCCTGCCAGAAAACCCGCAATGGTAAAAATGAATTATCATGAGGAGTTTAAAAAAATTTCGGATGAAATCATGACTCACGGTACGGCGTATGACAACCTCGGAGAACTGACGAAAGGCATTGGCCCGCGTTTCAGTGCCACTGTAGGTTATATGAAAGCGGCAGACTGGGCGGAAAGAAAGCTAAAAGAAACCGGTATTGAAATGATCTGGAGACAGGAAGCAAAAGCTCCGGTCTGGATAAGAGGCAAAGAATCCTTATTCATTAAAGCAGGCAGCGGAGACTGGAAGAATATCAGGATGCTGTCTTTCGGAAACTCTGAAGGAACGGGCGGGAAAGACCTGACGGGAGAAATTGTAATGATCAGCAACACTTCTGAACTTAACGCTCTTTCAATTGGGCAGCTTAAGGACAAAATTGTTTTTGTGAACCTTCCTATGGATCCTACCATCATCAATACCAGTGATTCTTATCTGGCGACGGCAAAATCAAAACTGATTTCAGCTTCCGTCATTTCCAAAACAGGTGCGAAAGCTTTAATCATAAGATCGTTAACCACAGCCTATGATGATACGCCTCATGCCAAAATGATCTATTATGAAGCTGATGACAAGGTAAAGATCCCCGCACTGTCTATCGGAGTACGGTCTGCGGATGAACTGGAAAAATTATTAAAAAAACAAAAAGTTACGGCAAAGCTCAATATGAATGCCGAATCAAAAGGATATGCCACCAATCCCAACATCATTGCTGAAATTCCGGGCAAAAAGGATTCTAAAGTCATTGTTCTGGGAGCCCAGCTGGATTCCTGGGATTTCGGGGAAGGGGCGACTGATGACGGCACCGGAGTCGTGCAGTGCATTGAAGTACTGAGAACACTGAAAGCTCTGGGCATTCAGAACAATCATACGATCCGGGTAGTATTGTACGCCAACAGCGAAAACGGCGGACAGGGCCGGGACATGTATGCCGCTTATGTAAAAAAGAAAGACGAAAAACATATTTTCGCTTTAGGCACAGATGCGGGCGGATATTCCCCGAGAGGATTTTCACTGGACATGTCTCCGCAAAGAAGGCGGCTTATTTTTCCATGGAAAGAGTATTTCCTTCCTTACGGCGTTTATGACTTTGACCAGACCTATGCCATTCAGGATATTTCTCCCCTGAAAAAACTGGATATTCCATTGGCAGAATTGGTTGTCGATACCCAAAGGTATTTTGATTACCACCATTCCGTAGAAGATACTTTTGATAAAGTAAATAAACGGGAACTTCTTCTCGGAGCAACGGCGATGGCCCAAATGATCTTTATGATTGATAAAAACTGGTAACTATGAAAAAAATAACGGGAATATTATTACTGCTAACAGGCATGGCTGCTTTCGGACAAACTAAAGAAGACTCCGTACAGTTTGCCAAGATTTCAACGGAGATATTAAATAACGGCAAAGGCTATGTTGAATTAAAGGATTTAACAAAGAACATCGGTCATCGGCTAAGCGGTTCAGAATCCTATGAAAAAGCGGTACAATGGGCCGCGAAGAAGCTCCGTGAGGCAGGAGCCGACAAAGTATGGCTTCAGGAGGTTATGGTTCCGGTCTGGGTCAGAGGGAAAGAATCTTTACAGATCAAATCCTCCGACGGCACCTGGAAAAGCCTTAAAATGCTGTCTTTAGGAAATTCTGAAGGAACGGGCGGGAAAGATATTTCCGGAGAGATTATCATGGTAAAATCAATGGAAGAATACGAAAAACTTCCGCCGGAACAGGTAAAAGATAAAATCGTTTTTTTTAATTATCCTTTTAGTCAGTCGTATGTTGAAACGTTCAGAGGGTATGGTGATGCAGCAAAGTACAGAACAACTGCAGCTTCCTTAACGGCAAAAAAAGGAGGAAAATTCGCGGTCATCCGTTCGCTTTCCTCTGCTTTCGATGATATTCCCCACACGGGCGGAATGCGCTACGATCAGGAAGGTACTAAAATTCCTGCTGTTGCTATCGGAAATACGACTGCCGATGAGCTGGCCGGTCTTTTAAAATCACAGAAAATTATCGCAAAGCTTAATTCCAGTTGTGGCATGAAGGGTGAAAAGCAGTCCCACTCTGTCATCGGCGAGATCACCGGTAAAAAAGATAAAAGTGTTATCGTGGTCGGCGGACATCTGGATTCCTGGGACGTGGGCGAAGGAGCACATGACGATGGTGCCGGGATTGTTCAGAGCATTGAAGTGCTGAGAACTTTCAAAAACCTTAAAATAGCGAATAATCATACGATCCGGGTTATTTGTTTTGCCAATGAAGAAAACGGCGTTAAAGGAGGTATTCAGTATGGAAAAACTGCCCGGGAAAACAGCGAAAAGCATCTGTTTGCCATAGAATCCGATGCCGGAGGATTTACGCCGAGAGGGATTTCACTGAATATGGATGATGTGAAAAGAAAACAGATTCAAGGCTGGGCAAACCTGTTCCTACCTTACGGGGTTTATGACTTTAAAGAAACCTATTCGGGGACCGATCTTTATCCGCTTCATGACATGGCCATTCCGACTGCCGAACTGGTTCCGGACTCACAACGGTATTTTGACATCCACCATACGGAAGAAGATACTTTTGAAAAAGTAAACCGGAGGGAATTGCTGCTTGGTGCCACGGTAATGACGCAGCTGATTTATATGATTGATAAGAACTGGTAAAAAATTATTCATATACACTTATCTGTTTTGATCAACAGCGTATTTTGTAATGGATATATAATTTTCTGAGCTAAAGTCTGTCCGTATCAGAAAATACGGGAGTTGTATACGAGCATATTCCATCGATGCCTCCATCCTCTTCGTTTCCAGTTGACATCAAACTTTTTTCCACCTTTACCATAAGGCGGCATATGAATTTTTGCATGAAGCATTGGCGGATTATTCTTTATCTTTTCAAAATAATCAGGGTCAAAGTTTGATTTCCTGTAGTATTCGATTTCGATAACGGTTTTATGCCTTCCTGCTTTAAAAACATATAAAACGATATCGTAGAGGTCAGCATATTCTTTCTTCAAAAGTTCAATTGATGAATCCAGATCCTGCAATGCTTTCTGACTGTTTATTTTATTTTTAAGTTTATGGTTTTCAAAACCGTTGCTGTCGATAAATTCATTAAAATCAGTTATAATAAAGAAACATTCCGGAGACAGCTTATTCCAGCAGCACCGGTCTGCCAGACGTAAGAGGCCGGCAAGTAAATTTAGTATTTCCGGCTTCAGATTTTCTTCAGTTATCATATTCATCAGATTGCCGAAAAATCAGTTGAGATACACTGTCTTATTCATTTTAATATCAAGGATTTTTCCGTCTCTTTTTATCATGACATCAATCGACTGCTGATCTTTTTCTATGGGGTTGATGAAATAATGACAGGCCATTTCCTGATCCAGGTTTTCCAATGAAATCCCGTTGATGCTGATGATGGAATCCCCTATTTTCAAAGGAAACTTTTCCTGACTCATCACAAAGGCAACGACCGGTTTTGCATTTACAAAACGGTAGCTGAAGCCAAAAGATTCCAGTTTGGAAGGAGTAGTTTCAATACGCTTCATATAGATCTTGCTGCTTTTCCAATCGATAATAAAAATAAAGTCTTTAAAAAATTCATTTCCTGCAAGATTTGTTTTTCCGGTTGCCATTCTCTCATTCTGAAATACCGTATTTCCCATTTTCATAGAATCTGTACGAAAAATATATCCCGTTGCCGGCTTTGCTGCTCCGAAGGCCCCGGTCGTACGGGTTCCGAAAGTCTTTACAAAATCCTGCAGCACTTTAGGATCCGGGAGATCGCCGGATATTTCCAGCCTGCCCGAAAAACCGGTATCAAAAGTGAATTTCACCTCTTTGTTCAACAGTGATGCGCTGACTATCGGAGTTTTCTGCGGCTGTGCTTGAAAGGGAATGACTATGTTATAATCCATAATATCAAAAAGTGATAGATCCTTTGCGGCTTCCAGTGAATTTTCAGAATAATTGACTTTCCAGAAAAGCTTGGCCATCTGGTTGGCACCAATGATGCCGTCGACTTTAAGGCAACCCAGCTCCGCCGAATTGAGGTTGAAAACAACAGCGCCTACCTTTTTAAAAATAAGCCGGTCAACCTTCATTTCCGGAAGTTCAGTAAAGATCTGCTCCTGTACCTTTTCATCAGAATCCTTGATTGATTTCTTATATTTTTTTTTGAGACCCAGTTCCTTATAAATAGCCTCGGAAATAACAGTAGGTGCATTGGTATCAAACAGAAAGTTATAGGTTTTACCATTAATACCTACCTTTACAAACGGCAGGTTATTTTCAAATCTCAGGTTTACTTTTTCAACAGGATGCTGAAGCTGTACCTCTCCTTTTTCAAAAAACTGGCTTCCCTGAGCGGAAACAGCAATAGCAGCTATGATAAAAAAAATGTGAAGAATTTTTTTCAATTGGGTATTTTATACGAAAATAAGATTTTTTGCAACATTTAAAAAATGAAACCCGTTTTATAATATGCTTTACCATTCCAGGCACTTCTTTCATTTCATTTCCGGCATTCATCATAAGTTCTGCCGCTCCCCATTCTTCTTTTTATATTATTTGCTGTTCAGTTCATCTAAGAAGCAATTGTAGGATATTCCAAAAGTGCAATTTAAGAAATCATAACCTGCAAAATTCTATATACTTGATTTTTAAAAATAAAAAGCCATCCTCGCAGATGGCTTCCAATATCTATTTAACTTCTAAAATTTATCCAAAACTTTCTTCGGCAGCACTTTTATAAGCTGTGATTTATATTCCTTTTCAAGAATAACAAACTTCCAGTATTTACGGTCCTTGGAAACGGCGCAGGCTTTCATATTCGCATTGATAAGATAGGCACCTTCATTGGCCAGATATTTTACATTATTTTTACCGTATTTACCGGTCAGTGCCGTAGTGATTTTCTTTTTCATATCAGCATTCATCGAGCTGACATTGCATTTAAGCTTTAAAAAGTAGCTGACCATGGAAAAATATTCGCTGCTGATCAGTTCAGGTTTGTCAACAGAGGAAATCTGTAAATTCTGCACTTCCACCTTCATAAACGGGTTATTGTAAGTCATGTTCAGGATCTGTGTCATCTGTTCTTTCGTGACAATGCTGAAAAATTTCGGATAGATACAGCTGACCGCACGGTCGATCTGTTTCGTTTTGATGCTGTTGACAAAATAGGTGAGTGATGTTCTGATGGCCGGATTATCTGCATTTGCTTTGGCCTGGGCAAAGGATAGGCATGACAACAGGACGAACAGGAGCAGAAGTGATTTGATTTTCATTATTGTTTAAATATGAGCATTCATTTAGCAAGGTTGAGGATACATTATTATCGTTCCTTTGATGATATTTGTCGTATCATTCAGGCACAATGTTACAGAATGTAATATAACTGAATAAAAAAAGCCATCCTTTCGGACAGCTTTCAGTATAACAGCAAATATGTAATTATTTTACTTTTACAAGCTCAACATCAAATACCAGCCATGCATTTGGCGGGATTACGCCTCCTGCACCGTTGGCTCCGTAACCCATTGCCGGCGGAATCAGTAAAGTGGCCGCTTCGCCTTCTTTTAACAGAAGAATCCCTTCGTCCCAACCTTTGATCACTCTTCCCATCCCGATTGGAATGTCGATCGGCTCGTTTCTTTTGAATGAAGAATCGAATTCAGTTCCGTCCACCAGTTTCCCGGCGTAATGTACTGAAACATTGTCTCCTGCTTTCGGAGCTTTTCCTTCAGCGGTTTTCGTAATTTTATAATAAAGGCCGGATTCCGTTTTCTGCATTCCCGCTTTCAGATCCTCTACCATTTTCTCCTGGTTGGCTTTGAATTCCTCTTCTTTTTTCTTTTTGTCAGCTTCTGCTTTCGCCATGGCCGCTTTGTTGTTTTCTGCAATTTTAGCTTTACCTTCGTTGAAAGTTTTTGCAGGATCGTAGTTTTTATACTCGTCACCTTTGCTGAATACAGATACTTTTTCTAAAACGATATCCGTTTTAGGCTTATCCTGAGGCCCTTTTTCTACATTGGCAATCGCATCGATCACGTCATTCCCCTGTACCACTTTCCCGAAAATCGTGTGTTTCCCGTCTAACCAAGGAGTTGCAACTTCCGTAATGAAGAACTGGGAACCGTTGGTATTAGGACCTGAATTCGCCATAGAAAGAATTCCTTTTCCTGTGTGCTGAAGGTCGTTTTTCTCGTCCTCAAATTTATATCCGGGATCTCCCATCCCCGTTCCCTGAGGATCTCCTCCCTGGATCATGAAATCTTTGATCACTCTGTGGAAAATTGTCCCGTCATAAAAAGGAACGCCTTTCGCTTTCGCTTTGTTATCAATTTTTCCTTCTGCAAGACCAACAAAATTAGCCACAGTTACAGGTGCTTTTTTATCTTCAAGTTTTACGATAAGGTTGCCTTTTGTCGTTTGAAGATTTGCATAAAGTCCGTCATTAAGACCTTCGTAAGTTTCTTTGTCTACGTTCATTTTTTTATAAATTGGTGTACAACTCATCAGCGAAATGCTTGCCGCTGCCAGAATTATATTTTTGTTAAACAATTTCATTGATTATAATGCTTTTAATTTTATGATTAACGGGATATCGTTATCTATTTTTTTCTCGTCTCCGTAGGTTCCGTATCCCAGAGCGGAAGGAACCAAAAGCGTAACTTCCTCACCATCATGGATAAAGCGCAAAGCATCTTCCACAGCCTTCAATTCATCAAAATGCCCGAACTTCGCCTCCCTTCTTTGGATGGGCTGATCATAGATTTTGGTTTCATCAAAATCATAAAGGTCATAAGAATAGGAGATCGTCGTATTGTCCTGCCGTCTCTGTCTCTGGTCAAAACCCTGCGTGTCTACCCAGTAATTGAGCTGGGTCGGGTAGAATTTAACCGGCTGCCCGCTGATCCATTCCTGAATCTGCATCCGTTCCTGGGCATTCAGATTTTTCATCCGTTCGCGGGAAACATTCAGGTCGTCCCTACTCAGTACGCCGCCAACAGGCGGATGGGTCTGCGCATTTTTACTGCAGCCCGCCATCGCCAATACCGATATGAAGAATATTTTTTTCATAAACTGTTGCGAAAATACACAATTCAGGAAACAATTACAAAACTTGAAGAACTTATTGGAAGATATTTTTGAATATCTGAGGTTTTCTAAGTGTCTTCCGACGCCTGAAAACTATGTATTTATAGAGACTTTTTACTCCAATGCGCTCCTTTATAAATAACGCAATCAGAAATCTGATCTTAAAATAAAAAAGCCGGGAACATAAAATTCCCGGCTGTATATCAATTGGAGCTTGGCATTAAACCGTTTCCATCACATGGTCAACTTTTACTCTCCATCCGAATGGATCTTCAGAAAGGTTAGTCTGCAGGTTAACCAGGTCATTTTTCAGAATAGCCGCATAGCTCTCTTCATCTGATAATCTCGGCAGTTCCAGTTTTTCACCGTTGTATCCCAGTGCCTGGAAAACAGTAGTGACTACGGCTGTCCCTACGCCCCATACCTCTTTCAGCGTACCGTTTCTCTGTGCTTCAACCACATCTTTTACTTTGATCGGCTCTACTTTTACGTCAATTCCTTTTTTGTTGGCCAGCTGGATAAAACTGTCCCGGGTCACCCCGTCCAGGATCTTCTCGGAAGTCGGCGGTGTATAAATCGTATCATTGATTCTTACGAAAACGTTCATGGTTCCGCTTTCCTCGAAATATTCGTGGGTAGCGTCATCCGTCCAGATGATCTGCTCGTATCCTTCTTCAATTGCCAACTGTGTCGGGTAGAAAGAAGCAGCATAATTTCCTGCAGCTTTGGCAGACCCTACGCCACCGCTGGCTGCTCTTGAATAGTGGTCTGAAATTTTTACGGAAACAGGTTCTGTATAATAGCTTTTTGCCGGTGTGGCAACAATGGCAAACATATATTTATTGGCAACCCTGGCTTTCAAAGCCTCCTCCGTTGCGAAAATCAGCGGTCTGATATATAAAGAATTGCCTTCTCCCTGAGGAATCCATTCTCTGTCCATATCAACCAGAGCTTTAAGTCCGCCTAAAAATATTTCTTCAGTTACTTCAGGCATCGCAAGACGCTTAGCTGATTTATTGATACGTTCAAAATTCTTTTCGGGCCTGAAAAGGAAAACCTGTCCGTCTTTGTCTTTATAGGCTTTCATACCTTCAAAACAAGCCTGTCCGTAATTTACCCCCATCATGGCAGGCGTAAATGCTAAAGGACCGTAAGGAACCAATTTTACATCTCCCCATTTCCCGTCTTCATACTCACAGATGATCATATGATCTATGAAAGTATTTCCGAAAGAAAAATTGTGCGGGTCGAATGTAGAAATTCTGGAGTTTTCAGTTTTTTGAATTATCATTTCTAAAATTTTTTATGATGTTCCACAAATTTAATATAATTTTCTAAATATAAAAATTTTAGAGTAAATTTGTAAAAAAATAGCTTGAAAAGAGAAATTAAGACCACAAATGACGGCAGTAAAACATTGTTTATCAATGACTTAAATGAAAACTACCATTCTCACCACGGGGCCCTCCAAGAAGCTGAACATGTGTTTATTAAAAATGGACTTATTCTTATTCATGATTACGAAATTAATATTTTAGAACTCGGTTTTGGAACAGGTCTGAACGTTTTGGTAACAATTAATGAATATTTAAAAACTGACAAAAATCATATCATTAACTATTTTTCCCTTGAAAAATATCCCATAAATGAATCTGAAATGAATGGTCTTGCTTATTTTGAGCTTTTTGACAACCCTGAGTTCAAAAATATTTATCAAAAAATTCATCAGGCAGATTGGGAAAAACCAGTAGAAATTATTAACGGTTTCCATCTTAAAAAAATACAGTGTGACTTTTTTGACCTGAAAAACATAGACTTACCCAAAATCAATCTGGTGTATTATGACTGTTTCGGCGCACGGGTACAGCCGGACCTTTGGGAAAAGCCTTTGTTTGAGATGGTATCGGATAAAATGGCGGTTAACGGACTGTTAACTACCTACTCATCCAAAGGAAGTGTCCGAAGAATCCTTCAGGAACTTGATTTTAAGGTAGAGAAAAAACAGGGACCGCCCGGAAAAAGGGAAATGATCAATGCGGTGAAGCTATAATTGAATGATGGAAGACGAAACTTAGGATTTTGCATTTTAAAAAATTAGGAGTAAAACTTCAATCATCCATCTTCAGGCATCCATCCATTTTTCAGCAAAAATTCCTTACATTAGCTTTACAAAATATATTATATGATAGATAAGATCAACGTCAGGGTGTATGCCTGTGCTGTAAAGGATCGAAAAGTCCTGACCTTATTTGAAGAATATGCCGGTGAACCTTTAATGAAATTTCCGGGTGGCGGACTGGAATATGGTGAAGGCGTAACGGATTGTTTACACCGTGAATTCGATGAAGAGCTGAATGTAAAAATTGAAGTTGTGGAACATCTGTATACCCAGGAAGATTTTCTGGTTTCCCGTTTCAGGGAAAATGAACAGCTGCTTACCATTTATTATATGGTCAATATTGTCAATGAAGAAGATTTCCTGATCCTTGATCCCTGTATTGAAAGAACGGAATGGGTAGAGATCAGCAGGCCTGACAATCCTTTTTCCCTGCCAGTCGATAAGATCGTCTTTGATAAACTGAAAGAAAAATTCCTGTAAACCGAAGTTTACAGGAATTTTTTATATGAATATCATTTGTAAATTTTAAAGTCCTTTGCTCCCGGATAAGGCTGCAGATATCCGGAATTCCAGTTAGACTGTAACAATGATTCCAGATACTCATCAGTTCTGTTGGCATGCGGATCATATTTATCTTTAAGGTCGATATCGGCCATTTTTCCTTTCACATTCCACCAGAAAGCACTCCATCCGCCTCGGAGCTCTTTAATGATTTCATAAACGTTTTTTCCGGTTGCCCGGTTCATCAGTTTTGCAAAGACCTGGCCTTCCGTTGTGGTAAGGTCCCTTAACTGTTTTTCATACTGATCGGCCAACATATTCTGTCTGTCTTTCACATATTTCCTCTTTGCTTTGCTGTCCAGATCGGTCATATCCTTCTGAATATCCCTATATTGCTGAAGGGCAGTGACAAATAAAGGATATACCCTATACAGCTTTTTATTAAGGAAATAGTAGTAGTTTCTGTCAAGCTGGTTATTGAATTTCGGTTTATTGACTAAAACCAGCTCATCCATCACGATTACGGTTTCCCCGTTAATCTCATATACCTTCATCTTCTGCCGTTCGTCGTAATAATACTTTTTTCCGAACTCATCCGTTTTCAGCAATTCCTGCGGGTACTGGCTCAACGGAACAGCAATCACAGAATCATTCTGACCGAAAACGCCTACTCCCAAAAAGAAAAGAAAAAGAACTATAATCTTGTTAAATTTCATTATTTTTACACCTATTATAACGAAAATTAAACGCAAAAATCATTCCTTTTTTATGAAATTTGATAAGAAATCTTTGAAATTTTTAGAAAATTATCTAAATACTTCATCTCCAACCGGCTATGAACATGAAGGTCAGAAAGTATGGATGGATTATATCAGACCGTATGTTGATGCCGTTGAAGTGGATCATTACGGAACCTGCTATGGGATCATCAACCCGGAAGCGGAATTTAAAGTTGTAATTGAGGCCCATGCCGATGAAATTTCATGGTATGTGAATTATATCACGGATGACGGTTTGATTTATGTGATCCGGAACGGAGGCTCCGACCAGACCATTGCGCCTTCAAAAGTGGTGCATATTCACGGAGAAAAAGGAATTGTAAAGGGAGTTTTCGGGTGGCCTGCCATTCATACCAGAAACAATCAGGATGAACCAACACCCAAAATTGAGAATATCTTTATCGATTGCGGAGCGGTTTCAAAAAAGGAAGTGGAAGATATGGGCATCTATGTAGGCTGCATGATCACGTATCCCGATCAGTTTTTCGAAATGAACGACCGCTATTTTGTCTGCCGGGCGCTGGACAACAGAATCGGTGGGTTTATGATTGCCGAAGTAGCCAGGCTCTTAAGTGAAAACAAAAAAACGATTCCGTTCGGGTTATACATTACCAATTCGGTTCAGGAAGAAGTAGGCTTATACGGAGCTGATATGATTGCCGATACGATCAAGCCCAATATTGCCATCGTTACGGATGTCACCCATGACACCACGACCCCGATGATCGAAAAGAAAAAAGAAGGCGACCAGAAATGCGGAAACGGACCGGTCGTATTCTTTGCACCAAGCGTACATCATGTAATTCGTGAATTGATTATTGATACCGCAAAAACCAAAAAAATCCCTTTCCAGAGAGCTGCTGCAAGCCGGGCAACGGGAACGGATACCGACGCTTTCGCCCAT
This sequence comes from Chryseobacterium gregarium DSM 19109, assembly GCF_000430845.1. Classification (GTDB taxonomy): domain Bacteria; phylum Bacteroidota; class Bacteroidia; order Flavobacteriales; family Weeksellaceae; genus Chryseobacterium; species Chryseobacterium gregarium. The sequence continues at coordinate 98,135 of NZ_AUMU01000001.1, read as the reverse complement.
TCAAACGGCGGTGTACCGAGTGCCCTTATTTCCCTGCCTTTGCGCTATATGCATACGACGGTAGAGATGGTTTCCAAGGAAGATGTGGGAAATGTGATTAAACTTATTTATGAAACACTTCTGAGCATCCAGCCGGAAATGAAGTTAAAATATCACTAAAGATATGAGATGTCGGATAACAGATTTCAGATGTAAATTTTTAACGTAAATTATTAAGTCTGAAATCTGATCTCTCTGATCTTAAATCTTATAAAAAGTAAAAATGAAAACAAAGCTTATTGCTCCTTCCCTATTAGCCGCAGACTTCGGGAATCTGCAGAGAGATATTGAAATGGTTAACAATTCACAGGCCGACTGGTTGCATATTGATGTGATGGACGGCAGGTTTGTCCCCAATATCTCGTTTGGATTTCCGGTGATGAAAACCGTTCAGCAGCATGCCAGAAAGTTTATCGACGTACATCTGATGATTGTAGAACCTGATAAATATGTTGAAGAGTTCATCAATAATGGTGCAGATTTAATTTCTGTTCATTATGAAGCGTGTACGCATCTTCACAGAACGATACACCATATTCAGAGCCTGGGTGCAAAAGCAGGCGTAGTTTTAAACCCTTCTACTCCGGTGCTGATGCTGGAAGATATTATTGCCGATCTGGACTTGGTCCTGTTAATGAGTGTAAATCCAGGATTCGGAGGTCAGAAATTTATTGAAAACACCTATAAAAAGATTGCCGAAACGAAAGATTTAATTCTAAGCAACAATTCTACCGCGCTTATTGAAATTGACGGCGGTGTAAACCTTGATAATGCAGCCAAACTCTTTGACGCAGGCGCAGATGTTCTGGTTGCGGGAAATGCCGTTTTTTCTGCAGAAAGCCCGGAAAAGACTATTGAATTAATGAAAATTTAATTTCCCATTAACTCAACTTATCATCCCACATAAAAAGGCAGCTAAATGGATAGCTGCCTTACTCTTTCTGAAAATCCGAGCCTTAATGGTTATTAGTTTTGAAGGTTTTTAATGCTTAAATTCCCTGTTATAATGCTGATGTAAAGATGGGAAAAAATCGGCTACCACACATCCGTAGAAATACGGAATTTAAGAACCTGTATTTTTACGTAATCCCGTTTATATTGCATTTACCTGTACACTATACTCTTTTTAAATTCTATATGCGAGGAACACTTTAATAGGGATTCCATTTCTTAACAATCTGAACAGCAGTATCGATCATTTCCAAATCCCAGTTTTCCGTCTTAAAATAATTGAACGGATAATTTGTAATCCTTTCGGGATCTTCAGAATCAAACAAAAGTTTATTTAAATTCTTCTGGTCATTAAAGAGAAGAAGATTTTCCAGCGGATCAGCAAGAACAATGTCTTTTTTACTCCATTGATGAGGTGAAGGCTTTTTCCGTTTTGAATTATAGATAATCCCTCTTACTTTTTTATAATCAGTAAAGAAATTTAACTTATCTGATTCGCCTTCTAAGGTATGTCCTAATCTTTCAATAATAATATACTGTAAATGGTGGCAGCGTGCCATAACTTCCGGCAAGACAGAAAATAATTCCAGCGGAATCGCTTCATCATGGGTATCTCTTCGGATACGTTTATTTTTGGTATACACACTGTTTTCCCAGCTTCCGCCGGACAGATGTATTTCTTTTACTTTCTCCAATGGATAAAGATTAACAAGCTCTATAATATCCATATTAAAATTCAGAGCCTGACAGTAGAGATTGTGCAGATCCAAGATCAGGAACCCGTCAATATCTTCAATTAACCGAGATAAAAAATCACCCTGCTCCCTGACATCATTAGCAGATAAAGAAAAAGCAAGATTTTCAATTCCGATCGGAATTTCCACAACGTCCTGTAAACGGAGAAGCCGGTCTTTACCGATCTTTAAGATTTCAGAATGCAGCGGTACAGGTAATGGAACTCCTTGATGGAAGTTTTCGGTATTCATAAAACCAAAATGTTCGGTGATATGATTATAATTGCGCTTTTCAGTTTCAATTTTAAGTTGCTGAAGCCAATAATCCTGCCGTTCAGTCCACTTCGCATCAAACAATGAATAATAAACGCCATGGCCTAATAGCCTTCTGTTTTCAGAATAAAAATTAAGCAGGTCAGTAAGCCACTGGGGTTCATCAGCACCATAAGAAGTATCGAATGACCATTCCAGAATATCGATTTCATCGCTTTCCAGTAACGGGATAACTGCAGAAACAAAATCTGCATCTGCCATCATGGATAGGCCTAATAAAGGTTTATCATTCATTACCCCATTCCGCAGGCCGGACAATATCCATGGCTCCTGATAACAGTATCCTTTTTAGCGATCGGTTGGATATGATTTACTTTAGTAGTCTTGACTTTACCGGTTTTTTTCACGGTTTTCTTGGTTGTTTTTACAACAGGCTTTGTGGTCTGAGCAGTTACCGCTACTGTCAGCAGACTTGCCATAATCAATGCCGGGATTTTCATATGATAGTATTTATTAAAATGGTACAATAATTATTCCATTGATCGATTATTAAAACCTCACTGGATAATAATTAACATTAATGATAAAATTATTAATCAATTTTAAAGATATGAATAATTAACAGATATAAATAAAAAAATCCAGAATGCATCTGGATTTTTATGGTCAATAAGAAATTCTTAATTAGAAAATTTCTCTTCCTGAAAAATGGAATTGAGCTTCAATAAGTGCATTTTCATCAGAATCCGAACCGTGAACGGCATTTTCTCCGATGCTTCTTGCAAACATTTTTCTGATGGTACCTTCTGCAGCTTCTGCAGGATTGGTAGAACCGATCAAGGTTCTGAAATCTTCTACAGCATTGTCTTTTTCTAAAACTGCTGCTACGATTGGTCCTGAACTCATGAATTCAACCAATTCTCCGTAGAATGGTCTTTCTGCATGAACTTCATAGAATTTTTTCGCATCAGCTACGGTAATCTGAGTCAGTTTTAAAGCTTTGATTTTGAATCCTCCTTCTGAGATCTTTCCTAATATAGCACCGATATGTCCGTCTGCAACCGCATCAGGCTTAATCATAGTGAACGTAATGTTAGACATAAATATATATATTTTTAATGGCGCAAAAATACAAAAAAAATCCTTTCCTGTAATTTAAAATATTTTTAACACATAATAACTATTATTAACAAATGTTAACATATTATTTGGCATAATATTTGTTGCTATTATTCCGATTCTCATGTTTAATTTGAGTTTTCATGGTTATTAGTTTTTACCCAGCCTCGGCTGGGTTTTTTTATGCATATATTTCTTTAATTTTAATCAATACCTGAATACAATAATCATTGTTCATGAAAAATGTGGAGTATATTAAAATAACTTGAATAAGAATTGAAGAAGTAGAAAATCAATTTTCTTACACTACAAAGGCAGACAAAAGGTATTTTCTAATACGCAGAATAGGAGAAACAAATACATTTCATCCAGCAGGAAAATACAGATATTTCCTGTGCATCGCGTACTTATATATGGAACAGTTTCGAGTAATGTATAAATCCTTGTTTATCATTACGCTCATTTCAATCCTTATTCCGAATAATATATATTAAATACAAAGTTGAAGGTTATTTCTGCACGTTGGATTCTTCTGCTTCTTCCATCAGTTTTATATAGGTAGCATATCTCGACTGTTGAATATCGCCTGTTTCCAAAGCATCTAATACGGCACATTTCGGTTCATTGATGTGCATGCAGTTATGGAACTTGCATTCTTTTCTTTTTTTGAAAATTTCCGGGAAATAGTGCTGCACTTCTTCCTTTTGGATATCAATCATGGCAAATTCCCGTACGCCGGGCGTATCGATAACGTTTCCGCCGAAATCCCAGAAGTGCATCTGTGCAAAAGTAGTGGTGTGCTTCCCCTTCAGATGAGTGTCCGAAATTTCAGAAGTTTTCAGGTTAAGACCGGGTTGCAAAGCATTGACCAACGTAGATTTCCCGCAACCGGAATGTCCGAAAAATACAGAAGTTTTATCTTTAACAACATTCTGCAGCTGCTCCAGGTTTAATCTTGAATAGGAAGAAATTTCCAAAGAGCCATAGCCTATTTCACCATACAGGAATTGGATGTCTTTCACGATTTCAATTTCTTCTTCGTTCAGGACATCCATCTTATTGAACAGAATGACAGGTTTAATAGTATAGGCTTCACAGCACGCCAGGAACCGGTCTAAAAAACCAAGTGAAGTTTCAGGATGTTTTAAGGTGAAAATAAAACACGCCAGATCAATATTGGAGGCGATAATGTGTGCTTCTTTTGAAAGGTTTACCGATTTCCTGATCAGATAATTCCGCCGCGGTTCAATTTTTGTGATCCAGGCGACATCGTCCTGTTCAAGCTGAAATTCCACAAAATCTCCAACAGCAAGCGGATTCGTCAGTCTGGTTTTAATTAATTTAAATTTTCCGCGAATTCTTGCTTCAAAAACTTTACCGGATTCCGAATCCAAAACCTGGTACCAGCTTCCCGTTGATTTAATGACTTTTCCTTTCATATCGTAAGATCATACAAATATAAGAAATTAGGGCTTAGAAATAAGGGTAAAAACACCTTACTTCCAAGCCCTGAAATCTTCTGACGATAAGTTTACCCTTTATCTGTCAATCATGATATTATTCTGAACTTCAATAGACTCTTCGTGAATGGTTTTGAAGACCTTTTCAATAAATTCTTTGGACATTCCGGTTTCCCCGGCTTTTTGGTCGGCATACTCACGGATTACTTTCCAACGTTCAGGCTGGAAGATCGCAATATCATTCTCCTTTTTAAGCTTGCCGATTCTCTCTGAAATCTTCATCCTCTGGGAAAGAAGTTCAATCAGTTGGAAATCAATGTCAGAAATCAATGTCCGGTGTCTTCCCATATCCCCTTCGAAGCCAGCCATATCGGTACTTCTTACCTTCAGGTTACTGATTAATGTGGCCAGGACTTCCGGTGTAATCTGCTGGGCAGCATCGCTCCACGCTTCATCAGGATTGCTGTGGGTTTCGATCATGGCTCCCTGATATCCTACATTCAGGGCTTCCTGTGTGATATCTGCAAGACCCGTCCTGTTTCCACAGATATGAGAGGGATCCACCAGCATGGGAATATTCGGAAACTGACTTTTAAAATCCAGAGCAATCTGCCAGTTCGGATTGTTTCTGTATTTGGTCTTCTGGTACGTTGAGAATCCCCTGTGGATCACCCCCAGCTTTTTAATATCCTGCCCCAACAGCCTTTCCAAAGCTCCGATCCATAAAGCGAGATCGGGATTTACAGGGTTTTTAACCAAGACAGGCTTATCCGTTCCTTTCAAAGCCATGGCAATTTCCTGAACGGTAAAAGGGTTTACTGTAGAGCGTGCCCCGATCCAGAGGATATCCACATCGGCTTCCAGTGCCGCAAAGACATGATGCGCGTTGGCGACTTCCGTAGCGGTTTTGAATCCGTATTCTTCTTTTACTTTTTTCAGCCAGTTTAAACCGATAACCCCTACCCCTTCAAATCCGTTGGGTTTTGTACGGGGCTTCCAGATTCCGGCACGGAAAATCGGAACATCCGCATGGGTCTCCCTGATTCGTTTCGCCGTTTCCAGCATCTGGGATTCACTTTCTGCACTGCATGGTCCGGCGATCATCAATGGCTGTGAAAACTCATTGATCCAGTCGTTCTTTAATTCTTTTAAATCCATTATTTTTTTCTGTTTGTTTATATCCATAGCAACGGCATTATAAAAGGACTTTATAATTCTTTTCAAAAAAATGCCGTTAAAATTATTATTAAGGAGGCAGGAATGGGAAGGATCCGGTTATTCCTGTTTATTTTTTGGAAAGAAATTCAGTTAGCAATACCAAAAATACAATTGATAATGATTCCTGAAATTTCTAAAATAGGTAAACGAAATGCTAAAATAACCGCTTAAAAAATAAGCGGGTTGAAAATTGGACATCAATGGTTTTACTATATTTCCCATTATAGATCGTCTGATTTCAGCTTTTCTGTTTTATTTTGTTGTGCCGGAAATGATTTTCGGACAATTAATTATCCGACAAATATATAAAATTTATTTAATAAAGTAATTTTCCGGATAAATTTAAATAGGTTGATCTGTTGAAAACATGATCCGAAGCCCGCATATGAAGATGAAACAACGCTTATGTAATAAAGACTTTAATCCAATTCCTGAATTAAAAAGTTACGTTAAATCAAATCTCATCAAGTCATCAAGATCTTTAAGCAATGGATTTTTTTCTGCAAATTTTTCAAAAACCTTTCTTTTCGTCATCACTTCTATCTTAAGGTTTTCCATGTCTCTTTTATACAATATTTCAATAGAGAAGTTATGAACCTTTGTTTTAAAATGATTGAAAAACTCTCTGCTTACTTTATCGAATTCAGATTTGGCTGAATCTGACGGAAACATTACCGTAATCTGATGCTCATCAGACTTTATCATTTTGAATGTTTTCACTGCATTGAAAACAATGGCATTCTTTTTCTGGATCTGTTTCAGGAATAGGTTCCATTCCATCTGAAGGTCTGTTTCGGTAAAGTGGTTCTGGGGAAGATTTTCAGCTTTAACAGGCTGGGCCTCCTCATGCCGGGGCTGGTCTTCTTTACTTATAAAAGCGTTGATACTAAAGCCTGAAGAAATTGCCTGCCTGGACAAAGGCTTTGTCGTTTTTTTTAATTCCGCTTCTGCAGGGATATTCTGGATTTCCGCTGGTTTCTCCTGAATGGTTTCCGGCTTTTTCTCCTCTGGTTTTGCTATAATTTTTACTTCTCCGCTGTCATTTACTGTGGGAGATAATATTATGAACTTTTTTTTTTAGAAGCGTCTGAATGGGAAGTCAGCGAAGCCAGCTGCATCAATGCAATCTCTACCGTAAGCCTCGGGTTCTTAGAGTTTTTATAATTGATGTCTGCATGGTTGCAGATTTCAATAGCATCAATTAATTGTTGGGCATTCCAGTTCCGGGCCTGCTGGACAAATTTGGCTTTGGTCTGTTCCCCGACTTCAATTAAATCAATGGTGGAAGGATTCTGGGCCATCATCAGGTCCCTGAAATGATTCCCCAGCCCGGCAATAAAAATATGGGCATCAAAGCCTTTTTTTACGATATCGTTAAATGCAAAAAGTACATCAGGAATTTTATTTTCCTTTGCGGAATCTACAATTTTCAGATACTGGTCATAGTCCAGAATATTCAGCACTTCTGCTGCTTTTTCGAGCGTAATATTTTTTTGGGAAAAAGTAGACAGCCTGTCAAAAATTGACAGGGCATCCCTCAGGGCACCATCGGCTTTCTGGGCAATCAGATACAGCGCATCGTCCTCATACCGGATCTGTTCTTTTTGGGCAATCGTTTTCAGATGCCCCTGGATACTTTCAATGGTAATCCTTTTAAAGTCATAAATCTGGCAGCGGGATAAGATCGTAGGAATGATCTTGTGTTTTTCAGTGGTTGCCAGAATAAAGATGGCATGGGCCGGCGGTTCTTCAAGGGTTTTAAGGAAAGCATTGAAGGCAGCGGAAGAAAGCATATGGACCTCATCAATGATATACACTTTATAAGTCCCGACCTGAGGAGCAAACCGTACCTGGTCAATCAGTTCCCTGATATCGTCTACCGAGTTGTTGGAAGCTGCATCCAGTTCATAAATATTATAGGCAAAACCATCTTCTGAGACGGATCCGTCTTTTTCGTTGATCTTTCTTGCCAGGATTCTGGCGCAGGTCGTCTTCCCCACCCCTCTCGGACCGCAAAACAACAGAGCCTGGGCCAGCTGATTTTCTTCGATCGCATGTTCTAAAGTATCTGTAATATGCGATTGTCCGACAACAGTGTCAAACTCCTGTGGACGATACTTTCTTGCAGATACGATAAAATTTTCCATTGGCCAAAAGTAAGAAATATAGTTCTAATCTGAAAATGAAAAGTTTTCAAATTATCCACAAAACTTATTATTGGTCAATGGGAAAATTTTTATCTTATTTTTCTTCGTAAGCAAAATCAATAATTTCAACAATTGCTTTTTCAATTTCTTTTCTGCCTTCATCGGTTTTCAGGTCAATGCCACAGAATTTACTGGCGTTGTGTCCCGTATAAAGGTTCAGGTAATATGATCCTGAAACAAGAAGCGCAGCGATGGCACGGTACCTTGTCGACTTTTCTTTAAAATGCGGATCAATAATGTTGGTAAAAAGCATTTCTCCTACCTCTTCTCTTTCATCGGCTACTTTTTTCAGAATAGGTTTGCTTTCCGAAAGCCCCCAGAGAATAATTTTCTGAAGCTCTTTATTTCTTTTAACCTGCTCATACTGATTTAAAATTGCCATTTTTGACAATTCTTTCCCTCCGTCTGACGTATCAACCTCAATATTGCCCTGGCTCATTTTGCTCCAGTAATCCTGAGATCTTATATATTCATCTATAAGTTTCTCGGTACTTCCGAAATACTCATAAATCAGCTTTTTATCAAATCCTGCTACAGCCGCTATTTTGCTTACTTTTAATCCTGAATACCCTCTGGTTTTTAAAATTTTTCCTACTGCTGCAAGCAGCTTTTGTTTGGTTTTTTCTTTATCCCTTATTGGTCCCTGTACAACTTTTCTAGGCATTGTAAATTATTTTTTCGCAATATGCAACTTTTTATTGATATCGTCAAATGCATTGAGGGTTTTATCAAGATGTTCCCGTTCATGAGTTGCCGTTAAACTCATCCGGATCCGGGCGTTTTTTCTGGCTACGGCAGGATAAATAATAGGGTTGGCGTAAATACCTTGTTCCAGAAGCATTTTTCCTACATCACCTGTAATATGCGGATCCCCGATCTTCACCGGTACCACGGCAGAGCAGGTGGTTCCGGTATCGAGTCCCATGTCATTTAAGCCTTTTCTGAAATAGCTGATATTTTCCCACAGCTTCGTACGCCATTGCGGTTCTTCGTCGATCAGTTCAATGGCCTTGATAATACCCGTTGCAGAACCGGGAGGAGTGGTCGCAGAAAAAATCTGCTGACGTGACTGGAACCTTATAAATTCGGCCAGTTTTTCATTGGTGATTACATAGCCGCCCAGATTACCAAATGTCTTGCTGAATGTCCCGGTGATAATATCAATTTTATCAAGCAGTCCCGGATCTTCAAGGGTACCCCTTCCCGTTTTTCCTAAAATACCGACTCCATGGACATCATCCACCATTAAATAAGCATTGTATTTTTTTACAAGCTTATAAATTTCTTCTACAGGGGCAACATCTCCATCCTGAGAATAAACCCCGTCAATCACCACAAGCTTTGTGCGGTACTGATTTTCGGAAGCTTTTAGAATCTGCTCCAGGGCATTGAGGTTATTATGCGGAAAAGTTTTTCTGTTGGTCAGAATACATCCTTCATAAACACTTGCATGAACGGACATATCTAAGATGGCAATATCTTCTTTCTGCAGCAGAATCTGCAATGTGGCACTGTTGGCGGTATATCCTGTTGTAAATATGACGGCTTCATCCTTGGTCCGGCCGAAAAAAGAAGCTATTTTTTCTTCAAGGTCATTATGATAGGAATAATATCCGCCGATCAGCGGAGTGGCGGCTGTACCCGTCCCGAATTTTTCAACGCCTTCAATCGCTGCACGTTTTACTTTAGGATGCTGGGTGAATCCCAGATAATCGCTTGTGACAAAACTGATAAATTCTTTCGTTATATTTTCTGTACCCACATGCATTACTGAATGGCAGCCTGTTTTATTCTGCAGCCTGTAATGGTGGCGCCCGTTTAATTTCATATATTCCAGAAAGTCATAATAAATATCCGCACGCTCCATCATATCGAAGCCCGGAATATTCTCAAAATCCTTAAATGTTGCTGTTGAGAAGTTGATTTTCATCCTTAATTTGTTAGTTGTTAGTATAACAAATATAGAATAATTTTAAGAGAAAAACCCCTGATACACCATTATGTGTATGATTTTTTTTGTAAATTATCTTAAATACATTATATATTCATAACATAAACACACTTTATTAATTAATAATTCAAAATTATATTTCATAACCTATTGATTTATTACTTATTATACATCAAATCATTGTTTTGACAAGATTCCGTTAAATGCCTCAACAGAATTTTTTACCTTCAGTTTTTTCAGAATGTTCTGGCGGTGCCTGCTGACGGTATTAATGCTGATGGAAAGAAAGCCGGCAATTTCTTTACTGATAAAACCCTGCCCTATGTATTGCAGTATTTCCAGTTCCCTCCGGGAAAGAATATTTTCATAATTAAATTTATCCTCTGAAACCACTTCTCCCTTTACCGCATTGATAATTAAAAACTCCGGTGATGGCCCTTTATTTCGATCTGCTGCTCTGTCATACAGGCACAGGGCAAACCTCAGTTTATGGGTATAAGGGGAATAGAAGTAAAACATCCGGTGCCTGATCCATTGATAAATTTCATTTTTTCCCTGCAGCCTCATTTTTGAAACGACACAAAAATCCGAACGTTCTTCCTGTTCCGTACTTTCCAGAAGCCTAAAGAACCTGAGTTCATGAACATATTTTTTCATCCTGTCATCCGGGTGAATTTTTTTCAGAATTTCTTCTTCCCAGATAGAATTGATAACGGTAGGGTTTGCCGGAAATACCATTCCTAATTCAGAAGCTGTTTTTGAATGAAAGACGTAACTTTTATTCATCTGCATATCACTTAATACGGCTATTGAATTCTCTGTCCGAGTATAAGCCACAGCAATATTTTTATACACTTCGCAATCCATCAGACAGGTTTTATTCTGTCCCTGGCTCTTCAGAAGCGTTTTGTTCAGTGTTTCTACAATAGTCATAAAATGGTTATTTATCAGTATTGGACAACATTTGCTTTTAGTTATACATTTGCTAAAATAACAATAATTACACGCAGTGTATCTATTAGACAAGAATAATGAAAAGAATATTTTTAAGTTTCTGTGCGCTAGGCATAATCAATAAAAGCATGGCACAGACATTGGAAAAAATGACGTGGTTCAATGAACCGGAGAAATGGGAAATCAAAAATGATAAATTAACAATGTTTGTCACGCCCCAGAGCGATTACTGGAGAATTTCGCACTACGGCTTTACGGTAGATGATGCACCGTTTCTTTATACTACGTATGGAGGGGAATTTGAAGCCAAGGTAAAAATAACGGGAAATTACAAAACCCGGTTTGACCAGATGGGCCTGATGCTGAGAATAGACAAAGAAAATTATATAAAAGCAGGAGTTGAATTTGTAGACGGAAAATATAATCTGAGTACGGTAGTTACCCATGCCACCAGTGACTGGAGCGTGATTGCTTTAGATAAAACTCCTTCTTCAGTATGGATAAAAGCCGTGAGAAAGCTTGATGCAGTTGAAATATTTTATTCGTTTGACGATAAAAACTATGTGATGATGCGCAACGCGCATTTACAGGATAACTCTCCCGTAATGGTAGGTATTATGGCTGCCTGCCCGGACGGAAACGGCTTTCAGGCGATATTCGAAAATTTTAAGGTAAAGCACCTGCCCGACGAACGCCGGCTGAAATGGCTTGAAAACAACAAATAACCCATGAGAATCGTTCAATAATTATCATTTTGCCTCACCCAGCGTGGGGCTTTTTTATTTTAGGGACAATCCTATCTGATTTTAAAAATATTGAAAGCTCAGGCAATTTTTGAGAAACCCTTCAGCCATCATTCATACTCAGCTCAATCATTTCACCCGCCTTGATCCATTAGTTCTTAAATACAATCAGCAATCTGATAATACCACAAAGAATAAAACATTACACCTTGACCTATTGAAAATATATTACATTTTTATAGCATTTTAATACATATATTTATTATTTTTAATATTATTAATTATTTGGTTAGATATTTGAATTAGAAAATTTAACCGAAAACAGGCTTATCTGTTTAAAATTTACGCACCAATCATTAAAATAGTATATCATGTTAACACACTTTTCTTCACCGAAGGACTGTCTGATCAAGGTCATGCAAAAGTCCTTTTCCATTCCCGTCAATTGATCAGTAATCATTATAATAAAGTGTTTTAAACTATTTCTGAATTTTATAACTTTTACCGATCATGATTTTTGAAGATGAACATTCTGTATTACAGGATAGCCACAACCTTTCGTTTGTGAAAAACGTCATTAACTTCCACGGGGACAAATCTTTTATTCTGAATTCTTTACAAAAGATAAAGAACAATACATTGTGCAGAATAAAAAGAAAAACCATCAATAAGCTCATTAAAGATTATACCCGTCATTTGAATTATATTGAAAATGAAGACATCAATGCTAAGCCTGATAATTATGATATCTCCCCAGTATATGCCAGACAGTCATATAATAAAGTGGTAAGGGAAAACGAATACTTACAGCAGATGATGACCTTTTTAATGAATCAATAGCTTTTCCTTTCTCCGGATCTGCTGATTATTTCATTCATCGGTCCAGAGAATCATTTGATCAATATTTCCAAATATAAATTAATATAGCTTTGTCTCATCAAAGAATGATAACTTAAACAAAAACGGGTTTATGCTTTAACATTTTCGATCATCATTCGTTTTATAATTCTCATTTATTCCGCATTTTTACCCTGTTAATTGTTTCCTTAATCCTGTAATTTATGGATTAAGTCACCTGAATTTGATTAAACAGTGCATTATTTAATCTCTTATATACCACATACTTAACTTTCCATAATATGAATGACAATAAAATATGATGAAAAATCATTGATATTCAACTCACTAAATCACATACATTTTTATTTTTAATAATTGTTTAGGTAGTATTCATGCCATAAGGCATGGAATTTGTAATTAACATAATATCACAATTTACCCAATACTAACTTAACACACAAAATATTATGAACGTTGCAGATCTAAAAATAAAAAATTTAGTAGAATACAAAAATCAGATCTATAATATCACTGAAATTTTTCAGGATAATGAAAGAGACTATTTTGTGAAGATTGAAAATGACATCCACAGTTTTTCTGTTCCGGCAACAGTTATCAAGCCGATCCAGATTACTGAAGATTGGCTGGAAAAATTCGGCTTTTCCAGAACCTACAGTTCTGATCAGCGCATCAGATATGAAAGACCTGAATCTTTTATCAAATATGATATTGATCTCAGCTCAAGAAAGATTGTTGACGGATTAAAGATTTATGGAAATTCAATCAGATGCAAATACATCCATGAATTCCAGAATATCTTCTCTTGCCTGTTTGGCAAAGAACCGTCGGTAATGAGCTACGGATTAGTCGGCACCGAATCTTAATAATATATTTTCAAATAAAAACCCACAACCTGATAGGTTGTGGGTTTTTATTTGAAAATGATAGCACTACTCATTAAATTGCTTCTATTATTCAGCTAATACTTCTTCCATCATTACTACCGGATCAGCCTGTTCCTGATACTGTTCCCACTCGGCTTCAAGTTTTTTGTCAACCTTCATTTCTTCTTCAAGCTTTACGGTTTCGCGGTATTGTTTCGCTTCAGCAGCAAGGGTCCATTTACAGGTAATTCCCATTGTATCCGTATAGTTTTTAATATCATTAATGCATAATCTGAAAAATTCTTTTCTCGGATTGATCTTATTAAGCTGGTTTTTCAGGAACTTTTTGTGAAGTTGTCTTTCCAGGGCCGGAGCGTCATCGGAGTACATCATCGCATGCACATCAAATTCAAAAGGGACACTGGCATCACCAAGTTCACGGACACGGTCTAACGGCTCCAGGCGCCGGGTCATCCCGATCTTATAGATATCTTCGCCAAAAGATCCGATATTTGAAATAATATATACATTGCCTCGCCGGGTCTGCTGGGCCATGGAAATAGCCCGCTGGTTTTTCTCTTCCGTTTGTTGCAGCCTGTTCTGCAATTCGTCCAGCTGCTGCTGAAGCAACATTTTCTGTTCTTCATTGGCTTTTGCCACCTGCTGTTCTGCTTTTTCGATCAGCCTTTTTAAAGTCTGCTCTTCTTTTTCGGCATCTTTAATGGCTTTTTCAAATTCTTTCCTCGCTTTTTCTTCCTCACGGATCTGTTCCCTGATCTGTCGCTGCTCTTCCTGTTCCTGCCATTTCAGTTCCTGTGCTACTACCGCCCATTTCAGTTCTTCGAGACGGGCTTCATGGTATACGGCGGAAATTCTTGCTTTCCTGAACGCCTCACCGTTAAAATTAACCAATTGAAAAGCGTCGTCTATTTTCTGTTTAAGAATCCCGTAATTGTCTTTTTTAACTGATGCCAGGATGGTTTCCACTTTCCCGTTGTAGGCATCGATAACAAAATCAATCGCTATATTCCTCCTGTATTCATCTACATATTCACAGATTCCGGCCTGTCTGCTTACGATCATCAGCTTATTATTCTGACGGAGTTTTTTAAGGTTTTCGCCGGCTTCCTTATGGCTGAAATCCGCTGCCAGTTCATCGAGCAGGGTATACGCCGGAACAATATATTCGTTTCCATATCCCTGAATGACATTTTTCATGGCTTTTATCCGGTCGGCAATTTCATTGGCTTCCCTCAAACTGCGGTATGCATCACCTCCGATAGCTTCTGCTTTATATTCTGCCGTATCAATAATCCTCCGGGATTCCCTTACGGCATTTTCATACAGCAGTTCAACTTCCCGGATCTTCTTTTCAGCAAGTTCTTTTGTGAGTCTGCGGGATTCCTTTGCCTGCTGCTGGGCACTGTCCAGCTCCAGCTGCGCCCTTTCCTTTAATTTTACACTGTCTTTTTCAGCTTTTTTCAAAAGGTATTCGCATTCCGTCTGAACATTCAGAATATCCTGATACTTGCTTAACGCATCATTCTGATTTTTAAGCTGAAGGTTTTTCTGGTCGGTCTCCCTTTTATCGATCTGCAGATTAGACAGCTCCGTCCGCAGCCTCTGGATTTTGTCATTCAGAGATGCTTTATCAGATTGAAGACCGGATATTTCCGTTTTAAGCCGGCCGATTTCCTGATTAAGAGCGGTAATCTGTGTATCTTTCTGAGCCGCTTCTTTTTTAATTTTACCTGATCTGCCAAAGGCATACAGCATCAGGCAAAATAAAATAATAATGATTAGAATTTCCATGTTGGATTAAATTTATTCTTTAATGGTTCTGTTAATTTCGCAATATTAATGATATTGTTTCTTCTTTTTTTATGGTAACCCGTAATACAGGCCTAATCAGCTTCTTCATACTGCCACATTCCCGAAACCGTCAGAAGAGTAAGGCCCGGCTGTTTTTCCCCATAACTGAACACACACAGGTATTTTGACCGGCAGGATTGACAGGCGGTACCGAAATACAGGGTCGGAAGATCACTCACAGTCAATGCTCCGAAATGCAGCCTGCTTTTTGACGTTTCAGCAACGGCTCCGATTTTTAACAATTCTTCCCCGGATACCACTCTTCCTTCATCATACAATTGTAAAATCGGAAAGCCCGATGTATAAGAAGTAATTTCCACCGTATTTTCATGACGGCAATGACGGCAGGTATACGTAACGGCGGCATAAGGATCGGCTTCCTCGTTCCTGAAAACAGTCTTCGGAACATACGCCTGTTCTCTAATGTTTATTTTTTTTGATATGGAATACATCTGAATTGTTTATTACTGAATAACCGTTCCTGCGAGGCCGTTATATTTTCCGCTCGGGCTTTTTTTAATCGTTACTTTTATGTACCCTTCCTGGGCCAGCTTGTTCCAGGTTTTCTGGTATCCGGTCATAGGATCAACGGGAATTTTCCACATCGTCTGTTTACCGCCGCCCACTTGGCCGAACCATGGGATCACATCTGCATACTGGCCTTTGAACGTTAATAAATTATTCATAACATCGATTTCATAATAAAAGTCGTACGCATTTTCAGGCTGATTTAATGCCCGCTGGCTGAAGGTATACACATATCCATTGATAATCGGACTCGTAAAGCTACCGCCTAAGGTAGGAATGCCGGTACCGTTATAACTTCCTACAGCTCCGCTGTAGCGGTCGAATTTTTGTCCGGCCGTGAACGGAACATCATCCGCAATATTGTAGCCGCCGTTAGCCGGAGGCCATCCACCGTTTAAATTGTTTGTTTTAAAAAGGATTTCAAGGCTGCTCCATTGGCCTTTTTTATAGAATTCGAAGGCCTGATCTTTGATGGTCTGGCTTACCGTTCCGCTCGGATCATACGTTAATGCGAATTCAGCAGCATTTTGATAGAATACATTCGTAACCGGCGGTATGGTGTAGTCAATAATAATTTCATCTTCCCTTTCTGAGCTGCATGTCAGTGAAAACAAAGGAATGGTCAGAAGCAGAATATACTTCAATGCGTTTTTCATAGTTATTAATTTATTTAAAGATTATTGTTTTTTTTATATTCCGGATTTGTAGTCAGCGGTTTAAGATAAAGACTTATTAAATCCTTAATCTGCTGAGGATTTCTTATTCAAATTCCTGATTCCGGAGCTGTATATTTCTCTCTAAAGAAGAGTCCTTTCAGCACTGTGTTGATATCGTCACTTTTTCTGAATATACGGTCCATTCAACAGAAGCAATATTCCAGGTATCACGATTGACCCCTGCTCTGTTTTTATAAAGAATTCTGAAAGGATGCCACCGGCTTTTGATAAATCCGGCATTAATTTTTAAAACTGTGATGGAACATGAGGAATTCCCGTTGAGGTATGCATTGAAAGGGATTCTGCCTATGCTATCTGAAGACAGGCAGATTTCAGCGGCACAATTGCCAGGTCCGGCAACACCTACTGACGGGTGGATTGATAAATTCATGGTTTAGTTTTTATGGTTTCCCTACTCTGTTACCGGCTTTTCGGTTTTGCCGTATTGATATTAATTAATCAGTTTTGGATTTTTTAAACCGATGATGACCAAATATAATTTTACATCGGGCAAGCGGTACATCAGAGAAAGAGTTTCAGCCGATAAATTTAAAATAAAAAACAATAGGTCCGTGAATTTTTATAAATAAATTGAAAATTTCACAAAAAAGCATGGGCATAGATGCTCTTGATAACGACATTTGTGAACAAAAAACCCTCAGATCAGAAATCTGAAGGTTATATTTTCTGTTATGCGGTTAACGGATATCCAGATAATCTTTGATGATTTTCAGTACTCCGAAATTGTCATTCGTACAGGCTTCAAAACATGCAGCTTCTTTCACGGACGGATGCGCATTTTTCATCGCATAAGAGTATCTGGAGTTTTTCAGCATTTCAATATCATTCATATAATCCCCGAAAGCCATGGTCTGCTGTGGGGAAATATCCAATGCGTCCTGCAGCTTTTCCAGAGCATTGCCCTTATTGATATTTTTATTCATAATATCAAGCCAGTATTGGCCGGAAACTACAATCTCCAGGTTATATTTTTCAAACTTTTTCAACGCAGGATAAACGTTCAATTCCGATCCTTCAGGATGATAGACTGCAATTTTAAAGATGCTGTCATCAATCTCTTCCGTTAAATCCTCTTTTTTTTCATTATCCGTATAGAACTGGGATATGTAATGGATAAAATCCTCATTACCGCTGTCAAAATAGGCTTTTTTCTTGCCTGATAAAACAGCTGTGGCGCCGGGAATATCGCGGATGGCCCGGATAATTTCAGCAATATAAGTAGCTTCAAGCCGGTCTGCAAAAAGTTCTTTGTTCTTATACATCACATAGCCCCCGTTTTCTGCAATAAAAGCCATTTCGTCCTCAATATCCCCGAAATATTTGGTAATTCCCATCATCTGTCTGCCGCTCGCAGGAACAAAAAGAATATTTCTTTTTTTAAGTTCTTCATATACCATCGGAAAATCCGGACTCATCTGGTGTTTAGAGTTCAGAAAAGTTCCGTCCATATCCGTTACAATCATTCTGATGTCATCCATACAATACTTTTCGTTGTTCTTTTTCAGAACAAATATATTACATATAATTTTAATCCGGTTTCAGCTTCTTTGGATCATAGAATATAGAAAAATATTTATCAAATAGTCAATCCATAGATATTTTTCACCTGGGCCATCACAAATGTACTGTGGGTACTCCCGATGGAAGGGACGGCACCCAATATATTGAATACAAAATTCTGGTACTCTTTCATATCCTGTACATGCACTTTAAGGAGGAAATCAAAATCACCGGAAATACTGTAACATTCCGCCACCTCTTTAATTTTAAGAATTTCCTGCTCAAATTCCACGGCCAGGTAGGCATCATTGCTTTTCAGTTTTAACTGGCAGTACACAATAAGCCCGAGATTCAGCTTTTCGGCATCCAGAACAGCGGCATATTTTTTAATATAGCCTTCCTGTTCAAGACGCTTTACACGCTCAAAAACAGGAGACGGAGAAAGGTTAACTTCTTTGGCAAGCTCTTTCACGGTGAGTTTTGCATCTTTTTGCAGAAGTCTCAGCAACTGCATGTCTTTATCGTCAAGATGATTCATAGAATAATATTCTTAAGGTATGAGTTTAAAGCCAAAGTTAAAGCATAAAATTTTATATTAATCCAAATTGCCAGTTAAATTTACTTAAATTATACAATACCATCAATAAATTATTCTTTATTTGTATATTTACTCAATATAAGATCAGAGATAAAACTCTAAGGTCTTCATATAAAAATAAGGGAAATATTTTATCTTGAGACTGCTCCTTACGGGGAGCAGCCTCTTTTTAAGAATGCATCAGATAGATATTAGTCAGAATATAATTTTAGTAAAATTAGTCTTAGGAAAGCGGTTCTGCATTATTGCAGAACTGTTTTTTTTAATCCAATGACATCCTTCCGACTCTGTTTATAATTTTTACTGAGGCAACTCCGGCATACTGACCTTTTCGGGTTTTGATGATAAAGTCCGCAGAAATGCTTCGAGCTGGGAAATTTCTTCTTCTGATAATTCCAGCATTCTGACCATTCCTGATTTCTCTGAATGCAGTACCTTCCCTTCACGGAGGGTTGAACGCTTTTGTGAATGTTCAGGGTTACCGTTGCTGTAGAACCTGATCACCTCCGACAGGTCAGCCATGGATCCGTTATGGAAATATGGGCCTGTCCGTGCGACTTCCCGCAGCCCCGGAACCCGGAATTTTCCGGCATCTTCAGCCTTTTTTGTCGCCAGATACCTTCCGGGGTCCTCCCCTTTTTCGCCTAACAGAGAGGTGCCTATATTTTCAAATTTGTTATTGGAAAAATAGCCTGAATTATGGCAGTTGATGCACTGGGCTTTGGTCCGGAAAAGATGCAGCCCCATAAGTTCATCATCGGTATAGACCTCTGATTTCCCGTCAATAAACTGATCAAATTTACCGGGCACGCTTTTAACCGTTCTTTCAAAAGTGGCAATTGCTTTTGAAATCCTGTCTTTGCTGACTGCCTTATCGCCGAATGCTTTTTCGAATAACACCTCATATCCTTTTATTTTTGCTATTTTACCGGCTGCAATGTCAATATGCTCCCCCATTTCTCTTACGTCTTCTATCGGCATTTGCGACTGGTGTTCCAGAGACCCGGCACGCCCGTCCCAAAACAGTTCTTTTACATACGCTGCATTCAGGATGCTCATGGCATTTCTCGTCCCCAGTTGCCGGTCATGCCCGAAAGAAAAGGTTCTGTTGTCGCACCATCCCAGTTCCGGGTCGTGGCAGGAAGCGCAGGCGATCTGGTTGGATTTTGAAAGCCTCGGATCAAAGAAAAGCGTTTTTCCAAGCAATGCTTTTTCTGCTGAATACGGATTGTCAGCCGGAAACTGAATATCCGGCAAATGGCCGATTTCGGAAAAAGATAAAGCGGATTCCGGATCTAAAACAGGTTTCGGCCACTTTGAAGAATCGCCGGAAGAATACAGCTGTCTCAGGTGACCAATGAAATCTTTTTTCTGCTGCAGATCTTTTTTTACCGAATTATTTAAGCAGCTGTTAAAAAGCGAAATCATAAGAAATATAACAAAAATCCAGCTTAAAACATTCTTCATGAGCATCTTGAGTTTCAGCAAAAGTATGATATTTTTTGAATTTCGCCTACGATCCCCATGTAACGAGGATTATTATTGCAGAATTAATTCAAAGTGATGTAACAAAACCCCTATGCAGGCTGTCTTATAGATAAACTTAATTGTAAATGAAAACTATTTTGATCCCTATCGCTTTATTGGCGGGTATTGTAACTTTTGCACAGGAAAAGCAGGACAGCATAAAATCCAAAGAAAAAAGCATAGAAGGCGTAACGGTAACGGTAAGAAAGCCGACAGTGGAATCTAAAGTCGACAGAACCGTTTTTAATGTTGCCAACAGTGCTATCCTTGCAGGAAATACCACTTGGGATGTTTTGAGAATGACTCCTCTGGTAAGCATTGATAACAATGATGCCGTTAAAGCAGAGGGAGAATCGGTAACCGTATATATCAATGACAGGAAGTCTGTCTTTACCGGTAAGGAACTTAAGGAATACCTGAAGACCATCCCGGCTGACAACCTGATGAAGATTGAGGTCATTACCAGCCCGTCCTCAAGGTATGAAGCTACCGGGTCTGTAATCAATATTGTTTTGAAAAAGCGGGATGATGAAGGAATAAAGGGCAGCGTCACTTTTAACAACAAACAGAACACGAAAAACTCACAGTATACCAATCTGAATTTAAATTATCACAGGAAAAACTTCACCCAGACTTTCATAGGAGGTTACAGTGACAATACCTACGTTCAGAGAACTTCCAGTCTGTATACTTGGTATAAAGATAATGAGACCAATCAGATTGACAGTTATGTAATAGGCAGGAGCAAAAGCCCTTCTCTTTCCACTACTTCAGAATTTGAAATCAATACTAAAAACACGGTGGGGCTTATCCTGGAATATTATCAGGGCAATTCTACTTCGAACTCAGAAGCCAGCAGAACAGACTATAAAAATAATATTTTTGACAATTCTTCTGAGCAGAATCAAAATTCCACCGGGCTTAACCGTAATTTAGGAACCAACCTTTTTTATAAATGGTATGATAAGGAAAAGAATAAAATCCTGGATGTAAACTTAGGCGTAAACTATTACGGACAGTCTGAAGACAGCTATTTCATTAATAACATTATTTCAAGTAAAGGCCCATCCATAAAAGATCTTGGTGTTCTTACCGACACCGAAAACCGGAATTATTATCTTAAAGTAGACTATACCCAGCCTCTGGGAAAATCCGGGGCAACGTTCGAAGTCGGCGGAAAGATGAGTGTTAACAATAACGTGATTCCCAACAGCCTGTACAACAAAATAATACCTGACAATATATCTGAAAGTATGATATACGGTTTAAGTCAGAGGGATACATTTCATTATGAGGAAAATCTTAACTCATTATATGCCAATTACAGCAGAAAATTCTTTGACAAATTAGAAACCAGAATCGGGATCCGTTACGAATATATTGATTATAAAATGCGTCAGGATATCGCCGGAACTTCAAGAAAAGATGCCTACGGAGCCTTCCTGCCCAATATATTGTTAAAATATACCTTTTCTGATAAATATGATTTAAGCCTAACCTATAACAGAAATATCTGGAGACCCTGGTATGCGGAATTCAATCCTTTTATGACCCCGAATACGGATGGGATTTACAGCCGCGGAAATATAGATCTGGAGCCCAATCCGAGTGACAGGCTGTACATGAAACTGGGAATTTTAAAGAAATACTTTCTTTCCGCACGATATTCATTTACCGACCAGGATTACTGGACCGATTATTTACAGGGAGAAATTGAAGTCCCTGGCGAAAACGGCACTACTTCCATTAAGAAAATTGCGATTACGCAACCGTCCAATTTCAGCGGAAAAGTGCATAAATACTACCTGTATGCAAATACCAACCAGACCTTCTTTAAAAATAAATTTACCGTCAATTTAGGCTTGGGATGGTATTATATTGATAATAGTGACTTTAACCAGAAAAATAAAATTGAAGCGAACAAAAACTATATCAATTATTTAAGCGCTTCTACCAATCTTTCGTATACCAATCTTTTTAATAAAAATATCAATATAAGCGCATGGGTGGAAGTTTCCAATCAGAACAACGGAAATTCCACCACCAATAAACCGAATATTTTCCATAATCTTTCTGCCACCAAGATATTCCCGAAAACCCAGATGGAAGTCAGCCTGCAGCTGATGAATATCTTCCAGAGACCGAATTACGATGCCACCACCTATAACCAGGAAGGCTATGTAAGAAGTATGTCAAAATGGGATTGGTACGGGGCATCCATTTCATTTGTGAAACGTTTCGGGAACCAGAAAGTAAAGGAGAATACCAAAACCGATGTTGAGAAAAACGAAGGAGGAGGAAAATAATTCTTAATTTTTTCAAAAGAATGCATAATGGTAACAAATGTTCAAGCAATTTCATATTAATCACAAATAAGTATTAATAATACTGCATATTACATTTTTGGCACGGATATTATAGTATTAAGTGAAATACACAATGATGAATACCCAAACCAAAATAAAGGAACTGATCCGGAAATATTTGACACGATGTATCAAGCTACAGTTTAATCTGGATGTAGATCTACAGGATGAATATACCTTGACGAAAAATATTGTATCCAAAAAGACGATTATTGCCCGGACATTTTCAGATAATATATTGTCAAAACCCGGTCTTAAATTGTTTCTGACCTCGTTGATTACAGAAATCAACAATGCAAAATGCAGCACGGAGTTTATGATCGGTAAAATAAAATCTTTACCTGAATCTGCTTAATAAGAAATAAAATACATACGACAAAACCCCGATTAATATCGGGGGTTTTTTATTTGGTTTTTAGATATATTTGGCCACCTTCGCTTCAAGATCATCCAGGTTAAATGGCTTTGCCACATAATCATCCGCCTGCGCCTCTCTGGCCAGCGCCATAATATCATTATTGGCCGTTACGTAGATCACCGGAATGTTTTTAAACTCCTCATGGCTTTTTAAAAGTTTTGTAGCCTCTACTCCACCGATTCTGGGAATCCAGTTGTCCATCAGGATAACATCCGGACGGTACTGCGCCACTCTTTCCAGAATATCATGGGAGGTCTCTGAAATTTCTACCTGAAAACCATTCTCTTCAAAAATAATTGTAATCACTTCGAGAATCGTTGCATCATCATCAAAAATCAGGATTTTCTTTTTACTCATATTATTATTTCTTATTTCTTATTTTATTTTTATTTACAGTTCATTGATCAGGCCGGCCAGTTCACCGGGATTAATGATGAGGTCATAATCGACTTCTTCCACAGCGTGCCTCGGCATGTAATCCACTTCAGCGGTTTCAGGATCCTGGATCCATACTTTACCATTGTTTTTTTTGATGTACGAAAGGCCGTTTACGCCATCTGCATTGGCACCCGATAAAAGTACCCCAATTACGGCCTCACCATAAATTTCCGCTGCAGACCTGAAGGTTACATCAATGGAAGGACGCGAATAATTCATTTTTTCAGAGCTGTCCAGCGACATGGTTTTCTTATCTTCAAACAGCAGGTGGTAATCGGCCGGCGTGATGTAAATCTTATTATTTTCTATCTCTGTTTTGTCATCTATTTCCACAACATCAATGTGGGAAAGCTGCTGCAGCAATGCCTGCAGGATATTGTTTGAATGCGCTTTCCGGTGCAGCACAAGCAGAACCGGGACAGCTATGGTGTCATTCAGTTTTTTAATCATTTCCAAAATGACCTGCAGGCTCCCGGCGGAACCTCCGATCACTACCAATTCTGCTTTCATACATTCGTGTTATGCATTCATTACCGTTAATTATGCTCCAGCTTTTTCCAGATTCTCTGATCGTCAACCTGATGGTAATTTTTATCTAATTTAGAAAATCTCAGCGTTTCTTTTGCACCCAAAGCTAAAAAACCTAAATTTTCAAGGCTGTTGTCAAACAACCGGAATACCTTTTCCTGTAAACCCCTGTCAAAATAAATCAGTACATTCCTGCAGATAATGAGCTGGAAACTGTTGAAAGAGCTGTCCGACACCAAATTATGGGTAGACAGGATGAGTTTTTGCTGCAGGCTTTTATCAAACCGCACACTGTCATAATTGGCGGTATAATAATCCGAAAAATCTTTTGTCCCGCCCGACAGCATATAGTTTTCAGAGTACAGTTTCATCTGCTGCAACGGGAATATCCCGGCTCTGGCCTTTTCAAGTACCGAAGGGTTGAGATCGGTTCCATAGATCAGCGATTTATGGTAAAGATTCGCTTCTTTCAGTAAAATCGCTATCGAATAGGCTTCTTCTCCTGTAGAACAGCCTGCCACCCAGATCCGGATCAGGGGATAGGTCCCCAGCTGCGGCAGTATCTTCTCTCTCAGGGCTCTGAAAAAATAGGGATCCCGGAACATTTCCGTGACATTCACCGTAATTTCTTCGATGAAACGCTTCAGGTATTCCGGATCGTTCAGAACGGTATACCGTAATTCTGCAAAACTGGTAAACCGGTCGATCAGGCAGATACGGTTGATCCTACGCTTAAATGACGCACGGCTGTATTCGGAAAAATCATACCCGTACCGGTCATACACCTCTTTAATAAGAGATTCCACTTCTTCGTCTTTTACTATACTCGGTTCCAGCATTTAGGACAGTTTTTCAATTGCATTCATTAACTGATCCACATTTATCGGCTTGGATACATACTCCTGTGCGCCTGCATCCAGGCATTTCTGACGGTCTTCAGGCATGGCCTGTGCCGTTACGGCAATCACCGGTACTTTATTTAGAGAAGGGGTACTTCTTATAATCCTGATCGCTTCATAACCGTCCATTTCCGGCATCATCATATCCATCAGCACAGCAGTGAACTGATGATCTTTTTTCAGGATATCAATCGCTTCCTGAGCCATAGTACAGCTTTCTGTCTGGTAGCCCCGGGATTTCAGCGTCAGCTTCAGGGCAAATATATTACGCGGATCATCATCCACAATTAAAATCTTCTTATTCATCAGTATCTGGACTGTTTAACTTTCATATAACCAAACTCTAAGCAGGGACAGCAACTGGTCTATATCCACCGGTTTGGAAATGTAATCCGAGGCGCCTGCCGTAATGCATTTTTCACGTTCTCCGATCATTGATTTTGCCGTAATGGCAATAATCGGCAATCTTGTAAACTTAGGCATTTTCCTCAGCTGTCTGATGGTTTCATAGCCGTCCATTTCAGGCATCATCATATCCATGAGGACTACATCTACATCAGGATGCTCTTTAATCTGCTCGAGGGCGTGTTTTCCGTCCATGGCAACCACCACTTCCACTTTGTATTTTTCCAGTGCTTTGGTCAGAGAAAAAATATTGCGTACATCGTCATCGGTAATCAATATCTTTTTACCGCTCAGAACTTCGGTTAAAGAACCCAGCGTTTTGCTCCTCACCGTTTCCATAGAAGTGTTTTTCTCTTCTACAAGATGTAAAAACAATCCCACTTCATCCAGGATCCTCTGATACGAATGTGCTGTTTTTACAACGATAGAATCAGCATACTGCCTGATTTTCAGTTCTTCGGACTTCGACAGGTTGCGTTCTGTAAAAATAATGATCGGCAGGTTTTCAAGTCCGTCATAGCTTTTTATGGATTCGATGATTTCATATTCATCCCCTTTGGAAGCCCCGATATCTAAAATAACGCAGTCAACATGCTCTGTGGTAAGTGCTGCTACACTGTCTTCCACATTATTCTGAACCGACAGAGAGATATTAAAATTGCTCAGGAAGTACGACAGGGCACTGGCATGCTTGGCATTTTCCTCCACAATCAATACTTTCTGCGGAGATCTCCTTAAGGCTTCCTCTATCGTTTTGAACACATCTGTCATCTGATCCAGTGCCATCGGCTTGTTGATAAAATCAACGGCTCCTTTCATCAGGCTTTCTTTTTTTACATGGAGCACAGACATCATGTGTACCGGAATATGCTTGGTTTTCGGGTTCGCTTTAAGCTGGTCCATCACCTGCCAGCCGTCCTTTACAGGAAGCTGAACATCCAGCAGTATGGCATGAGGTCGGTATTTTAAGGCTGCGGCAAGGCCGTGGTCACCTCTTACCGCTACAATTCCTTTGTATTTCTGAAGCCTGGTATATTTCAGCAGGGCTTTGGCAAAATTGATATCATCCTCAATAATTAAAATGATCTTGTCATCTTTAGTGATATGGTCCCGGTCATCTTCCACATCTTCCGGGATTTCCAGCATATTGATCCATTCATAGGATTCATCCTCCTTGCCTTCCAGAATGTTCTGGATTTCTTCCACATCTTCCCGGATATTTTCCATCAGGTCACTGTCTGTTTCCACAGAAGTAAGCTCAGCATCTCCTTTTACCGGTATGATAAGGCTGAATTCGCTTCCTTCGTCAACTTTACTTTTCAGGATCAATTCTCCGCCCAGCAATCTTGCGATTTCCCGGCTTATGGAAAGTCCCAGCCCTGTTCCCCCGAACCTTCTGCGCGTAGAACCGTCGGCCTGCTGGAAGGCTTCGAAAATAATCCTCTGCTTATCTTCCGCAATTCCGATTCCGGTATCTCTTACTGAGAAAATAATGAAATCAGGTCTTTTCGGGTCTTTTTTAATATTCAGGTTGATGCTTCCCTCTTCTGTAAACTTGATGGCATTCGACAGTAAATTTCTCAATACCTGATCGACACGGAGCCTGTCCGTTTTTATAGAATCCCCAAGATCATTTCCAATCTCAATATTCAGCTGAAGCCTTTTTTCCTGGATCACCGGATTGAATAAGCTTTTTAAATCCTTAACAATCTCACCGATCATGACATCCTGATATTCCAGTGTCATTTTCCCGGATTCTATTTTGGCAAGGTCCAGGATTTCATCAATCAGGGTCAGCAGGCTGCTTCCGGAGCTCTGTATCACTTTCGCCGATTCTATCTGGTCTTCATTCAGGTTTTCTTCCGGGTTTTCTGCCATTAAACGGGACAGAAGGAGGATTGAATTGAGCGGGGTACGAAGTTCATGTGACATATTCGCCAAAAATTCCGACTTATATTTTGTGCTGAGCGCCAGTTCTTCAACTTTTTTCTGGATCTCGTTGTTGCGCTCCGCTATCATGTGGTTTCTTTCTTCCAGCAGCCTTGAACGTTCTTCAAGTTCGGCATTGGCCTGCATCAGCTCTTCCTGCTGTACTTTTAATTCTTCTTCGGAAGCCTGTAATTTCTGGGTTTGTGCCTCCAGTTCCGTATTCAGGTTTTCAAGCTCAGCGTGCTGTACCTGAAGTTCTTCAGACTGGGCCTGGGTTTCCTCCATAAGCTGCTGTTCTTTCTCACGGCCTTTTGCCGCCCCTAAGGCAACACCGATATTCCGAGTGCATTCGATAAAATAATCAATCCTGCTTTCATCAAAATTATTAGTAGATCCCAGCTCTATGACCCCAATGATATGATTATCTGCAAAAACAGGAAGCAGTAATATGCCATAAATTTTTATCGTGCTGCTGGCAAATGTTACCACAAAATCGTCTTCGTGGAGATTATTGTAGACCTGGGTCTTTTCAGTAATGAAGGCGTGGCCCACCATTCCCTGCCCCGGTTCAAAAACTTTTTTCATATTGTTTTCCAGACCGATGGCCGCTTTCAGTTTCAGTAAACCTTCATCATAAAGATAAAGCGATCCGTTGATGCATTTCCCGTATTCAATAATCTGGTTCAATGCATTATCGGAAACTTCTTTTACCGATTTGTTTCCCATCAAGGATTCATTCAGCAAGGCAAGGCCTTTCTGCCGCCAGTCGCTTTTATTGATGGTGTCAAAAGATTTCCCTAATGATTCCGTCATGTGATTAAGTGAGCCTACGAGGTCTCCCAAATCATCCTGTGAATGGTCTACTGCTTTCTGGCTGTAGTCTCCGTTGGCCACTCTGTTGGCAATTTCCCGGATGGCACTCACACGCCTGCTGATCTCCAGATCTTTTGCCTGTAATGCTTTTTCGAGCTTATCCCTGCGGATAAGGTCTGACCTCAGTCTCACATAGAAAAAAACAGTGACCACAATAGCGGCAATGGCGGAAAATACGATAAATAAGACAGTCGTCCCGGATGAGCGGTTAAGATCCTTGTTTTTAAGGGCAAGCTGGGCTTCTTCATACTGCACAAAATCCTTAACCAGCTGCCGGCAGCGGTCCATATATACTTTGCTGGACATCACCTGGCTCTGGTTCATGACAATGCCTTTCTTTCTGTTTTCCACAAAATATTTCAGGTTGGAAATATTCATATTTACATTCCGCTCCAGCTCATTAAGACGGTTCAACTGGCTCGTATCTGTAATATCTAATGCTTTTGCGCGTTCAATGGCTTTTGGAAACTCGGATAGGCTGCGGTAATATGGCTCCAGGAAATTTTCCTTTCCGGTAAACTGATAACCCCTGCTGCCGGTTTCTGCATCCAGAAGCGAAATTAAAACATCCTTTACAGCGGTGATAGCTCTCCGGCTTTTGGAAAGGCTTTCCCGGTGCTGCATCTGGTTCTGTATGCTCCAATAAGAAGCGATGGAACTTGCAATAAGGATCACTAAAGACAACCCAACCCCGAACTGGAGGCTTCGTATGATTTTTTTCGGCATGAAATTAATTTAATGGTAAGGTAAAATAAAATGTAGATCCTTCATCAACTTTACTGGAAACACCGATATTTCCGTGGTGCTGTTTAATGATTTCGGAGCATATGAACAGGCCGATGCCCATTCCCTGGAATTGCAGTGAAGACTCTTCCACACGGTAAAATTTACGGAAAACCGCCTCCTGTTTGAAATCAGGGATGCCGATTCCGAAATCGGTAATATTCACTCTTACTTCCTGTTCTTCTTCATCTACGAAAGTGGTAACAATCACCTGATTGTTCTTAGGGGAATATTTAATGGCATTGGTAAGAAAATTGATCAGCACCTGTTCAATCCGTATGGCATCAAGCGGAATAAGAATATCCGGACGGATGCCGTCGCGCTTGATTTTTATTTTATGTTCATCATGGGTCTGGAGAATGGTATCGATGGCATTGCTGATCACGCTTTCAAGATTGGTCGGCTTTTTATTGATTTTCAGCTTCCCGTTTTCGATCTTGGAAACGTCCAGCAGATCCGTAATCAGGGTATTCAGTTTTTCGATCTGATCCTGGGCTTTGGTCACAAAACCCGCTTCCGGACTTTCCTTATCCAGTTTTAATTTTCTTTCAAGGAGCTGGACGTATGCTTTAATACTCGTCAGGGGAGTCTTCAGCTCATGGCTGGCAATGCTAAGGAATTCGTCCTTTTCTTTCTCTACTTTTTTCTGGTCGTCAATATCCGTAAAGGTGCCTACCCAGTTTTTAATGTGATCCCCTTCATACACAGGCGTCACACGAAGCAGATGATACCGGTAATCTCCGGATTCTATATTCTGTATCCGTACTTCCAGTTCCAGGGCTTTGCCTTTCTTCCTGCAGCGTTCGAATTCTTCTTCGATACTGAAATCATCAGGGTGCGTCTCAGGGAAATGTTTGTCAGAGGCAGAATAATCATGCCATTTACCGTTCACAAAATCTACCATTCCTTCTCCGTTCAGCGTAAAGGCGATTTGCGGTAAAGATTCAAGCATCAGATGGAAATGATCGATCTGTGACTTCATGGTCACCTGCGATTCCCTTCTTCCTTTTACTTCAAGCTCCAGGCTCTGCTGCGTTTTTTTCATGGCAACATTCTGTTCCTGAAGGCTATAGAAAGTCTTCACCTTTAACAAAAGAATTTCCGGGTCTACCGGCTTGGTAACGTAGTCTTTACCTCCTGAAGCATATCCTTTTGTTATAAATCTTTTATCGGTATTGACGGCTGACAAAAATATAATCGGTACTTCTTTTGTTTTACTGTATCCGGCCAGTGTTTCAGCAACTTCAAAGCCATCCATATCAGGCATCTGGACATCTAAAATGATAAGGGCGTAATCATTTTTCAATGCTTTGCCCAACGCTTCTTCACCGGAGTTCGCGGTATCCACTGAAAAATCCTTGGATTCCAATAATTTTTTCAGTGAATAAAGGTTACTCTGGTTATCATCGACAATTAAGATCATAGAAATGTAAAATCAATAATTAATTATATTTACTTCAATACCAAAAATACTTACAATATTCCGAAAAACAGCTATTTTTTGACTAATATAAGCCGCCTACCACATTTATAACGGCTCTTTTATCCTGTTGAAAAAATAGGGTTTAATAAACTTAAAAGATATTTACCTCAGTCTTTCAGCCAATTACAGATAAATCCATTGAAATTCTTTATTATTTCAGTGAAAATTTTCCCAACAGGATTACTGCGGCATAATGTTTGAATAAGAACAGACAACACTTTTTCACTTAAATATATACTTTCGATTATAAACCCCTGATTTTGTCAGGGGTTTATTTTTTCAGACAGTATCATCTGAATAGGCCGATAAAAATTAAGAATACTTGATCTCAAAAAATCAGTAAATCCAATTCTGCTGACCTTTTGAATTTTGCTGAGTAAATGCAGCAGATATACATGATCAAAGGATCTATGAAAAATTGTGGTTTAAAGTAGAGTTAAACAGCTCCATAAAGATGTGCTGCTCTATTTTAGTAAGAGTTGCTTTATGCAGTATCCATTATTCATTATCGGTCTGTATATCCTGAGGTTTCCCTTTTGAATGCACGGTATCAGATTCTTCCTGCAGGGTGCGGATGGTATCAGAAGCCGGGTCATTAACGGTTTGCATTTGGTTGTCACGATCTTTGTACTGCGTCTCGGATTTGGTACACCCTGTTACAGTAATCAGACTTAAAACGGTGGTAACGAAGATTGCTTTTTTCATATTGATTGGTCAATTTAACTATATCAAACTTACCAATCAATACGATTTTATTTTATGATGCCAGTCACAAAAGAATCAGAATTATCTTATTACTATCAGAAAAAAATCTTAAATTACTGCGTAAACATTTTATGATTATAATCATAATCGAACGGTTGTTTTTTTGATTGACCGTCACTGATAGTGGATCATAATTTGTATTGAAGAAATGCAAACCCCCAAATACGTATGTTAATATCAGAAGAACTTTTACTATCCTACGGAGCCGAGACAGAAGATTTTGTTCCCTCGCATGTTATATTTACCGAAGGCAGCAAGCCTAAATACTATTACCAGATCGTCGAAGGAAGAATCAAGCTGAATCATTATGACGACGATGGAAAGGAACTGATCCTTGCCATTCTGAATAAAGGTTTAAGCGTCTGTGAGCTTTTGTTATTTATTGACGAACAATATCCTGTGAATGCCATCGCTTTTGAACAGACCAAAGTGATAAGGCTGTCTAAAAGCAGCTTTGTCCAGTTGCTGGATGATCACCCGCAGATATCGAGGGATATCAATAAATTTTTGTCAGAGCGCCTGTACTATAAGTACATAATGCTCGAAAACAACGCTTCCCTGCGTCCTGAAGTAAGAATAAAGGGAGCCCTCAACTATCAGAAGAGTTTCAGTAATGACCAGACTCAGTTTTCTTTTGAAGTCCCTCTCACCAGGCAGCAAATAGCTTCCATAACGGCTTTAAGAGTCGAAACGGTGATCAGGACCATCAAAAAGCTGGAGAAGGATAATGTCCTTAAAATTATCAACAGGAAAATCTATATATAATACTAAACATGGATTTACCCATTGATAAGGCGCAGATTTCCGGGAATAATAACGGTATGTGAATAAATCAGTACCTCAATTTGAATTAAACAGAAGCTTTTATTTTGTTATTTTTAAGCTTCTGACTAAATTTGTAAAAATTTAAATTAATGAACTATACACTTGAGCTTAGTACACAGGAGGCCGGCTCTAATATTGTATTCAACACAATCGTATTTGATTCGTTCAAGGTTAATATAGTTGAAAGATACGGCGGGAAGATGGGTTTCAATCCAAAATTATGGGAGGCTTTGTTTAAAGTCAGAACCCTCAATAATGAAATCATTGAAAGAAGGGACGGTAACTTAAGGGTTAAAATTAAAGGAGACCAGCTGGAATCCTATCGGAAATTAACACAAGTGCTGAGTTCCTATGACTATAAAAACAGACTGATGAACAGAAAAGCGGCAGAAGAAGATTATGTGCATTTCATTCTCAGCCTGGTGATCCAGAATTATCAGCTTAACTAATCCTTATAGGCATGGTGCCTGATGATAAAAGGTACAGAAATAAGAAGAATTTACGGAATTAATATAGGGCCTGCCTATCACGGCAGTGTGCAGCAAAAGAACAACTAAACAAAATAGGTATGATAAAGACGGCTGAAACATTTCAGCCGTCTTCGTTATAATCTTAAAATACAGCCATCAGCAACAGTATGTGCTAAATATTTTAAAAGCCCAAACCACTGGCGGCATAACCTTTGAATAACTGAATGCAGCTGGTCCTGTGATCATCCTGTGACAAGGTGACACCCATATACCGGTCCTACAAAAAATTAATCTATGGATAATAAAACAGTTTTGGAAACTGCAAATGCAGCCGTTTCGGAAGGTGATCATGAAACATTCCTTTCCTATTGTACCGATGATACAAAATGGGTATTTGTAGGAGACAGAACCCTTTCAGGAAAACAGGAAATACGCCGTTATATGGCAGAAGCTTATAAAAAACCGCCGAAATTTGATATTGAATACACGATTGCAGAAGGAAATTATGTAACGGCAGTAGGCAGCATCAGTATATTAAGCGATGATGATCAGTGGAAAGCCTATGACTACTGCGATGTCTGGAGATTTAAAGACGGTAAAATGGCAGAACTGAAAGCTTTTGTTATTGAGAAGTAAATCTGTTTCCTGTGTCCATTTCAATACCCTGCTCTTAAAATGAAAAAAATAGTATCTGCCATTATCGCAGGCATTTCTGCATTTGCTGCTGTTATTTATCTCAAAGGATATGGGTATATCTTTAAAGCGGTTGCCATTAATTTAAAAAAAGGCCCGCTGGTTCCTTCCATTGATGATGAAGAGAAGTTTCCATCCCGGGCTGTCACCAATCTCCATCCTAAACCCTGGCAGAAAAGCACTACCTGTAATACCAATACCTTATCGGAAAGATTGGTACAAGAGCTTAAAAAAACACGGGCTTCGTCGCTTGTTGTTATCCGTGACAATAAACTGCTTCATGAACAGTATTGGAAAGGGCACGATTCTTCTTCACTGATGAATTCTTTTTCCATGGCTAAAGGTATCCTTTCTGTTTTAGTGGGCTGTGCCATTGATGACGGTTACTTGCAGTCTGAAGACCAGCTTCTTTCTTCGGTATTCCCATCCTATAAAGACAGCCGGTACGGCCAGTTTCTCACTTTCCGCCATCTGATGACCATGCAGGCGGGATTAGACTGGAAAGAAGAATACCACCATCCTTTTGCAGAAAATTCGAAACAATATTTCATCGATGATCTTGCGGAACAGGCATTCGGGATCGAAGTAAAAGAAATGCCGGGAGAAAAATATGAATATCAGAGTGTTGCGGCACAGCTTTTAGGGCTCGCCCTGAGAAAAGCAACCGGCCGGGAACTTTCCTCCTACCTTTCCGAAAAGCTGTGGAAGCCGCTGGGAATGGATTTTCCTGCCAAATGGAGCACCGATGAAAAAGGGATGGAAAAAGCCTTCTGCTGTATCCATGCAACGCCGCGGGATTTTGCTAAAATAGGCCAGCTTGTCATGCAGAACGGTACTTGGGAAGGAAAGCAACTCATCAGTAAAGAATACTGCGGGAAGCTGCTAACCCCTACAAAAGCGAATGACGCTTTTTGTTTTACCCTATGGGCCGATGACGAAAACGAAGTGAAGTGCCGGTTTTTCTATGGTTTTCTAGGCCAGTTTATTATTATGGTCCCGGAAAAAAATATGGTCATTGTAAAAACAGGCTTTTATAACCGGCTGGATGTAGATAAAAAACAAAGGCCTTTACAGGTAAGGCTGATGATCGAAGAGCTTACTCCCCTGCTGTAATCATAACAGTAAGTTCATTAGGGTTTCATTTGAGGCATAAACTATTGAAATGCATTTCACTGCCTGCCGGAAATTATTTTGCATTATTCTCTTTTGAAAATCTAACCCTCACAAAGAATAAAACAAACTTCCAAAATAAAATAAGCGTTTTGAAAATCAGGCTTTGAACCGATGAACGGATTCAATGCATTGCATTACACTCATGTTTATTTATAAAATATTCTTTTTATCTTTGTCTGTTATTAAGCATCAGCCGGAGCCAATGAATCCTGAGCCGCTGGTAAAGCTTAATGCGATATGAATAATTTGACAATCAATAAATCCTGCTATTAAGTTTATGAACAAAAAGAAAATATTGGTTTTTGACGACGATAAAACTCTTTTAGATGTTCTTACAATGGTGTTTTTTGATGAAGGTTATGAAGTTGAGATTTCAGAAACTTCACATGACATTATTGAACGGGTTTCAAAATTCCGCCCCGATCTTATTCTGATGGATAATTATATCCCGGAAATCGGAGGAACAGAAGCGATCAAACTTTTAAGGACTTATAAAGAATTTGATCACATTCCCGTTATCATTATAAGCGCCAGCATTAACATTGTCGCATTGAAAAATGAATCGAAAGCAAACGATTATTTAAGAAAGCCCTTTGATTTATACGAACTGGAAAAACTGATTGCCAAGTATCTTAAAGACGGTGACGGTAATGAGCCGGATGAAGTACTGCTTTAAATATAAAAGTCTGCCGGCCGGAATATATCATTAATGAAAAGCCATATATACTAACTAACAGATTTCTACTTCTGAGATACTCAAATCGAAATTCTGCACCGTCTTATTGTATTTTGTGAAATATATTCAGGCCCAATGGCTGCTATTAACCTCTCTATCAAATGATTTTACAGTAAAATGATTTCCTTAGATTATTTCTTTTGGAGATTCTATTCCATGTTGTAAATCAGACAAATCTTTTTCTTGGTTTATTAGTGTTTATGGTTTCCAGATGATGATCAATTCCTTAAGTTCCGCTGCAAAATTGCCGGTCTATTGGCAATCTCACCTAAACAAAAAGTTTACATATATTTACTGAACTGACCTTAGAAAAAGAATTTTTCTATTATTTAAAAAGCATCATCCAGACTATTACTTTATTATTATATATTTATTCACTACGAATTTCCCTGGTTGGATGAGATATGAACAAGTCCTGATCATAAAGATAAAATATATGAAAAAATTACGATGGATATTGATAACAGCTGTTACATTCACCGCATGTCATGAGCATAAAGAAAAAACGGTGAATAAAACCCCCAATCAACAGATCGTTGAACAGTATTTTAAACATTTCAATGATCATGAATGGACCAAGCTTGCAAATATGTATGCGCCAGATTCCGACTTTAAAGACCCGTCATTAGGAGACGGGATCGTAAAGCAGACAAGGCAGCAAACATCAGATAAATATTCTAAGCTCAATGAAGTCTTCCCCGATCTGCATGATAAGGTCATCCGGATCTATCCTTCCGGCCCCACACATATCATCGTAGAATTTATTTCTACCGGCACGGCTCCTGATCATTCAGCATTCACTCTTCCGGTCTGTACAATTTTTACGATCGAAAACGGATTGATCACGAAAGATTATTCCTACTTTGATAACTTTGATGAACAACAAGGTAAACGGTAAGCTCCTTTTGGAGGTCTGCTTTCTTTGTATTTGAACAAACGTGATAAGCAACTTTGAAATAAAATGAAAAAAATAATCTTTGCGGCAGTTTTGCTGATCAGCAATTCCCCGGTCCGTGCACAGGAAAAGGTGGTACTGTCCCATGCCGTCAGCATGTCAGATTTCATTGAAATAAGTTTGGAACTGGAAAACAAGCCGAACGATTATTTCCATTTAATAAGTATCGATACAATCAGTACGTTAACCGACAATGGTGAACGCTTAACAGAAAACCGGGATGTGGATAATATCTTTCGCCGGGCCAACACTTTAGTACGGTATCAAATTCCGGATAAAAAGTTCAAATACTTGCACATTAAAGGCAGTATCAATTATTTTAATGCAATTCATGACAATAAATCCTATTCTGATTTAGGAGTCTTGAAAAATCTGGCAAAAAATACCAATCTTATTGATCAGACGATAGATCAAAAAAATTCCGGAAGTTATTTCAGTCTTCTCGATGCAGATGCCGTAAAAAAAGTATTCCCTGATTTAAAATATAACCAAAGCAGCAAAAATAATCAACAAAAATTTGATTTCCAGGAATTTGATCTGATATATGCTTATAACACAGGAACAAATAAAGCGATATTTGCCATTGTGAACGGTGAAATTGAATTTGGCTATCACACGCTTACTTTAGCTGATAAAAGTACAGGCATTATTTATAAATTGGTCCAGTTGAAACGCGGGATGACCAGGTCTGAGAAAGACCAGATTAAAATAAGCTTGCTCCTTATTAACGACCGTTCTATTAAAAAAATACCTTTTGAATTTCAAAAAGTGACGATTAAAGAATAGTAATATCTGCATAAAAGAGGATTAAAAAACGCACATTAAACTATTTAAATAAAACAGCAGCTGATATTAAATTAAAGCCATATTAGATAATTTACGGCCAATAGCAAAAGGAGAATAGTATGGCTGCCTGGAAATTCCATTCTATTCATCAAGCTTAATAAAATAATCAGGGAATAATGTATACTTCTCCCCTGTAAGGCGTTTTCTTTTGGTTTCCAAAAAAAATATATGCTGACAAAAACTGTTAAACACAACAGATCAATACTTCTTTTCTGCCAATAAATTCATTCAAGATCAATGGTCTATCGGCTTTTGGCAATGAGGTTGTTATGATGACAAAAAATCAACAAACACATATAGAGTACGAACTAATGAAAGATGGGCTATATTAAAAAAATATTCTAGGCGTATTTATAAAACATCGCCGGGAATATTAGAGAGTCAAGAATTTATGCATACATTTTAATTTTGGTTTTATTACTTATGTCTAATGTGTTCCCGTTTTTTACCCGCGAAAATACATAAAACATTTCAGCCCCGATCTGAAGGCTCCGTTCATGATAAACCTGGGTCTGTTCAGGCGTACGGTCGGCCACTTTGGGATCTTCAAAAGTAATGGAAATGCGTTGATCGGCTCCTGCAATATAAGGACATTCATTATCTGCCTCTGAGCATGTCAGAATCGCAACGAAACCCTGAACGGGATTGAAAGAACTGTCATATCTTTTGGAGAAACCCAGGACGGGATGAAGGTGCTCGTCATACTTGATCGCATATACAGGATTAACCGTATCAGAAATTTTCGTAATAAAAAGCCCCTGGATATTCAAAGCTTCTACCACTTTATGGAACATTTCAGTGGCTTCTGTGCCTCCTGAATAACACGTTACATTCGGAACATTAAAATAGGCACTGGCAACCTGTGCCCACACCTGCGACAGATGGCTTCTTCTTGAATTGTGGCTACAGATAAAATTAATATCTATCGTCTTTTTATCTGCCAGCCTCCCTTGAATAAAATCAACCAATGGGGCTAATGTAGCTTTTCTGTCTTCGCTGATTTCCTGATTTCTCAGCAAATCAATTGTTTCTAATAGTTTAGGATACATCGTTTATTTTGATTTGGGGTTCATTAATTTTTAACAACATCCAGAACCTGGCGTACAGCAAGAAGTTTGATCAGCAGAAAGTCCGGATAACCCTACTTTCTGTTTTTCCCCGGGAACACCGCAGGCATCTTCAGCAAGACATGCCGTTGTCTTGTTTTTAAGAACAAAGTTTTTCCCGTTGAATTCCAAATCAAATCTGCCTATTGTTTTATTTTGGTATTCAATTTCTATTCCAACATCTTCAATTCCCAATTTTTCTTCTGCCAGTTTAATAATGCTTAAAAGCTTTGCAGGTTTCAGGCGATGTTCAACATCATCCGCATTCCACAACTGGAAGCTGACCACTTTCTCACGCCGGACTGTTCCTCCGCAGTCAATAAAATCTTTTGTTACTGTTCCTACTTCTGTTACATGGAAATGTTCAGGAACAGAAGTTCCGTTTTCCAATTGAAATTCAACATTTTTTAACGTTGGTAAAATTGCTTTGATTTCAGATAGTATCATTCTTTTTTGTTGTATTGGTTAACTGCAATATTGCGATAAACAGGAATAAAAAAATATTTAGCAGCATTTCTGATCGGTCACGGTCATAATGATTTTCGAAAAATAATCTTTCAGTATTCCGAAAGTATGTTCATTAATGCAGTAGCAGATCGACGTTCCCTCAATGTTGCCTTTTATCAGTCCGGCATTCTTAAGTTCTTTCAGATGCTGGGATACGGTAGCCTGTGCCAATGGTAATTCATTTACAATGTCTCCGCAGATACAGGCATCAACCTTTAGCAGGTATTCGATAATAGCTACTCTGGCAGGATGCCCCAGCGCCTTGGCAAGGATGGCTATTTCATTCTGTTCATCTGTAAAACGGTCGGTTTTAGTTGTACCCATAGCTCAATAGTGTATCGCAATATTACGATTAATTATCGGATTGAAAAATACTTTTATGGCATTATGTTAAAGACAAGGGTTTGTAAAGCAACGGCATCGTATTTTTATATAGCAGATTGACATAATATTTCTACATTTCTACCTAATAATGTTGATAGAATATAAACCTCATTCACGTCTCTTTTTAATCACAACAGTAGTAGCTCAATCCTATGAAAAACTGAGCAGGCCGGAGAGAAATACAGACAAAAGTCTGTTTAAGTTTTAGTGTTTTTAAAGTTTATCCTTAACCCTGTTCCCGCAGATTTTTAGATTTAAAATACACATAAAAATCTGCATGATCACCGCTTTTTACTTATTTTTACCTCACAATATTTAAATGATATATGAGAAAAATCGTGTTTGCAGGAATCGTGGCCATGGGCGGATTCCTGACAGTAAATGCACAGTGCAAAACGGTAACTGCACTTACGGAAAATTTTGATACCTGGAAAGACATTAATAAATGCTGGACCGCACAGCAGGGAAAGGCAATGCTGTACGCCAGTGATAAAAAGATCATATTTTATTCAATGAACAGCCCGGGAGAAAATATGTACCTGGTGACGCCGAAAATTAAAGCGGGAAAATATACACTTACTTTAGACATTTCAGACAACGGCGGAACAACTACACTGGAACTCTTTTCAATCAACAATACATCCGATGCCAAATCGTATGTTTCCATCGCTAAATCTTCAGAAATAACGGGAGGCAAAAAAACATTCGATATTACTTTGAAGAAAGATTCGAACGTAGGCCTTAAAGTTTTGCTGAACGGCATTCATCAGGCGGTTTATATGGATAATCTTTCTTTGAAACAGAAGAAATAATTGTTCTCACCCTTCTCCGGTGTGCTTCCGCAGGCTGTGATTAGGGATTTATTTTATTAGTTCATTATAAGTATAGTGAACTAATAAAATTTTGGAGAATCACAGAGCTTTTATTTGACATGCTGTCAGTAAGTATTTGCCAGGCCGCCGTCCAGAGGAATACCTGCTCCGGTAAGGTAAGAAGCATAGTCTGAAGCTAAAAATGCTGCCAGATGGCCGTATTCTTCAGGTTTACCCAGGCGTTTCATCGGGATCTTATCTTCTCGTGTTTTCAGGATCTCTTCTTTGGAGATATTTTTCTTTTCAGATTCAGCAGCTATCAGTTCCCGGATTCTTTCGGTATCAAAATAACCCGTTAAGACCGTGTTGACGGTTATCTGATGTGCAGCCACTTCATTTGACAAAGATTTGGCCCAGGCCAGAACGGCGGAACGTATTGAATTTGAAAGCACCAGATCCGGAATCGGTTCTTTCACCGACAGCGAGGAAACATTAATGATCCTTCCCCACTTCTTTTCAACCATCGACGGCAAAGCCAGTGCAGTGGTTTCGAAAACGGTTTTAAAAAGGAGGTCAAAGGCCGTCTGAAAATCTTCAACATTCTTATCCATTGCAGATCCCGCTTCCGGGCCATTGGTATTGTTGACCAGAATATCGATCGAATGGCTTTCAAAATAATCTGAAATAACCTTTTTATAACGTTCAAAATCAGAAAAATCGGCAACAAGGTACTGATGTTTCTGTTTCCCGTTAATCACCGGCAGCAACACGGTAAAATCTTTGAGTTTTTGTTTATTACGGGACATTACCGTTACGTTGGCACCGCACCGGGCAAGCTCAACGGCAATCCCGGCACCGATTCCCTGAGTGGCCGCTCCTACAAGAGCATTTTTATTCGTTAGGTTTATATTCATGATCTCTGCATTTTCAGTTATAAAAATAATCAATTCAATCGGGAATTCATGGGTAAATAATTAATCATACCAACTGTACCATCTAAAGACCCGTGTTAATGAAGTTGACTGTTATAATTAATATCGGTACATTAGCATTCTGCTGAATTTCAGTATTAAATTACTCTATGTTTGATGTCTTAATTTCCCATATCAAGGAAAAAGTTGATCTGAATAATGATCAAATAGAATTGTTAAAATCGTTTTTTATCGAGAAAAAGCTCCGTAAAAAACAGTTTTTATTGCGGCAGGATGAGCTGTGCAGGTAT
This sequence comes from Chryseobacterium gregarium DSM 19109, assembly GCF_000430845.1. Classification (GTDB taxonomy): domain Bacteria; phylum Bacteroidota; class Bacteroidia; order Flavobacteriales; family Weeksellaceae; genus Chryseobacterium; species Chryseobacterium gregarium. Next base: position 57,384 of record NZ_AUMU01000001.1, on the reverse strand, counting down.
CTGTCATTTGTAAGCAAAGGCATTCTGAAATCCTATGTCCTGGATGAAAAAGGCCAGCAGCGGATCAGTTTATTTGCTTTTGAAGGCTGGTGGATCTCGGATTTCAACAGCTTTATCAATCAGGAAAAAGCAGTATTGAATATTGATGCCATTGAAGATTCAGACCTGTTACTGATCAGCTATGAGGATTATGAAAAACTGACCTTGCAGATTCCCGTGATGGACCGTTATTTCAGGATCCTGTACCAAAACAGCCTGGTGACGAAGGATCAGAGACTGATGGTTTCCAACAGCTTTACGGCCGAGGAAAAATACCTTCAGCTGGTAAAAAAGAATCCTGAAATGATGCAGAAAATTTCCCACCGCTTCATTGCTTCCTATCTTGGGTTGAGCCCTGAAACCGTCAGCAGGATCCGGAAAAAAATACGGCTCCGCTGATCTGCTTGGAAAACTCATGATCTACATCAAGTGTTTTTATCCTGAACCGCCTCTATCTTTGTTCTCTGGTCTTAAGAAGATCAGGTAATCAACTCATTAATAATTTATAGTATGGAAAATATTGCGTTAGTAGTCGGTTCTACCGGAATCACAGGCAGCAACCTTGCTCAGGAACTGATATCACAGGGCTGGACCACATATGGTCTGGCAAGAAACCCCAACCGCTCGGTTTCAGGACTGAATCCTGTAAAAGCTGACCTTTTGGATGAACACAGTCTGGCAGATGCTTTGGAAGGAATCTTCCCCACTCATATTTTCTTCACTACCTGGATGCGGAATGATACGGAAGAAGAGAATATCCGGATCAACAGTGCCCTGGTAAGAAATCTTCTCCAGGTCCTGTCTCCCAAAAAATCAGTGAAGCACGTGGCGCTGGTAACCGGTTTAAAACACTATTTAGGCCCGTTTGATGCGTATGCCAATTCCGGAACATTACCCGAGACGCCTTTGCGGGAAGAGCAGCCGCGCCTGGAACATCCCAATTTTTATTATGCGCAGGAAGATGCAGTGTATGAAGCCGCTGAAAGAGACGGTTTCACCTGGAGCATCCACAGGCCTCATACGGTTATCGGATATGCAATCGGCAATCTGATGAACATGGGGATTACATTAGCCGTGTATGCCAGTATCTGTAAAGAAACCGGGACAAAATTCATCTGGCCGGGATCAGCAGCCCAGTGGAACGGACTGTCTGATGTAACGGATGCCCGGGTTTTGGCTAAACAACTGGTCTGGGCCTCTGTTACCGAAGCCGCGAAAGACCAGGCCTTCAATGTGACCAACGGGGATGTATTCCGGTGGAAGTGGCTATGGAGCAGAATTGCAGATTATTTTAGGATAGAAGCCGAAGGCTTTGATGAATCTGTCAAACCTCTCGAAAAAGAGCTGGAAGGTAAGCAGGAAATCTGGAAACAGATTGCCGGACGTTATAATTTAAAAGAAAATGACCTCTCGAAATTAACTTCTGCCTGGCATACCGATCTTGACCTGGGAAGGCCTATCGAGGTCATGACCGACGTATCGAAAAGCAGAAAAGCAGGATTTGCCGTTTTTCAAAGCACGGAGGATTCTTTTCTTGATCTGTTTAAAAAATTGAAAGAAGAGAAAATCATTCCCTGAAACCTAAGGAACCGGCTAATAATAAATTCCAAACGGTTAAGCTTCACCTTAGCCGTTTTTTTATTTTTTTTAAAGGTGAATTATATTTTAAAACATCAATCCCCGTTTTAAATAATCAGTTATCAGGCAATCAAGTCTATCAAAGCATTTATTGACTTGTATGATGTAAAAGCCCGATTGAATATATGGCTCTAATTTTTTTCCAGCTGTTCCAGTCTTTTACGGATAAAATCAATGGGCCTCATTCCGGTTATTTCAAGAAAATGGGTTGAAAAAACCTGCCTGTTGGACATCCCGCATTTTTCCGCCAGGCCATCCATGGTAAAGTTCAGGTATTTTTTATCTTTCAGCATCAGTCCGGTTATATAGTTAATCCTTAACCTTTTCAGGTAGTCCGGAAAGGTAATCCCGAGATGGTCATTCAGGACGTATGATAATGTCGTACGGTTAGTCCCGATTAAAGCGGCCACATCCGGTAATTTCAGATTTTTCTTAAGGAATTGTTTCTTTTCTTCAAAAACTTTCAGCTTATTCTTAACTTCTTCAATCTGTTCCATGCTGTATGAACTCCTGGTAAAATCCCTGGCAGGTTTTATAGGTTCAGGAGTATCCTCCCCTTTCTTCTTATGCATGTTTTTGATCAGCTGGTCATACCGGGCCGTAAGCCGTTTTTCTTTCCGTCGGAACCGGCAGATTAAAAAAAAGATTAAACCTGCTGTCGAAAACAAAGACACAATCCACAGTACGTCTGATCGTTTCTGTTTTCTGACCAGCAGTTCTTTTTCATCAGTCAGCCGGTCGGTATCGTATTCATGCTTTATCTTTGAAGAAAGCCCGGCAAAATCAGCAGTGATAACCGAATCTGCCCGAAGTAACTGATTGGTATAGTACAGCTGGCCGGAATCGTTGTGATTTTGCTTGGCATCATTGATGAGGTATTCATAAGTGGATCTGATCTCAGGCGTGATCAACCGGTATTTGTTCGCTATAGAATCTACCTTTTTCAGATAGAACAGGGACCGCCTGCGGTTTCCGCTATGCCAATACAGCTTCCCTACATAAAAATCAACACTGGCCAGTGATGCAAAATCCTGTTTATGAATTAAAATATCCCTCGAAAGCATGAAATGCTTTAATGCTTCACTGGGCTGTTCCTGCCTGAGAAGCTGTATTCCCCTTCCCCTCTGGAAATACGCATATTCAATCGGGTGTTTATTGTCATTTACGATGAGGTTCAGTCCCAGGTCAATTAAAGAATCTTCCTTTTTATACATGCCCATATTGGAATAGGATGTACTGAGACGGTATATACTGTTAAAATAGCCTGATTCATGGTTTAGCCTGATGTTATCGTGGATACCCGGTGCCTTCATGTTTTTTTCAAAGAAGCCGGCAGTTTCAGTGAAATGCTGTACAGACTCGCTGTAATATCCCAGATAACATTTAACGATACCCAGATGGTAGACAATCTTGTTTCTTAAATAACCATCTTCGGAATGTTTGGAGTATCTGAAGGCAATCAGGTATTCTCCAAGTGCTTTTTTAATGTTTCCGGTATTGTAATAATAGATAATTCCCTTTCCCAGATAGGCTCTCGAAATCTGGTCCGGGTTTTTAGAGTGCAGGGCCACACGGATGGCACTGTCAGCATACAACAGTTTCCGCTGAGGATTGCTGCTGTAATAGATCGCTTCTTCATAGCCTGCAATTAATTTCAGAACATTCTTTTCTGATTTAGCTTTCCCGATATATTTATTCACGAATACCAATGCCCGCTCATCATTCTCATCATAAGAATTGAAAAGTGAAGAAAGTTTCCTGTAGGAGTTTTGCTTTTGCTGGCCTTGAGTGACGCTCAAAGGCAAAACAAACATAAGCAATAAAAGTGTAGTAATCGTTCGCATGTTATTAGGGTTATATCAAAATTAATTAAAATATGGCATCAAAACAGGCATATGGGAATCCGTCAGCCTAAAACAATATAAATTAATAATAATCAATACCATACACCGCAATTTAACAGGAACAAAAGATCAATTATTCCCACTAAATGGATATATCCATCCCGTATTTTCTTTCTTTAGGCTATGGAACATCCTAATTTCGGATCAGAATTCCAGTCAATCCGGCCGGCTTAACTTTTAATCAATACTAAAAACACATCATGAAAAAGTACATCTCAATTTGCGGCTTATTATCTGTATTTATAATAGGGTCATGCGAAAGACCCCACGATGAAATGATATCCGGACAGCAGGAAGAATTAAAAATGAAACCGATGAAAAACCCTGATCAGAACAACGGAACTTCTGCAAAAAATGAAGATCCGGTAATGTATGAAAGCCCGGATCCGAAAACTTCCGATACCGGTGACGACGATGAACCCAGAAGAGACAAACAGCATTGGAAGCCCGCTAAAGACAGCGTCTGGTAAAGTATCAAATGTATACACTGAAGATAGTCCATAGAAGGTCAGCGGATCATATAAAACGGCAGGTTTTATTTTTGCAGCAGTATGAGTATTTGCTCCGACGCAAGAAAAATTCCTTAATATCATAGTAAGAGACCTATGGCTTTCGTAAAAAACCGTAACCATGAAGACATTTAGATTAAGAATTATAAAGTGGGCAAGCTACTTTTTTATTTTACTGTTCTGCTATGCAGCCATCAGTAAGGCACTGGATTTCGAAAATTTCCAGGTTCAGATTGGTCAGTCCCCCTTATTGAGTGCGTATGCTTTTTATATATCCTATGCGGTCATTATTACTGAACTGATGATTGTCTTTCTTTTGGCATGGGTACGCACGCGGTTATTAGGTCTGTATGCATCAACCGCCATCATGTCAGCATTCACCGTTTATATTTATCTGATATTACATTACAGTGATTTTGTCCCCTGCTCCTGTGGTGGCATTCTTGAAAAGCTCGGATGGACCGAGCATTTAATTTTCAACTTGATCGGTGTCCTGCTGGGAATGACAGCGGTGGCAGCCGGTAGCAAAGCACAAAGGTACTCCACTAAAAGAATGATGATTACATTAATAGCGAGCAATGTATTGAGCTGCCTTTTCATTATTGCTCTGTTCTTCTCTTCAGAATATATCATCAAAAAAGATAATAATTTTACGCGCAGGTTCTTAATTCATCCTGTCATTCAGGATAAGATCTATGATCTGAAAGTGAACTCATTCTACTTTTCAGGTATGGATGATCAGAAAATTTACTTAGGAAATTACACTGCGCCTCTTGTACTTTCAGATATAGAATTTGACCTCACAGCGTTTAAGCAGAATAAAATAAAGCTCAGCGACAAGGATTATCCCTTCCGCAACCTTCAGGTCCGGATACTGAATAAAAACTTCTACCTCTATGACGGAACGGTACCGGTAATCTACCGGGGAAGCCTAAACGATTTCCGGGGCCGCCTCATCAGCCGTGGCGATGCGTATTTCAATCAGCTGGTCCCCTTAGATACCGCAAGGTTTGCCCTACGGACCCAAAACCGGGTCACCCGGTATTATACATTGGCTGATCTTGACCTGCACAGGATTCCAAAGATCAAACTCTCCGAAGGCATCCTGCAAAAGCAGATTGACGGGGTCTTTGATTCAGACGGCTTTCTCGTTAAGAAACAAAATAGCAAAGAGCTTATCTATGCCTACAGTTACCGTAATGAGTTTATGCTGATGGATGACCGTGTGCATTTAAAAGACCGTTTCCGTACCATCGATACCGTAACCACTGCACAGGTTAAGGTGACTGTTTTAAGTGACGGCAGGCGAAAGATGAGTGCACCGCCGGTTAAGATCAATAAGGCATGCACCGCCAACAGCAACCTAGTCTTTATCTCCTCTGCTTCAAAGGCGAGAAATGAGTCTGCCGAATCAGGGCAGGGAGTTTCCGTGGTGGATATGTATTTTACGGATAAACACGAATATGCAGGGAGCTTTTATATCAAAAACAGAAACGGAAACAAAATTTCTAAGATGACAGCCAATGATCATTACCTGTTTATTATAATGGGAAATGAATTGATCCGCTATCGTTTTACTAAACCTATTAAAGATTTATACCGGTCAGGGGAAGCCGAAAACCTGAACAAAGAGTAGGCACCAATTTACATATTTTTACTATGAAAAAACTTATGATTCCTGTGGTCCTGATTTTGATGGGCACAGGCGCAGCTTTTGCAACGAAAGCGAACAGCGATTCAAAAAAAGCCCTGCAGCCGGGCTATAGGATCGACATCGAAAGCGGTGAATGTATTGCAGCCAATCAGCAGTGCGAAACGGTAGGTGACCAACCCTGTGAATGGTCAGTGGATACCGATGTCCACCTGGTACAGGGATTTTCTGCAAATCCGACGATGTGCGGAGAAGAATTGTTTAAACCTTAATAAGAGGGGCGCCTGTCGGCGCCCTTTTCAATCTTAAATGTCATTTAGGAATCCTGAAGATAAAAGGAATTAATATGAAACACCTTATCCGCTGCATCCATATATTTTCAGAATCCTTATTTTCAGGATGGGGTATATTCGCCTTCCTCTTCCTTATGCCAGAAGGTTACCCGCTTTGCAGTAACTTTCAACAGGCAAATTCCGGGCGTATCAATGCCTTCGGGAAACCATTGTTCCAGCCCTTCAACCCATTTTTCTTTTAATATTTCTTTGTCGGTAACAATTGCTGCCGTACCGTGACAATCGATGAATAACATATCATCAGTCTGGTATATAAGGCTTATCCGGTGATCTGTCTGAATTTGTCGGACTTTATTGCTGTCCTCATAGGTGAAAAACCATGAGTCGCCGTCATATTCTACCTTGCCGTTATTGCTCATGGGCCTTGAGTAGGTAGCATGCCTTCCGTCATGAGTAATCATCATACAGAAGTCTAAATTTTTCATTTTTTGTGCAATTGTTTTCAGTGAAGCTTTTTTCATTGTAATGGTATTTTGATTGGGTGATGGATTACTTCTCATGGTTATAAGATCAGAGGTATTAATCTGATGCAAATTAACCTGTTGGTACCTGTGAGGTAATTCACTGATCTGTAACCAAAATGCATACCGTTTCAGCTTTGAAAACTTCGTTTGTATTTAAATTAAGACATCAATACACTCTTTATCTTTAGATTAGAACAATTTGAATTTTACCAGGAAATCGTATTGATAAAAGATACTTCAAAAGCCGACATCTTTTCCTTATTTTTTAGGCTTCACAATCAGGTATTACTTTCAAATACAGAAATGCGCTGCAGAATTTTTTACATTGATCGTATATGAATAAAACACTCCTGGATTATAATTATAAAAAAATACCACACAAATCACCATTCAATGATTTAAATACCTGTTTGGTATCAATTTTGAAATCAGTAATAGACAAGTAAATATTCTCATTTTCAAATCAATACAATACCTCTCATTGCTCCGGGAGGTATTGTTGGGTAATTATCGTGTCATTAAAACAGGCCCTGACGTAGATTATCTAAAAACACCCTGGATGAAACGGTAACATCATATCAGCTTCCTGTACTTTTACCATGTATTTTTTGTTCAATGCATTTAAAAAGGTTTTAAGATAATAGGGTATTCTATACATACGAACAAATGACGCTACAAAGCGTCCTTTTTCATCTGTCGGTCAATCCATGGGATATTCTTTTTATCTTTCAGGAAATAATCCCACCAGTCCAGCGCCTTGTAATAGAGATCATTTTTTTCAGGGCTTGACAGTCCGAGGGCATGCCCCTGGTCCGGGTAGAATAAGGCAACAACGTCTTTCTGATGCCGCTTCAGTCCTATATAGAATTCCATTACCTGGTCCCATGCAATGTTCTTGTCTTTTTTTCCTGCCCAAAGCAATATGGGAGCGTTGACCTTTTCGGAATAATGGATGGGATTATTCCTGAAATATAATTCTTTATCGGACGCAAAAGGCAGAGGCATCTCATACTGTCCGTCTTCAAACTGCCAGTAAAAAGGGCTGTGGAAATTGTAATTGTAAGAAAAATATGACCTTACGATATCGCTGTTTCCTGCTCCTGACAGGTAAGTCGCAAACCGATCGGAATGGGTAGCAATAAAATTGGTCTCATACCCTCCGTGTGAATGGCCGGTCAATCCTATTTTGGCGGGATTGATATAAGGCCTGTCCTGGATGGCATCCAATCCCCGGTGCACGCAATCCAGTGCAGAAAGCCCGGTCCCCTGCGGTCCGAAAACAATATCGGGAAGATAGACAAAATATCCATTCTCGACCAGGGCACGGAGATCGAAAGCAACCGGGTTATAATATCCCAGCACATGGTAATGATTCGAGGTATCACTCTGGACCTGGTAAATCCTTACCACCATCGGGTATTGCTTAGACGCATCAAAACCGGCGGGATAATACAAAATCCCTTTCAAAGGCCTGCCTTCCGAATTGGAATAGCGGATGATTTCCTGCTTAAAAGATTTTACTTTCACATCCCCGGTATAGCTCTGCAGGACAACAGGCAACTTCCCGGGACTGCTTTTCCGGAAGACCAGTTTTGGAGGCACCGTATAGTTCTCTTCCACAAAAACAGAAGCTGATGCATCTTCCGTTAATTCGATAGAGGAAATAAAGTTCGGATTGGCCGGAATCATTGTCCTGACTTTCCCTTTCTGCAGGGTATAATAAGCGGTCGTATTCTGATCTTCATCCCTTGACTCGAAAACCACGGGGCTTCCTTTCTTCAAGGTGATCCGGTACAGGTGTGAATTACCGGCAGGAAATCCTGTACGGTCCCTGTTGACCAGTTTCACCTTTTGGTTTTTGGTTTCGGGAATTATCTGCAAAGACTGTTTTCGCACTGAATAAACATACAGCCCCTGATCGCTTTCAAAATAGATTTCACCATCATCATCAGAAAATGCAGGATTCCGGAGTTTCTCCCTGCTTAGGGCTGTTTTATCCTTTCGGGTAAGGTCCGAGATGATCCATTGATTGTCCATGGACCGGTAGGCCAGCAGGCTCCCTTGGGACGAGAGATACAGGTCTCCGTTTTTAATCGTGTCCAGCTTCCTGAATGACCGGGTTTCCAAATCATAGAGGCTCATGTCGATATGCTCATTCAGCGTCCGGTAATCCTGGACGGCTCCGGCCCTGAAGGCCAGGAAATGCCGGTGGTCCCCGGTGGGAAGCATCTGCATTCCTTCTGACGGCAGCCTCTCAATTTTTCCAGACTTCATGTTCATGATCCAATAGGCAGAGACCATATCAGAACCGATTTCGTTCTTCTGGAGATTGCCGTCGTTCCCGTACCAGATCTCCACCATTTTATTTCGGGGGATGTGGTGCACCCCATGGATAAACAGGGAAGTTCCGTTTCCAAATTCGGTAAATGACGGAGCATCATCCTGGTGCATCCCGGGAATGATGGCCTGCATAAGTTGTCCTGTCGCAGTCCGGATGGCAATCAACTTCCTCGTCCCGGAAACAGGATCGTTCTCAACAGCCAGAAGGTAGGATTTTGAACGGCTCATCATGACGTGCTGCAGCGGATAAACTGAGGTGTATAATTTCTGAGGCATTGTTCCTGAAATATCATAAAGCTCATGCGCCGCCCCTACCCTTCTGTTCACGTACGTCCTGGCGGTTTCGTCCGTTATCTCGAAGCCTTCGATATCATTAATGCTGTATAACCGCTTGCCTGACAGATCATATACCGATATTTTGTTTTCCTGGTCCAGTACAGAATACATTCCCGTCGCAGGCAGGCCGGTCGCTCTTTTGATGTTATGGTAGGCCGTCTTACTTCCTGTTTTCAAATTCCGGTATTCTGCCTTGCCGCCGCCGGAAGACAGCACCGCTTCTTCTTTTAAAAAAACACGCGAGCCTTTCATCCTGATGATCGTTCCCGCTTCACTGCCCTTTCCGTGGGTACTGAATATAAACGTACTGTCGCTGCTGTGCCCGTATCTCTTTTCTGCCATCACCCAGCTGCCTTTGTTGGAAAAGCCCAGGATCTGCAGCTTATAATTTTTGCCCATCAGCCGTTCCAGGCTGTCTTTTTTCTGGGCAGAGAGCTCTGGGTGTGGAACAAGCAGCAGGAGCAGGCTTAGGAAGGCGGTGCATGTAATATTAAATCGTCTGTTCATCAGTATCCTGTATTTTGAGGCAGCAAATGAGGGTTTAACAAAAGTTCCTGCTGCGGCACCGGCCACAGCTGGTGCTCGGCTTTCCAGTTGGGTTTTACTGCCGTCAGCTGGCTGAGCTGCCCCGTTCTTTTAAGGTCAAAGAAACGCTTGCCCATTTCTGCAAAAAATTCTTTCCGGTCCTCATCCAGGATGGCCTCCAACAGGACGGGCTGTGAGAGGGGCGCAGGTACTGCCGCCAGTCCTGCACGAAGCCTTGTGGCGTTCAGAAAGGGCAGCGCTTCGGTCAGCTTGTTCTGCCTGGCCAGGCTTTCCGCCAGCAGCAGATAGGCTTCTTCCAGCCTGAAGACAATGGAGTATTCCGTGCTGTTGTTGGACCGGAGTTTATACTTGTCGGCTTTGTACCAGGTATTTGCGCCGACGGTGGTCGCGAGGATCCATTTCTGTCTGCGCTGGTCACCGGCGGCAAAGGACTGGTACAGCGCCGGGCTGAGTGAATAATTGGTCGGCGCGGCATTTCCGAAGAAATACACATTGGCCTCTATCGTAGGGTTTCCTGCCTGGGAAGGCTTCAGCTGCCAGAGGATATGTTTTCCCGATTTCAGGAATACCTTGGTCAGGTCCGTTTCCCAGGCATACTGTGAATCCTGGATAATGCCTTTCAAAACCGTTTCCGATTCTGCCCAACGGCCCTGGTCCATCAGCACTTTGGCCAGGAGCATTTCAGCGGTCTTCCTGTTGGCATAGATTCTCTCCGGGTTGGTATAGGGATCGCTTAACAATCCTGCTGATTCCCGGAGGTCCGATTCCAGCTTTTGCAGCACTTCCGCAGACGGTGTCCTGGCAATGGACTGATTGGTCTGGTAGCTGGTGGTCACCGGATAGGCGATACCGCCGAAGATCTGCTGGAGGTGGTAGAACATCAGTGACCGGAGAAACAGGGCTTCCCCTTTGATCCGGTTTTTATCTGCCGGAGGGAGCGATTCCGAAGAGTCAATGCCTTCGAGAATGGCATTCGCGGTATACACCTGTTTGTAATTGTACGACCATAGGGTATAAATAACAGAATTGCTCTCAATAAGCTGGTTGCGGTAGATATCGATAATCCCGTTGGCCGAAGTCAGCACATGGTTATCGAGATCATCGGTATAGGTTCCCATAATGGGCCCCAGCTGGTCACCGGAAACCGAAGACTGGTCACGGATGCCGGAATACAGTCCTGCCAGCGCGGCATTGGCGGTCTGTACATCGTTGAAGACCATTTCACGGTCGATCTGGTTTTCAGGCGTATCCACTTCGAGCATCTTTTCACAGGAGAAGCAGACGGTCATGGTCAGAACACTAAGCATCCCTGTCAGGGTTAATTTTTGTATCGTTGTTTTCATTTTTTTTTGTTTTATTGTTTTATTGTTTCAGGATTGAGATGGCGGATCAAGATGCGGATAAGGGTATGCTTAAAAAAGACGTATTGATACCGGCGGCGGCTTTACCCCTGCTTATCATCATAAAATCACGCAACCCTCAACCCCACCCGCCTCTTTCCACTCACCCCTTTACTTATTACTTTGTACATTTTACATTTTACTTTATACATTTTACCTTTTACTTCATCCATTTCACTTCACAGGCTCAGCTGCATCCCGAATGAATACGTTTTCAGCGGCGGCAAAAAGCCCATTCCCGTAAACTCGGGATCGATCCCGAAATATTTGGTAAAGGTCAGCAGGTTCTGTCCCTGGAAATAAATCCTGACGTTCCGGAATGCCGATTCTTTTAGGGGAATGCTGTAGGACAGCTGCACGTTTTTCAGCCTGATGTAGGAGGCGTCCGATACCGCAGCCGTTGAATTCTGGAATAACGAATGCAGCGGGCTGCTCTGCGTGGTGTAGGGCATATACGTTCCGGAAGGGTTCTGGGGGCTCCAGACATCCAGCACCTCGAGAGGCTGGTTGTTCAGGCTGCCGGGAACCGGCAGGGAGCTGTTAAAGTTTTTAGCCCGTTGCTTTACAAACTGGAACAGGAATGACAGGCTGAAATTCTGATAGGTCAGATTATTGTTCCAGCCACCGAAATACCTGACGCTGAGGTCTTCCGCCACCCGGTTGTCCTGGGGAGAAGAGATCTTACCGTCACCGTTATAATCTGTGAAGGCATAGGCACCGGTCTGCGGGTTGAGCCCTTCAAGCTGGTAGAGCTTGATCAGGGAGGTAGAATACCCGATCATAAAGTCATTGGCATAAGTGGAGCCTTCAAGCCCGGGAAACGAAATCAGCCGGTTCTCCGGAAACGTGACATTGATTCCGGTCTCCCATTGGAATTTGCCTTTCAGGGGCTTTCCGCTGAGCTCAAATTCCCAGCCCCGGTTTTCCACCTCCGCATTCAGGTTGGCGAGTACCGACGGGAAACCTGTGACGGACGGAAGCTGGTAGCCGATGAGCTGATTGGCAGACCGGTTCCGGTACCAGGCGGCCGTAAGGTTCAGGCGGTTTCCGAAGAATCCCGTCTCCAGGGCCGCTTCGAGCTTGGTGGTTTTTTCCCAGCTGTAATCGGGATTGTAGAGCCTCGAGGGAAGCAGCCCGTTGATGTTGTTGTAAGGGTTGGCGGATGAGACCGTATAGGTATCGATGTACTGGTAGTCCCCGATATTGTCGCTTCCCGCCGTTCCGAAACTGCTTCTCAGTTTCCCGAAGCTCAGCCACCGGGAATCCTTTAGGAAAGCTTCCTCGCTGAACAGCCATGCTGCTCCCACGGCACCGAAGTTCGCAAACTTTTTATTGGTCCCGAAACGGCTGCTGCCGTCCCGCCTCCCCGTTACATTCAGCAGGTAGCGCTTTTTATACTGGTAGTTCACCCTTCCGAATACGGCGCCGTAGCGGTATTCGGTATGCAGCTGGTCGCTGATTACTTTGGTCTTGGCAGCCCCGAGGTTTTCAATAAACAGGTTGCTCTCGAAACCGACTCCGATCATCGAGCCCTGTTCATTGGTTTCCCGCTGGAAGGTTCCGCCTGCCAGGACATCGAGGGTATGGTTTCCGCTTTCATAAGTCCAGTTGAGCTGGGGCTCCAGGATAAATGAGAACCGGTCCTGGTTGTTTTTGGATGCCCTGGAGGTGGCGCTGGACTGCCCGTTGGCCGTGGCTGGATTGTACATCGTATTGGGCTGCAGGGACAGCTCTTCAAACGTCTGGTAGTTGAGCCCTCCGTTCAGCTTGAGGCTGAAATCTTTAAACAGGCCGTACTGGAGGTTGATGCTGTTCAGTAACTGCCTGTTCTCATTGCTGTAGGTAGAACGGTAGGCCGCCACAGGATTGTTGAAGGTATTGTTCTGCCAGTTCAGGCTTCCGTCCTGCTGGTACAGGGCCGGGGCATTGGGGGCCAGGGTAAAGGCCTGCCGGGTCAGGTCAGATCGCAGGACGTTGTTCTTTTGGATCGAAAACGTATTCGAGAGGTTCAGCTGGAATTTCCGGTCCTTGGAACGGTGGGAAATTTGGCTGGACAGGTTGCTGTTCCGGTATCTGAAGTCCTTGTCAAATACCGTCGTCTGTTCCTGGTGCCCCATGCTCAGGAGAAAAGAGGTGGTTTCACTGCCGCCGTTCAGGGAAAGCTGGGTATTGGAAGAGGCGGCCAGGTTTCCGAGCAGGGTTTTCGGCCAGTCGGTATAGCGGTCCTGGTCCCAGGTTCCGTTGACATCGTAAGCGGTGGCAGGGTATGCACTGATGCTGTTATTGGCAAACGCCTGTTTCCGCATGCTGAGGTACTGGCCGGTATCCATCATTTTAAGGTTGGAAATAATGGAGCTGAGCCCGTAGGAGGTATTGAAGCTGAGCCCTGCCTTTCCGGATCTGCCTTTTTTGGTGGTGATGAGCACAACCCCGTTCGCCCCTCTGGACCCGTAAATGGCCGTAGCATCGGCATCTTTCAGGATCTCCATTTTCTCAATGTCATTGGGGTTGATGCTGTTGAGCGGGTTGATGCTTCTTGAAGAAAATACCGACGTGGAATACAGCGAAGTCATTTCCGACCCGAACGGTATCCCGTCGACCACGTACAGCGGCTGGTTGCCGTCAAATTCCGAATTGCTTTTGGTCCTCAGGCTGTTCCTTCCCCGGATCTGGATGTCATATCCTCCTCCGGGAACGCCTGAACTCTGGGTAATGCTCACGCCGGCCATCCTTCCCTGCGCGGCACTTAACACATTCGTCACCGGCTGGTTTTCAATCTCCTTCGCGGAAATCTTCGCGATGCTTCCTGTCCTTTCCTTGTCTTTCACTTTGTAGTAGCCGGCATTCACCACCACCTCTTCAATGCCTTTCACTTTGTGTTCCAGCTCGGTATTGATGACGGCCTGGCCCCTGGCATGGATCCGTTCTTCGGCATACTCCGGATGCCTGAATACCAGGATGGGGTTTTCTGCAGTCACCTCCAGGCGGTAGGTGCCGTTGTCACGGGTCACAGCCGCCTGGTCGCTGCCCTCCTGGGAGACCGTTACGCCCGGAAGGGGTTTTCCGGATGCCGTGACAGTACCGGAAATCGTCCGGGTCTGGGCTTTTGCCGTGATGCTTACCGCCGTAAACACCAGGCCAAAGAAAATGCCTCCTATGTTGGAATAGGATTTTTTCATAGATTTGTATGGGTTTTTAATTAAACTTTTTTTAAATCATGCTCTTTCCCGGGTCGCCAAACTTTAGGGAAAGGGCTTTTTTTTTAGTTCTTTTGCCTTCAAGCAAAAGAACCAAATCACTTACAATGGTTTATTTTGCTTTTGTCATGTTTATTTTCAATCCGTTTATTTTGCCTTGATACCAAACGGACCAAAAGATCAGGATCTGGATTCTTCTACTAAAAACGAATCCTTTTCACTAAAAATTCTAAACCTGTGTGATCATAATGGATAATCTTATATCTGATTCATTCAATCCTTCTTTTGCTTCTGTTATTTTTATTTTCTATCCGTTCATTTTGCCTTGATGCAAAACGAACCAAAAGATCAAGACTTGGATTCTTCCGCTAAAAATGAATCCTGTTCACTAAAAATTCTAAAACTTGTGCGAATTCATTTTTTGGGTGAATACATCACTATTGGTCTCGCACTTCGGACAGTAGAATTTTCTTAACGCTCACAGGCCTCATTTTCTTAACGCTCCAGACTCCTAGGTCGTTTTTACTTCCGGTCAGTATTGTCATTGGTTGTGGCCAGCAGTGGGAACGGTCGGCTTTGTAAAGGGGTCTTTTCATAAATTGGTATGGGTTTTTTAATTAAACTTTTTTAAATCATGCTCTTTCCCGGGTCGCCAGACTTTAGGAAAGGGCTTTTTTATTTTTATGTTGCTTCGTTCATTTTGCCTTGATACAAACGAACTAAAAAATCAGGACCTGGATTCTTCCGCTGAAATTGATAATCTTATATCTGATTCACTCAATCCTTCTTTTGCTTTCGTTATGTTTATTTTCATCCGTTCATTTTGTCTTGATACAAAACGAACCAAAAAATCAAGACTTAAAACTTTTTTACGCTACAAATTGAGCCCGCGCTGAAAAGTTTAAACTTGCGCGGATTGGCTATTGGTTTTTCAGTTCAATATTCTAGCCGCGCTTCGGACACAAAACTTTTTTTAGTGGCCCTTGCTTTTCAATTTGCTTAACGCTAAAAGTTTAAGGTCATGGGTGTTTTATCGATGAAAGTCATTACTATAATGGCAGGGATTTTTTCATAGATTGGTATGGGTTTTTAATTAAACTTTTTTAAATCATGCTCTTTCCCGGGTCGCCAAACTTTAGGGAAAGGGCTTTTTTATTTTTTATGTTGATTCGTTCATTTTGCCTTGATGCAAAACGAACCAAAAGATCAAGACCTGGATTCTTCCGCTAAAAATGAATCCTGTTCACTAAAAATTCTAAAACTTGTGCGAAATCATTTTTTTGGTGAATACATCGCTATTGGTCTCGCACTTCGGACACTAGAATTTTTTTAACGCTCACAGGCCTCATTTGCCTCTGATTGTTTATAATAATTAACGAATCGGCGAACCTCTCTGAGGTTTTCTTAACGCTCCAGACTCCTAGGTCGTTTTTATTTACGGTCGGTATTGTCATTGGTTGTGGTCAGCAGTGGGAACGGTAAGCTTTGTAAAGGGGTTTTTTCATAGATTGGTATGGGTTTTTAATTAAACTTTTTTAAATCATGCTCTTTCCCGGGTCGCCAAACTTTAGGGAAAGGGCTTTTTAATTTTTTATGTTGATTCGTTCATTTTGCCTTGATATAAAACGAACCAAAAGATAAAGACCTGGATTCTTCCGCTGAAATTGATAATCTTATATCTGATTCACTCAATCCTTCTTTTGCTTCTATTTTATTTATTTTCTATCCGTTCATTTTGCCTTGATGCAAAACGAACCAAAAAATCAAGACTTAAAACTTTTTTACGCTACAAATTGAGCCCGCGCTGAAAAGTTTAAACTTGCGCGGATTGACTATTGGTTTTTCAGTTGAATATTCTAGCCGCGCTTCGAACACAAAACTTTTTTAGTGGCCCCTGCTTTTCAATTTGCTTAACGCTAAAAGTTTAAGGTCATGGGTATCTTTACTGATGAAAACCATTACTATAACTGCAGGGTTCTTTTATCATTTTAAATGGGATTTTTATTAAACTTTTTAAGCCATGCTCTTCCCTGGGGTCGCCGGATTTTTGGGGAAGGGCTTTTTGTATGTTCCGGTGGTTCTGTCCGGTAACGGTAAACGTTACGGTAATAGGTCGCGGGGGATGATGGGCGGGCGGGCCGGTGGGGGCACCGGGTGGCACCGTTCCCATGAGGGCAACGGGCGGAAAGGCTGTTGGGACGGGGGGTGTTCTCATATCTATGGTTATTGTCTGCCGGGTATCGTCTCCTACCCTACGTCCGGTCCCGGTTCCTGTAAACCCGGTTCCGGCCACTGGCGTAAGCATCCTGATGCTCCGGCGGTTGAAAGACAAAAATACAAATTTATCTGTACTCACCAATAATTCATTGCTAATATTTCAATATTTTATTGCTTTTTTATAGGTGGAGCAACCCATATCCTTCTGAAACAACACGCCGTAAAACATGCCCCATACCGCCATGGAAAGGGAATCTTTCCTATGGTAGCGGAACGGTACAACGCGAATCAGACCGGCAGACCTGCCACCGCTCCGGCAATGCCCGATCCATCCCACTTACCTGCCTGTTCTATAATAACCCACATCCCTTTACGGTCCGGTGGCCGGGCCTGCCGGAGCCCTTCCTTCCAGCATCAGCCACGCCGCATCCAGCATTTTGACCAGGTGGAGGTACGGGCCGATGATATCACGCTCCGGTACATGGTTAAAGGTCCCGAGCGAGAAATACACCACGTCCGACAGGAACTCTTCGAACTCCTCAAGGCGGTACTCCTTAAAAGCGTTGCGGAAGACCCGCCCCGGGTCCCGGTATTCTTCCTCCGACAGTGAGCCCTGCACCAGCGGGCTGCCGGGTTCCGGAAGTACATCGACCGCCCATTTCCCGGGTTTCTTTCGGAGGCACCATCCTGCCCGGAGAAACGACCGCAGCGATTGGTGGAAGTGAAAGACCACCGAAGGGTCTTCCCCGATCCGGGTTTTCCCCTGGACCGCGTACTGCATGATCCGGTTGAGCCGCTCCTTCGCCGTCACCGGGTCATGGAACCGGAAAAATACCTCCATCAGCGGGAGGGGCGAATGCTTCTTCCGGCCGGACCAAAACCGGGATTCCAGGTCTATTTTGTTCTTTTTCATAGGTTCTGTTTTTTGATTAATGGTGTTCCTAACTAGGCAGAAAACTTCCTGAATTGTCACCATAGTAGATGTAAGCAAAATTAATTTCCAAGCCTCAATAGGTTATACCCTATTGTATCGTGTCTTTATGACATAATATCAACTGAATTTAAAAACAGCTCTAACCATCTGCATTATGCAGACCGTTCACTTTTTTTAAATTCCTTTCGTGCTGAAAAATAATTTGGAAAATTGAAAGAAAGCCAGTACTTTTAAGGAGTGAGTTTAATGTGTACTTTGTCTTTCCCTTACTCTTAAAGGAATTTCGGAGTGTGGCGGCTATTAGTGAGGCTATACCTCGACTTCCTGCATTTTGTGGGCCGTTTTGGTATAGAGCTGTAAAGTTTTCATCTGCATGTCTCTGGCTATTACGGTGGGAAACGTGGCAGAATGGTTGAAAATGTCGTTCTCATCATATATGTTTTTATTATATGGAACGATGCTTTTGAAGTATGAGAAGGTGATATGCAAAATAGCATGGAGCGGTCTCACACTCTAGAACCAGGGACGACCAAGACCCATGCATTAAAAATAATGCTTCACCTAAAGTGTACGTGAGAACCGCCCACATGCCGTATGCAAAAGTAAGAAACTTTTCGACATGGAGCGATTTCACGATAATCTCGGTGAATATTGGTCGTATTTGGTTCGAGATACATCGTTTCAATTATGCCTATATCAGGCTAATTATTGATTCGCTTTTACAAATATAAGAATATATTTTAATACACCAATATATAGGTGTGATATTTTGAAGAAATATGAACAAAACTTTCGTGTTTGAAACAACTCAATTTGATTATGATCTGATGAATCATATTAAGAAGTTAAGAGTGAAAAAAGGATTATCTCAAGAAAAATTAAGTTTAAAAATGGGTTTAACAAAAAGCTTTGTTGGTAATGTTGAGAATATAAAAGAAAATCATAAATACTCCACTCGCCATATTTCATTGTTAGCCAAGGCTTTTGGTTATAAAAATGTTTCTGAGCTGATGAATTTCCCTACTCCAGAATATGATCGGATAAAGGTTACAGTGAAGCAGATTTATAATGAAAGTGGGACAAAGATTATGGATAGCGTGGTTGTTAATATTGAGCCTGTTTTGTAAACTTTTTCTTTAGAAAAAAAAATTCGAATATTCCCAATATATTTAAATTATAAGACAAGGATAACTTAGATCAGAATAGAATATAGAGCAACTAACAAATTTGAGGATTCCCGTATTTTTTCTATCTCCCATTGATTATCTTTATATATTAATATTATTTAACTTCAAATGATTTACTTAGATAATGCTTCAACGACAATTGTCGACCCATCTGTTTTTAAAGAGATGGTACCCTATTTTACAATGATGTATCATAACGCTTCAAGCAATTATTTAAACGCAAAAACCGTCAAATTAAAGATTGAAGAAAGCAGGAGCAGTTGTGCACAATTAATTAATTGTGCTCCTGACGAAATAATATTTACTTCAGGAGCAACAGAGTCTATAAATATGGCACTTAAAGGTTATATGGAAGAGAATTTCGATAAAGGTAATCATATAATAACTTGCAAAACCGAACACAAAGCTGTCCTAAAAACTTGTGAATATCTAGAAACAAAGGGTATTGATGTGACTTATCTAGATGTTAGTATTGACGGTACTATTGATATTGCTGACTTAGAAGCCTCAATTACTTCTGATACCGCATTGATTTCTTTAATGTTAGTTAATAATGAGACAGGTGTAATTCATAATCTTAAAAAGATCTCTGAAATATCTCAAAAACATAATATTAAAGTCTTTTGTGACGCAACCCAGGCCATTGGAAAAATAAATGTGGATGTAGAGGAACTAGGAATAGACATGTTAAGTATGAGTGCTCATAAAATCAACGGACCAAAAGGAATTGGTTTTTTGTACTGCAAAAAAAATATTAAAATAACACCTCTATTACACGGAGGCTCTCAAGAGAATAATATGAGAGGAGGTACCTACAATACACCTCTAATTGTTGGTCTTGGAAAAGCATGTGATTTAGCATATTCTAATTTGGAAATAAATCAAAAACATTCAAAGGAATTATTTGAAATTATAATTGAAAAATTAGCTATTCTGAAAAATATAAAAATTATAGCTTTAAATTCTAACAGGGTATTTAATATTATTAATATCAGGATTACAGGTTTAGACGCATCCTTTTTTGTTGAATCCAATAAAGAAATTAGTGTTAGTAATGGATCGGCATGTACATCTAGAATTGTACAGGGGTCTCATGTTTTAAAAGCTATGGGCTTTTCTGATAGTGAGGCAAACGAATGTATTAGAATATCTTTCGATAAAAATACGACAAGAGAAGAATTAAATATTTTATTTCAACAATTAAAAAATGTATGCTAAAAGATTTACAACTTCCTAAATCATTATCATATTCTTCTGGCGATGAATACGATCCAATGAAGTTTCATTTGGAATGCTTAATGAACTCGAATAAGTTAGATTTACTATTAGGATATTTTAGTTCAAGTGCAATAAATCTACTTTCTGTTGGTTTTGCTTCTTTTATTCATCGTGGTGGAAAAATTTGGCTTGCTATAAATAATATACTTTCAGAAAAAGACAAAGAAGCAATAGAAAAAGGAATAAACAGCAATGTTGTTAGTGATTTGATTGACATTAATAATCTTTCCCAAATTTATAATCTCCTTTCTGAATATAACAAACATTTTTTTGAATGTCTTGCTTGGTTGATTGCTTATGATAAAATAGAGTTTGTAGTAATTACACCCAAAAGAGGAAAAGGTATTGCACACTATAAGGAGGGTATATATTACGATAATGAAAACGCTATTGCCTTCTCAGGTTCTCCCAACTTTACCGCTTATGGACTTACTGAAAATTTAGAGACTATTGACTGTTTTCCGAATTGGATTAATGGTAATTCAGATAAAGTTGAAGATAAAATCAGTAGAATAAGTAATATAATTGAATACAGAGACGAAGACAAAATTACCTATCTAAATATCGATAACATAAAAACTGAAATTTCACAGAAATTTGGAAATAAAGAGATAGATGAGCTTTTAATCGAAGAAAAGAAACTATTTGAGAAACAAAATAGCTATTTTGAAAAACCTTATTTTGAAGATGCATTAAATTATCTAAATGAACAAATAGATATTTTAGCATTTACTCCAAAATTTCCGTACGGAGGAGCTCCTCATAAATATCAAGTTGAGGCATACGATTCTTGGTTGGATAATAATAGACGGGGATTGTTTGCAATGGCTACAGGAACTGGTAAAACTATTACTTCCCTTAACTGTATACTAAATGATTACAATATTTTTAAGTACTATAAATTTATTGTTTTAGTTCCAACAACTGCTTTAGTAAAACAGTGGCAAGACGAAGTAAACGTAAAGTTTAATTTTCAAAATACCTATGTATGCTGTAGCCTGAATTCATCTTGGAGAGAAGAGTTAAACGAGTTAGGAAAAAATATAGTATTCGGAAGAGAAGCAAACTATGGCATTATTACTACATATGCTACTTTCAAGGGCAAAAACTTTCAAGGAATTTTCAGAGATCTTTTTCAAACAGAATTTAATAAAATTACCATAATTGCAGATGAAGCACACACTTTAGGTTCGTCTGGTTTTCTCAAAGTATTACCTACTTATATAGATAAAAGAATAGGTCTATCAGCAACGCCAGAGCGCCAATTTGATGATGATGGTAATGCAAAGCTGATAGAGTTTTTTGACACTACCGCAGAAGGTTACACATATGTATACAATATGAAAACCGCAATAGAAAATAATGTTTTATGTAGATATTATTATCATCCAATTATTGTTAATTTGGAACAGGAAGAACAGGAAGAATATTTAAAAATAACAAATGAGCTTGCAAAGCACTTTGATCAGGAAGCGGGAAGATATAAAGAATCTGACTACGTTAATATGCTTTTAATCAAAAGAAAAAATGTAATTCATAAGGCAAATCGCAAGGTTACAGCAATAATAAATATCGTTGCAGAAATCGGAGCAAAAAATTTTAAAAAAGCATTTATTTATGTTCCTGAAGGAATAACTGTCGATTATACTGAGAATGATAATTTTGATGCAACTCAAGCAAATGAAAATGAGAAATTAATCGATATCTACTTAAATAAATTGTTTAATAATTATTCATTACGGATGGCAAAATTCACCGGTGAAACAAGGAATAGGGACCAAATTCTTGAGCAATTTAAAGATGGAAAACTAGATGCTTTATTAGCAATGAAGTGTCTTGATGAGGGCGTTGATGTACCTCAGACAAAATATGCTATTTTTTGTTCTTCTACTGGTAATCCAAGACAATATGTACAGCGTAGAGGAAGGGTTTTAAGAAAACACAAGGAAAAGGATTTTGCAATTATTTATGACTTAATTGTTAAACCTACTATTAACCATACTGATACAAATGGAAAATTATCATCTATTGAAAAAAATATATTTCTTTCAGAACTTCGCAGATTAGTAAATTTTGCAGTTCTAAGCGAAAATAAAGATAATTGTCTAGCAGAATTGGAAACATTGTGCTATGATTTAGATATTGATATATATGATTTAGCAAACAAGGAACTAGATAACTATAAATAACATGAAAACACTTAACGATTCATTACGAGATGAATTTTTGGAAATACTAAATAATAATTTCCAAAGTAAAATTGAAGAAGACTCATTAGATATTGAAATTTTAAAGAAGGCTTTTGATGTTCTACTTCAATTTAAACTTGATTCAGATTTAACAGATAAAGGTCGTGGAGAGTTTGAAAACTTTCTTATTAACTACCTCAAAACAATTAAAAATTAAAACATGATTATCAATAAAGTACAAATTGAAAACTTCTTTTGTTACGTAGATAAAAATGAGTTTCTCTTTGAGGAGGGTTTAAATATTGTATCTGCTAAAAACTCTGGTGGTAAGTCTCATCTATTCAATGCATTTCATTGGACTTTTTTTAACAATATATATGTTGATAAAGAGGATGACACATCAAAAAAAGAATGGAAAAATGCCAACAAAGTTGTCACATTGCCGGATAGCATAATTGCAAATTCGGATGATGGTAGTGTTTTAAAAACATCTGTTATGATAACACTTACCGCAGAGTATCATGACAATAATGAAATAAAAGATGATTTAGTTGAGTATCATTTTGAAAAAGAAATGATATATCGTAAATCAGGAAATGATATAATTCATACTGGATATCCCGAATTACAAATATGGTATGTAAAGGATGGTGAGACAAAATATTTAAACAAGGGGGAATTTATATGGTTTTTGGATAAGCTCTTTCCTGTAAGCCTAAGGAAATTTATGTGGTTTCAAGGAGAAACTGTTGATGAATTATATGATTTTGGGAAACCTGCTACATTAAAGAATGCGATAAACGAAATATCTTACTTTCCAATTTACGAAAATCTTGTTGCTATAACTAAAGCCTCTGAAACAAGTATTAGTAAAAAGATCGATAACGAATTGAAGAAAGTCAAGAAGTTTTCTGCCGAACAAGAAAAAATTATTGCAGACATTGACTATTCAAAGAACAGAATCTCTGGAATGGATGGGAAAATTATTGATGCAACAAATGAAATTCATAATCTTGAAGATAGTATACTTAAAGAGGAAGACAAGCTAAAGGGCTTTGATAAATATTCGGAATTGAAAACAAAACTAAACAAGTTTGAATATGAAATTAAAAGCACTAACGATAAAATAGATTTCCTTTCTGCACAAGGAAAAGAAAAATTCATTTCAAAATGGATGCTTAATAAATGTGATGAATTAATTAAAGCATCCTCTAAAAATCTAAATCTACTTAGCAAAGAAGTTAAAGACTTTCAAAAATCAGATAACCCAGTTCCTATCACCTTACCTGGTCCTGAATACGTTCAAAAAATGTTAGAAGATCACATGTGTTATATATGTGAACGTCCGGTTGAAGATGATAGTGCGGCATATAAAGCTCTTCAATCACGAATGGAAGATTTTAGGAATAATCAGATTCAGAAAATGATGGCCGACAATTTAACAGAATTAAATAGGTTTAAAAGAAACTTATTATCTGAGTTGCCAGAAATTTCTGAAGAAGTCAATAAGAATGATGAAGAAATCCAAAAGCTTATATTAAGTAGAAGAAAGAGCATTACTCAACGTGACAATTTGTTTTCAGATTCCGGTATTGAAAAAGCATCAGAGATTACTATTGGTTCTACAAATGCTGAGCAGATACTGAGTAAAATTAAGAGTCTTAATAATAGTAAATCGAGCGCTGAGAGAAGATTGAATGGCTATGAAAATGACAAGAATAATGAAGAACAAAATTTACAGAACCTACTTGATAAAAAAGCTAAAATAATTCAGATAGATGATGATTTTGAAATAACTGAGCTTAAAGCTAAAAAGTACATTGATGTAATCAACAAGGCTTTAATAGGGCTAAAAAGTCAAGCTTATGAAACCTTAATTAATGAAATCGTGACTGAAAGTAATATTCTTTATTCTAAATATTTAGGAGGTAAAACACAAGGTGAAATTGAAATTGACAAGGGAGTTAAGATTGTTGATAAACTTACGAAAAGACAACTATCAAATCTTAATACAGCAGAGTTGACTGCTCAGAAATTAGCAGTAACTAATGCATTTTTATCATTAAGTGAAAAAAAGATGAATAGATCATTCCCTTTGTTAGCAGATGCACCTACTTCTCAATTTGATGATGATAATACTCTTTTCCTTACTGAGAATTTATCCGGATCATTTAATCAGATAATCATCATGTCAAAAGACTACAATAAACTAAAAGGTAATGAACGTCTTGATTTTATTACGAGAGCAAACATCAGCAGATATTATGAGCTAACAAATGATTTAATTGATAAAGATGGTGTCGAATCAAGAACTAATAAAAAAACTTACCTTAAAATGATTAAGTAATGGAGAAGTTATTTATAGAAATTAATAAACGTGACGTTCACTACGGATCTAACGTAGAACAAATTAGAGATATGTTTGCTAGAAAACAAGAATCAATCGTGAAAAAAGACGATAAATTTTTCTCTAAGTATTGGCAGGTGTACGCTTGGTCTGCAATAATTGGATTCATTAACAATAAGCGTGAGATTGGAACTGATTTACCTAATAAATCTTCATTTCAGTATCAAATGATCACTAATGGGTCTGAATCGATAGCTCACGCATTACTCCTCATGGCAATTGGAAAAATAGATGCAAAAGAATCGAGTGATTTTTTAAATTCTAGAAAATTGCTAACAACTATTAGTGAATTTGCAGAAGGTGGAGCTAAGCACATCTTAGAAATCAGACAAACTCCTGGATGGGAACGTAAGTTTGATAGTCCTGATGATTATTTAATTGAAATTGTGAGACGATAATTATGTTAGATTCAGCATTTGATTTAGGAGAGCATTTAGAATTACGTAAATTATCATATAATTTATCAAACTTCTTATGGAGCAAATGGGATATTAACGAATTTGATCTAAGCTTTGGCAATTGGCAAAAGACTAAATATCTGAATGATACAAACGATGGTTTAAATAGTAATATAAGTACAATCCCTTCAGATCATGGTGGTTTATATTTATTTTATTTAAACTGTAAGACAATCATTGGTATAACTGAAATGCCTCTATATATTGGTAGAGCACAATTTTCTGAGCATCAAAATTTAAGAAAAAGAGTTAAAGAATATTTTTTTAAATATTCAAAGAATAATGAACGTCCAAAAATAACAAAAATGTTCAAATATTGGTCTGCTGACCTATATCTAGCATATTATGTTTTAAATCAAAATGAAGATGTAGTAAGCATTGAAAAAAAACTAATTAATTCTCTGTTATTACCAATGAATGATGAAATACCTGATCAAGAGACTAGACAAGCAATAAAAGCTTTTTAATTATGAAAATACCCGCTATTAGAGGATTTGTAGGCGATTGGGTTTATTACACAACAAATTTGACATTTGAGCAAATAAGCAATAATGTCTCAAGAATTGATAATGAACTTCATAAAGCAAAATCTTTAAACGAATTAATTCAAAGAAGTATTACGAACAATTATAAAGGAATTCGGGACTATATACTTAACCAGCCTGAAGTTTTTTTTAATGCTTTAGTACTAGCCGCTTACGATTCTTATCCAGATTGGATTGAGGTAGAGCTAAAATATGATAATGAAGAAACTTTTAAAGTTGGATTATTAGATTTTCCCGATAAGCATAAGATTTTTCCGATAGACGGACAACATCGTGTAGAAGGTATTAAAGCAGCCTTATTGGAAAATCCGGAATTGAAAAACATGCAAATTCCAGCTATTTTTGTAGGACACAAAAATGATGAAGCTGGACTAAAGCGAACTCGCAGACTTTTTTCTACGTTAAACAGATATGCAAAACCTGTGACAATGGATGATATTATTGCATTGGATGAAGATGATTCAATTGCTATTATAACTCGTGATTTAATTGAAACTCACATTCTGTTTGCTGGAGATCGTATAAGTAAAACACATAATAAAGCAATTCCAACTGAAGACAAACAAGCTTTCACATCAATTATAACTCTCTACGAATGCAATAGAGAACTTCTTAGATTTTTCAGGGCGGAACAAAAAAGCACTAATCCAAATCCCGAGAAAGATAATGTTAAATTTCAAGATTACCTGAAGTATAGACCTTCTGACGAAGAATTAGAATCGTTTAGAACATTCTCTTTCGACTTCTGGAATGCCCTAGTAGATAACTATAGTATTGTGTCAGATTTTGTAAGAAAAGAAATCTCCGATGATCAATCAGCAATACAATATAGGAACTCCGATAATGGAGGTAATTTATTGTTTAGACCGATTGGCTTATTACCTTTTGTTAAAGCAGTTTATCGAATAAAGCAAACATCACAAAAATCTATTCCACAAATAATAAAAGATTTCGAAAGTCAGAATCTAATTTTAAACGTTATACCTTGGAAAAATCTTATTTGGGACGGCATTAGTAAAACAATGATTATGGCTAATAAAACAATTATAGAATTAGTTTTATTATTTAAATATGATAGTGCTTTACTAAAGGATAGTGAAATTCAAAAAATTAAGAATAAATACATAACTATCCTTAATCTTGAAGGAGAGGAAATTGAAAAAGTGCTAGATTATATTATTTAAATTAAGCTGCCCTATTGGGCAGCTTAATTTTTGTATAAATACTTATATAGTTCAAGTAGATGTTTAGAATCTTCTAATGCTGTGTGCTTTTTTGACCTTTTAATATTAAGTATGTTCAAGTTATTATCTAAGGAGTTACTACCAATTGAAACCTTATTCATGTCATTATAGTATTTCATAATCGACTGTAAATCTAAATGGCGATAGTTGATTTTATTAAAGTCTTTCATTCTGCTGTTTCTATGGCACATTCTTCTAAAAAAAGTTACATCAAAGGAGATATTCCAACTACAAAAACAATAATCTGTTCCAAAATTATTGAAGAAAAGATCAACAACATCTTTTTCTAAAGGTTGTTGTTTTAATTGCTCGGAACTTTCTATTCCATGCGTTTTAATAGCGCTAGCTTTAAATTTTCTTTTGAAATCAGGATTAATATACGAATGGTATTCATTCACAATTTGTAAATTTTCATTTACTAATATTGCACCAATTTCGATTGCTCTATCCTTAAATACATCTATTCCAGTTGTCTCAAAATCAATAAAACAAATCATAAAATCTCTTTTTCAAGTTCCCCAGTATTTATCATTTCATCAATTTCTTTAATTATTGAATTATAAAAATTTGACTGATCTTGTGTTTTCTCGTATAATATTACTGGATGCTTTGTAAGCTTCGACGCACTTATTTTCGATGGTACATAATACAATTTATCATCAAATCTGTAAAATGAATATGATATGGGAGCATCTTTAATTTTATATATTTCAAAATCAGCGCGATTATTAGAATCTATTCCATTATAAATTTGCTTTAACAAAACTTCTGTATTCAAGATTAAACTTTTTATACCGTCCCTATTATACTTTACATTATCACTTCCCCATTGATTTCCATAACTATCTATAAAATTATTATGCTGAGAATAAATAAAAATTCGACATTTGGCACTTTTATTTGATAGAAATTTTTTAAGAGTTAGTTCATTTGTTCCAAAAAAAGATGAACCAAACATTAAAAATATTTCGACACTTCTACTCTTACTTAAGTCATTTTTTATGTCACTATGTGCAGCTTCAAAATCGCTGTACACCTTTTTTATTCCACATTTTTCGTAGAACTGAAAACTCTTGTGCAACTCATTTTGATAGATAATTGATATAATAATACTAGCAATTACAGACCCTAAAACAGATGTTATTACAGTTATGAGAAGGTTATTGGGAATCCATATATTTATTAAAACAAATAGGACAATCGAAATAAATGCAAATAGAAAAATTTTTAAATATGATATTCTTAACATAAATTTTCAATTATATAAAACAACTAGCACAACCCTCACCTTCAGCTTGCAAGATCTGATCTTGCCATGACAAACTAGCCTTATCATTTTTACGGTGCGTTTTTAAATAGTGATCTTTCTTTATCGCGTTAACACGCTCCGGAAGCTTTAAATCCTCAAGATTTTCTTCCATCCATGAATAACCTTCCTTTTCATAAGAAATAGCTTCTTCAAATAATGTGGGATGCTGCTCTAATAACCAGACCCATTCAATTTTTTGCTGATAAAAACAAAAAAAACATCCAGATCTACTACGAGCATAAGTTCCTGTTTTTATCTCTCCGTCAATCTCTACATTATATTCGATAGGCTTATAATATCCTGGAATACCTACTCCTGAATCTTCTAATATTTGAAAGATATCATCAATAACTAGATTTTCATCATTATCAATTAATGAAAATGAATCTAATTTTCCTACGGGATAATCTGTTCCTTTCAACCATTCAAAAACCACACGGTTAAAAAGCTTAACATTAGTGTCTAAAAGAGCATTTAACTTTTGTTTCTGTGTAAAACGCATTGAAATTGGCTGTTCAACATAGCTTATTATTAAATCGACATTATCAGGTTGCAATAACTTATAATGCTCCGTTATATAAGAAATATTAGAGTTATTTAAAAATTTTTTAATTACATCTTCACTCCAAATATTTTTACGGAAGGGAAATATCGTTTGTATGTTTTCTCTTTTAGAAATATATCCGTCTCTGTTCTCGTCCCCTCTGATTCCTACATAGGATATAGTTGGTTCGTTTCCTATATGCTGTTCAAAGGGCTCTAACTTCATTTTGTTTGTACACCATCTTGCTGTTGCTGAAGGAAGGTATCCCCCATAGATTGCTAGGAAATGATCAAAGGGATTTCTCATTGGTGAATTTGCTTCATCAATTGATTTATATAGACTTATTTCTTTACCTAAGACTGAATTCAGCTTGCTTATTAAATCGTAAGTCTCTTTTAATTCCTTTCCAGTATCACATGTATAATAATCAACATCTATTTCGGGATGCTTCTGGCTCATATATATAGCAAGTGCTGCACTATCTTTGCCGCCTGAAATACCTAATACGTGTTTAACTTCCGACATTTTTTTATTTGTTTGTTAGTTCTTCATTTAATAATTGAAATAACAATTGCTTACGTTGTTTTTCACCCAAGCATCCTATGATATTTAAAACTTCTGTTCTCTGACTAGCAATTTCATTCTCGAAGTCTTCATCTAAAATAAGCTTATTTTCCAACTGATTACCATCTACATTTAAAAATGTTAAAGAAATCATCTTTCTATTTCGTTCAGACCTAAATTCGTGCAAAGTCGAAACTTCAAAAAGCCTTCTTGAATAACTAGATACGTTATTCATTAAAATAATTTCCTCACTATCTAACATCTTATCAATGGGTTTTCCCAATGCTATATCTGCAACTGATTTTAACCACGACTCTCGATCGTCAATATGAGAAACAAGTCTTCTATAAAACACTCCGTTTTCTCTAGCCAATAATTCAGGCTTTATGGAACTTAAACGTTCTGCCAATTCAATTTTATATTTTTTAAATTCAAAATTCTCGCATTCTAGATTGTTTAAAATCTGTTCTTCAATCCTATTTAGCAGTTGATCATAAGCTGTTCGAATCTCTCTAATAGCATCTTTAATGTGAAAAATATAAGTATTGAAATCGTCTTCATTATCTTCAAAATTTATATTGCTAAATCCTAAGGCTTCAGGAAATAGATTAAATAAGGCATCTTCTGGATCTTTTGCATTATGAATAGCCTCTCTAAAATTAATGGATTTAGCACTAATTGATTTAGTTTTTTTACTATAATCGTTAAGTGAATTATAAAACCGAAGAAAATTTCCGTAAACAGTAAGGAATGATGATTTGGCACCACTCGACTCATTTTGGGATTGGACCAATTCTTTGTAACTTTCTAATAAGTTAAGTTTTAATCCTTCTACTTTATAGCTTTTTAAAGAATATAAGGCTGGATTTTTATAAACTAAATCTAATACACCTTCATCGATATAAGGTATAAAACCATTTTGATCATGAAATAATGCATAATCTTCTTTCTTTATAATTAAATATGAGAGAATCCACAAATCAAGAATTCCTTTTTTTAATTTATATGGTGCTTCACTTAAAATATTGAAAAGCTCACCAAGATTTCTTCTAGAGGATGCTGAGCTATTCAAAAATGATTCACATTCTTCCCATAGAGACATCCAAGATTCATCCTGTGGTGCTCTGAATTGAAAATATCCTAGTTCTTCATTTTTGTAATGAATTCCTTTATCTTCAAATAATGAAACATATATTGATTTTTCTGGTGGAAATTTATCCTCCTCAAATCCAATACCTTCTTCAGAACTATAATTTAACATTTGAAGAAGCAACTTCTTACGAGCAGTCGAAATTTGAGAACTTATAAACTCTCTATTGATAAGTTCATTTTTATAAGTAGGCTCCTTAAAATATATATATTCACAAACCTTTGAAAGTTCTATATTTAATTCTTTTTTACTCTGTATATTAATATCTTTTCCATCAAAAATCCATTGATTATCATTCTCTATAATAAATAAATCAGTTAAGATTATCTGTTCTAATTGCTTAGTATAATAGTCTATTTCTTTAATGAGGATTTTCTTAGCTATAATATCTTCTTCCCGGGACTTTAATATATAGTTTAATTTATGAATATTGAAAATGGTCTCATGAATATTTTTAGTATTTTTATATAATACAAACAAATTTGCACCCGAACCTTTTGATATACTTTTTATTTTTGTTGATGTTAAATTTTCGTCAAAAATTAAATTAATATAGCCATCAATTGAACCTTTAGGTAATATAACACTATCGATATTTTCTAAAATTCTAAACTCAAAATATCGAGGAGTTCCTTTTTCATAGGAATATCTTTTTGCAGATAAAATTGGAAATTTTAGTAAGGATTTAATCTCTTCTTCAATTTTGAAATCTAAATTTATTTCTTTAGAGACATTCGCCAATTCCTGATCAATGTCCAAATCTGTTCCTTCAAGAAAATTAAGTTTTTTACTATGTCTGTAAAATCGAATAATACCAGAACTTATAAGCTGATCTACAATATTAGAAACTTTTTTCGTGGAATAATGGTATACTAATCCTAAATATTCACTCAATGTTTTTTGATCTAAGAGTGAATCAGTTTTAGCAAAAATATTAATTAAACAAATACATTTTATGATTTGATTTGCAATTGTATAATCAACTTTATTTTCGAATATTAATTCAGCTCTATCAAATGCTCTAAAAGCTATTTGCCATTGAACACGATGGGGATTTCTGTAATTATTTATTTCACTGGATAAGTTTCTTACTATGTAATCAAACACTTTATCAACAGAATAATTATACTCTTCTTTTAGTCCATTATTTTCTAAGTCAGTTAAAAAAGTGAATAAAGATCTTTCGTTCTGCCCATATCGTTGAAAACTATTAACCAGAATATTTATAGATATCCAATCCAATGGATATATGGATTTAACCAAGTCATTATACGACTCATTATTAACATTGAAAAACTCCGTAGTAGCAATAAAATCATTAAGTTTCTCAAACTCTTGCTTATCACTTTTAGGCGGATAAAAATTTTCAAGTGTTTTACTAGCGAAAAAAATAAGTTGCTCAATGGGTTCATTAAATAATAATTCTTTAAATCTACCTTTGACTTTTTCCCATTCACGTTTTTCTAAGTTACTCAAATTATTACTATACTCAGAAAAATCCTGATGAAGTGTAATTATGAAATTCACATTTTTATGCTCATCATTTGCCCATTCGGAAATTTGCTGAATTAAATAAAGATCATCTGAATTACCTGTTTTATTAATGTATTCCAGGAATTTACCAAATTCATCTACTATTATTACTAAATCTTTACCTTTACTTTCTAAAATTTTATACTTTGAATTTAGATTATCTAGAATGGAACTATGTTCAGTATTTTCACATTTTAGTACATTAGCGAAGGCTTTACTAATTGAAGTATTTTCACCAATGATTTTTAAAAATTCATACCCTTTCTTATTATCTATTTCAGATACAAAGTATGGTATCTTTTCCTTTAAATTTTTCTCAGAAGCCCATAAAAATGTTGATTTTCCCGTACCATAGTTACCTATTATAGTGTAAGATTTAACTGCTTTATTCTTATTACTAAAAATACTAGTGAATATTTCCACAGTATTTTTGGTTACTATATAATTCAGAGTCTTATTTTCATCTCTAATAATATTGGTCGAAATGTTATTGTACTGCATAGTGTTGCTCAAGAATATTTGCTCTTTCTTGTTTAGTATTATTTTTAATCTGAACGTTTGCTGTTCCTCCATCTTCATTATATACAAAATTTACAGATGTTTCTCTAAGCTTGTGGATCTGTTCTTCTAAACTGTCATTTGTAAGACAGAAATAGTTACCAACCGTTTCTTGTAAGACTTTATAACTCAAATTACTTTTATTCAATTTATAAGCGATCTCCAAAATCAAAAACGCAAAAATATACGGAGGTATCTGTCTATCTGTTTTATTTATCTTAAAGACATCTTTTTCCGGAGACTCGATTAAATTAAGTTCAAGGAGAGGAGAATTAAAGTCATCTTCTAGTGTTCGGTTTTCTTTTGACAAAGACACATAAGACCTTATAAATACTTTAAAATCTGTAGATAATGTATTCGGACTAATTGTTTTAAAATCATTTTCTTCTATCAGTTTTTTTAAGAAGTTTAAAACTCGTTCCTCTGTAAACTCATAGGATACTTTATCTTTAAAATATTCCGTAAATAAAATGTTAAATATACTAGCATACTTTGTTTGACATAGATAATACTGTAGTAGCCAGAGAGTTCCTTCATCTTCTAAATAAGGATCATATCCTTGCCTACCTAATAATAAATTTCCTATTTCTGTTATATTATGAGAAGACGTGATATGAAAAGATTCTAACCAATACTTGACCGATGAAACCATATTTTTTCCAACACCTAAGAATTTTATTGCTTTAGATGTGTTATTAAATGCTAAATTCTCATGTTCTTCTATTAGCCTAATTCCTTTTAATAACCACTGTTGTTTGCAGTGAAAAGTATCATGTCCGGAAAATCTTAAGTTCATTTATGATAAAATATTATTATATTAGTAAATGGAGAAACTTCTCCATTGATTATAAACTGCTAAGATATTAAAAATAATGGATGAATTTCTCCATTTAACTTTCTTATTTTAATTCCAATTATAGTGTTATTTAGCTTAAATAATTATATTCCTTTTATAGTTAATTAATATAAAACAGCTTTGCATATTCTAACATATTATATTTATTTTTTTGTAACACTATGTAAAATTTTAAAAAAACATAATAATATATTGATTATCAATATATTATTATACTTTTCGAGTTAGTAATTTCCTTAAAATAACTCATTATAAATTATTCATCTCTAAAGATTCTTTCTATTTTAGTAAAATTCAAACTTAATTTCCATTCCAAGGTATTAATCTATTTTCTCTTTTCTTTTTTCTAAGAATAAAACTACATTTCACTTAAAAATGTTACTTTTTAGAATTCTCTAAAAATTCTACAATAATGCTTTTGATATTACCTCCATTTATTTGCATTCGTTGTTTTGAGTTTTTATTAATCATTTTTTCCAAAGCTATTACAGTAATACGACAAAACGTGTCGTGTTTTATTCTTTTAGTTTCCGTACTTATAAAGAGGACTTGAAAATTGCTATCCAGAAAGAACTCATTGTTCTGGAAAATCCAATTCTTTCCAATTTAACTTAATCAAACAACTAGAGAAAAGCAGACACTCCTCCCCTGTTGAGATTTTCCCGTTTAGTTTTAACCTTAGTTAAAAAGATGGCGTGAGCAAAGCATTTTCAAGTCCGTTAAGTGTTATTGAAGGTCCTCCTAGAACAGGGAAAACACAGACTATTCTTAGGTATCATTGCCAAGGATTGGACAGCTAAAAATTCTTATTAAAACCTAAACCGACATGAAGCGGCATCAATTTCTAGGTATATAAAATTTCGATGATGTTGGCAATCGAGTATCTGGTAATACTATCTGAATTTAATGGATTATTTCCCTGTAGGTAAATATTGGTATCGTAGTTCTTAGCGTGGAATTTATCCTAATCTTCAAAAACTGCGCTTTTTTCTGAGCTATATTTCCAAATATATAGTATTCTAAAGATGATTAGATTTTAAATACAGGATTTATTTTACGCCAAGGATTGTGCTGTGTTCCCAAGCCTGGTCGCAGACCAGATGGGTAAAATAGGATTTCTCCCCTGTTTTTGCTTCCGTGAAAATTTCAGATTCAAACCGGATCTTCAAGTCCCAGGCATCCCATTTTCTCATCTTCTTCTGGTAAGGGCTGAAACTGCATTTCACTTCAAAGTGCTGCTTTTTAGGATCCTCTGAAAATTCTACAATAATGCTTTTGGCATTGACCTGTACTTCTTCCCGTATGATTGCTTTGAGTTTCATAGACTATTTTTTACAAAGCTGTTGCGGTAATGCGACAAAAGGTGTCGTGTTTTATTCTTTTTAGTTTTCGTACTTATAAAGAAGACTTAAAAATTTGAAGACATAT
The DNA here is from genome assembly GCF_000430845.1 of Chryseobacterium gregarium DSM 19109. GTDB lineage: Bacteria > Bacteroidota > Bacteroidia > Flavobacteriales > Weeksellaceae > Chryseobacterium > Chryseobacterium gregarium. The sequence goes on along the minus strand of NZ_AUMU01000001.1, from coordinate 22,606 downwards.
GAGTTTCATATTTTATATATTAAACACAGAAAACCAACAGCTTTGTAATATAAATAGCAGATTGAATTTACATCCATTTTCATCTAAGTTTTCAAACTTAAAAAATGAAAGAAAAGAATTAATTTTAAAAGCAATTACAATCTATTGTCTTAAAGTTTAGACTAATATGAATATCATTTTTTATATCATTGAAGATTTTATCAGCAGATTCTTTTTCTTCAGGTATATAAAAATTGATTAACTCTTTTTTTGTATCAAAGAATGTACTCCAAACATAATCTTCATCATAAAAGGATGTATTATTTTTAGATTTATCTTTATTTAAAAACACTCTATTGGATTTCCCGATTGATTTTTTTAAAAACTTCAGATCTTCATCAGTTTTCCCTACTAACAAGATTGTAATGTTACCATATGCTTTTTTTGCTTCTTTCGGTGATACAACCTTAAAGGTTTTAATATCGCCAGATGTCAACTCTAAATCAATGTTATAGTTTCCTTCTTTATCCTTCAAACTTATTAAGGTTAAATAATTTTTATCGAGATTAACCTCTTTGCTGATAAGGTTTTCAATAAAAACGTTTATAAAAGGATTTAGAGAAAAGCAATCTCCTTTTTTTGTTTGCGATATAGCATTATTAAAAAATAAAATAAATGCTATGATATAAATTTTCATATTATTTTTAATTTGCACCATTTGAATCATAATTAAAGTATTTTCCTTTTGAGAATAGTCTAAATTTCACACCATTAAAAGCACTATCAGTAGTATTATGATAGTCTACATGCCCCCTGGAACCATCCATATATGACGATCTCGGAAGTAGTTTACCATCCTTTAACAAATACCCACTTGGAAGAGTATTACCTGGATGATTATGGTCATTTGCTGTCAATGTACTTTGCATAAAATAATCACCACCTACATTAAAGTTTTTCATAAAAGTTTTTGGGTCTACCAATGTTGATGCAGTCAAATGTAATGTTGAAATCACAGAAAAAACACCTCCTTTATTACCATTATAGCTTGAATTAGAGAATTCAACACCTGTATTTTTATACATATATTCTGCAACTTCTTGTGCTTTTCCAGTGTTATTGTAAAAACTAAGAGTTGAAAGTTTTGATGAGGACTCTGTTGTTTTTTGAGCTGATGTCATAGGAGAATCCATTGTTATTTCTTGTAAATTCTTAGCTATATATCCTTGTTCACCAACCTCAACACCTCCATCATTATTAGCTTTTAAATTACCACTATTATCAAAGTTGTTTTCAGCATAAATAACATCTGTTTTAGATTCAGCCATCCAAGTCAGATTACCTATTTTGTCCAATTTATAAATATCTGTAGCTTCTCTACCATCAGGATCAATAAACCTCAGAGGATTATTTACTGCATAATTATATGGAGACCATGCTCTAAACTCTTCACTCAACGGATCAGGAGAAAACCATCTCCCTGCGGTATCCATGTAAGGCTGGGCATCCGGGTCACTCAAATCGATCTCCCTGAACCCAACAATTTCTTTGGTCTTTCTGTTGAACCTTACTGAACCGATGCTTACAATAGAATCCTTGTCATGGAACTCTAAATACTTTCCTTTGCTGAGGGTCGCTACCTTGGGGTAATATCCATATTTCTTAAAAGGGTTTCCGGCTTCAATGTTTTTTCTCCTCCTTTCTGCTTCCTCCGGAGTTAACGGGTCTCTTGATTTCAAAACCTCATCCATGTAGGGCCTGTTCCTTTCTTCTTTGGTAAGCTTTACAGGATTGAGGTAGGGCTTCTCGGCTTTGGCCTTTGCCTGGGGTTTACTTTTTTCCTGTGCCTGTGTAAATCCTGCCATAAGCACAAAGCCAGTCAATACAATTCTTTTCATGGTCATCTGTTATTGCGTAAAGTTATTTAATAATTTTTTATCCTCGTATTTTTCTCTTTCTGTTTTTAGTGATACCAACCAGTCCAGATACATCTCCTCCGGCATCTGCCGGTAACCAAGCTCATAGAGGTGGGTATATTCCTGAGTCATCAGCTCCATGAGTTCTTTGGCTTTCGGGTCCTGCTGGGCCTTTTTTATGTTTTCAGGACCGGTGGAACTTAAATTCTGTTGATCCATCAGCTTTTCAAACTGTGCTTTGTGGGTTTCAGCCTTTAGGATTAAGGCCCTGGCAAAGTTGGGGTAAATCTCTATGGCCCTGTTTACAGCCTTTAATACAAACGCCCCGTCGTTATCAGGAAAATTCCTGTTGTATGCCTGTGCCAGATCAAACAGGCATAAAGCAAGGCTTTCTTTATTGTTCAGGGCTTTCATAAACACCCCGTTTTTGATGGCATCCAGGTGAATGTAGCCGGAAGCCATCAGCCACGAATCCTGTGGAAATATGCCACTGGTAAGCTCGGTATTGTACCAGCCATCGGATTTGATCTGATGCTTGATATAAAAATGGTTCGGTGCTAATGCCAGATTTGCCTCCACTCCCAATTCCTCTGCTAAAATTTTGTAGAGATAAGGCATGGAATTACAGTTCCCCTTTTTGGTCATTAACAATTTTGACACAAAAAGGCTGGTGATGTCATGATGCCCGAAAACATCCTTAAAATCATAGCTAAAGGGCTTATACTGAACGACGGTATCTTTAACGGCAATGGGTAAAGACCGGCACATGATGGAATACACTGCGGCATACTTGCTCACTTTATCTTTATCGGACTGCTTATAGGTCAGCTCCCTGTTTGCCATGATGGCCTTTGCAAACCTCGTTAAAAACCTGACCTGGTTATTGAGCTGCACCGTGTCTAATTTCCCCTGATAATAGGCATTCTCTACACTGAATACCGCGTCTTTGAAGCTGTATTCCTGCTTATCATCCAGCATGTTGTCGATGGTCTGGTACGCATCATTGTAAAACTGGTTGTTTTGGGCTTTTAAGATTCCGGTACCCAGCCATATAAAGGTGAAGGATAACAGGAATGTATAGGGTAAATTTCTTTTCATTATAGTTTGCTTGGGTCTATAGGGGTATATCGGGCTTTCTCTGTTGAAGGTTCGGATTCTCTTTTCTTTTGTTCCCGGGCTTTTCTTAAAGCTTCCTGCTGTTTCTGCTTTTGTTTTCCGGCATTCACCTGTCTCATTCTTTCAGCCAATTCTTCACTTTTCTGCCTGTTGGACTCGCCTTTCACATTGCCCAGCCACTGCGCATAAGCGCCTTCGGGCATCATTACAAATCCCAGATTGTCAATATGGTTAAACTGGGCTTTGGTTTCCTGTAACAAAGCGACTGCCTGAGGGTAAAACCTTATTTTTTTTAGGTCTTCCGGGTCCTCTACATCCGTCACCCCTAACTGGCCTGCCACATACGCTAACCTTGCCTGTTGGTACATGGATTTAAGCTGGTTGGCATAGATATTATTGGGGGCGTATTCCAATGCCTTATCTAAAGTATGGCCTACAAACTCATCCATTCCGTATTTGTGGATGTACCCGTTGGCCAAATCAGCATAGAACTGCGCTAACAATTCCTTTTTGCTCAGGCTTTTCATATAAATGTCATTCTGCAAAGCCTCGGATTTAATGTATCCGGATTCCAGGATTAAAGAATTGGCCGTAAAAATGCCATTGGTAAGCTCTGCATTCTGCCACTCCCCTTCGCCATCCCTAAATTTGACATAGGTATGGTTTGGGGCATACGCTAAATAGGCTTCCGTATTCATTTCTTCTGCCAACATCAGATACAGCAAAGGCATCGAATGGCATTGTCCTGAGCCTGTCTTTAAAAGTTTGGAAACAAACATTTTGCTCCAATCCTTTATGCCCATGTAATCCTCAAAATCGTATTTGACGGCTTTGTGCTGTACGCCTCCCAGCTTCATGCCTTTGGAGAACAACTCAAATATCATCAGGTTTTTGTCTGTATTGCTTTCCGTATCCTGTTTTCTTTCCTTCATTTTCTGCATGAGCTGTTTTGCCGTTTTCCGGATACCGGATCTGAACTGGCTAAAATCCTGTTTGCCCCCGTAGTAAGCATTTTCCACGATGAAATTGGCTTCACTGACAGGGTAGTTTTCAGGATTGAGTGATGCCAGTTGAGTGTAAGCATCGTAATAAGCTTGTGTCCCTGCTTTTCCTGACAAAGAAGGAAGGTTATAAAATGAATGCTCCAAGGCCTGTTGCCTGTTGTATTCTTCTTTGTTGTTTGTGAGTTCCTGTTCCTGGGCCATCCTTTTAAAATCATCCTGAACCATTCTTCGGTTTTGCTGTTCTATCTGGGCGCTCCTTTGGTTAGGTAAACCGCCATGAGGGACAGAGGGAACGGCAGGCTTTGCAGAACTTCCATAGTCAGAATTTGAAAAGTTCCCCAGATTGCTTGTGTCAGGAGCTGGGGAAGCGGGAAAATCAGGAATCTGCCCAAATCCATAAATACCTACACACAGCAAAGGCAGAATCTGTAATTTTTTCATCATAAACGATTAATTGTTGTTTTCATGAGATCTGCAATTTTACGAAAATTCATTGAGCTGTGAAAATAAAAATACTCCATAAACAACTATCCCATTATAATTTACGCAAATATAGACACAGGCGACGACAAAACGTGTCACATTATAATTAATTTTTATAGAGTATTTTATTCCATTATAACAATTAATTATTGTAAATAAAGATTTCCCCACTCCACTTCTAAAATCACAAAACAACGATAGGAAAGACAGAACCGGGAAAGAGAATCGCTTTCATTCGTAAATAGTAAATGTGTTGTGATTGATAAGAACAACGGTCAATCCAAAGCAAAATCCAGATTGTAAAATCTGTTCTGCAAACTCAAAAAGCAGAACGTATTTTTATTATTTAAAGGAAATTGCAGAAACTATTGACTTGAAAACAGAGGAAGGAAATAACATTCTGGCCGATAGCTATAGCAGAATTTCTTTCATTTCCGAAACTTCCATTCTTTCCAGTTACCTTAATTAAAAACAACCGGAGAAAAATGGATACCCCCTCTCCTGTTGAGATTTTCCCGTTTGGTTTTAATATCAAAAGGATGGGCTTATATATCGTATTTTGAATCTCTTATATTGCTACTACCTTTCCTGCTGATTTCTTCAAATAGACTTAATTGAAACAAAGCCATACTCCTGAAAAAGGAACCTGTTGTCCCAATTTCCTAATATTTATCAAAAGCTTTCGATAAAATCAGCTCATCAATGATTCTGGATGATCGATGTTAATCCGTTTACCGTCTCAATGAATTCTTTTATTTCTTTCCTTCCATTTTCGGAGTGCTGAAAAACAGGAGCAGGTATACCACAAGAAAAATAATATATCCAATGAGGACCGCCACTAAAATGCCGGAGGGGAATCCGTTCCTGAAATTCCACTTCAGCAATGCCAGAGCCCCGACCAGAAATTGGGAAAGGTTTCCCATATATATGGCTTTGCCATAGATTCCGCCCATGGCCACGGTCCTGGACATCCAGTTGGTCATGGCGAATCCGAACCCGAATCCTCCTAATATCTGGATGAACAGCGGGACACAGGCATCTTGAGTGATGATAAAGGTATTTGCGATTTCATCCGGAATAAAGAGGCAGGGTAAAGCGATGAATGCTAAAAACAGGCTGCTTGCGGATTGTATTAATTTACTGTTCATTCTTTGACGGTATTTTTTTAGTTAGATGAATTGTATACTTAGTACCGTTAATCTGTTTTTATTACAGCATATTAATGAATACTTCAAACATTCAGTCAACTGCTTTCATACAATGGCAGGCAGGTATTCATCATTTTTTAAGGCTGCGAATAGGTTGCCCATGTAAAATGAATAAAATCCCTTCCCTGCGCACCAGATCAATAAGAGGGTTCCCCTGAAATCGGGTCATTGATGGGAACCTGGAGGAAATCAAAGCGGGAATTTTCCCGGGAATTTGGAAATGCCCATGCAAGACGGGTTGGAGGAGTTTCGTTGGGAAGCCCGGAACAGACCAGTTTTCGGATGCTGCTTCAGAAGATGAGGCAATAGAAGTGCTCAGGAAAATTAAAGAATGACTGACCGGTACTTAAATTAAAAGTTCTTCCTGAGGAAGAACTTTTTTTAAATGGATGTAATGAGAAGCTTATACGCCTACCGGTTCCGGTACGATAATATAGCATTCTGCATTCAGCGCCACACATACGTCAGCGTCAGGGCAATAATACTTCCCGGGAGGGCATTTCGAAACAGAGGCTGCTCCTTTAATGGTTTTCAATTCTTTCCTTGAAAGGCTTTTTAAATTTTTCATAATAATAGAATGGGTTTTAAGGATATCATTTTATAATTTCTGTCATCTGAAATACCATCTTCTTTAAGAGAATATTCAAGGATATAGACAGAAGGAATGAAATTTCACGTATTTTTTTGAATACGGATACTAATATACTTAAATTATGCCATCTTCTGATGATTTTATCATAATTTTTTACGAAGCGCTGCTTCTAATGCCGCTCTGTTGTTTTCGCCCCATCCCTCTATGCTCATGATCAGGGGTAAAAGGCTGTTTCCAAGAGCGGTCAACCGGTATTCAACTTTAGGAATTTTGGTTTCATAAGAACATTTGGTGATGAATCCGTCCTGCACCAGCTCATCCAGCTGCCTGGTCATCACCCGCCGGTCTGCGGCTGTTTTCCTCTGCAGGGCGCCGGGCCTGATGATGCCGTCTGAAATATAGTAGACCAGCATGAGTTTCCATTTTCCGCTCAAAAGTTCTTTAAACAGATGCAGCCCGCATTCGGTCCTGACAGGAATCTTTTTTTTGTACATACATGGGTTGATAAATAATAAAATGATACCGCACAAATTTGTGCGTAATTGACTCGAAGTACCTGATATCCTAATTTTGCATCAGATGATAAATAAAGAAACAATGATCAAATTTACGTTTTTAATACACAAGCTGCCCGGCCTGAGCCGTGAAGAATTTATCGATTATCACAAAAACCGGCATGCTCCTTTATTCTGTTCCATCCCTGAGACAGAACTTTACGTGAGGAAGTATGTCGTTAACCACCCTGTGGCAGCAGAAGGCTTTCCTGAGCCTGCCTATGATGCGGTGGTAGAAATCTCGTTTGACTCGTTTGAGGATTTCAACACCTTCTTCCATTCAGAAAATTATTTAACGAAGGTTCATCCCGATGAACCCAGGTTTTTTGATACGGCCACCTATATCGCCATGGCCACCCATGAAACCGTCGTTAAAGCGGGTGCCTGATTAAAAACCTTATCAAAGGCACATCTGGCCCCATTAGTCAGATGTGCCTTATGTAACGAATCATTAATCAATGCTTCAATAATTTGAAATGATACATACCGTCCTTTATCGTTAATACTATACAATAATCAAATTAAACAGTTGGTGATGACCCGCCGTCTACAGAAATGTTGGCTCCTGTGATATACTGGGATTCAGATGATGCCAGAAAAGCGACGATGTTGGCGACTTCCTCCGGTTCCCCCATTCTTCCTGCCGGCACGCCGACTGTATGAATAATATTTTGAAAGGCTTCCCCGAAGCTCACGCCTGACTGCTGTGCAATATTTTCAACGAACTCATTCATTAACGGGGTCTCCACAATGCCGGGAGAAACAACATTTACCCTTACCCCTTTTGATCCCACTTCATTCGCCAGTGCTTTGCTGTACGCATTCAGTGCTGCCTTGGCTGATGAATAGGACATGGTCATTTCCCATATCGGCTGCTTTGCAGCTCCTGTGGATATATTGATGATCGTGCCGTGTTTCTGTTCAAGCATAGCAGGAAGCAGCGCTTTATTGATCCTGACCGCTGACATGAAATTAAGTTCCCAGTCTTTGAACCAATCTTCATCTTCCAATGTACTAAAACCTCCTCCCGGGCTTAAATTGGCGCCGGCATTATTAACAATGATATCTATCTTGCCGTACTTCCCTAATATCTCTCTGGCAATTTGTTCCGCACTGTCTGCAAGGGTAAGGTCAGCGGCAATAAAATAAGCGCCGTTGGAATGGTCTTTTGGCTCCGTGCGGGCCGTTATGACAACCAATGCTCCGCTGGCACTGAGCTTATCGGAAATTGATTTCCCTATGCCTTTTGTACCCCCTGTCACCAGGGCTACTTTTCCTTTTAATGAATCATACATCATTGAATATTTTTTTAAATTAAGTTGTAAATCTACTTCCATTACTTTACTTTTGCAAGTAGTTACACCAATGTATACTAATGACCCCGATGTAACTTTTATTGTATACCAGCTGTTTATGGAAAAAGAAAAAATTAAAAACCCCGGAAATAAATGTGAGCTTCAGAAGATCTTGGACATCATCGGAGGAAAATGGTCCATGTCGATCATTTATGCGCTGATTTCTGAAAAGAAACGTTTCAAAGAACTGGAAAGAATGATCCCGGGAATCAGCACGAGGATGCTCGTAAAAGAATTAAAGAATATGGAAGAAAACGATATTGTCAATCGGAATGCTTTTGCCACGGTACCGCCGACCGTTGAATACTCTTTGACACCGAAGGGCAGGAAATTAGAGCCCATCATCAATGAGCTGTATAAATGGGGCCTGGAATATGAAATAACTGAACATTGACAGGGCGCATTACAATATTTTTAAATACCGCTACTCTATCTGAACATAATGATAACCGGCTGCCCTATTCCGGATGGATCAGTTTCGCAGTGATCCTGCCATGCAAAATCCATTCCCGGAGTGGAAAGAGGGTTCAACAAGTCCTTATCCACTCAATACAGAAACAATAAATCCGTGGAATGAAATAATTTGTAATCAGACGAAGCGGAGTTGATTAAAGCAGAGGTGAAACTAACAGGAGAAAAGCGGTCTCAGGACTGAAGATTACCTAAACGGGGCAAAATGATTGCCGGGAGAAGGAAGTCATACCGCTGATGCCATGAATGATTTCAGGCCAGGATGTATTTACATAAAAAATCCCCGGGATGTCCCGAGGATAAAAACTAATAACCATGAAAACTCAATTAAACATGAGAATTGGATGCAAATATAAAACAAATAGTCTACAAATCCAATAGACCATTAAAATTATTCTCCATGCATGGCAATTGATTTATGCATGGCATATTAATTGCATACGATATTATACCAATCACATTCATATTATGAAAATAAAATCCTTGGCTTTTCGTTGAGGATTTTTATTTTACATTAAGATTGAACTGTGTTTCCGGGCCTGGTCGCAGATCAAATGGGTAAAATAAGATTTCTCCCCGGTTTTTGCTTCGGTAAATATCTCCGATTCAAACCGGATCTTCAGTTCCCACGTATCCCACTTTCTCATTCCTTCCTGATAGGGAATGAAACTGCACTTGACTTCAAAGTGCTGCTTTTTAGGATCCCCTGAAAATTCCACAACAATGCTTTTGGCATTGACCTGTACTTCTTCCCTTATCGTTGCTTTCAGTTTCATTGACTGTTTTTTACAAAGCTATTGCGGTAATGCGACAAAAGATGTCGTGTAGTAATTATATTCTTACGGAAGATTTGATCAGCACCGTTAAACCTTAGCTATCCCGTCAACTGAAATTTTATATTCCTGAAACGGCTTTACAGATTCTCGTAAGGAAGATCCACTCCGCAAGTATATTTTTTTAAAACCAATCACCATGAATACCTGCTGTCAGGCAGGCATTCAATATCTTTAATCTAAATGATTATTTTTACTTTTATGAAGTTTTGTAACTCTTTCAATCTGGTCTTTTGGAACCTGTCTGCCTGTTTGCATGACATAGGGTCCTATAGGGTCGTTTTGGAAATCACTTCTTTTTTTTGAAAATCTTTGATAATCCGTACTGATTGTATTTCGGATAGGAGCAATAAGCTCGTTGCTATTTTTTAGCCTTACCAGGGTGAAATGGAAGAAATTCTTATCATCATACGCTTCTATCACCAGTCCCGGTAACCCTTTAAAAGCATAAGGGCCTTCTGAAACAGGAACTTCTTCGGTATACCATGCCGTTATATTCTTATTGCGGTATTTTCCAACCGCTTTTCTGCATTGATAGGTACTTATGGTTTTGGTTTCGTCTATTAAAGTCCAGTTTATGTTCTGATCGGATTCGTATTCGTAATAGGTTCCCAATATTTTATCAAATATCTTTACTGAGTTTCCCACCTTATAAACTTCAGGATTAAAATAGGCTTTTGGGATATTAGAGAAATCAAGAACAATCTTTCCTCCTATGGGGTTCAGCATACTTTTTTTTGTCGATTCCCTGGTTAAGGAATCATATTTTGCTTTCTGATCGCTTTTGAAAATTGAAGTGTTTTTCCCTATCCATAAACCCGTTAATTCCTCTTTTCTTGTATTAACATCAGTGGTATCAATTAAAAATGCAGTAAGGTAATTACACTTTATATTGGAGTTTTCCATTTCCTGGGAAAAAACAAACCCGGATAAAATTAAACAGATTAGTAAAATAGATTTTCTCATGATTTAAATTTAGGAGTATTTGAAAAGCCCGGTATTAAAACGAGACTTTTTTGCTGTCAGATTACTAGTGAAAAAAGAAATCAATCGCATTCGCTCCGTTTTGGTTTATACAGATCCAAGCGTCTTCCCATGTTGCAGTGCCCGGGCCTGGGCCCCAACATTGTGTGTCGTTGATAATTGCCTGCGTACATGGAAGATTCATTTGTTGTTTCCTTATTATTTTTCAGAAATTATGAGTATCATATTTACTTTTTTAAGTAATCCGTATTGATTTTTTTGCTATGATTTAATGCAGGCATCCCTATTCCTTTACGGTTTTTATTGATTATTGTGCTGTCGGAGATACGGGAATTACTTACCGTACAATAGATACAGTCTTTTCCTTCCATATAGGCTCTCTTATCAATCATCTCCGCATAATCATCAGGTGTACATTCCCCCGTTTTTACATATTCCAGGATTTTTTCTTTAAAATAAGGGTAATCTTTGTTGTCCAGCCCTGCCATATGATTTAAGATATTTCCCATAGGCATAAAAGTATTGTTATTTCCCCAAAGCCCTATTTTTTGTGTAGACGGAAACCCATAGTTGTTGAAAGTCCATATAAATAATTGAGCATTCTTTCTGTCATTCAGGCTTTGCCGTTTCTCAATATATTTAGGCATCCTGAATTCCTGATTTCTGAAAAAGGCAATAGAAAAAGAATCTACCAGTATTTTGTTAAGTCCTTTTTTCCAATCAGCTATTTTATCCTCTATTTCCAGACTGTCTATTCCATACTTTTTATACAAGCCAACGAGGTCTTTATCCTGACGGTTATATTTCCAGTTAGGGGCAACCAGGGGAATGAGTTTGTACAGGCTTTCTTTACCTCCGAAGTCAAGATGATATTGATCTGAGAGCATAATATAAGTCCGGTACTCATCAATAAGATGTGAGTGGTAAGGGGGATGCTTTTTAAACAGCTTCTGGTACCTTTTAAGAGTAGTAAATGTATCTTTTTTAATACGGTAAACGTAGTCGATTTCGTTCACTTTATTCAGGTAGGCAATATGGTCAGATTTTCTGATCTGGCAGGAAAAGAAAATAAGTGATACAGCAAGGATAAAAAGATTTTTATTCATTTTTAAAAATAAATTAACCGATAAAATTCTAAATAAGGAGATAATCTTTGAGATGCCTCATATTACCAGTGAATATTGATTTATTTTAGGGAGAAATATCTTCAGACCTTTTAATTTTTTCATAAATGAATTTTAATGGTTGATAGTTATTATATTTATTCCCTGTTCTATAAAGGATTTTCGGGTCTCTCTTATTTTATGATATCCCATCTTAACAGGTTGTTACTTTTCTTTAAGGCATTTTTATTATTTTGCTCTACCATCCTGTTGAATTCAGAACTTGAGATTTCTTTTCCGTTGCCGTCATAAAAAACCTGTTTTACATCCCCATATTCGTTATTCCTTTGCGGAGTTGGTTTATCAAAATAATTTTTCAAGACTTTCTTCAGATCGTTTTCACCGATTTTAACGGTATTCAGCCTGAAGTAATAGGGAATTTCGCTGATATTAAAATGAGCCAATGATTTTATCCCTGCCAGCGTGAAAGATGTACTTTTGCTTTCATCTTCTGCTTTTATAATCAGGCCCGGCAAGCCTTGAAACAGGTACGGGCCGTCCTGTACCGGGATATTGGTGGTAAACCAGACGGTCCATTTTCTTTTATATAAAGTGGTGGTCGCTTTCTGAGCAGAATACCCTAAAATTCTTTCTTTTTCCGGTAAAACTTTCCATTCTAATTTTTTACTGAGGCTTACTTGGTAGTAAGTAAGGCAGCTGGTATAGAAGTTCATTTCAAAATCCGGATATTTTTTTATGATGACATCTAAAAATTTTATTCCCTGGTAGGGATATTGGCCTGCAGGCCGTTCTTTAATCTTGACCAGTGAATCCTGTTCCAAAATTTCCGATGCATAAAATGCAGAGCCCTCCCTGCCGATATCAAGATTTAACAATTCCTTGCTTTGATTCTCAAGGTGGGCAGAATCCTGTGCAAAACGATATTCGTATACAAAACGTTTATTCTGAGCTTTAATCAAAAAGATGCTGAATATAAAAAAAAAGACGGTTTTAAGCATTGGCGAGTTCATTATTGACAAGGGTTTTCAATGATAATTATTTTAGTGGTTTGCGGTCATGAATAACGGAATTATTTCCTGATAATGTAAAAAGCTTTAAAGAGCATCACCGTGGCGAAGATCACCGGATTTCATTGTGCTGACCGCTGCAGTGTGTTTCAGCACATGAGTGCTCCCCTCCTGCCATTGCGCAGTATACGGATCATATCCGCATTTAAGGGGTTTGGACAGATCAATGCCGTCTGAATCGATATTGCTTCTTTCCGTATAGGCCCTGCAATCGGTACAGATATACCTGAATTCACAGTCTTTACAGGTTTTTATCCGGTCTTTGGTAACGCTCCAGTATTCTTTGAAACCGGCGTTTCGGAAAGCAGCCTGCAACGTGGTGTTTTTAATATTGCCGAAGGCTTTGGGCATAGACGGGCAGTTCCGGATATTCCCATCCTTGTCGATGGCCATTTTCTTATGCAGACAGGAATTATGGTGAAGGGCTTCGGTATAGAACAAGCGTGAACGGTTCATGGTATTGACATTCACGCACCCGCAACCCTCCGGAATCCTGACGGCTTTTGTCATTTTTGAAACTTCGATATTCCCATAGGTTTTCCTTTCTTCATGTTCGCTTGAATGAAACAGGAACTGCAAGTATCTATTGGAGGTAATGACTTCTCCGGCAACAATGCAGTCTTCGAGATCCGTATGGTGGGCAAGTACAATCGAGACCTCATTAACGGAGGTATCATTGAACAGGCTGAGTCTGGAAAACAGGTCCATAATGTCTTTGCTGTGAGAACCGTTCAGGATTCTTAACTGGACGAATTTAATTCCCATCTGATCAATCTGTTCGGCAATACCGGATGTCAGGCCGGATGGGTGGAGATCAAAAATAAAATAATCGACCTCAGAGGTGCTCAATGCCGTTTCATCGGATGTACGGAAATGGGCCAGCTCATCCTTATGCTCCACAAAAATTCCTAACCGGTGGTGCTGTATAAATTCGAGGTACTGGTCTAAAGCTTCTTTTGACTCATCATCCGATTCCTGCCTTAGTAACGCATAATCCCGGTTTCGATCCGATAATAAAGCTGAAAAGCTTTTCGGAATGAAACTGATAAAGCCCGTGGCGGTATCAAAAATAAGGGCTCTTTTGGCACCTTCGGTAATGCGGACAGAATCAAATAACTGCAAATACATAGGATCAGAATAAGGTTGAATATGTTTTCGGTGCTCTTGTAATCAGGACCCTGCTGCTCTTAACCTTTTCATTGCTGACAAATTTTACCGGGGATACGGCATTGCACTTCACCCAGGCCTGCAGGCAGTATTCTGTACCTGCCAGATTCAGTTTTTCTTTCATAACAGTTCTGCTATATATTGATCGATTTTATAATTCCCCCGGTAGTTGACCTCCTGAAATTGTCCCAGCGGATTGATTTCGAGAAAATACAGGTCGCTGCCGGACTTCAGTAAATCGATGGTGCCGCATTTTAGCCCTAAGACCTGGGCAAGAGCCAATATATTTTCGCATAGGTCCCTTGGTATTTCATACGGAATATACTTTTTAGAAGTTTCATTCCGGAGATCGACCTGGCCACTGAAAGAGAACACGGCAATCGCCCATATCTTTTTTTCAAAGAAAAAGACCCTGATCTCATATTCGGCATCAATTTTATCCTGAAGCAAAGAGGGAATAAGTGCATGATTTTTACTGATGATTTCATCAATAGAGATTTCCCTGGTATAATTCAGGTAAAGGCCGTTTTCATGAAAGACAGGCATCATTTCAGAGATGGACTTGGTAATAAAGCTTCCTGCCTTTTGTTTCAGCTGATCCAGGTTTTCAGGGTTGGAAAAGATATAGGTCCCGGGGATTTTAAACCCCAAAGCCTGCGCGGTATGCAAAACCTCTAATTTATTTACCCTGGGTGTGGCCAGGTTCCCAAAAAGCCTGGCGCAATATTTATCCAAATAGTAATATATAAAATCGGTAACCGAATTGAGTTCTGAATGATAAAACTGCCTGATCCTCGGATCAGCTTCAGTGGGAAAATCCCTGAATGTTATACTGCCGTCCCGGTAGAAAACAGAAGCAATATCATCCAGGCTGTAACACTGTTCATGATTGATGATAAAATGAAATGTATGGCTGTTGAAATCAAAGTAAAAATCGGTCATACACCGGCTTTCATTGATTCTTACAAAATCTTTTCCCCGGAAGGTAAGCCATGAGCAGATCTCATTTGTCATAGGATCATTTTCCGCACTGATAATAAGGATCATGGTAATTTGATTAAATATTTCTTCACATATTCAACTTGGTTAATATTTTCCAATGCTTCTTTTTTCAATCCTATATTCCCAAATATGTATTCATTATTATTTAATATAAATTTAAGCTTTACCAGTTCGGAATCAAGATCAGACAGACCAATTTGCTTTCTTGATTTATTGAGCTTAGTTACTGTATCTATAGCAACATCACTTCTTTTTTCAGGAAAAAACCATTCGTGTACATAACAACATTCACTTTTAGCAGTTTTGTTCTGCACCTGATCGTAGAACAGCTCTTTTGATCCGTTAGGGGTAAGAAATTCTAAAATATTAAAATGCATAGATGAAAAACTGGCAGAGCCATTATTCAGATCATAAAGAAATGCAGCACTTTGAGGACTTATCTTTCCAACGTTTAAAGCTTTATTGAGCTCTTCCGAAAAATTCACTTTCTGGCTGCTTAGGTTATTCGTTGCTAATTGATGCCAGATAATAAAGTAAAACTTATGTAAAGAAAGATCTGCTTTATCCTCAATACCAATATTATATTCATTGGGAAATCCTTTTTTCTGAATCAGTCTCAATAAGTTTACTGATGCAATGCTGTCACCCTGCGTTATTTCCTTTTGATATTTTTTATAATCACCATGCGATAAGTTTCTAAATTTCTGATCTATATCATGCAATGAATCGAGTGTTTTTTTGTAAGACTGGTCAATCGTGATATTACATTGTTTTTTGGGGAGCTTTTTACTCTTAAAATGATTGGAAAAATATTCTTTCTCAAAAGGGTATCCCATGCACTTCAGCGTAAAATACTGATTATAGGCATTATTCTCATCACCGGCTTTTAAAGCTGCCTGAAGGGAATTATAAATGTCTTTCCCCTGCGGTTGCTCAATAATTGCAAAGGCCTGCTTATACAGGTTATTGGCATCTGTAAAATTATTGTTAACAATATCAATTTCTGCTCTGTTGATGATTTCATAATAAGAAATCAATTCTTTATTTTGAAGTTCAATGGTTTGCGCTGAAAAGTATGCGCAAGAAAAATAGATTAAAAGAAGTAATTTTTTCATATAGGTATATTAATTAAGAGAAGCATAAATACTTCTCTTAATTGTCTTATTTTTTAGTATTGAGTATAAGTTTCTCCGGTATGAACCATTGTTCCAGCATTAAAACCATCCCATGCATCAGCTGTATAATCAACACAAGTGGTTACTCCTTGTGAAGGCCAGTTAGGGATTGTGTATTGACCGGCTCCTGTAGTCTTTCCACCACCAGGTAATTTACCCGATTCATCGCCACCTTTAACATTTTGTAACTGCTCATTGCTTAATTGGAAAGTATCCAATTTTTCTAAATTTTTCATGTAAAATAGATATTAATTTCCCCTACTCTTTAAAGGATTTTCGGGATTCTCCTGTAAATGTTAGTTTATAAACAACGGTTCAAATATATACATTATTTCAAATAAAATAGATTTAAAATCAAAAAAAACAACATTTTTAAATCACTGTAATTAGAATTAATTCATAGCTAAAACACTCATTAACAGCAATTAATTTAAAATCAGTTAAATAAATACTATAAATCCCTATTTAATGATTTAAATTATTTATATCATTAAAAGGTGAAAATTAACCGTTTTACTGAATTATCTTCTGAATTCCCTATTTTCAATTCCTGGATACTGCCCGGAACCTCGAGATTTATTCCGCCGGAGTTTCAGCTGTCCTGTTTTTCCGTCATTTAAATACCCAAAAAGACAGGATTATCGTTCACTGGCCAGATCCGCTGTATTGATTACCCTAACTTCACCATCGTCAACAGTGAGCTCCGCTCTGTTTTTGATTACCTGTACAAAGGGTATGAACAGAAACGGAGAGCACTCCCCCTGTCTAAGCAAAAGAAAAAATCGCTTTTCGACATCGGGAATTTAATGGATGTACTGATCAAAGAGGTTTTATCCCCGGACGAATTTTAAAAATACGATGTCGTCCTGCATTTCCCTTTAAGAAATCTCCTGTGGGATTTTGACAAACTTTCTGAGGAAGAAGAACGTTACGCCAGGCACCATGCCACCTATCTTGATTTTCTGATATATAATAAACTGGGCAAAAATCCTGTGTTAGCGATAGAAGTGGATGGTTATGAGTATCATAAAAGGGAAAGCCGGCAAAGCGGAAGGGAGGCAATGAAAAATGGGATTTTGAAGAAGTACGGAATTCCTTTGCTGAGGTTTTCGACGACGGGAAGTGGGGAGAGGGAGAAGTTAACCCGGGCATTAAGATAGCGCCATATAATGATCAACGATCCGCTACAATACAAATATCTATACAGCAATAATTCCTGCCGCTTCTTATCCGGAAACAGGTAATTCTTCGTTTGCGGAATATTCAAATAAACATATAAAAAAATAACAATATATCAATAACCTGCCGGAAATACCTGGTTTTACAGGATTTCTTCGATACTTCTTCGGGTCTTCTTCGACAATCCTTCGGAAAAAGCCCCTGTTTTCCGAAGCCGACCCGAAAAAGACCCGAAGCGGACCCGAAGAAATGCCGGATGATACCGGTCATTGGCTGCCAAAACCTGCCAAAACCGGACACAAGCTGCCAAAAATCTTCGGAGCCATTGCCAATTCAAAAACCCGTTATACCTTCGTTCCGTTAACCCCAAAAAAAGCAACACCATGGCAAGAATCGCAAAAAGGATCCCGGAAGAATTTTCAGGAAAAGCAGGAACGGCAGCGGATGCCATCTGGAGCGCACAGGACATCATCCTGACCACGCCTAAGCGCCGCTGCCGCAGGGCTCCGGGAAAACAACGGCTCCGGCAGGTGAATTTCAGGCGGGTAACGGGATTTCTCCAGCCGCTCAAAACCATCCGGGCGAAGTATTTCGGTTCGGCTGGCAGTTCGAAATCCCGGGTGAACCTGGCCGTATCGCATACGGTCAGCAAAGCGGTGCAGGTAACGGGCGATGTCCCGGCGCTGGGGTACAGCAAAGTGCTGATGACCAGGGGCGGCCTGGCGGGTTTCCGGAATATGACGGCCACTCCGCAATCAGGAAATGTTATCCGGTATAAGTGCTGTTTCAAACGGTCCTGGGTCTTGTAGTCTATCCAGAGTCGTTTCTTACCAGATAAGGTCATCAAATGTGATATGATCAGGAAGTTTAGGAAAACAGCCTCCCGCTAAGCGGGAGGCTGTTTTTATTTTGGATGAAAAAGTTTTACCGTTTCAGGAGAAGTCTTTTGCTTTTCAGCCTGTACAACTCTTTTTTGTACAACCCATTCGTTGCCTTTACCATCGTTATCAAATTCAACCCTGGAGTTTACGGTTCCGTTTTTATTATAAAATATCCACCAACTGATTCTATACTTAGTTTGGTTTATATAACTGATACTTCCTTCATGCTCCATCTTCCCATCAGGATGGAATCCTGATATCCAAATAGTAATAAGGCGCTGTACCCAATGTAGAAATTGTCTTTACTTTTCCATTTTTATACTATTCAGTTATTTCAGTGACATTCCCGGTTTATTATAAATGCATTCATATTCAGGAATATTTGTTTATTCGTTAATTGATTTTGAACTGGCCATGCTATTATTTTTAAAGTTTTTTTCAATAATAAATCCCTTTATCTGCTCCTTTTCTATGCTGTCTTTTTTCTGCAAGAAAAAGTAATAACAGTGGTATAAATAGTAAGCCTGATTTCTAAATTCCACTGTATGGATTATTTAATTTTATGATCAAAGCTACCTGCTTTTCTACGGATATCACGATTTCCCGAATAACCCCTCGCTGCCGCGAGCGTCACGCCCGTAGTCGCTATTTAATAAATATTTTGCTTATCGCTTTTTAGAGTATGAGTGCACGATTGTGACACTCGCCTTTACTTTACATCGATAAATAAAAAACTTCTTACATTAATTCAAAGGAAAACTTGGATGCTTGCTAAGCTAATGACTTTTCTGGCACATTAGCGCTCTGCTTTCTACTTGAATCTTGTTGAATGGCTTTAGATAGAATAGAACATTCGTGAAATTATGCATCACAATGATAAATTACAGCAACAAAAGAAGCGATTACTATCAGTTCCTGGAATTGGAGAAGTGACTTCACTTTATCTTTTGCTTGCCACCAAAGGTTTTTTTAAGCTTCACAAACTGGAGGGAATTCGCCTGTTATTGTGGAATTGTACCTTTTGAATATTCCTCAGGGACATCGATTAGAGAAAAAGAAGAGTGAGTCATTTTGCTGATAAAAAAATAAAGTCGATCCTTCATCTCTCGGCTCTTTCAGCTATAAAGCATGATGCTGGGATAAGAACTTATGATGAAAGAAAAAAAACAGGAAGGAAAACATTCCCTCCTGGTAATCAATAATGTAAAGTGCAAGATTATAAGCCGTGCTTTTGCTGTTATCGCAAGAAAAGAAGCATTTGTAAATACCCATAAATTTGCATCATAATTTTAACAATCTTTTCTTGTTTTTTATCATAGAATGCACCAGCGGGGGGCAACTGATTCAGCAATTAGATGAAGAAGATAAAATAACCGTCTTCAAAATCGTAGAAACAATGATCACAAAGAAAAAATTTAAAGACTTCTTTAATAAAAATGTAGCTGCTTTATAAACACAAAAACCACCGCTATTGCGGTGGTTTTGTTATCTTTGGGTTTTCCCAGTTTCATCAGAAGCATAACTTTCTAGTATATTTATACTTAATCGGGCAACTCCTTTTTTATAATGAGAATAATGTTCTTTTTTTTCTGTAAATAAACTATCATTTTTTTGTTTGTTATCCAAATAATTGTTTATCGTAAAGTCTGCTTTATTTGCATTATAAATTTTATCTTCAGTATTTCCGTAATATAACAAATGGTTAGATTCATTATTAAACCATAAAAAATCTACATATTCATTTTTATTTCTTGCTTCAATATAACCATCATCAGGTTCTGTTATCCCATAATATTTACCGGGTATTAGATAACAAGTTCCGCCATATCTTTTCCACATTGTAATATATTCCCCATTGGTAGCTTTGAAAAAGGAACGGCTTTGATCATACCATATAAAAAGAACACCTATAATAATGACCAAAAAAAGGAAAAATTTTAATATTTTTTTCATAAAAACTAATATTTAGGACCAAGAAATGGATTTTTTGATCTTTGTATTTCGCGTTGAGTACTACGATTGTTATATTTTTTATAACCTACATTGTGTCCTACTTTTTGTGCTTGCTGAGTAGTTTGTCCTTCAGTAGCTAAAGTCCCCTTTTGGTATGATTCAAGTGCATCCATAGGAATTCTTGAAATACCCCATGGATAACCGCTATTTCCAGCAATATATCCTGCTTCAAAATTCCCGATATCTCTTCCTGAAGCAATTGTACTTACATTATCTGTTTTATTTCCTGTATCCACTGAAAACAATAATCCACGATACATATATTTTTGGGCATTTTCTTCAGACATATTTTTGGTATAATTTAATTCTCCGTTAGGACCCAGTTTTTTAAAATCATATTTTTCACCACCTGTAGCATTTTCCATGTAGTCCAAAATTCCAGGCTCGTTTGTCATTAAATTGGTAAGAAAATCATTACCGCTCATGTTTCCTGGGTTAATAATAGCACCTTGAACAGGTTTGTCATTATCATTTATAAATGAACGAGGGGTCAAAGAATTTGCAATATGATGAGATGTGTCAATATCATAATTGTCATTTTCATCAACTAAATATATTCCGTTGTTTTCATCATCTTTGGCATTAACAACTGTATAAGTCCCATCTTTATTATCTCTCACTCCTGTACTTGTAATTCCTCTTCCATCAGGATCAATAAAACGAATAGGGTTATTTACAGCATAATTATATGAGCTATTACGTCTATAACCTTCCGCCAGCGGATCAACTACGCCCCATCTCCCTATATCCGGCATATAGAACCTTGCGCCGTAATCGTACATTCCGCTTTCCGTTTGGAGTTCCTTCCCATTGTATTTATACTGGTACGAAGGGTTTCCTGCCAGAGGATTGTAGCCTTCATGCTTTAACCCAAAAGGTTAAAATTGTTTTGCCTCTTTATTTTATTTTTTTATGGAATCGGCGAATCTCCTTCGTCGATTTCCTCAAGAACTTCTGTGCTGCTGCCATTTTTGAAATAGCTTAACCGTACTGAACTTTGTTCGTAGCCTACGTAAAAGCTTCTCTTTTACTTGTCTATCCAAATGGTCCATATAGTTTTTAAAATACTCACCCTTTTCAAATTTTGTTATAACCTGCCGCTTTTTTGCAGTGGGTTTGTTTTTATCTACGGACACAAACAAAACGCTCGCGCCAAAGGGGATAAATTTAATCATTTCCTAGGCTAACATAATATTTGAGTATTTTAAAACCTTTGTCTTCTTGTATTAGAGTAAAACTTTCTTTTGTATGGACATTCATATAATCTACCTCGTAACCGAAATGTAATGTATCTGTAGATTTTGTAGATTTAACTATTTTATATTTTGCTAAAGACTTTTTATTTATTTTGCCATACTCTTTGTTCTTCGTGCTTAGCATATGAATGAATTCTTTATACGGAGTATTTTGATAAAATCGAAAACTCATAAGTGTATCAAGATCCTTAAAATTTTCAGATTCCTTATTTTTATAAAATGTATTTACAATTATTTCCCCTTGGCTTAATTCGTGTCTTTTACAACCAAAAAATAAAAAAAAGGAAGTTATACTTATTACAATACAATATTTCATTTCAAAATTTTTATCTGTTTATTATACATATCATAAATTACTTTTCTTTTATCTTTTTTGTAAACTGTAAAAAATGTAACATTTTTGTTTTTTACTATAGAATCGCCTAAATTAATTAATGAAATAATTTTTAAATCTTCTAAATAAATTTTGTTATCATCAGATGATCGAATAATATTAAAATGTGTAGTTTTATCATAGAAATTTGAAATTACAATTCCATTACAGTGCTGATTAAAATATTTATATTTAGGATAATTAGGATCTAATAATTGTCTTACTATTAAAAAGCAAAATATACTACAAAAACAAAATAAAATAATTTTTATAGTGTTATCCTTTAAAAATCCCATACACTAGTTTTAGAACGTTTATAAAATATTCCTGTTCCTATGCCTTTTGTACCAGCACTGATCTCAGTCACTCCCCTTGTCCCTGCTCCTACGTTTAATGGATTCATCATTTCTAAAGGTGTCGACTTAGGATCAAAAGTTCCTCCATAGGTAACTCCAACAGGAGATACAAAAGATTTTGCTTTGACCTCCCCCCGATATATGGAACAGTCTAAATTAGAGAAATTTGATTTTTCTGACTGTTTGACCTCCCCCCGATATATGGAACAGTCTAAATTAGAGAAATTTGATTTTTCTGACTGTTAATGATGAATTCATTTGGTGTTAAATTTCCTAACGAACTATGAGGTCTGTAGCTGTTGTAATCTTCTCTCCAGACATCCAACTTCTGCTGTGCATCTTCTAAGGAGAGAAACCAATTTACATTAAGACACTCATCGCGTAATGATCCGTTAAAACTCTCAATAAATGCATTATCAGTAGGTTTTCCCGGTCTTGAGAACTCCAGTTCTATTTTCTTTTCATAAGCCCATCTGTCTAATGCTTTACTGATAAACTCAGGTCCATTATCAATTTTA